>JBFMAB010000012.1:0-207293 GCA_040755835.1 Myxococcota bacterium
TGAACCGGCAACCGACCGCGGTCCGCAGGCCGAACGGACCGCGAAGCAACGAAGCGAACGAGTCATGAATCTCACGAACAACGATGCCGGCCTCGCTGACCGGCGTTTCTCAACACCCTGCTAGAGCCCCGCGACCTTCGCCGCTGCGGACAGCTCCCACGAGAAGACGGCCGTCTTCGTGCCGTTGGGCGGCAGCTCGAGCTCGATGCGTGCGATGCCGTCCTTCGTCACCGTCGACGGCGGCGGGCTGCAGGTCTTCGTCAGTACCTGCACCTCGATCTCCTTCACCTCGGAGACGGGGATCCGCTCCTCGAGGACGAGCGTCGCGGGCTCGGGCCGCGCGTTGGACACGTGGAGCAGCACCTTCTTCGTCGTGGTGCGACGGCCGGTGAGGCGCGCCTCCTCGACCTTCTCCTCGAGCTCGCGAACCACCGTCAGGCCGTCCTCGCTCCCGAACGCCAGCTTCACCGTCTCGCCGGGCGCCGCGAACTTGAGCTGCGCGCGGCCGACGAAGCCCGACTGCCGGATGAGGTCGACCGGCCCGGCGAGCAGCACCTGGCCGCTCGTGTTGGGGAAGCGCGACAGCACGGTGACGAGGCGGGACAGCTCGGACGGGCACACGCGCTCGAGCTGCGCCTTCGCCTCGAACTGGAAGAGCGGCAAGCGGTGCGGCTGGCCGTCGCTGGGCACCGTCGCCGGGCCGGGCGCCGACAGCAGGCGCGCCTCGCCCCCGTCGTCGAGGCCGGGCATCTCCGCCTCGCCGCCCGTCTCGCCAGCGGACTGGATCACCTCTTCGCGAATCGAGACGTCGACCACCTTCTTCTCGATCGCCTCCCTGGGCCGCGTCGACAGCATGTCCTCGGACAGCGAGGGCGGGGTGGTGCCCAGCGTCGGCCGCGCCGTGGAGAACTGGAGCTGCACGTCCTTCCACGCCTCGCCGGTCCGCTGCCAGACCACGGCCTCGGCTTCGAGCAGCACCGTGTCGGCCTTCAGCGTCGCGCGGTACGCCGGGCGCCACACCGCGCACGGCACCAGGTACGACGCGCGCACGACGGCGGTGCCCTGTCCGTCCAGCGTCAGCGCCAGCGCACAGTCGAGATCGCGCTCCGTCTCCTCCGCGGCGCTCAGCGCGGCCTGCGCCTCGGCGTGACGGCGCTCGGTGTCGGCCCGGGCCCGGCGCGCGAGCCGCAGCGCCTCGTCCGCCTCGGCCTGCCGCCTCGAGAGCATCTCGAGCTGCTCGGTCCACTTCGCGCCGTCGGCCCTGCCCGCGCCGGCGCCCTCGGCGATGGCGCGGAGGAGGTCGCCCCGCGCGCTGCCGAGGAGTTCTTGCCGCGCCTCGAGCCGCGACACGTCGTCGCCGCGCTGCTCGAGCTCGAGCCGCAAGGCCTCGACGCGCTTCCTCAAGTCGCTCGCGTCCGCGGGGAGACCGCCTTTGGGCTTCTCCTTCCAGCGGCGGACCAGCTTGGCGTCGACCAGCGTCGCGCCCTGCACGTCCACCTTGAGCGAGCGATCGACGGCGACGAGCGGCAGACCGCTCACCTCGACGCGGGTGATGCCGCCGTCCAGCGTCACGCTGCCTTCGCGTTCGACCTGCGCGCGATCCTCCATCACCACCACGCGCTTCACGGGGATGTTCGCGGTCGCCATGGCTTCAGGCCCTCCGGTTTCCGCCGACGAGCATCTTGTCGCCGGGCATGCGAATGACGAACTGCGCGGTCAGCTTCATGGTCTGCCCTGGCGGCACGGTGACGCGCCAGCGCCGGGCACCCTTCACCACGCGGCCGTCGACGGGCTGGTCGACCGCCTCCCATTTCGGCGTCACCTCGGCCTCTTCCACCTTGAGATCCTTCTCGTCGGGCGCCGGGAACGGCACCCGCTCGCGGATCTCGATCAGCGCCGGGGTGGCGAGGCGGTTGTTCACCTCCACCTCGATGTCGTGAGGTAGAACCGTGGAGCCGCCGAGGAAGCCGCCGGTCGTCTCCTTGTACTGCGTCTTGCGGGCAACCTTGATCGCCTCTTCGACGCCCAGGCCGAGACGGTGCGTCGCGTCCGCGCCGGAGGGGATGGCGGGCAGCGTGGTGGTGAGCAGGAACTCGTCGCCCTGCGTGACGTCCACCGGACCGGCGGGCAGCGCGTGCGCGCTCCGGTTGGTGACCTGGAGGGTGCGGTACACCTTCGGCTCCACCGACGGCACGCACACGTATTCGGGGGTGAGGCCGACGTTGCAGCTCATCACCGGCACGGTGGTCCACTTGCCCGTGGAAGGCACGTCGACGGGCGCCGCGCAGTCGTAGCGGTAGTCGAAGTGGTTGATGCTGCCCACCTCGCGGCAGTTCGACGGGAGCGGCAGCGAGCGCACGGCGGCGGCGCTGGACTGCGCGCGGGAGACCGCGGCCATCACCACGTCCACCTGCACCGAGACGCCGGCGACGAAGGCGAAGTCCCACGGCGAGCCCGGCTGCAGGCGGCCGCGTTGCGCGCCGGAGACGCCCAACATGACGAGTCGGCTGTAGTCGAGGAGGCCGACGTCGAGGCCCACCGCGGCGACAGGCGCGGGCTCGGACGGGAGCTCGAACACGCCGCCCTCCTCGTCGTCGCCGGGGTCGAACACCGCCCCATCCTCCATCATCACATCCGCCTCCATGTCCTCGTCAGCCTTCTCCGCGCGGCGCGATCGGGAAAGCATGGACGCCGCGGCCTTCGCCGTCAGCGGGGCCGTCGGCGCGGGCATCGGCGCGCCGGCGGGCATGGCCATGCGAGGGGGCGGCGGCGGCGCGCCACCCACAACGCCGGGGCCTCCGCGCGAGGCCGGCGCCGCGTGCTTCTTCACCTTCACCTGCTCGCGCGATTCCTTCTCCCTCTGGTTCCGGGCGAAGCCGATCGCACCCTCCATGGGCGCGGCCATCTCCGGGCGCGGGACGGGCCTGGGCAGGCCGCTCATCGCGTTGTCGTAGGCCTCGAACAGCTCGTCGAGGCCGGGCGGCGGCTCGCGCCAGCCGGAGCGGGGTGGCGGCTCCTGGCGGCGGCCGATCTTGAGCGAGCGGAGCTCGGGGAGATCGGCGCGGCGCGACAGGGACGCCGTGGACAGCGAGAGCGCGACGCCGGTCCAATCCTCGCCGGTGGCCTGCGCGACGGAGGCGCGCAGCTGCAGCGTGCCGCCCGTCATGCCGCGCTCGAGGCGCAGGGCGTAGTTGGGCACCCAGCGCGCGCCGGGCACGAGGTACTCGAGCGCCAGCTCCGCCTCGCCCTCCACGGGGCCGGACAGCGTCACCACGGCGACGCGGGAGAGGCGGGCGCGCTCGGTGCGCCGGGCGGTGGAGGCTTCCTGCAGGCGGCGTCGGCGCAGCTCCAGCTCGCGCTGCGCGTCTTCGATCTGCCGATCGAGGGCGCGGCGCTCCTCGAGGCGCGGGGCGAGTCGGGCGTCGCCGAAGTCGCCCAGCGCCAGCAGCGCCTCGACGGGGGCCTCGCGGGGCGGTTCGCCGCGCCTGGGCTCGAGGAATCGCGGGCGGAGATTCTCGAGCTCGGAGATCTCGGTGTGCACGCGGCCGCGGCGCACCTGCAGGCGCTCGAGCTCGGCCTGCGCGGCCTCCAGCGCCTTCTGCTCCTCGGGGACGTGCACCTCGTCGGCGAGCTCGACGTCGAACTGTGGCCGCACGTCCAGCACGCGCAGCCCGTCAGGCGCCTTCGTCAGCTTCGCGCGGAGCGAGCCGGGCTCGAGGGACAGCGGCAGGCCACCGAGGCGCACCTGGCGCCCGGCGCCGGCGGGGAGGGGGGCGAGGCGCGTGCAGAGCGCGCCTTCGCGGTACAGCGTGACGGCCTTCAACGTGGACGACAGGGAGCCCATGCACGTCTCCTTCTTCGTCTGGCGGACACCCACCTCAACGCGGGCGCCCGGATCCTGGTGACAGCGCCTTCAGCACTCCGGCGCGCAGCGCAGCGTCCTGTCGGGCTGCGGCACGCACCGGTTGGAGAGGCACTGGCCGTCCTCGGTGCACTCCTGGCCCTCGACCCGGGACGGCGCGCGGCAGGTGAGGGTGGTCTCGGTGTCGCAGAAGCCGGTGCTGCAGGGGATGCCGATGGTGCGGTTGGCGTCGAGCTGGAAGGCGCAGGTGTCATTGAGGCCGGCGGGGCCCGTGCAGGTGCCGACGTCGCCGGAGCCGGAGGGCTTGCAGTAGACGTCGACGCCCGCGCAGTCCTGGAGCGAAGGGGTGCAGGCCTGGCCCAGCGTGGGGAGCGCCTGGCACTTGCCGGTGTCCTGGCGGCACGAGAGGCCAGGGGCGCACTGATCGCCGACGTAGCGGAGGTACTTCGAGCGGCTGCAGCTGAAGTCGGCGCCGTCGGGCTCCCGGCAGCTGCCTTCGCTGGTGGCCTGGTTCGGGAAGTTGCTCCAGTCGATGTCGGCGCAGATGAGGCCGGCGGCGCAGCTCCAGTGGAAGCGGCACGCCTCGCCGGAGGCCTTTGGGCGGACGCAGGTGCCCGAGAGGCCGCTGACGAAGGGGACGACGTCGCACGCGAGGCCGGGCTCGCACGGGGAGAGGCGATCGGGATCGAAGGCGCAGGACTCGTTGAGCTTTCGCCGCGGGCGGCAACTGCCGAGGCAGAGGAGATCGGCCTCGCACTCGGCGGACGAGGTGCAGGGCTCGTTCAGCGTGGCGAGGGGGATGCACGTGTCGGACGCGTCACAGCGCAGGCCGGGGCCGCAGCCGAAGCCGCAGGGCTCGCCTTCCTTCGGCCAGCTGGAGCACGTACCGCGGCAGACGCCGTCGGGCTTGATGCAGACGGTGCCGGGCTCGCACTCCACGGCGCGCTCGCAGGGAGCGCCCGCGTCGACGACGCCGCGGAGGAGGCCCGTCTGGAGCCCACAGTCGGAGAAGGGCCGGGCGACGGCGAGCGGGTAATCGGGCGGGAAGGAAGGCGGGCAGGCGCTGGTCTTCATGCGCTGCTCGCAGTCGGCGAGCCGCGAGGGCTCGATGGCGACGAGCGCGGCCTCGAAGGACGGACGCAGCGTCTCGTACTCGGCGAGGCAGGCGCTGTTCTCCTGAAAGACGCAGGCGGTGCGATCGGGCCGGGTGAAGGCGGGGTAGCAGCGCAGCTTGAGCTCGCAGCGGGCGGCGGCGAGGCGCTCGCAGAGCTCGACCGGCGTGACGGTGACGCCAGCGTCGACGCCCGCGTCCTCGGCCGGCGTCGGGGCAGGGCACGCCGACAGCGCGAGGACCGCGAGCGCGAGGAAGCGGCGACGGATCATGCCGTCGCACTCTAGCCACAAAGCCGAGGCCGGACGCGCACTGTCTTCGCCGGCTCAGCTGCCGCGCTTCTTCACCACGCCCGCCTTGTCGACGTACGTGCCCTCGGTGAGCCTCGCCTCCACCTTCTCGCGGTAGCCCGTCACCGGGAACCCCGTCTCCACCAGCGCGTTCACGCACGCCGTCTGCACGCGCCGGGCGGTGTCCTCGGCTACGAGGAGCCGCAGCAGATCTTCCCGCGCGGGCTCGTACTTCACCGACGCGATCGTCCTGAGCGCGCACAGCTTCACGTCGTCCGACATGTCGTGCAGGAACGGTTGCGCCACCGGACCGATGCGCGGGTCCTGCTTGCCCTCGAGGAAGTGCAGCAGCACCTCCTTCTTCTCGGGGTCGCGCGTGTACTCCGCGCCC
Source organism: Myxococcota bacterium (assembly GCA_040755835.1). Lineage (GTDB taxonomy): Bacteria > Myxococcota > Myxococcia > Myxococcales > Myxococcaceae > JADLDB01. The sequence goes on from JBFMAB010000012.1 coordinate 5,655, forward strand.
AGGCGCTTCAGCTCGTCCGTCACGACGGCGATCACCTCGGCCTCGGGGAGGATCGCCTCGAGGATCTTCAGCGCCCAGCTCGACGCCGTGTCGCTCTTCGTCAGGAACTCCTTCACCGGCGGCAGCGCCCGGTCTTCGAGCGAGCAGATGAACTCGAACACCGCCTGCTTCTCGTCGGCGTCCGTCGTCTGCGGCTCCACCGCGAAGGTGAAGCGCTGCATCAGCACCGGCACCGCGTCCGGCGAACGCAGCCGGCCGAGCTCGTCGATCGCCTTCTGCCGCGCCGCCGCGTCGCCGTACTTCTGCGTCACCTTGGGCTTGAGGCGCCTGGCCTTGTCCGCCGGCGTGCCACCACCGAAGAAGTCGAAGAGTCCCATGCGTGGGGAGCGCCCTTATCAGAGCTTCAGGTCGGCTCGCACGTCACGATCGTAGTGCCGCTCGAGCGCCTCCACCGCCTTCCGCGTCGCCTCGTCGACCCGCTCCGGCAGCTTCACCTGCACCACGAGGTAGAGGTCGCCCGCCGGGCCGCCCTTGAGCGCCGGGACGCCCTTGCCCTTGAGTCGCAGCTTGGTGCCCGACTGGGTCCCCGGGCGTACCGTCACCGTGCCCGAGCCGCCGAACACCGGCACGCGGATCTCCGCGCCGAGCAGCGCCTCCTTCACCGTCACGGGGAGGTCGACGTAGAGATCCTTCCCATCCCGCCGGACCAACGGGTGCTCCTGCACCGTGATGTCGACGAACAGGTCGCCCGGAGGTCCGCCGCGCTCGCCGGGCTCGCCCTGGCCCGCGAGGCGGATCCGCGAGCCCGTCTCCACGCCCGCGGGGATCTTCACCTCGAGCCGCCGCCCGTTCACCATCAGCGTGCGCGTGCAACCCAGCACCGCCTCGCTCAGGGTGACCTCCAGCTCCGCCATGAGATCGCCGCCCGCCCGGGGCCCGGCCCGGCGCCGTCCGTTGCGGCCGCCCATGCCGAACATCTCTCCGAGGATGGACTCGAAGTCGACGTGGCCGCCTTCGCCGCCGGAGAAATCCACGGTGAAGCCGCCGAAGCCGCCGCCGGGCACGCCGCCGAAGCCGCCCGGCCCGGTGCGGAAGCTGCCGTTGCGGTACGCGCGGAACTGCTCGGCCTTCTTCTCGTCCCAGCCCAGCTTGGCCGCGTCGTCGCCGAACTCGTCGTACAGCTTGCGCTTGGACGCGTCGGACAGGACCTCGAAGGCCTCGTTCACCTGCTTGAAGCGCTCCTCGGCGGCCTTGTCACCGGGGTTGTGATCGGGGTGGTACTGTCGGGCCAGCTTGCGGTAGGCCTTCTTGATCTCGTCGGCGCTCGCCGATCGCGTCACACCCAGTCGCTGGTAGTAGTCCTTCACCATGTCCGAGACGCACCGTAACCACCCATTCCGCCGACGCCACTGGGCGATCGCGGTGTGTTTCTGGGCGGTTGGTGCCTTCGCGCAGCCCAGCCCGAAGGGGGAGGGGAAGCCCGAGGCGAAGGGCGTCGTCATCGATCGCGCGGTCGCCTCCATCGAAGGCCAGGTGCTCACCCTGTCCCAACTCGAGTTCGAGGCCCGCGTGCTCCTGGTGAATGCGGGCGCCGTCGCCGCCGCCTTCGCGCCGCTCGATCACGAGGCGCTCTCGGCGGGCCTCACCGCGATCATCGACGAGCGGCTCGCCACGCTCGAGGCCGACAAGCTCGACGCCTACCCGGTGCCGCAGGAGGAGGTGGAGAAGGCGATCGCCGAATTCCGCGCCCGCTTCGAGAGCGAGGCCCGCTTCCGCGACTTCCTCGCGCGCAACGAGGCCGAGCTGTCCGACGTGGGCCGGGTGCTGGAGCGCTCGCTGCGCGCGCGCCGGGCGCTGGAAGGCAAGCTGCGCCTCCGCGTGCAGATCTCCGACGAGGACGTGGCCGCGGCGAAGGCCGCGACGCCCGCGCTCAGGGACGTGGCCGACGCGCTGGTGAAGCAGCGCCTCGCCAACGAGCGCTTCCAGCAGCTGGTGAAGCAGGAACTCGCCGCCGCGCGCCGCGACGTCGACGTGCGCCTTTTGGGGCCGTTCTCGCAGAAAGCCGCCGCGCCGTGAGAGAGCCCGCCCAGGAGGTCCGCGTCCGGAAGATGACCATCGCCGATCTCCCGGCGGTGATGGAGATCGAGAACCACGCCTTCACCAACCCGTGGTCCCGGGACATGGTGAAGAAGGAGCTCACCCAGGACTGGTCGACGGTGCTCCTCACCGAGACGTGGACGCCGGCGGGCTGGGTGGTGCGCGGCTTCGCGATCTTCTGGCTCGTCCACGACGAGCTCCACGTGCTGAACGTCGCCACCCACCGGGAGCACCGCCGGAAAGGCCTCGGCCGGCTGCTGATGGACGCCGTCATCGCCTTCGGGCGCGACCACAAGTGCCGCATCGCCACCCTCGAGGTCCGGCGGAGCAACAGCGCGGCCCTCGGCCTCTACCAGGCGTTGGGGTTCCGCACGATTGGCCTGCGGCCGAACTACTACCAGGACGATCACGAGGACGCGGTCGTGATGATCATGGACCTCTGAAGGGGAAAGCCGCGCGGCGCCGGGCTTGACACCCCCGGTGCGACCCGGTATGCGGGCGACCCTTTTTTCGAGGTCTTCAGGACGTCAATGCCTACGATCAATCAGCTCATCCGCAAGGGTCGCGAGCAGCTCCGCTACAAGAGCAAGAGCCCGGCGCTCAGGGCGAACCCGCAGAAGCGCGGCGTTTGCACCCGCGTGTACACCACCACTCCCAAGAAGCCGAACTCGGCGCTGCGGAAGGTCGCCCGCGTTCGCCTCACCAACGGCGTCGAGGTCACGTCCTACATCCCGGGTGTCGGCCACAACCTGCAGGAGCACTCGGTGGTGCTCATCCGCGGCGGCCGCGTGAAGGACCTCCCCGGCGTTCGCTACCACATCATCCGCGGCACGCTCGACTCGGTCGGCGTGCAGGGTCGCAAGCAGTCGCGCTCGAAGTACGGCGCGAAGCGGCCTCAGTAACCACTCACGAGGACTCTGACCATGCCGCGCCGTCGCGTACCCGTTCGCCGCAAGATCAACCCGGATCCGAAGTTCCAGGACCGGCTCGTCGCCAAGTTCATCAACAACCTGATGCGCAGGGGCAAGATGTCGACCGCCGAGGGCATCGCCTACGGCGCCTTCTCGATCATCGAGGAGCGCTCGAAGGAAGAGCCCCTGAAGGTCTTCAAGCGCGCGCTCGACAACGTCAAGCCGGTGCTCGAGGTGAAGAGCCGCCGCGTCGGTGGCGCCACCTACCAGGTGCCCGTCGAGGTCCGCCAGGACCGCCGCGTCGCGCTGGCGATGCGCTGGATCATCACGTACGGCAAGGCCCGCGGCGAGAAGACCATGATGGAGAAGCTGGCCGGCGAGATCATGGACGCCTCGAACAACCGCGGCAACGCGGTGAAGAAGCGCGAGGACACCCACAAGATGGCCGAGGCCAACAAGGCCTTCTCGCACTACCGCTGGTAATCACCGCGGAGCCGTGCAGGGAGGGGGCTCGGACGCGCGCGACGTCCGGGCCCTTCGTGTTTTCTAGCCCTGCCAGAGCGTGAAGCCCGCGACCAGGAAGTGCCGGTCGAAGGTGAGCGCGGCGTCGCAGCGGTGGGCCTTCATCAGCGCGAAGCTGGCGGCGTCGGTGTAGGTGAAGGCCTGGTCGGCGTACTTTGCGAGGTACGCCTGCGCCTCGCGGTGGATCGCGAGGTCCGGGAAGAGCAGATCGAGGCTGGGGCTGGTCGAGAGCCTCGCCAGCGCTGCGGCGGCGGCCCGTGCGCCAGCGCGGAAGAGCAGCAACCGCTGGACCTCCGCCAGTACGAGGTCGCTCGTGAAGAGCGCGGCCCGGATCGCTTGCGACAGGGTCCAGCCCCGGGCCTTCGCCCACGCGTGGAGCGCCTTGGAGTCGGCGTCGTCGAGGTAGACCTGCATGGCGTGCTTCATGGAGGCTTGCGGTTTTCCCCGCCAGCACCGAAAAGCACGCCCCGTATGGCCCGCGAATATCCGCTCGAGCGCTACCGCAACATCGGCATCATGGCCCACATCGATGCCGGGAAGACGACGACCACCGAGCGCGTCCTCTTCTACGCGGGCGCCATTCACAAGATGGGCGAGGTGCACGAAGGCACCACCACCACGGACTGGATGCCGCAGGAGCGCGAGCGCGGCATCACCATCACGTCGGCGGCGATCACCTGCTTCTGGACCCGCGAGGGCACGAAGTACCGCATCAACATCATCGACACGCCCGGCCACGTGGACTTCACCATCGAGGTGGAGCGCAGCCTGCGCGTGCTGGACGGCGCGATCGCGGTGTTCGACGCCGTCAACGGCGTCGAGCCGCAGTCCGAGACGGTGTGGCGGCAGGCCGACAAGTACAAGGTGCCGCGCATCTGCTTCATCAACAAGATGGACCGCGTCGGGGCGGACTTCGACATGTCCGTCGAGTCGATTCGCGAGCGCCTGGGCGCGAAGCCCCTGGTGATGCAGCTGCCGCTGGGCAGGGAAGACCAGCACCAGGGCGTCATCGATCTCGTGCGGATGAAGGCGCTGCGCTTCCACGACGACGACGACGGCAGCCGCTTCGACGTGGAGGAGATCCCCGCGGACTTCGCCGACGCCGCGAAGGCCGCGCGCAAACAGCTGCTCGAGACGGTGGCCGAGCTCGACGACGCGCTCATGGAGCGCTACCTCGAGAACGAGGGCGCCGACTTCTCCGAGGTGGAGATCCGCAAGGCCGTGCGGAAGGGCTGCGTGGATCTGAAGGTGTTCCCGGTGTTCTGCGGCTCGGCGTACCGTCACAAGGGTGTGCAGCCGCTGCTGGACGCGGTGGTGGACTACCTCCCGTCGCCGCTCGACGTGCCGCCGGTGCACGGCAAGGACAAGAACGGCGAGGACACGGTGCGCGAGACGAAGGACGACGCGCCGTTCTCCGCGCTGGCGTTCAAAATCGCCAACGACGCCTACGGCACGCTGACCTTCATCCGCGTCTATTCGGGGCGGCTCGAGTCGGGCTCGGCGGTGTGGAACACCGCGAAGAAGAAGCGCGAGCGGGTGGGGCGGCTCGTGCAGATGCGCGCGGACAAGCGCGACGAGATCGAGGAGTGCCTCGCCGGCGACATCTGCGCGATCGTCGGCCTCAAGAACGTCACCACCGGCGACACGCTGTGCGTCGAGTCGGACCCGGTGCTGCTCGAGAAGATCGACTTCCCCGAGCCGGTGATCCAGCTCGCGCTCGAGCCGAAGTCCACCGAGGACCAGGACAAGCTGGTCGTCGCGCTCCAGAAGCTCGCGGTGGAGGACCCGTCGTTCCGCGTCCGCACCGATGAGGAGACGGGGCAGATGATCATCGCCGGCATGGGCGAGCTGCACCTCGAGATCATCGTCGACCGCTTGAAGCGGGAGCACAAGGTCGAGGCCAACGTCGGCAAGCCGCAGGTCGCCTACCGCGAGTCGATCACGAAGGTGGGCGAGGGCGAGGGCAAGTACATCAAGCAGACGGGCGGCAAGGGCCAGTACGGCCACGTGAAGCTGCGCGTCTCGCCCAACGAGCGCGGCAAGGGCTTCACCTTCGTGGACTCGCTGAAGGGAGGGGTGATCCCGAAGGAGTTCATCCCCGCGATCAAGGCGGGCGTGGAAGGCGCGCTGTCCCGCGGCGTCGTCGCCAGCTATGCGCTCATCGACGTCAACGCCGAGCTCATCGACGGCAGCTTCCACGAAGTGGACTCCGACGAGATCAGCTTCCAGATCGCCGCATCCATGGCCTTCCAGGAGGCGTGCAGGAACGCGGACCCGGTGCTCCTCGAGCCCGTGATGGCTGTGGAGATCGTCGTGCCCATCGACAACATGGGGGCCGTGATCGGCGACGTGAACGCGCGGCGGGGCACCATCAAGGGCATGCACCAGCGGGGGAACCTGCAGGTCATCGACGCCGACGTCCCCCTGGCGGAGATGTTCGGGTACGTGGACAGCCTGCGCACGCTGACGCAGGGGCGAGGCAACTACACGATGCAGTTCGGCACCTACGCGGCGATCCCGCCGAACATCCTGGGGCCGCTGCTGGTGCGCCTGCGCGGGTACTGACGCTGCCTGTCGCCCTGGGGAGAGGGAAGCAACCTCTCGTCGGAGTGCGTGCGGTATCTCGCGCGCGTGTCGACGGCCCCGCGGCTTCACCGCCACACCTACCGCGAGTACGCGGGCGCGCTCGAAATCAGCAACCTGAAGCTCGAGTACTGGGCGGGCGAGATCCTGGCGATGGCGAGCGGCACGCGAGAGCACTCGGCGCTGGCGTCGCGAGTGGTGTCGCTGCTCGACGCGAAGCTGCCTGCTGGCTGCCGCACCTTCAACTCGGATCTCCTGTTGAAGATCGGCGACGTGACCGTGTTCCCCGACGGGCAGGTCGTCTGCGGGAAGGTCGAGCGCGTCACCGTGGGGAACAGGACGGCGATCCTGAACCCCGGGTTGGTGATCGAGGTGACGAGTCCTTCGACCGGCACTACGACCGGGGTGCCAAGCTCGAGGTGTACCAGACGATCAAGTCGCTTCAGGCGGTGTGGATCCTGTCGCACAAGCGGCCTCGGGTGACGGTCATCGAACGGCACAAGCGTACGTGGCGCGAGGCGCACTTCGGCGCTGGCGAGCACCTGACGCCGGCCACGCCTGCGCTGACGGTCGACGTCGACGCGATCTACTCGGTCCTCGACGGGCTCTGAGGATCGCGGACCGCCGAAAACACCGAAATTGATTCAGGGAGCTGCGCTTGATACATCGCGGCGCGACGTCATGGCCGACTGTTCGTCGAGGCTCGCCCGCAGGCGGGTCCGTTCGCGTGGGGAGGACGTGTCTTCGTGAAGAAGCTCCTGCTTGGAGTCGTGGCGGTGTGGGCGGTGGGGTGCACGGGTGGCGCGGTGAAGACGTGCAGGACGAAGTCGGACTGTCCGGACTACGCCGAGTGCGTTGATGGCCTGTGCGCCTACGACGCGTGTGGCGACGGGCTGCCCGCGTGTGGTGACGGCCGCGCGTGCGTGGACAACGTGTGCATGCCTTCCGATGGAGGCAGCGGCGGGGGCACGGGTGGTGGCACGGGTGGTGGCGGCATGGGGGGCGGGGGAGGCGACGGCGGGACGGGCGGCGGCGGGGGAGGGCAGCCGACGAGCTACTGCGACGCGGGGCTGTCGTGCGCGGGGTGGCAGGAGTGCAGCCCGACGGTGGGCGGCGGCGCGTGCATCGACGCGGAGTATCAGGTGACGTGGACGGCGCCGGACGCAGGCGCGGCCTTCAACACGGCGACGGTGCTGGGCGCGCTGCGGGTGACGAAGTCGGACGGCGGTACGGTGGGCCTGACGCAGGTGCCGGTGACGGGGGCAATGGGCCAGGGCTTCAGCGGCTCGGGCGGTATCTTCACGGGCACGCTGCAACTGGCAGCGCCGGACGGCGACAAGACCTTCGTGGCGGGGTGGCAGGACGGCGGGCCGGTGCAAGCGCTGACGATTCACCGCGACACGACGCCGCCCAGCTTCACCGTGACGCCCCCCGTGGTGCCGACGTACATGAACGCGACGGGCTTCGTGAATGCGGACCCGTCGGGCATTCCCGCGGTGAAGAAGGACGAGGTGGTCACGGTGCGGGTGACGTCGACGGCGACGGACGTGAACCCCGCGTCGGTGGCCCTGTCCGTCATGGCGGGGCTGCAGGCCTGGGACGCGGGCGTGGGTGCCCCCTGTGGTGCGGCGGCCTTTTGCCGGGACTACACCCTGGCGCTTGGCCCGCAGCCGATGGACGCCTTCGCACTCCTCGTCGGCGCGTCGGTGACGGGCGCGGACACGGTGGGCAACTCCGGGGCGGGTGCGGAGCCGAACCTGATGACGGTGACGCGGTGGAAGTGGGCGCGGCAGGTCAGCACGACCGAGGAAATCAAGGCGAGCCCTGCCATCGGCGATGCCGGCGTGGTGTTCGTCGCCACGAGGGGAAGTTCCACGGGGGCACTTTTCTCGGTAACGCCCCAGGGAACGTTGTCCAGCGTGGCCACGTCCGGCCCCATCGAGGCCAGCCCCGCCATCGGCCACAATGCCACAGGCGCGGACGTCGTGTTCTACCTCGACCAGTCAAACGGCCTGCGAGCCGTCGGAGGCAACGCCTGTGGTTCAGGCAATGCCGGAAACCTCGGGAGCGTTGCCGTCTTGAATGACGGCACGGCAACGGTTCGCGCCGCCGGAGTTGTTTGGAATGGCTTGGCCGCCTCGATCCAGGCGGCTGGCCCCGCGAACTGCGTAGCCATTGGTGCGAGCGGAGTCCCGGGCATGTCCTTCCCCGGCAACGTCATCACCGACGGAACCGCCGTCTGGTACCCCGCAGACACGGGAGCCGTGCAGCGGACCGACACGTCCCTGATGACTGTGTCGAACCTCACGGGGATTGCTGCTGGCACCATCTACGGCATGGCTCTCTTTGGCTCGAAGTTCGCAGGCGGCGGCGGCGGCGCCGGTGTCGGCCGTATCTTCGTTGCCAACGCTACAGACGGCTCGAACGTCACCGGCGACAACCCCTTGCGGCACGTCAGCGGGGTCGCTGTCGGCCGCGTGAGTGGCAGCGATGTGTTGTTCGCGGTGACGCAGGAGGCCATGCCCACCTCAGGTAGCGGGCTCCTCAAGCGCTTCGATGCCACAGGCACGAACCCAACGGCCGTGACCTGGCCCAGCGGCTTCACGTTCAACTTCCCGGCGTCCTCCATCCCCGGCGGCACGACGCCCGTTCTGGGCGCCAACGGCTTCGTGTACGCCGTCGCCAACAACGGCAACGTCGCCGCCGTGGACCAATCCTCGATGGCGGTGCGGTGGACGAGGACGCTGTCCGGCCTGTCCAGCCCGGGCCAGGTGTTGGCCAGCGCGACGCTGGACTGCAACCGTGACAAACCGGCGAGCGCCACCGGCGTCTACTACTTCGCCACCACAGGCGGCTGGCTCGTCGCCTACATCGTCGACTCTCCTGGCCTCGACACCACCGCGCCCTGGCCGAAGTACCAGCACGACGCCCGCAACACCGGCAACCTCGCCGTCTCCAAGGGGTGCCCGTGATGCTGCGGCTGGTGATTCCACTCGCCCTGGTCGCGTCCACAGCCCTCGCGCAGGCGCCGGCCCCGTCCGTCGCCGTCTTCCCCCTGGGCACCGGCCGGCTCCCGTCCGGCTTCTCCAAAGAGGACACCACCGCGCTGCAGAAGGACTTCGCGCGCCTCGTCCGGCGCTCCGACGTCCTGGTGCCCGACTCGGCCAGCCTCGAGCTGTCGATCAAGGAGCTCAAGCGCACCGACTGCGATCGCGAGGACGCGTGCCTCCAGGCCCTCGCCCAGCGCGCGCAGACGCTATACGCCCTCTACGGCTCCATCGAGTACACCCTCGAAGGCGCCGTCGTCGCCATCGGCCGCGTCGTCCGCGATGATGGCAAGCTGGTCGCCGGCCCCGTCACCACCTCGCTGCCCAAAGGCCCCGACGCCTTCAAGGACGTCGCCCGCGTAGCGCTGACCCCCGCATGCTGGACCAACTCCAGCTGAAGAACCTGCCCAGCGCTCGCCCCGTCGCCGACGCCACTCCGCCGACCAAGCCCGATGTTGGCCCCGCCCCGCCTGACACCCACATCGTTCCGCCGCCGCCTCCGCCGCCCGTCGTGGTGCAGGAGACGTCGGTGCGCCGGCCCGTCGGCTACGCGATCGCCGGCGTCGGCGCAGCCACCGCCGTCGTGGGCGGCGTGCTGGCGGGCATCGCCAACGCCAACTTCGCGGGCGTTCGCATCCAGGACTCCATTGTCGATCGGCGCGACGTCGCCGCCTACAACGGCATCGCCAAGCAGGAGACCATCGGCTGGGTCCTCGTCGGCGCCGGCGTCGCCGCCGCGGGCGTGGGCCTCGCCGTCGCGCTCACCGCCCCCTCGGGCCCCGTCACCGTCGCTCCCGTCGCGACCCCCGGAGGCGCCGGCGTGCTGATCCAGGGTCGCTTCCCGTGAGCCCCGTCGTCCTCGCGCTCGCCCTCGCGGCCGCCCCCGAAGACGCCGCCGCCCTCTGCAACCAGTACGGGTGGCTCGCCGATCTCCGCGCCCACGTCGACGCGCTCGCCCTCGCCGCGCGCAACGTCAAGGACGCCGATCGCAAGGGCCGCCTGGCCCAGCGGGTGACGCTCCTCGAGCAACAGCTCGCCCAGTTCTCCGTCGCCTCGCCCTCCACCAACCCCCGCTCCCAGTGCGAGTCCCTGGCCACCCTCGTCAAGGACGCCTGGGCCGAGTCCCTCGACCCCGAGGCCGTGCCTCCGTTCCTCGTGAAGGACTGCCTGTCTCCCCAAAAGGAAGTCCTGCTGGCCGAGGCCTTCGCCCGCGTCGAGCAGCTCGCGTCAAAGGCGAAAGACGAGCCCCGCCGCCGGCGCGCGGCCGCCGATCTCGCCCAAATCCGCTTCGAAATCCGCGGCTTCCGCAGCTACGCCCAATGCGCAGCCGCCCGCGATGGCTTGGTCGACGTCGAAAGCCTCCTCCGCGACGGGGGATCCATTCCCCCCGCGAGCCGCCTGTGCCGACGCCCCGACTGGCGCGCCCACGCCGAAGCCCGCCTCGCCGCCGCCGGTGAAGACACCCGCGTCCGTAAGTCCCTGATTCAAGGCCGCTGCGACGCCGCCGAGGCTGCGCTGGTCGCCCTGGAAGCCCGGTAGGGCAGCGGATCACACACCGGGCTTGACGCGCGCCGCAGAGGCACGTATACGCGCCGCCCCTTCGTCGTTGGCTCTGTGAAAACCAGGGGCTGTCCTCCTCGGTCCAACACCCACCGGCGCATGGATTTTGAGGTCGCAGCACCTGTCGTTCACACAAGGGTCAACCGAGAATGGCGACACAGAAGATTCGCATTCGTCTGAAGGCGTACGACTCGAAGCTCCTGGACCAGAGTGCCACGGAGATCGTCGAGACGGCGAAGCGCACCGGCGCGCGGGTTTCGGGGCCGATTCCGCTCCCCACGCGCATCAACCGCTTCACCGTGCTGCGTTCGCCGCACGTGGACAAGAAGAGCCGCGAGCAGTTCGAGATCCGGACGCACAAGCGGTTGCTCGACATCCTCGAGCCCACCCAGCAGACCCTCGACGCGCTGATGAAGCTGGACCTTTCGGCCGGCGTGGACGTCGAGATCAAGAGCTGAGGACGCCATGGCCAAGTTCGACGTCGTCGATTTGTCGATGAAGAAGGTCTCCGAGATTGAGCTCTCGGACGACGTGTTCGCTGCGAAGCCGAACCCGCACCTCCTGTACGAGGCGGCGAAGATGCAGCAGATCAACCGCCGCGCCGGCACGGTGGCGGTGAAGAACAGCTCGCTCGTCTCGGGCGGCGGCAAGAAGCCCTGGAAGCAGAAGGGCACCGGCCGCGCCCGGCAGGGCTCGACCCGCGCCTCCCACTGGGTGGGCGGCGGCAAGGCCATGGGCCCCAAGCCCCGCGACTACACCTACCGGCCGCCCCGCGGGGTGCGCCGCGCGGCGCTCGCCTCGGCGATCTCGCTGCGCGCCAACGAGAAGGCGCTGATCATCGTCGACCAGTTCCCGTCGGACGGGAAGACGAAGAAGGCCGCCGAGACCCTCACCAGGGGCCTCAAGCTGGCGTCGGCGCTGGTGGTGGACGCGAAGGACAACGCCAAGCTGATGCTGGCGATCCGCAACCTGAAGGCGTTCGACGTGCTGCCGGTCGAGGGCGTCAACGTCGAGTCCGTGCTGCGCCGCAAGGCGCTGGTGCTGACGGTCGCGGCCGCCAAGGCCATCAACGAGGCGCTCCTCAAGCCGCGCGGCAGCAAGGCGCAGAGCTGAGAAAGGACCGACCATGGACCTCCACAACGTCATCAAGGGGCCGCTGATCACCGAGAAGCTCGATCGCGCCCGTGAGAAGAACCGCCAGTACTCGTTCCTCGTCGACCGCAAGGCGAACAAGCACGACATCGCCCGCGCGGTGTCGGCGCAGTTCAAGGTCACCGTCGAGGACGTCCGGACGCTGGTGATGCGCGGCAAGGTGAAGCGCGTCGGCACGTCGATGGGCAAGCGCCCGAACTTCAAGAAGGCGTTCGTCACCTTGAAGGAAGGCGACAAGATTGAGCTGTTCGAGGGAGGCACGGTCTAATGGGAGTCAGGAAGTTCAAGCCGACGTCGGCCGCGCGCCGACTGATGACGGTGTCCGACTTCGCGGAGATCACCCGCGATCGGCCCGAGAAGTCCCTGACCGCCGCCATGAAGCGCTCGGGCGGCCGCAACAGCGACGGGCACATCACCCGGCGGCACCAGGGCGGCGGCCACAAGCGCCGCTACCGCGTCATCGACTTCAAGCGTAACGACAAGGACAACGTGCCGGCGAAGGTCGCCGCCATCGAGTACGACCCGAACCGCACCGCGAACCTGGCGCTGCTCCACTACGCCGACGGCGAGAAGCGGTACATCCTCGCGCCGGTGGGCCTGTCGGTGGGCGACACGCTGTTCGCTGGGCCGAACGTCGACATCCGCCCGGGCAACAGCCTGCCGCTCCAGAACATCCCCGTGGGCACGGTGGTGCACAACGTCGAGCTCAAGCCGGGCCGCGGCGCGCAGATCATCCGCTCGGCCGGCAGCTGGGGCCAGCTGATGGCGAAGGAAGGGGACTACGCGCAGGTCCGCCTGCCGTCCGGCGCGGTCCGCAAGGTGCTGACCGTCTGCCGCGCCACCATCGGCCAGGTCGGCAACATCGACCACGAGATCATCCGCATCGGCAAGGCGGGCAAGAGCCGCTGGCTCGGTATCCGCCCGACGGTGCGCGGCCTCGCGATGAACCCGGTGGACCACCCGCACGGCGGCGGCGAAGGCAAGTCCGGCCAGGGCAACCCGCACCCGGTGTCGCCGTGGGGCAAGAAGACCAAGGGGCTCACCACGCGCAAGAACAAGCGCACTGACAAGTTCATCGTCTCGCAGCGCCGCCAGGGCGTGCGCAGCAACTAAGGAGCGCGACCGAAATGGCACGTTCAACCTGGAAGGGCCCGTTCGTCGACATCAGCCTCTCGAAGAAGGTCGAGGCGATGAACAAGGGCAACAAGAAGTCGGTGATCAAGACCTGGTCGCGGCGCTCGACCATCGTCCCCGAGATGGTGGGGCACACGTTCGCGGTCCACAACGGGCGGAAGTTCATCCCCGTGTACGTCACCGAGAACATGGTGGGTCACAAGCTGGGCGAGTTCGCCCCCACTCGCACCTTCTCGGGCCACAGCGCCGAGAAGAAGGTCGCGGCCCCGGGCAAGAAGGGCTGAGAGGTCAACTGAACATGGAATCGACTGCTCACCTCCGTTACCTGCGCATGGCTCCGCGGAAGATCTCCGTGGTGGCGGCGCTCGTCCGCGGCATGCCCGTCAGCCGGGCGCTGTCGACGCTGCAGTTCACCCGCCGCGCCGCGGCCCGCCCGGTCAAGAAGCTGATCGAGTCGGCCATGGCCAACGCGACCGACACCTCGAAGGGCGCGGTCGACGTCGACAAGCTTTGGGTGAAGACGATCTCGGTGGACCAGGGCCCCACCGCGCGCCGGTACCTGCCGCGCGCCATGGGCCGCGCCACGCGCGTCAACAAGAAGACGTCTCACATTCACGTCGTCCTGTCGGACGAGGCCCAGAAGAAGGCCCGGAAGTAAGTCAGAAGGGTAAGGGAGAAAGACCTTGGGACAGAAGGTTCATCCAGTCGGTTTTCGGCTCGGCGTCATTCGGACCTGGGACTCGAAGTGGTTCGAGGAGAAGAACTACGCCCAGTGGCTGCACGAGGACATCCAGATCCGTGAGCACGTGAAGAAGAGCCTGAACCACGCCGGCGTCTCGAGGGTCGAGATCGAGCGCGCCGCGAACAAGGTGAAGGTCAACGTGCACACCGCGCGACCGGGCATCGTCATCGGCAAGCGCGGCGCGGGCATCGAGACGGTGAAGAAGGAGCTCCAGAAGTTCACCAGGAACGAGGTGTTTCTGAACATCGTGGAGGTCCGCAAGGCCGAGACCGACGCCCAGCTGGTGGCCGAGAACATCGCCACGCAGCTCGAGCGCCGCATCGCCTTCCGCCGCGCGATGAAGAAGGCCATTCAGACCGCCATGAAGTTCGGCGCCAAGGGCATTCGCGTGTCGTGCTCGGGGCGCCTCGGCGGCGCGGAGATGGCGCGCTACGAGTGGTACCGCGAGGGCCGGGTGCCGCTGCACACGCTCCGCGCTGACATCGACTACGGCTACGCGATCGCCCGGACGACCTACGGCACCATCGGCTGCAAGGTGTGGGTCTGCAAGGGTGAGGTGCTGCCGACCAGGGGCGCTGCCCAGGCCGCCCGCTAAGGACGCCGAAGAGGATCAAGAGGAACCACCATGCTTCAGCCTGCCCGCACCAAGTTCCGCAAGATGCAGAAGGGGCGCACGTCCGGCCGTGCGTACCGCGGCAACAAGCTCGCCTTCGGCGAGTTCGGCCTGATGAGCCTCCAGCCCGGCTGGATCACCTCGCGGCAGATCGAGGCGGCCCGTATCGTGATGAGCCGCAAGATCAAGCGCGGCGGAAAGATCTGGATCCGGATCTTCCCCGACAAGCCCATCACCAAGAAGCCGGCCGAGACCCGGCAGGGCACCGGCAAGGGCGGCGTGGAGTACTACGTCGCCGTCGTGAAGCCGGGCCGCATCCTCTACGAGATGGACGGCATGGGCCCCGAGCTGGCGAAGGAGGCGTTCGCGCTCGCTGCCGCCAAGCTGCCCGTGTTGACCCGCTTCGTGCTCCGCAGCGAGCAGAGCCTGTAAGGAAGGAACGACCATGGCCACCGCCAAGGAACTTGCCGAGCTGTCGATTGACGACCTGAAGCGCCGCGCCGCCGACCTGCGCGCGACGCTGGTTCAGGACCAGCTGAAGCTGCGCACCGGCGCGCTGGACAACCCGTCGGAGCGGACCGCCCACAAGCGGGATCTCGCGCGGGTGCTGACGGTGCTGACCCAGAAGCAGAACAAGCAGGCGAAGGCGTAAAGCGAGACGACCACCATGGCTGAGACCGAGAAGCAGACCCCCGAGATTCACGCCAGCGAGAACCGCGGCCGTCCGAAGACGCGCATCGGCATCGTGACCTCGAACAAGATGACGAAGACCGTGGTCGTGACGGTTCGCCGCCGCGCCGCGCACGCCGAGTACGGCAAGATCCAGACGTTGCGCGAGAAGTACAAGGCGCACGCGGACGATCACGACCCGAAGAAGCCGACGATCAACGAGGGCGACAAGGTGCTGATCGCCGAGACCCGCCCGATGTCGAAGGACAAGCGCTGGCGCGTGGTGAAGGTGCTCGAGCGCGCCACCACGGCCTGAGCGCCAGGTCACCGACGGACGACTGAGAGGAAGACGACGCCATGCTGCAGATGACCAGCCGGCTCGAGGTTGCTGACAACTCGGGCGCCAAGGAAGTGTTCGTGATCAACGTGGCCGGCGGCTCGGCCCGCGTGTACGGCTCGATCGGCGACGTGATCACCGTGTCCATCAAGGAGGCGCTGACGACCTCCAAGGTGAAGAAGGGCGACGTGGCGAAGGCCGTGATCGTCCGCACGGCGAAGGAGATCCGCCGCCCCGACGGGAGCTACATCAAGTTCGACACCAACGCGGCCGTGCTCATCAACAAGGACATGGAGCCGATCGGGACCCGCATCTTCGGGCCCGTCGCCCGCGAGCTGCGCGCCAAGAAGTTCATGAAGATCATCTCGCTGGCGCCGGAGGTTCTCTAAGCCATGCAGAAGCTGAAAGTCGGTGACCTGGTGCAGGTGCTCTCGGGC
Organism: Myxococcota bacterium; assembly: GCA_040755835.1. Taxonomy (GTDB): domain Bacteria; phylum Myxococcota; class Myxococcia; order Myxococcales; family Myxococcaceae; genus JADLDB01. The sequence continues at coordinate 21,459 of JBFMAB010000012.1, forward strand.
GCCGAGCGCACCCAGAAGAACAACCGCGGCAAGATCCTGGCGTTCGACCGCGAGAAGAACCGCGTTCGCGTCGAAGGCCTGCGCCTGGTGAAGCGCCACACGGCCAAGGGCCGCGACCGCGCCAACCCGGAAGGCGGCATCGTCGAGAAGGTCGGTTCGATCGCGCTGTCCAACGTCGCGCTGGTGTGCCCGAAGTGCGACAAGGCCACCCGCGTGGGGATCCGCGTCGACGGCGAGAAGAAGAAGCGCTTCTGCAAGAAGTGCGACGCCACCATTGACTGACGATCACGCGTCGCGCTAAGCGCGGCGCCTTTCCTCGATTCCACGAGAGAGCACGGTAGAGCGCCATGGCTGAAGAGAAGAAGGCGGCGGACGCCAAGAAGAGCGGCGGCAAGCGCGGCAAGAAGGAGGAGGTCAGGAAGGCCGGCTTCGCGGCGAACATCGAGGAGGGCCTCGAGGTTCAGCCGGCGCGCCTGAAGTTGCGCTACCGCAAGGAGATCGTCCCGGCCCTGATGAAGGAGCTCGGCCTCAAGAACCCGATGGAGGTTCCGAGGATCACCAAGATCGTCGTGAACATGGGGCTCGGAGAGGCGCTGGCGAACAACAAGATCATGGAGTCGGCGGTCGATCAGCTCGGCGCGATCACCGGCCAGAAGCCGGTGATCACCCGGTCCCGCAAGGCGATCGCGAACTTCAAGCTGCGCGAGAACCAGGCGATCGGCGCGATGGTGACGCTACGCGGCGACCGCATGTGGGAGTTCCTCGACCGCCTCATCAACGTGGCGCTGCCCCGCGTGCGCGACTTCAAGGGCATCTCCCCCAAGGCGTTCGACGGGCGCGGCAACTACACGCTGGGGCTCCGGGAGCAGATCATCTTCCCCGAGATCAACTATGACCAGATCGAGAAGGTGAAGGGGCTCAACGTCAGCGTCGTCACCACGGCGAACAACGACGAACGCGGCCTCGCGCTCCTGAAGGCGATCGGCGTGCCCTTCCGGGCGTAGGCGTTTCGACGTACGCAGCACCTGTAGGACCGTAGAAGAACGACCGCGGCGAACCACCGGGATGGGCCCGGCAGGCGTCGCGGTCTCCAGCGGGGCCCCGGACAGGCGGCCCCACCGGGTCGCAGAACATGGCAGTCAATGATCCCGTGGGTGACATGCTCACCCGCATCCGCAACGCGGCGCTGGCGCGGCACGAGAAGCTCACGCTGCCCTCGTCGAAGCTGAAGGTCGAGATCGCGAAGGCGCTGAAGTCGGAGGGTTTCATCGCCGACTTCGTGGTCCACGAGCGCGCTCCCCAGAACGAGCTGACCCTGGTGCTGAAGTACGGGCCGAACCGCGAGCCGGTGATCACCGGCATCAAGCGCGAGTCGAAGCCGGGCCTTCGCAAGTACGTCAACGTCCGCGACCTGCCGCGCGTGAAGGGCGGCATGGGGATCGCGATCCTGTCCACCTCGCGTGGGGTGATGGTCGACGCGGAGGCGCGCAAGCAGCGCGTCGGCGGCGAGCTCATCTGCACGGTGTACTGAGGAACCGCCATGAGCCGCATCGGGAAGCTCCCCATCAAGCTGGACGACAAGGTGAAGGTCGCGGTCGCCAACGGCGTCGTGAGCTTCGAAGGCCCCAAAGGCAAGCTTCAGGTGAAGATCCCGTCGCCCGACATCAAGGTCGAGGTGAAGGGCAAGGAGATGGTGATCTCCCGCCCGAACGACGAGCGCAGCATGCGCGCGAAGCACGGCCTGACCCGCGCCATTCTCGCCAACGCGGCGAAGGGCGTGGCGACGGGCTGGGAGCGGGCGCTGGCGATCCGCGGCGTCGGCTACAAGGCCGAGGTGAAGGGCAAGCAGATCCACTTCTCGCTGGGCTTTTCGCACCCGGTGGTGTTCGACCTCCCCGAGGGCGTGACCGCCGAGGTCGGCAAGACGCCGCGCACCGAGGAGCAGCTGCCCACCGTGGATCTGACCCTGCGCGCCGCCGACCGGCAGCTGCTCGGTGAGGTCGCCGTGCAGATCCGCGCGCTCCGGCCGCCCGAGCCGTACAAGGGCAAGGGCATCAAACTGTCCACCGAAACGGTCCGCCGCAAGGAGGGCAAGACGGGTACGGCATAACGCCGCCCGCTCATCCGCGCGGGGACGTCCTGATCCTGCGCGGAAGGAAAGGAATCGCCATGACGACGAAGAAAGACGCCCGCCTGCACCGCAAGGAGCGCATCCGCCGCAAGCTGTCCGGCACCTCGGAGCGCCCGCGCCTGTCGGTGTACAAGTCCCTCAAGCACATGGTGGCCCAGGTGATCGACGACACGACGGGCCGGACCCTGGTCCACGCCTCGACGCTCTCGAAGGAGCTCAAGGGCAAGCTGGACGAGGGCGACAAGAAGTTCGCCGCCAAGCAGGTGGGCCTGCTGGTCGCCGAGAAGTGCAAGGCGGCGAAGATCGACAAGGTCGTGTTCGACCGCAACGGGTTCCCCTACCAGGGTCGCATTGCGGCGATCGCCGACGGCGCCCGCGAGGGCGGCCTGCAGTTCTAAGGAAAGGCATCGAGACTCATGAGCACGAACCCGATCAATCCGAACGACCTGGACCTTCAGGACCACGTCGTCAGCATCAACCGCGTGGCCAAGGTGGTGAAGGGTGGCCGCCGATTCAGCTTTGCCGCGCTCGTCGTGGTGGGTGACGGCAACGGCCACGTCGGCGTGGGCCTGGGCAAGGCCAACGAGGTGCCCGAGGCCATCCGCAAGGGAGGCGAGAACGCGAAGAAGAACCTCTTCCGCGTGCCGCTGATGGGCAACACCATTCCCCACGAGGCGCTCGGTCACTTCGGCGCCGGCCGCGTCTTCCTGCGGCCCGCGGCGGAGGGCACCGGCGTCATCGCCGGCGGCGCGGTGCGCGCGGTGCTGGAGGCCGCGGGCATTCGCAACATCCTCACCAAGAGCCAGGGCTCCCGGAATCCGCACAATGTGCTGAAGGCGGTCGTCGACGGCCTGAAGCAGATGCGGTCGCCCGAGCAGGTGTCGCGCCTGCGCGGCAAGGAAATCACCTTCGGTCGCAAGAAGGCGGAGGCCTGATCATGGGCATCAAGGTGAAGCTGGTGAAGAGCGTCTCGAGCGGCTCCGAGCGGCAGGTCGCGACGGTTCGCGGGCTGGGCCTGGGCAAGCTGGGATCCGAGAGGCTGTTGAAGGACACGCCCGCGATCCGCGGCATGGTGAACAAGGTGCGCCACCTGGTCACCGCCGAGACCGTGAAGGAAGAGCCGAAGACCCGTACCCGGATGAAGCCGCGCAAGATCCGCGCGCGTGACGCCGCGCGCGCGAAGGCCGCGCAGGCGAAGTGAGGAGCACGACCATGACGACGCTGCATTCGCTCAAGGCGCCCCGGAACTCGACCCACAAGAAGAAGCGCGTGGGCCGAGGCCAGGGCTCGGGCCTGGGCAAGACCGCCGGCCGCGGCGGCAAAGGCCAGAAGGCCCGTACGGGCAACATGCGCTTCGAAGGCTTCGAAGGCGGTCAGAGCCCGCTCCAGCGCCGGCTGCCGAAGTTCGGCTTCATCAGCCCCAACCGGGTCAACCTCGCGGTGGTCAACGTTCGCGAGCTCGAGACGCGGTTTGAGGACGGCGCGATCGTCGACGAGAAGGCGCTGCGCGCCGCGGGCCTGGTGAAGGGCCCGTGGGACGGCGTCAAGGTGCTCGGCCAGGGCAAGCTGACCCGCAAGCTGACCGTGAAGGTCAACAGGCTGTCGGGCACCGCGAAGGACGCGATCACCGGCGCCGGTGGCAGCGTCGAGGAGATCCCGCTCCGGGTGCACAAGCCGGAGGCGGCCGCCAGGGCGCACGCCGGCAAGGGCGCCAGGGCCTGACGCGTGGTCGGCACCTGCCGAATCGGCTAGTGTGCCGCGCCCCTCGAACCGGCTAACGGCTCGAGGGGCGATTCGTTTGGGACAAGCAGCACCGCAGGAAGAAAGGACGCCTTCGTGGCCCTGTCTGCCGTCACCAACATCTTCCGCGTCGCCGAGCTGCGGGCGCGGCTGGCGTACACCATCGTTCTCCTCGCGGTGTACCGGCTGGGCATCTTCATCAACACGCCCGGCGTCGATCGCGCGGCGATGAACGCGTTCATGGAAACCCAGCGCAAGCAGGGTGGCCTGTTGAACCTGTTCAACCTGTTCTCGGGCGGTGCGCTCGACCAGATGTCGATCTTCGGCCTCGGCATCATGCCGTACGTGTCGGCGAGCATCATCATGCAGCTGCTCGCGGTCGTGGTGCCGACCTTCGAGCGCCTGCAGAAGGAGGGCGCGGCGGGCCGGCAGAAGCTCAACCAGTACACGCGCTACGGGACGATCCTCCTGTCTATCGTCCAGGGCGTCGGCATCGCGCGCTTCATCTACTCGCTGGGCCGTTCGCAGGGCGCGAACCAGCAGGCGGGCATCGACCAGGTGGTCGTGCCGGACACCGTGAACACGGTGTGGTTCACGTTCATGACGGTGGTGACGCTGACGGCGGGCACCGCGTTCATCATGTGGCTGGGCGAGCGCATCACCGAGAATGGGATCGGCAACGGCATCTCGCTGCTCATCTTCGCGGGCATCGTGGCGCGGATCCCCTCGGCGGGTCAGCAGCTGTTGGTCGCGGTGAAGGCCGAGACGCTGAACGCCGGCGCGGTGATCGGCCTCATCGCGTTCATGCTGCTCATCATCGCGGTGGTGGTCTACGTCGAGCGCGGCATGCGGCGAATCCCCGTGCAGTACGCCAAGCGGGTGGCGGGCCGGCAGATGTTCGCGGGACAGGCGACGTACTTCCCGCTCAAGGTGAACGCGTCAGGCGTGATCCCGCCGATCTTCGCGGGGGCGCTGCTGTCGTTCCCGGCGACCCTGTCGCAGTGGGTTCCCGGCATGAGCGGCCTGCAGCGGGCGCTGCAGTCGAACGTGTGGGTCTACAACGGCCTGTTCGTCGCGCTGATCGTCTTCTTCGCCTTCTTCTACACGTCGCTGACGTTCCGCGCGGACGACGTGGCGGACAACATCAAGAAGCAGGGCGGTTACATCCCGGGGATCCGCCCCGGTCGCCAGACGGCGGACTTCATCGAGCGGGTGCTCAACCGGCTCACCTTTGGCGGCGCAATTTACCTGGCGACCGTGTGCGTGATCCCCTCAGTGCTGTCGGGCGTGCTGGGCGTGCCGTTCTACTTCGGCGGCACCGCGCTGTTGATCGTCGTGGGCGTGGCGCTCGACACCGTGCAGCAGATCGAGCAGCACCTCATCACCCGCAACTACGAAGGGTTCGCCGGCCCTCGTGGCCCCCGGATCCGTGGCCGCGTTCGCAGCACCATGGCTGCCTGAGCGGGGCCTGGAGTCGGGGAGGACGCCGTGAACCTCGTATTCTTTGGACCACCTGGCGCGGGGAAGGGGACGCAGGCGCAGAAAATCGTCGCGGCCCACTCGATTCCGCAGATCTCCACGGGAGAGATCCTGCGGGCGGCGGTGGCCAGCAACACGCCGCTGGGGCAGCAGGCCGGGCCGCTGATGGCCGCGGGCAAGCTGGTGCCGGACGAACTGGTGATTGGCATCGTCGAGGAGCGGCTCCGCCAGGCCGACTGTGAGAAGGGCTTCCTTCTCGACGGCTTCCCCCGGACGATCCCCCAGGCGCAGGCGCTTGAAGGCGCGCTGGCGAAGATGGCCCGGAAGATCGAGCACGTCGTCTCGCTCGAGGTGCCGGACGAGGTGATCCACGAGCGCATGAAGGGCCGCGGCCGCGCCGACGACAGCCCGGAGACGGTCCAGAAGCGGCTCGACGAGTTCCGCAAGCTGACGGCGCCGCTCAAGGCCTACTACCAGGAGCGTGGCCTGCTCCGCCCCATCAACGGGGTCGGCTCCCCGGACGAGATCGCCGCCGCGATCGAGCGCGCCATTCGCGCCTGATCGGCATGCCAGCCGCCTGCCCAAGCCCCTGTTTCCCGAGGTCCGGGCGATCGCTTGCAATCAGGGAGGGAAGGTGGTAGTGGCCGCCGCTCCCACGGGCCCTCAGGGGCTTCTTGTGTCGTCGTTTTGAGAGGTTTTATTTGGCGAAGGAAGACGCGATCGAGGTGGAAGGCACGGTGAAGGAGCCGCTGCCCAACGCCATGTTCCGGGTCACGCTGGAGAACGGGCACGAGGTGCTCGCGCATATTTCAGGGAAGATGCGCATGCACTTCATCCGCATCCTTCCGGGCGACAAGGTCAAGGTGGAGCTCTCGCCGTACGACCTGACTCGCGGTCGCATCACCTACCGCGCGAAGTAACGAAGTCTTCGAAGCAACGGGGAAACGGGGTTCGTCATGAAGGTTCGGCCGTCGGTCAAGAAGATCTGTGAGAAGTGCAAGGTGATTCGCCGCAAGGGCACCATCCGGGTGATCTGCCCGGCCAACCCCCGGCACAAGCAGCGCCAGGGCTGATTCGCAGCTCCAGACCACCTCCAAAGGAAGCAAAAGAACATGGCTCGTATCGCAGGCATCGACCTCCCCGTGCAGAAGCGGGTCGTCATCTCGCTCCAGTACATCTACGGCATCGGCCCGAAGACGGCGCATGACATCTGCGCGGCGGCGGGCATCGATCTGGCGACGCGCACGAAGGACCTCACCGAGGACCAGACGCGCAAGATCCGCGAGACGATCGAGAACAACTACAAGGTCGAGGGTGACCTGCGCCGCGAGGTGACGATGAACATCAAGCGGCTGATGGACCTCGGCTGCTTCCGCGGCCTGCGGCACCGCAAGGGCCTGCCGGTGCGTGGCCAGCGGACCCACACCAACGCGCGGACCCGCAAGGGCCCGAAGCGCGGCGTGGCGCGCGTGGCGAAGCCCGCGGCCCCGGCGGCGAAGTGACGTAACCCCCAGCCCCGCAGCGGACCGCGGGCCAGACCACCTACCAGCAGGAACGAGATCACATGGCTGACGAGACCACGACGAACGCGCCCGCTCCCGAGGCTGCCGCCACCGCGGCGCCGACCGACGCGGCCGCCGAGCGCAAGGCGAAGAAGAAGGGCAAGAAGAACATCCTCAACGGGATCGTTCACATCCAGTCCACGTTCAACAACACGATGATCACCTTCACCGACGTTTCGGGGAACGTGATCAGCTGGTCGACGGCCGGCGCGCGTGGCTTCAAGGGCTCGCGCAAGGCGACCCCGTTCGCGGCGCAGGTCGCGGCTGGTGACGCGGCGGCGAAGGCGATGGAGCACGGCCTGAAGAACGTGCAGGTCCTGGTGAAGGGGCCGGGGGCGGGCCGTGAGTCCGCGCTGCGCGCGATCGCGGCGGCGGGCCTCAAGATCTCTCTCATCCGCGACGTGACCCCCATTCCCCACAACGGCTGCCGTCAGCCCAAGCGCCGTCGCGTGTAACCCTTCACTTCCAACGATTTCGGAGAAACCACAGTGGCTCGTTACACCGCCAGCGTCTGCCGCATTTGTCGGCGAGAGAACCTGAAGATGTACCTGAAGGGCGATCGGTGCCACACCGACAAGTGCGCCATCGAGCGCCGCCCGTACCCGCCTGGCCAGCACGGCCAGGGCCGCGTGAAGTTCTCGAACTACGGCGTGCAGCTGCGCGAGAAGCAGAAGGTCAAGCGCATGTACGGCCTGCTCGAGAAGCAGTTCCGTGGCTACTTCCACCGCGCTGCGGCGGCGAAGGGCAAGACGGGCGAGACGCTCCTGCAGCTGCTCGAGTTGCGCCTGGACAACGTCGTCTTCCGCATGGGCTTCGCGGACACCCGCGCCGAGGCGCGGCAGCTGGTCCGCCACGGCCACTTCACCGTCAACGGCAAGCGGGTGAACATCCCCAGCTTCTCGGTGAAGCCGGGCTCCGCGGTCGAGGTGCACGACACGTCGAAGAAAGTCCTGCGGATCCAGGAGGCGATCGAGACGGTCGACCGCCGCGGCATTCCGCAGTGGCTGGACGTCGACAAGAAGGCGCTCAAGGGCACGGTCAAGTCGGTCCCCAACCGCGAGGACCTGACGATGCCGATCCAGGAGCAGCTGATCGTCGAGCTCTACTCGAAGTAATTCGAGCGCCGCGGTGTGGGGCGGGCCTCGCAGCTCGGCCGCGCCGCGGTTTCGATTTCGAGGCGGCGCGCAGTTGGGCCGCCTCTCACGAAACCCATGCCGTCCTCCCGCTGGTGAGGCGGGTACGTTGGTGGCGGCAGGTGAAACGAGGAAGACCATGGCTGAGACGGGTTTCAATGCGAAGAACTGGCGCGATCTGATCAAGCCCCGGAAGATTGACGTCGACGGCGACTCCAGCAGCACCTACGGCAAGTTCGTGGCGGAGCCGCTGGAGCGTGGGTTCGGCACGACGCTGGGCAACTCGCTGCGCCGGGTGCTGCTGTCGTCGCTGCAGGGCAGCGCGATCACCTCGGTGAAGATCGAGGGCAACGGCGGGCTGGTCGAGCACGAGTTCACCACGATCCCGGAGGTCTCCGAGGACGTGACGGACATCGTCTTGAACCTCAAGGAAGTGCGCCTGCGCATGCACACCAACGAGGTGAAGACGATCCGCATCGAGGCGGAGGGCCCGAAGGAGGTGAAGGCGGGTGACATCATCGCCGACGACCAGATCGAGATCCTGAACCCCGGCCACCACATCTGCACGATCGCCGAGGGTGGGAAGATCCGCATGGAGATGACGTGCCGCCGCGGGCGTGGTTACGTCCCGGCGACGGCGAACAAGGCGGCGGGTGCGCCGATCGGCACGATCGCCATCGACTCGCTCTTCTCGCCCGTGTCGAAGGTGAACTACCAGGTCACCAACGCGCGCGTCGGCCAGCAGACGGACTACGACAAGCTGTCGCTCGAGGTGTGGACGGACGGCTCGGTCACTCCGCAGGACGCGGTCGCCTTCGCGGCGAAGATCCTCAAGGAGCAGCTGACCGTCTTCATCAACTTCGAGGAGACCGAAGAGCCGACGGTCGTCGAGTCGCCGCGCGAGGAGACCAAGCTGAACGAGAACCTCTTCCGCTCGGTGGATGAGCTGGAGCTCTCGGTGCGCTCGGCCAACTGCCTGCAGCAGGCCAACATCCGCACCATCGGGGACCTCGTGCAGAAGACCGAGGCCGAGATGCTGAAGACGAAGAACTTCGGCCGCAAGTCGCTGAAGGAGATCAAGGAGATCCTGGCGGAGATGGGCCTGTCGCTCGGCATGAAGCTCGAGAACTGGCCGCCCAGGACGATGCCGGTCGCCGCGCCCGCGGCCTCGGCGGCGCCGCGGGTCTGACCGCCGGAAGTCGACCGCGGGGTATGGTGCTCCGCGGTCATCAAAAAGCGCCGGGGCTGACCGCTCTCGGCGATTACGTCCACCCGGTACCTCGTACGGCCGGCGTGGTTGGAGAGGCCAGATGAGGCACAAGGTCGGAAGTCGGAAGCTGCAGCGTCCCACGTCGCACCGCATGGCGATGCTGAGGAACATGGTCACGTCGCTCCTGCAGCACGAGCGCATCACCACCACCGTCCCCAGGGCCAAGGAGGCCCGGAAGATGGCGGAGAAGGTGATCACGCTGGGCAAGAAGGGTGGCGTCCACAACGTGCGCCTGGCCCAGCGCGTGGTCCGCGATCGCGACGTGCTCCAGAAGGTCTTCGGCGAGCTGAAGGACCGCTACGCGAAGCGCGCGGGCGGCTACACCCGCCTGATGCGCGCGGGCTTCCGTCGGGGTGATGCGGCGGACGTGGCGATCCTCGAGCTGGTCGACCGCCCCGAGGCGGCACCGGCCGAAGGCGAGAAGGCGGAGAAGTAACGGCCACGCCGCGCCCCCGCCTGGCGCGTCATACGACGCCCTGTCCTCCACGGCGAGGGCAGGGCGTTCGTCGTCTCCGGGGCAAGGCGCTACTGCGGCACGCCGTCTTTGAGGAGCACCACCGTGGCCTGGGGATCGTGCACCTGCACCGTGATGTCGGTGATGCGCAGGTCGCTGGGCGCGCGCTTGCCGTTTGGGTCGAAGAGGACCGCGGGTGACAGCGTGACGTTCCCGCCCATCTTCTCCAGGGTGGCCATGGTGCTGCGGTAGCCGCCGTTCACGACGATCTCCACGCTCTCCCAGTCGTCGTCGCTCTCGTTCTTCACCATGTAGATCGGGCTGGAGGCGTCACCGCGGACGACCAGCTTCGCGTCGATCTCGTTGGTGGGGCCTTCATTCGGGCACGCCACGCCGAACGCGCCGACCGTCAGCGCGAACCACAGCGTCAGCACGAGGGCCTTGTACTTGAAGAACTTGTCGGAGGTCCGGAAGTCCTCGAGCACCTCGCCCAGGATCGACACCGCGTTGAGGACCGTGTCGGCGGCGCCTTCCTTGAGGCGCTCCCTGGTGGCCTTCTTCGGCGCCGGGGCGGCGGGCAGCGGCTGGGCGCGCGCGGCGGACCTCACCGCCTGCAGGTTCGGATTGCTGATCGACGGGTTCGACGGGGAGGAGCGGACCGGCCTGGCCAGCTCGAGCTCGGGCTGATGGGACGGGGGCCGCTGTTCGTCGCTCACAGGGCGGAAAGTCTAGCACCCGTCCGGGCCGTCAGCGCTGCTTGACGCGCTCCAGAGCCCGGCTGGCGATCGCGTTCTCCGGCTGGGCGTCGAGGACCTGCTGGAGCCACTTCGCGGCCTCCTCGGCGGCCTGCTTCCGCTCGGCGGCTGTCTTCGCCTTCGTGAAGCGCTCGGTGTGCAGTACGCCGAGGCGCAGCGCGAACTCGAGGTTGCCGGGCTCCTTGTCCATCACGGCCTTGAGTTCGCGGTCCGCCGCCGGCCAGTCACCTTCCAGCTGGAAGACGAGCGCCAGCTTCCCGCGGGCGGCCACGTCGTCGGGTCGCAGGCGCGCCACCACCTCGAAGTCCCGGCGGGCGTTGACGAGGTCCTGCCGGTCGAGCGCGAGGTCGCCGAGCCGCGCCCAGGCGTCGGCGAGGACGGGGTTCTTTTCGACGGCCTTCAGGAAGTGCTCCTCGGCGTTCTTCGGACGCTGGCGGGCCTGGTATAGCTCGCCCAGGTAGAAGTGGTTCTTCCCGTCATCGGGGGCGAGCTCGATTGCGCGCTTGAACTCGTCCACGGCCCGGCCGGCGTCGTCGAGGCGGTCGTAGGCGAGCCCCAGGAGCGAGTGCACGACGGCGAGGTCGGGGAAATCGCGGAGGATCTGCTCGAGCTGGACGATCGCCTGCTGCGGCACGTCGGCCAGCTGCAGCCACTGCATCGCCTGCTCGAGCTGCGGCTTCGCGGCCGCCGGGAAGGTGGCGAAGGGATCGCTCAGCTGATCCATCAGCGCGACGGCGGTCTTCACCTCGGCGGGCGTGGGCGCGCCCAGGACGACGGTGCGGATCGCCGCGACGGCGCCGGCCTGGTCGCCCAGCCGGGCCTTCGCCTTGGCGAGCGGCAGCGCCCAGCCCGCGCGATCGGGCGCGAGCTGCGTGGCCTTTTGGAGGGCGGGCAGCGCCTCCTCGACCTGCTCGGACTCGAGGAGCGCCACCCCGAGGCGGTACTGGAACTCGGGCTCCTGCGGCGCGAGCTCGGCGGCGCGGCGGAACTCGGCGATCGCCGGACCCGACGCGTCGGCCGCGCGCGCGAAGCGCACCAGCCCCTGCTGGTAGTGGCTGACCGCCGTGTCCGACTTCGTCAGGCGCGCCAGCAGCGCGTCGCCGGAGCCGGCCTTCACGTGTGCCTCGGCGAGCAGCCGGGCGACCTGGAGATCGTCGGGGTGGGCGGCGAAGTCGGGCTCCAGCAGCTCGAGCGCGCGGGCTGCGTCGCCGCGCTGCAGCGCCACCTGCGCCTCCTCGCGGGGGGTGAGCCGCCGGCCCTGGCTCTTCGTGGTGACGCAGCCGGCGGCGAGCGCGGCGAGGGTCGCGACGAGGGCCGCGCGTCGGAGCAGCTCCGGAAAGCGCAGCGCGGTGGCGAACACCCGCGGGAGCGTCGCACATTCCGGGCGCGGCGCTGGCCTCGACCGCGTCACGACTTCTGCGCCCCTCTGGCTGCCTTGCCGATGCCCTCGAGGCCCTGCGCGGCGACCGCGTCCCGCTTGTCGCCGCCCTTGCCTCCGAGCGCGACGTTCTGGTCGATGATCGCCGAGCGCACGGCGGCGATCAGCCCTTCGCGATCATCTCCGAACGGCTGCGGATCGATGGGCTTGCCGACCAGCACCTTGATGGGGCCGGGCGTGATGACCCAGCGGTTCTTCGGCATCAGCTTCCCGGAGCCTTCGATGGCCACGGGGACGATCGGCACGCCGGCCTTCATCGCGAGCGCGAACGGGCCCTTCTTGAACGGCTTCACCGTGAGATCCGGGCTCCGGGTGCCTTCGGCGAAGACGATGATGCTGATGCCGTCGCGGATCTGCTGGGCGGCCTTGTCGAGGGACGCGATGGCCGTCTTCCGGTTGCCGCGATCGACGAAGATGAACTTCGCCAGCCACATGTACCAACCGAGGAACGGCACGTACATGAGCGCCTTCTTCGACACGAAGCGCGTGTTCCACGGAAGCGCCACGAACAGCGCGGGGATGTCGATGGTGGACTGGTGGTTCGACACGAAGACGTACGGCCGTTTGCGGTCGAGGCCTTCCAGCCCCTGCACCTCGAGCTGCGCGCCGCCGGCCCACAGCAGCACGGGGGACCAGAATCGCTGCACCACCCACATCGAGGCGGAGCGATTCAAGGTGACGAGCATCGCGACGATCGTCCCGATGAACGCGACGACCGTCCAGAAGCCGGTGATGAAGATGCAGAAGAGGTTTCTCAGCATGACGGCCTACTTCGCGACGAGGGCGAGGAAGCCCTCGGAGGAGGAGAGGAACGCGAACGCGGGATCGGCGGCGACGCGCTCGGGGCGCCAGGCGGGGCCGGCGGCGCTCTTCGCGGCGGCGAGGTGCAGCAGCACATCGGTGGCGCGGCCCTGCGCCGCGGCGAGGCGCGCCAACCCGTACGGCCCGAGCGGCGAGGTGGGGTGCTTCGAGGACAGCTGCTCCAGCGCGGCCTGCGCGTCAGAGTAGCGGCCCAGCACCAGCAGCGCGCCGGCGCGCACGTACAGCGCTTCGGGGTGGGCGGGCGCGTGGGTCAGCGCGGCGTCGGCGGCGGCCAGCGCGCGCTCGGCGTCTCCCGCGCCCCCGAGCGCCAGGAGCGCGAGGCCGCGCACGGTGTCCTCCTCGGCCGCGAGCGAGGCGTCGACCTCGTCGGCCGGGCCGGGCGGCCCCAGCGCCTCCAGGGCCGCGCCAGCGTCCTGCGCGTCGAGCGCCAGTCGCGCAAGGCCCAGGTGCGCTGCGCGCGAGGCCGGATCCCGCTCCAGCGCCTCCCGCCAGGCGGCGCGGGCCTCGTCGGGGCGCCCCAGCTCGAACAGGACGTTCCCCAACAGCACACGCGGGCGGGGATCGTTCGGCAGCGCGGCGGCGGCGGCGGCGAAGCCCTTCCGCGCGTCCTCCAGGCGGCCGTCGCGCGCGGCGCGGTTGCCTTCCCGCAGCCGCGCCTCGCCACCCCGCAGGCACCCGCCCAGCACCGCGCAGAGAAGCGCCAGGGCCGCCACGCGGGCGGGGCGCGACACGACGGCGAGGCGGGGGACTCGGCGCACGAACACCGCGCGCGTCTCTACCACGTTCTTGCTGCGCGTCGGCTCGGGGCGCGTGCTAAGTGTCTTTGCAGTGTCCGGGCTCAAGTTCATCGCCATCGCGGGCAACATCGGGGCCGGGAAGACCGAGCTCACGTCGTTCCTCTGCAAGAAGTACGGGCTCAAGCCCTTCTACGAGCCGAACGACCAGAACCCGTACCTGGCGGACTTCTACAAGGACATGAAGACCTGGGCTTTCCGGAGCCAGATCTTCTTCCTGACGCACAAGTTCCGACTGCACCGGGAGCTCGAGCGGCAGGAGGGCACGGCGATCCAGGATCGCACCATCTACGAGGACGCGGAGATCTTCGCGAAGAACCTCCACCGGCAGCGCACCATCGACAAGCGCGACTGGCAGACCTACTGGGAGCTCTACGAGACGGTCGCGGCCAGCCTCCGTCCGCCGGATCTCATGATCTACCTGCGGTGTCCGGTGAAGACGCTCAAGGAGCGGATCCGGATCCGCGGGCGGAAGATGGAGCAGGACATTCCGACGCCGTACCTGAAGCGGCTCAATGATCTCTACGAGGACTGGTTCAAGCGGTACTCGATGAGCCCGGTGCTGGTGCTGCCCACGGACACGCTGGACTACCTGACCAACCTCGTCGACCGCGTCGACCTCTTCCGGCAGATCGAGAAGCACCTGTGAGCTCGCTGCGGGAGATCTACATCGTCGCCACCGACACGCCCGAGCCCCTGGCGGAGGAGGTGATCCGCGAGGCGTTCGGCGGCGAGGACGTGGAGCTCACCTTGCACGAGGAGGGCGTGCTCTTCTCGGTGCGCGCCGGCGAGTCGCGGGTAGACGTGAAGTTCGAAGGCCGGCTGACGCCGCTGGGCTGGACGCCGGATCTGCTGACCGGCACCGCCGAACTGCGCGAGGCGCTCAAGCGGGCGCGCGGCTTCTACCGGATCGCCTTCGAGCCCGGGAAGCCGCAGGGCTCGGTGGCGGTGTTCGAGGCGCTGTGGACGGTGCGGACGCTGCTGGAGATCGTCGACGGGCTGGCGATCGACACCTCGGCCTTCAAGCTGCACTCCCCGGAGGACGTCGAGGAGATCACCGAGCTCGACTTCGACATCCGCGATCACGTCACCATCCACGCGCAGCAGCTGGGCGAGGAAGGGAAGACGACGTGGATCCACACGCACGGGCTGGCGAAGTTCGCGGCGCCCGAGGTGGAGCTGTTCAACATCGCCGAGGCCGACATGCCTGCGGCGGAGACGTTCCTCCACGAGCTGTGCACCGACCTGGCCTTCGGCCAGGGTCCGGGCGCGCGGCAGGTGGTGTCGACCAGCGTGGGCATGACCTTCACGCTGCTGCCGTGTGACGAGGCGCGCACCAACCTCTTCGTCGATCCCGAGTCCTTCGACGGACACCTGTCGGGGTACCTCACGGTGGTGAGCCCCGAGGGGCGCCATTCGATGTCGGAGGTCCTCGAGCAGTACCGCGAGCGCTTCGAGGCGGAATCGGACGAGGAGGCCGAGGCGATGCAGGAGGTCGCCACGCGCCTCCTGCCGCTCTTCAAGGCGCGCTTCATGCGGCGCGGGCTGATGGAGCCGCTCAACTTCCTCGTGCGCGCCCCGTTCGAGGTGCACCCGGGCGGCGGCGAGGGCGAGGTGGGCGAGGAGCTGCTGTGGGTCGAGATCGTCAGCTGGACCGAGGACGGCCTCATCGGGCGGCTGGTGGACGGCGGGCAGACGACGACGGAGTGGCGCAAGGGCGCGCACGTCGAGATCGACGAGTCGCAGATCAACGCGCTGGCGGTGACGCGCGAGGGGCGCACGCTCGAGCCCGAGGAGCTCGAGGCGCTCTTGAAGGCGGAGCGCCCGGCGTAGCGCCCGCGAGGAGGGAACGAAGCGAATGACGGCATTGCTGCTGTTGACCGGGCCGCAGGCGGGGCGCCGCCACGAGGTGACGGGCGAGGTGATCATCGGCCGGAGCCCGTCGTGCACCATCGCGCTGGAAGACGCCAAGGTGTCGCGGCGGCACGTGCGCCTCGTGGTGGAGGACGGCGAGGCGAAGGTGATGGACCTCGGCAGCCGGAACGGCACGCTGGTCAACGGCGAGAAGCTCGAGGGCGAGGTGGTGTTGCTGCCGGGCGATCGCCTGCAGATCGGCGACTCGACGGTGCTGTTCGAGCCTTCGGCGCGCGCGTCGCTGTCCGATCGCGAGGCCGACGGCGAGGTGCACTCGAGCCCGGTGGAGGAGCTGATCCCCGCGGTGGGGCCGGTCGCCGGGCTGTACCACGCGGGCGTGGCGCTGATCTCGGCGACGAGCGAGGCGATGGTGCTGCGGCGCTCCGCGGAGGAGCTCGCGCGCGGGGTGAATGCCGACAAGGCGGCGGCGCTACTCGGCGGTACGGAAGGTCTCATGACGGCGGCGGTGGTGGGCGCGGAGGCGGTGGAGGTGCCGCGCTCTCTGATGCGCGGGGCGCTCGAGCGCAAGGAGGCAGGCCGCGTGAAGGGCGTGTTGTGCGCGCCGTTGATCGCCTCGGGCGGCGCGCCGTTCGGCATCCTCTACGCGGAGCGGCCGGAGCCCTTCACCGAGGAGGAGCAGCGGACGATCGCGGCGCTGGGCCGGCTGGCGGGCGAGGCGATCACCTCCGTGCGTGCGCGCGGCGACGGCGGCGCGCTGCAGGTGTCGCTGATCGGCAGCTCGCGGCAGTTCCGGAAGACGGTGGAGGCGGCGCGGCGCGTGGCCACGGGCGTCGACCCGGTACTGATCCACGGCGAGGGCGGCACCGGACGCACGCTGATGGCCCGGTACATCCACTCGCGCTCGTCGCGCGGGCTGGGGCCCTTCGTCGAGGTGGACTGCCGCCGGCCGCCGATCGAGGTCGAGGAGTTCCTCTTCGGCCGCACCTCGGCGCCGGGCGTGCCGCCGCAGTCGTCGGCGCTGCTCAAGGCCGACGGCGGGACGCTCCTCCTCAAGAACGTGGAGTCGCTGCCCCGGCACCTGTCGGAGCGCCTCGCGCGGCTCATCTCGCGCAAGGTGGCGCCGGCGCGGCAGGGCGGCGAGGAGCCGGTGGATCTGCGGGTGATCGCGACCAGCCCGGCGCCGCTGGACGCGATGACGGCGCGGGGCGAGCTGGACGCGGAGCTGGCGCGCGCGCTCGCGGGGCAGCAGGTGGAAACGCTGCCGTTGCGCGATCGCCGGCCGGACGTGCTTCAGTTGTACGAGCAGTTCGCGGGCGTCGTGTCCCGCGCGCGCCGGAAGGAACCGCCCACGCTGACGCCCGACGCTCGGCGCCTCCTCGTCGACTACCACTGGCCGGGCAACGTCGAGGAGCTGCGCCAGGTGTCGGAGCGGCTCGCGCTGCTCTACGCGGGACAGGAGGTGCCCGCGCTGAAGCTGCCCGCGGAGATCCAGGACGGACCGCAGGAGGCGCCGCGGACGCTGGCGAAGATGATCAGCCGGCTCGAGCGCGACGCGATCTCCGAGGCCCTGCGCGAGGCGAAGGGGAAGAAGATCCGCGCGGCGGCGATCCTCGGCATCTCCCGGCCCACGCTGGACAAGAAGATCGAGGAGTACCACCTGGTGGTGGAGAAGAAGCGCTCGTGAAGCTCCAGTACTCGGCCGAGGTGTCAGCGGCCCGGCGCACGCTGAAGCCGTTGGTGGCGCTGGAGTCGTCGGTCCTGGCGCAGGGCCTGCCGTACCCGCACAACGTGGAGGCGGCGGAGCGCTGCGAGGCCGCGGTGCGCGAAGAGGGCGCCGTGCCCGCCACCATGGCGGTGATCGACGGCGAGCTCTGGGCGGGCCTCCAGGCGGCGCAGATCGATCGCCTCGCGAAGGGCAAGGGCCTGATGAAGGTCGGATCGCGCGATCTCGCGATCGCGGTGGCGCGAAGGGCGACGGGTGGGACGACGGTGAGCGCCACCTGCGAGCTCGCGGCGGCCGCGGGGATCCACGTGTTCGCGACGGGCGGGCTGGGCGGCGTGCACCGCGGCGTCGAAGAGCACATGGACATCTCGCAGGACCTGCCGGCGATCGCGCGCTTTCCGGTCGCGGTGGTCTGCGCCGGCGCGAAGTCGGTGCTCGATCTCCCGCGCACGATGGAGCTGCTCGAGACGCTGGCGGTGCCGGTGATCGGCGTCGGCACGGACGAGCTCCCGGGCTTCTACAGCCGCGAGACGGGCCTGCACCTCGAGCACCGGGTGGCGAACGCGGCGGAGGCGGGCGCGGTGATGCGCGCGCGCGGAGAGCTGGGCCAGGGCGGAATGATCTTCGCGGTTCCGCCCCCGAAGGCGACCGCGCTGAAGCGCGCGGACGTCGAGAAGCACCTCAAGGCGGCGCTCGCCGCGGCGAAGAAGAGGAAGGTGGCCGGCAAGGCGGTGACGCCGTTCCTCCTGGGCGAGATGGCGAGGCGCACGAAGGGCCAGGCGTTGCAGGCCAACCTCGCGCTGCTGGAGAACAACGCGCGCTTCGCGGCGAAGCTCGCGGTGGCCATGGGCTGGCGATGAGCGCGCTGGAACGGACGCTGTCCGCGCCGGGGAAGCTGTTCCTCTCGGGCGAGTACGCGGTGCTCTGGAGGAATGCGCCCTCTCTTCCCGGGGAGAGGGGACTCGCGCGAATTCTCGCCGTCGGCCCTCGCGCGCACGCATTCGTCCGCCCCCGGACCGATCGCCGCGTCGAGGTCGTCCTCGAGGGCGGCAAGCTCTCGGGCGACGCGACGCCGCTGGGCGTGCGCTGGGAACGGACGCCTCCCCCCGACTTTCACTTCGTCGCGCGGACGATCGATCTCGCGCTGCGCGTCGTGGGCCGCGAGACGGAGGGCTTCAGCGTGGCCTTCGAGTCGTCGCCGCTGGTGAACGGGCGCAAGCTGGGGCTCGGGAGCAGCGCGCGGGCGACGGTGCTGGCGGCCGAAGCGGCGCGCACCGGCCTCGAGGCGGACTTCGACACGCTGAAGCTGGCGCTCGTGGCGCACGCCGACGCGCAGGGGGGGAAGGGCAGCGGCGGCGACGTGGCGGCGTCCTTCGCGGGCGGCGTGGTGCGGTACCGCAAGTACGAGGTGGACGCGCTGATCGCGGCGGCGAACCAGGAGACGCTCCGCGCGGTGCTGCCGGATTCTCCGCCGGTGGACCTGCTGCGCGTGGCGGCGCCGAAGCTGCCGCTGGCCTACGTCTTCAGCGGCGAGAGCGCGTCGACGACGAGCCTGGTGAAGGAGGTCGAGCGCACGTGGACGGCCGAGCAGCGCGCGCGCTTCGTGGTGGACTCGGATGCGCTGGGCGACGCGCTCGAGTCGGCGCTCGCGCGGGGCGACTTCGCGGCCGCGAAGGAGGCGGCGGCGGGCCTGCAGGAGCGGCTCTCTTCACTGGGGCCAACCCGCAGCGAGGCGCTGGAGCGGATCCTCGCGCTGGCGGAGACGTTCGGCTGCGCCGGGAAGCAGAGCGGCGCGGGCGGTGGCGACGGGTGCATCCTCTTCGGGCCGGACGAGGCGGCGTTGGATGCATTCCTCGCGGGCTGCGCGGCGCGCGGGCTGTTCGGGATGCGCGTCTCGTTGGAGCCGGGCCTGCGGGGCGAGGCGACGCGGCACCCGGTGTTGTCGACCTGGCTCGAGTGATCCCCTCTCTCCCCGATGGGGAGGGAAAGGGGGCTCAACCCGGCGGAGTCCTCAGCGGGATGACTTCCCGGCCGTTGCGCCGGTAGACGGCGAAGTCCTTAGCGTAAGACAGGGCGCCGCCCCTCTCCCCCAGGGGAGAGGGGACACGGCCTCAGCGCCCGAGCAGTCCCCGTGCACGGGAGACGACCCGCTCGAGGCTTTTCCTGGCGCTGCGCGGGCCCACGGCCACCGCCGCCAGGGTGTCGGCCACCAGGTACTCGCGCGCCACGCGCTTCAGGTCCGCCAGCGTCACCGCGTTCGCCTCGGCGATGCGCCGCTCCAGCGGCTCGGGCCTGCGGAACAGCCGCGTCCCGCCGAACCAGCCGCAGAGATCGGCCGGCGAGTCGGCCATGAACTCGAGGTGCATCGCGTGGCGCCTCTTCGCCCGGCGCAGCTCCTCCGGCGCGATCCGCCCGGCGCGCAGCGTGGACAGCGTCCTCAGCACCTGCTCCACCACCTTCGCCAGCTGCCTGGGCGCGGTCGCGCCGTCCACTTCGAAGGCGCCGGTGTCGTGGAACACGTCCAGTGTCGCGCCGAGGGAGTAGGCCAGCCCGCGCTTCTCCACCACCTCGTACGGCAGCCGGCTCGACAGCCCGTCGTCCAGCACGCGTCGCAGCATCGACAGCGCGGCGAAGTCGGGGTGCGCGTCGGACACCGTGGGGAACGTCAGGCGAAACTCCACCTGCGCCTCCTCGAGCGCGACGTACTTGAGGCGCGGGCCGTCGCGACGCGCGGAGGGTGCGGGCGCCTCCACCCACTGCGGGCCGCGCGGCAGGTGCCGGAACGCGGCGCCCGCCTGCTTCAGCACCCGGTCGTGCCTCACCGGCCCGGCCACCGCGACGACGACGTTCCCCGTGACGTAGGCCTGCTCGAAGTGGCGCTTCACCTGCCGCGCCGTCAGGGCGCGCACGGTGTCCGGCGTACCGGCGATCTTCAACGCCAACGGGTGCTTCCCGAAGAGGAGCCGCTTGGACAGGTTGTCGACGTCGATGTCCCGCCCGCGCTCGTCGACCTCGTCGAGCATCTCTTCGAGGATGATCTTCTTCTCGATCTCGAGCTGCACGAGGCGCGGCCGCGACAGCATGTCGCCGAGGATCGCCAGCGCCACGCCCACGCCGTCCGGGTGCGTCGGCGTGTAGAAGAAGGTGGAGTCCCGCATGGTGACGCCGTTGAGGTTCCCGCCGACGGCCTCCACCGCCGCGTTCATCTTCACGGAGTCGGGGAAGCGCCGGCTTCCGCGGAAAAAGAGGTGCTCGAGCAGGTGGCTGACGCCGTTCGTCTCCACGTCCTCGTGGCGGCTGCCCACGCGTACGTAGACGGAGCACATCGCGCTGTGCAGGTGCGGCGTCTCCACCGTCATCACGGTGAGGCCCGAGGGCAGGGTGTCTTCGAGGGCGGTGGGCGTCACGGGGCGGGCAACGTAATCACGAACCGCGTGCCGCGCCCGGGCTCGCTGTGGACGGCGATCTGCCCGCCGTGCGCCTCGACGATCTGCCGCGAGAGCGACAGGCCCAGGCCGGTGCCGCCTTCCTTGGTGGTGAAGAACGGCTCGAAGAGCCGGCCCTGCACCTCGGGGCCCATGCCCGGCCCGGAGTCCGCCACCACCACCTCGACCGCGCCGTCCTTCCGGTGCGCGGCTACCGTGAGCGCTCCGCCGTCCACCATCGCCTCGCGGGCGTTGCGCACCAGGTTGACGAAGACCTGCCGCAGCTGGCCCTCGTCGGCGGAGACGACGAGCTCGCCTTCGCCCCAGTCGCGCTTCACGGCGATCTTCGCGCGCTCGAGCTCCTCGGCGGCGAAGGCCAGCACCGAGTCCAGCAGCGGGACGATCTCCTCCCGCCGCAGCACCGGCGACGGCAGGCGCGCGAGGCGCAGGTAGTCCTCGGTGATCTCGGTGACGCGGTCCACCTCGCGGATGACGGCGGCGAGGAGCTCCTTCGCTTCCTGCGCCGACTCCTTCGTGGCGAAGGACGCCGACTCGAGCTGTTCCTGGATCATCTCGACGTTGAGGCCGATGGAGGACAGCGGGTTGCGGACCTCGTGCGCGACCTGGGCGGACACCCGGCCCATCGCCGCGAGCCGCTCGGCGCGCAACAGCTCCTGTTGTTTCTGCTTGAGCTGGGCCTCGCGTTCCTTGAGCGCCCTGGCCATGGCGTCGAACTCCCGGGCGAGCACGGCGATCTCGTCGTCGCCGGCGATGCCCAGCTTCGCCTCGTAGTCCCCGCGACCGATGCGCGAGACGCCTTCGATCAGCGTCCGCACGGGCCGGAGGCTGCGCGCGGCGAAGCCGGTGGCCAGCAGGCCCACGATGATCGCCACCACCGGCAGCACGATGATCGCCACGCCGGTGCGCCGCTCGCGTTCCTGGGCCTGGCGTACGCGCTCGTGGATCCGCGCCTCGAGCGAGCCGTGGAGGAGGCGGATGGTGGAGGAGAGGGCGTTTTCCATCTGCTGGAGGTGATCGAGCCGCGAGCGTGCGTTCGGCCAGTCGGGGGTCGGCGCCTCGAGCAGAGTGAAGGCCTGGTCGGCCTCCTCCTCGTACTCGCGGAAGCGCACCTTGAGGTCGCCGAACTTCTTCACGACGTCCAGCACGTACGGGCGCTCGCTGTCGGGGGCGAACTCGAGCAGCCTGGTGGCGGTGAGCTGCCCGTCGTCCAGCTTCTGGGCCATGAGGCCCGGGAAGTAGAGGCGGGCGAGGCGGATCAGGGCGCGCCGCGTCTCGACGCTCTGCTCGTCGCGGAGGCGCTCGGTGTCCTTGGCCTGGTTCCCCTGGAACGTCTCGATCGCCGCGACCGTCTGAGAGAGCCGGAGGTACCCTTCGCTGACCAGCCGGATCTCGATCTGGCTGCGGCGCAGCTCGCTGACCGAGAAGAGCGACACCGCTCCGAAGGTCACCAGCACGACCGCGTAGCCCAGGAAGATGCGGGTGGTGAGGGACAGCTTCAACGGAGGAGGCGACATTGACCGCACGGGGAGGTGAAGGGTACGGTGCGCCGGCTAAACATTTGTTTTATCAGTCGATTCCGCTCATGTCCCGTCCCTTTGCGATTGCGAGTCTCGCGGCTGTGTTGAGCGCGTCGGCGTTTGCCGCCGACAAGCCGCGGGTGGTGGTGGTGCCCTTCGTCGCCGGGAGCGGCGCTTCGGAGAATGCGACCGCGCGTTTCACCACGTTGATCAGCGACGAGCTGAAGACGCGCGGTGACGCGCTCGAGGTCGTGCCCGCCCCGGCGGTGCGGCCGGCGGCGCCCGAGAAGGCGTCGCCGGCGTCGAAGCGCGGTCCCAGCCCGGATGCGGTGGCGGCGCTCGATGCGGGGCGGAAGGCCTTCGAGGACCTGCGCTTCGACGACGCGGTGGCGTCGTTGAAGAAGGGCATCACCGCGATGCTCGCGGATCCGGCGACGGCGGACTACGAGGCGGTGACGGACGCGTGGGTGAAGCTGTCCGCGGCGCAGTTCCGCAGGGGCGAGGAGAAGGAGGCCAAGGCGGCGCTGCTGGAACTGGCGCGCTTTGCGCCCTCGTACGAGTTGCCGCCCAGCTACCCGCCGGTCTTCTTGCGTGAGTTCGAGAAGGCGAAGAAGCGCCTCGACAAGCAGCCGCGCGGGCAGGTGTCGATCGAGGGGCCGGCGGGGGCGACGGCGTTCCTCGACGGGCGCGATCTGGGCATGGTGCCGGTGCTGGAGGAGAACGTTCCGGCGGGTGCGCACTACGTGAAGGTGGAGGGCAGCAAGGGCGAGCGCTTCGGGCAGGCGATCGACGTGAAGGGCGCGCTGGTGAAGGTGCGCGCCTCGTTCTCGGGCGGCGGCGCTGGCGATCGCACGGTCGTGTCGGGCCCGGTGGATCCGAAGATCTCCCAGACGATCGACGACGCGACGCAGGGGCGGCTCGCGGGCTACCTGAAGACGACGAACGCGGACTACGCGCTGGTCGGCTACGTCTACAAGACGGGCGACACCACGCTGACGGCGGGTACGGCGCTGTACTCGGTGAAGAAGAACGCATTCGCGGCGCTGGAGCCGGTGGGCTTCGACACCGAGGTGCTCACGGCGAACACGGAGGCCTTCAAGCTGGCCGACCAGGTGGTGCTGAAGCTGTCGACGTTCGGGCCCTCGGCGTCGTTGCCGCTGAACCTCGCGAGCAGGGCGGCGAAGGCGGGGACGAGCGGGGTGGCGGTGGCGACCGGCCCGACGAGGGTGGACCCGGAGGACGTGGAGGCGACGACGCCGAAGGAGCGCAAGCCGGTGCTGACGCCGACGGAGCGCCCGCTGGACAACACGAGCACCATGGTGGACGTGAACGAGCACCTCGGGGAGAAGCCGCCCGAGGTGAAGAAGGACGGCGGTGGCGTGCCGGTCTGGGTGTGGGTGGCGGCAGGTGTGGCGGTGGCGGCGGGCGCGGGGGTGGGCGGGTACTTTGCGGTGAGCGCGGCGACGCGGCCGGTGACGGGAACGGTGACGGCATCGTGGTGAACGGAGTGGCTCGGAAGATGCGAAGCGTGGCAGCGGCGGCGGCGGCGGTGCTCGCCCTGGGCGGGTGTGGTCCCAGAGAGATCGACTACCAGGTCCAGATCGTCACGCAGACGTGCGACTCCAGCGTGGATCCGTTCGCGGGCGTGCAGTTCCTCCGGGTGTTCATCCGCGGTGCGGACATCGAGGCGCTGGACGCGATCACCGCGGCGAATCCGTCGACGCGGAAGCTGACGATCCCGCAGATTCCGGCCGGGAAGGCGCGCGTGGTGGAGGTTCGGGCGTACGACGGCGATCCGCTTTCGGGTGGGCGGGTGGTGTCGATGGGCAAGTCGGTTCCGTTCGACGTGCCGGACGTGGTGCCGGAGGATCTGCTGGGCAAGTCGATCGACGTGAAGGTCTTTCTGCGGAAGGTGAATGCGTTTTCGCCGGTGGTGTCGGCGGCGGCGCCGACGCAGTGCCAGCGGCTCCGGGTGCCGCGGGCGGGGCACACGGCGACGGAGCTGAAGAACGGCAAGGTGTTCATCGCGGGCGGCTTCAACTTCAAGCCGGGCAGCCCGGAGAAGCAGGCGCTGGCTGAAACCGAAATCTACAACCCGGCGACGGGCGCGCTGGAACCGGCGAAGGACATGTCGATCACCGCGTCGGGGAGGCCGTCGCCGTTGCCGGTGGCTTTTCACACGGCGACGCGGCTCCTCAGTGGGCAGGTGCTTTTGTGGGGCGGTGAGGTGTACCTGAACGGGGTGAACAACACGGTGTCGCCGCGGGCGCAGATCCTGGTCTACGACGGTGACGTCGACGACTTTGGTGCGTTCCCGAGCCGCACGAATCCGCTGTCGATCGCGCGGTCGCGCCACTCGGCGGCGATCGACCAGAACGGCAAGGTGTTGATCGTCGGCGGAACGACGCGGGTGACGTCGTTGGTGCCGGCGGGGGAGGTGGAGTGGTTCGATCCGGACGCGCAGTCGAACCAGTACAAGGTGGTGGACGGCGTCAACCTGCCGCGGCTGGACGCGGCCGTCGCGGCGGTGAAGGGGGGCGAGTTCATCGCGGTGGCGGGGGGCAGCGATGGGACGAGCACGAAGACGGACGTGGTCTTCTTCAAGTTCAACGGTACGACGTTCGCGCGGCAGTCGCTGGCGAATCCTCCGCACCTGGCGGATCCGGGGCGGCGGGCGGCGGGCGTGGCGACGGTGCGTGACGGCACGGACATGATCCTGCTGGGCGGCCACAGCGATCCGTCGCTGGTCAGCCCGGTGGCCTCGTCGGAGGTCGTCTCGAGCCAGAGCGCGTCGGTGGCGCCGGGGCCGGCGGTGGGGGCGCGCGGGGACATCTGCGCGGTCACGATGCTGGACGGCACCGTGATGGCGATCGGTGGCCGCACGGCGTTGATGCCGGGCACGTCGGGCACGTCGGACGCGACGTCGGTGCTCATCAAGGCCAGCAGCCAGGGCGGGCTGTCTAAGCTGGGCGGTCCTGAGCTTCCGGTCGGCCGGTATGCGCACACCTGCACGGCGTTGCAGGACGGCACGGTGCTGGTGACGGGCGGCATCAACGAGTTGCCCAGCGGCACGCAGGAAATCCTGCAGGACGCGTACATCTACCAGCCGGCGCCGGCGGACTGATCCGCGCAGCCGGCGTCGGCCTCCAACCGCATCACGAATCCACACGATCACCGGCTGCCCCGCGGTTGGAGGGCCGGGGCGTTGTATGCAGTGCTGGAGCCACGGGTGGATTCTGGTCGTGCGTCTGGGGTCGACGCGAGGGCCCGGAGCAAGGCGGTGCCTGACGGCGCAGGACTGGGCGGTGGGTCGACCCCGGCGGGACGGGAGGGCTCAAGCGCGCAGAGGAGGGGCGGGTCGCCGTGCGCCGGGGCGGTGGTCCGCCGACGCGCCCCCTGGACGAAGCCCGAGTCACGAGGCGAAGTGCGGGTGCGGGGTCGAGGGGCTGTGGGCGGGGGGCAGGGCGGGCTGTCACTCGGCGCCTGCTTCCCCCGGAAGCATCGTCACTCGTGGTCGTGTGACAGCACGCGCCTGAGGAAGGTCTCGAGCTCGTCCAGCGAAGGCACGCGCCTCGCGACGGGCGCGCTCACCATCGGCGGCGCGGCGGTCAGCGGTTGCCCCTTGAGGGGGAAGTCGTCGTAGGCGCCGCTCGCGTCTCCATCGACGAGGATCGCGTTGGTGACGGCGAACGCGCGCGCCGTCTTCGGAGTGCAGATGCCTCCGGAGCAGCCGACGCCGTCCCACGCGAGCGGGGCCAGCGGGCGGCTGGCGGTGCTGGAGCGCACCATGGCGACGTACCAGGTGTCGGCGGTGGGGCTCACAACGAAGGTCTCGGTGACGTACACGCGGCGCGCGGAGAAACCGTTCAGGCCCGGCACGGGCTCGAGCGGCAGCATCGTCGGGTCGAGCGTTCGCTTCTGGTGGATGCGCCCGTCGGGCCAGGAGGCGTTGGACTCGCCGTTGACGGCCTCGCGGCCGGAGGTGTGCGTGTAGATCTCCACGGCGTCGAACTGCATCCACTCGGGCGCCTGGACGTCGACGGTGAGGCGCAGCTTCTCGCCGGCGCCGACGGAGATGGTGCCGCCCACGTCGACCGCGGTGCCGACGGGCATGTCGTTCGCGTCGAGCCGCTGCGCCTGCATGGTCAAGAACGGCCCGTTCCCGAACGTGGCCCGCTTCGCCTTGAGCGCGTCGCGGAACGCGGGGACGGTGAACTGGGCGGCCGTGTCGGCGCCGAGGCGGACCCAGGTGCGGCCGTAGCCGCCGGTGACGGCGCGCGCCTGGTGCGTGTCCGACACGCCGGTGGCGGTCTTCACCCAGCCCTTCGAGAGGAACGTCATCCAGTCGTTGAGGACGGCGTAGTTGGGCCCGGTGCCGTTCATCACCTCGAAGGCGTCGAAGTCGGGGCTGAAGAGCTTCGTGTCGGTGGCGGTGGCGGCGGGGTTCGGTTCCTGCCGGAACCGGGAGGGATCCGCGTGGCTGGCGCCGGTGGCGGTGTCCACCTTCACCTGGGTGAGGGCGCCGCCCGGTGTGCCGCGGGGGTGGTTCATCTGGATGATGACGTCGGGGTCGCGGGCGCGGAGGCCGGCGTAGAGCTGGTCGAGGCGCAGCGTCGGGCCGTCGCCGCCGCCCCAGTCGAAGGCGCCGCCGGAGAGGCCGGGCAGGCGGGCGATGGGGTAGGTGTTGTGGTGGCCGAAGTCGAACGGGGTGACTTCACAGCCGATCATCGACGCCATCGACGCGGACAGACCGAGGCGGTCGATCACCGGCGCGTAGTCGGTGACGAAGTCGTGATCCGTGGAGACCATGACGTCCACGCCCTCGGCGGCGAAGGACGAGACGCGCACGGAGTTCGCCACGACGCTGTCGGGGCTGCCCATGGCGTGCACGTGGAGGTCGGCGCTCATCCACCCGGTCGTGTCCACGACGTGGGCGAGCGTCGCGGCGACCGACTGGTCCTGGGTGGTGAGGTCGACGGCCTGGCCCTGTGACGGGTACGTGTCCGGCCACGCGGAGTACTCGGGGCCGCGGGTGACGAGCACCTCGTACTGACCGGGCGGCAGGGCGATGGTGGCGCTGCCGCTCGCGCCGACGAAGACGATCGCCTGCTCGTCCGACGGTTGATCCTCCACATCGAACCACGGCCGATAGTCGATCGCCTGGTTCGCGCACGGCCCCTGCGGGCAGCGGACGATCACCTTCCCAGACAGCGGCGCGCCGAACGGATCCTTCACGGTGACCGTCAGCGTGCGCGACGCGCCTTCCTTCACGGTGGCCGTAGCGTCCCCGCCGCCGGGGACGGCCACGGCCGAGAAGGGCTCGATGGCGGCGCCGAGGGCGGCGGTGCCGACGAGGTAGTTCCCGGGCGGGAGATCGACGCGCGCCTTGCCCTGGTCGTCGGCGACGGCGAGCGTGACCTGCGTACCCGTCTCCGCGGTGCGAATGGCCACGCGGCCGCCGGGCGCTGGCGATCCATCCGCGTGCTGGACGGTGACGGTGAGCCGGGACTTCGAGGCGGCCTCGTTGGCGAGGATGGTGCTGCTGATCTCCGCGAGATCGCGCCCGACGTAGAAGTCCCGGAGGAAGGTGCGCGACTGCCCGGCCAGCACGCCGAAGCTGCCCGGTCGCGAGGTCGCGTTCGGATCGGTCCACGACAGCAGGCCGCGCGAGTCCTGTCCGTCGGCCAGCACCGCGGCCACGCCCGCCACGTAGAGCAGCGCGTTGGTCGCGGGCGTCTTGTTGCCAGAGAACTTGTACGCCCGGTAACCGTAGGCGACACCGTCGGCCTGGTAGCCGAACCACGGCGCGGGATCGACGAGGCAGCTCCTGGCCCCGAGGCCGTTGGTGCAGCCGCCGGGGTTGAAGATCTCGCTGACGCCGCCCTGCTCGATCAGATCTCCCACCTGCATGACGACGTTGTCCTTCCCGCCGTTGCAGTACGCGGTCAGCACGCGCACGCGCGTCTCGCCGGGCGACAGCACGTAGTAGGTGGTGGCGGTGAGCGGCAGCGGCGCGTCGGGGTCGACGACGAGCTGCACGCCGGCGCCGAGGAACTCCTCCACGACGTTCGTCACGTTGACGTAGTCGATCACCTCGTCGGTGCCGGTCGCGGCGATCACCGCGTAGCCGCCCTTCGAGCCGTCGTTGAGCACCTCCACCTTCTTCACGTTGATGGTGCGGCCGAAGGCGTAGATGGACTCGAGCTTCCCGAACTCGTCGCGGCCCGCGCCGGTTCGCTTGAGGTCCGCGTCGATGATCGTCCCGCCGTACGGCGTGGGCGAGATGGTGCGGCCGGGCGCCTGGATGACCACGCGGACCCGGTCGTTCTCGAGGAGGTAGTCGCCGACGACGCCCTGCGCCCAGTTCCCGCCGACGAGCTGATCCGCGGAGGCGATCTGCGCCGCGCTGGCGCCGGCGCCGACGTTGGAGAAGAGCTGGAGCGCCTCGAGGTCCACCTCACAACGGCCCGACGGCTCGGGCGGCGGAATGGGCTTCTTCTCCGGGCAGGCGAGGACCAGCAGGGCGGAGGCGAGGAGCAGGGCGTGGCGCATGGAGGCGCCAGTGTACGCGCGAATGGGGCGTTTCCGTTACGCCCCGGGCTGTGCGGACGGGCCGTGGCGGCTACGATGCGCCACGATGGTCGAGCGAAGCGAGGCGGACCGGAACGCCGCCGTCGAGGCGATGTACCGGATTCGCGCGGTGGAGTCCCCGCCGGACGCGAGCGGCCGCCGCACCATCTGGCACCGGGGCTCGAAGGGCGCCGCGCTGGTGAGCGAGGTGGACGGGGAGGGCAGCGTCCTCCGGCAGGAGTTGACGCTGTTCGACGAGCAGCTCACCTGGGAGCGCGACAGGGGCTTCCGGGGGGGCGCCGGGGCCGTCAAGGAGGGCGGCGCCGCGGCGAACCCGGCCGCGGCGGTCCTCGAGTCAGCCCAGGGCGCGCCGACGCCGATGCTGGAGCGCGCCGCCGGGGCGCTCGGCGGCTACCGGGGCGAGGACAAGCTCATCGCGCACCTCCGCGAGCTGGTGGTCGCAGCCGTCAAGGGCCGGGCACCGTTCAGCGAACCCGGCGAGGTGACGCGGAAGGGCCGCGAGAGCCGCCCGGCGCTCACGCAAGAGGCCCCGCCGCTGCCGGTGGGCAACCGGATGGTGCAGGGGCTGCTGGTCGGCGGGTTGGTGCTGGTGATCGCCGGCCTGGCGCTCCTGCTGCTCCGTTGAATCGGGGGCGAAGGCGTCTAAGGTTCGCCGCGCCATGGAGAGCCAGCGCGTCGCCGCCTTCGGGACCACCGTCTTCGCCGAGTTCTCGCGCCTCGCGGTGCAGCACCAGGCGGTCAACCTCGGGCAGGGCTTCCCCGACTTCGACGGCCCCGACGAGGTGAAGGCCGCGGCGATCGAGGCGATCCGCGGCGGGGTGAACCAGTACGCGATCTCCACCGGCGCGGTCGCGCTGCGGCAGGCGATCGCCACGCACGCGCGGCGCTTCTACGGGCAGGCGATCGATCCCGACACGCAGGTCGTCGTCACCTCGGGCGCCACCGAGGCGATCTTCGACGCGGCGATGGCCTTCGTGAATCCAGGCGACGAGGTCGTCCTCTTCGAGCCGTTCTACGACTCGTACCTCGCGAGCGTGCAGATGGCCGGCGGGGTGCCGCGGTACGTGCAGCTGCGCGCGCCCGACGCGCTGCATGAGCGGTGGTGGTTCGACGAGGGCGAAGTGGCCCGCGCCTTCAGCGAGCGGACGCGGCTCGTCTTCCTCAATACGCCGCACAACCCGACGGGCAAGGTCTTCACCGCCGAGGAGATCCAGGCGATCGGCGCGCTGGCGAGGCGGCACGGCGCGGTGCTGGTGAGCGACGAGGTGTACGAGCACCTCGTCTTCGAGCCGGCGCGGCACGTCCGGCCGGCGACCCTGCCGGGGCTCGAGGACATCACCCTGACGTTGTCCAGCGGCGGCAAGTCCTTCAGCTTCACCGGGTGGAAAGTCGGCTGGGCGCTCGGGCCAGCTCCGCTGGTGAAGGCGTTGCAGAAGGCGCACCAGTGGGTCACCTTCGCCACGGCGTCGCCGTTTCAAGCGGCGATCGCGAAGGCGCTGGCGCTGCCCGACGCGTACTTCCGAAGCTTCGTGGCGGACTACCGGGCGAAGCGCGACCGCCTCGCGGCGGCTCTCACCGCCGGCGGCCTGGAGCCGCTCACCTGCGAAGGGACCTACTTCCTGATGGCACGGACGGACAGGCATCGACGGGGCGGGGAGGACGACGTGGCTTTCTGCCGGCGGCTCGTCTCGAAGCACGGCGTGGCGGCGATTCCCCCGTCCGTCTTCTATTCGCCGGCCCACGCGCCGGACGTGCACGGCCTGGCGCGCTTCGCCTTCTGCAAGTCCGATGGCGTGTTGGACGCGGCAGCGTCGCGCCTTGCGGCGCTGGCGGGGGGCGCGAGGTGAGCCTCGACGACGACAAGCGGCTGAAGCTCCTCGGCGCGAAGGGCGCGGTGCCGTACGGCCACAGCGCGCACCCGAACAACCGGGCGCCGTACGCGAGACACGTGGTGGTGGTGACGAGCGGAAAGGGCGGCGTCGGCAAGTCCACCGTCGCGGTGAACCTGGCCAGCGTGCTCGCGCAGCGCGACTGGAGGGTGGGCCTGTTGGACGCGGACGTCTACGGCCCGTCCGTGCCGCGCATGCTGTCCCTCGAGGACGAGCGCCTGACGTGGAACGACGACGATCGCATCGAGTGCGCGGAGAACTTCGGGATCAAGGTGATGTCGGTGGGCATGACGACGCCGACGCCCGACACGCCGCTCATCTGGCGCGCGTCGGTGTCCACCAGCGCGATGATCCAACTCCTCGAGGACGTCGACTGGGGCGAGTTGGACGTGCTGATCGTCGACATGCCCCCGGGCACCGGCGACACGCAGCTCACCATGGCGCAGGAGCTGCGCGTCACGGCCGGAGTGGTGGTCACCACGCCGCAGGCCGTCGCCACCGACGACGTGCGCCGGGCGATCCGCATGCTGCAGGAGGTGCGGATCCCCATCGGCGGCATCGTGGAGAACATGAGCGGCTTCGTGGTGCCCGGCACCGGCGAGCGGATCCCGATCTTCGGGGAAGGCGGCGGCCGGGCGCTCGCCGAGGCGTACCAGGTGCCGTTCCTCGGGGAGATCCCGCTCGACGTGGCGATCCGCCAGTCCTCGGACGACGGGAAGCCGATCGCCGCCGTGGGGACGGACGCGCAGAAGCGGCCGTACCAGGCGATCGCCGATGCGCTGCTGGCCGCCGTGCCGGCGCTCGCGCCGGGTGGGGCGACGTCCGGCTGATCCAGCACCCCCCGCATCGGTGGCGACCGGCCCGTACCGCGCCCGAGGCCGTCGCTGTCGGCGGACAGCACGGGCGGGAGCAGCCCCGGCGGCGCGGCCCCTGACACCGGAGCGCCGGCGCAGGTTTCTACAGGCAGCCCTTGAAGGCGCCGGGCTTCGGCTTCGGCGTGACGCGGAACTCCGACACCTCGACGACGGGCAGGCCGTCCTTCTTGTCGACGCTCTTCACGATGCCGGTGATGTCGATGCTGCCGCCGCCGAAGGCGCGCTCGAGATCCGACACGCGGACGTTCTTCGCCGTCAGCTTGTAGATCTGCAGCTCCGCGACATCGAAGACGACCAGGCCCTTCTGGGTCTCCTCCATCGGGCAGGAGGTCAGCACGTCCAGCTTGCCCGTCTCCGCGGCCTTCCGGGCGCAGCTGATGGCGGTGACGGTGGCGGAGCTCAGTTCCACCTCCTCACCGGGGTCGACGGCGAACGCGGGGAGGGCGACGACCGCGAGGGCGAGGGTCGAGAGGCGAACGATCATCACTTTCTCCTAACGCCTGGTGCCGTCCAGGGTCTTCAGGAAGGCGACGAGGTCGCCCACCTGTTCGGGGGTGTACATGGAGAACGCTGGCATCTTCGACACCGTCTTCCCGACCGTGTCCCTCGTGCTCCACTGGAACGCGTCGGCGTTGGGGTAGGCGCCGTTCTTGTCCGGCGGCAGGGACTTCGAATAGTGCGCGTTCGGCTGCAGCGCGTGGATGATGACGCCGCTGGGGTCGACGATGGACTCGCGCAGGTACGCCGGCGTGGCGATGACCCCGATGTTGGCGAGGCTGGGCGCCAGGCCCGGCGCGGCGAGGGCCTTGCCGGGCAGGTGGTGGCACGCCACGCAGATCGTCTCGGCGATCGCCTGGCCCTTCGCGGGATCGCCCAGCTCGCCGGCGCCGTAGCCCCAGGCGAGCTGCTTCAGGTACGCCGGATCGACCGCCGGCTGGGGCAGCTTCACGAAGTGCCAGCCCGACAGCTGCTTGTAGCCGCCGCGCTCGTTGCGGGCGCCGTCCCACACGGCGAAGGCCACCGGCACCAGCGCCTCCGCCACCGAGCTGCCCTCGACCTTCAGCGGCCGCACAAAGATCGCCCGCCAGACCTTCGCCTTCCCGTCGTACTCCATCGACATGGTGCCCTGCGCCTTCGGGATCCGCGTCAGCGAGCCGAAGCCCGCCGCGACGTACTCGTTGCCCAGGGTGCCCTTTTCGGTCGCGCGCTGCATGTACAGGTGCACCGGCATGGCGTCGTCGCCCATGCCGACATACGGCAGCCGCTTGCCGGCGCCGTAGGTCCGGGGGAACTCGATCGCCGCCGAGTCCGCGAAGGCGTTCACCTCGTCGGTGCGCACCACGTCCTTCGTCTCGTCGGC
Organism: Myxococcota bacterium; assembly: GCA_040755835.1. Classification (GTDB taxonomy): domain Bacteria; phylum Myxococcota; class Myxococcia; order Myxococcales; family Myxococcaceae; genus JADLDB01. Next base: position 54,313 of record JBFMAB010000012.1, read on the forward strand.
CCACTCGAGGAGCAGGCCCAGCTCGGCGCCGCTGACCAGCGCCCGTACTTTCACCTCCGCGACGCCGGGCGTCTCGAGGAGCTCGTTCGCGCGCTTGTCGTTCAGGTGCACCGAGCGCTGCGCCGACACCCTGAAGGCCTTCGGCACGGCGGCGCCCCACGCTTTGTCGGCGACCGTCTTCGGCACCTGCGGCACGCCGGTGGCGGGCACGGCCTCGTTCGCGAGGAAGGCGTCGTTGGCCCGGGCCGGGACGGCGACGGTGACGGCGAGGGCGAAGGAAAGGAGCGCGCGTCGCATGGGCGTCCTCACTTGAGCACCGGCAGCTTGAACCCCTCGGGCGGCTTCGCCTCGATGCGGAACATGTCCGAGTGCTTGTAGGCGATGAGCAGGTCGAGCAGCTCCGACGGCTTACCCGCCTTGCGCTTGTCCAGCTCCGCGTGGAGCGTCTTCAGCGAGTCGTGCACCGCCGGCCCGAAGAGGCTCTCGAGGTAGGCCAGCGGGATGCGGTCGCTGCCTTCGATCGGCTTTCCGTTCTTGTCGAACTTCCGCGGGCCCGACATCGGCGGCACGTAATAGACGTTGGGTTGCGTGCCGTACTCGGGGTGCAGGGGCAGGGCGACCTTGTACTTCTTCACCAGCTTCGCGACCTGTCCTTCCTCGTCGTCGAGGTAGCCCACGAAGCGGATGCGCCCGACGCACTGATGCGCGCACGCCGGCGGCAGGCCCTTCTCGATGCGCGGGAAGCAGAAGATGCACTTCTCCGACTTGGACAGCTTCGGGTTGAAATAGATCTTCTTGTACGGACAGCCCGCGATGCACAGCTTGTAGCCTTCGCACCGGTTGAGATCGACCAGCACGATGCCGTCCTGATCGCGCTTGAAGATCGCCGACCGGGGGCACGCGGCGAGGCAGCCGGGGTTCGAACAGTGGTTGCAGATGCGGGGGAGGTAGAAGAAGTACGAGTTGGGGAAGTCACCCGCGCCGACGTCCTCGTCCCAATTCGGGCCGACGGTGGGGTCGCTGCCGGGCTGCATCTCCGCGCCCTTCATGATCTCGTCCTGGTTGTAGTCCCAGGGCACCCCGTATTCGCTGTAGCGCGAGGGCACGACGCCGTCCTGCAGGTTACCGTCAGCGTCGAAGCCACCGCCGAGCGACTCCCACTTCTTCGGGTAGCCGTCGCCGGGCTTGGTCTCGACGTTGTTCCAATACATGTACTCGCGGCCGTTGCGATTGGTCCACTGCGTCTTGCAGGCCACGGTGCACGTCTGGCAGCCGATGCACTTGTTGAGATCCATCACCATCGCGAGCTGGCGCTTGCTCATGTCGTCACCTTCGCGAGGTCCAGGGTGGTCTCGTAGGCGTGCTGGTTGCCGTCCCAGTTCGTTCCGAACTTGAGGTGGCCCCAGCCGTCGGTGAGCTCGAGGAGGTTGATCATGTCACCGACGAGGTTGTTGTGGCCGTTCTTGCCCTTGTACATGAACGGCTCCCAGCCGTGCTCCATCACCAGCGCGTCCGGCGGCACCGACGGCGCGATCTTCGCCATCAGGATCACCTCGCCGAGCTCGTTGAACATCTTCACGTCGTCGCCATCGGCGATGCCGCGTGCCTTCGCGACCTCGGGGTTGATCATCACGTACGGCTTGCCGCGCTGCAGCCGCAGGAGGATGGGCGACGTCTTGTACGTGGAGTGGATCGACCAGCGCGCGTGCGGCGTCATGAGCACGAACGGGTGGCGCCTGGGCCGGATCGGCGGCTTCGCCGTGGGCACGTTGGCGCCCGCGGCGATCCACAGCGGGTGGTCGACGTAGAACGTGAGCCGCCCGGTCAGCGTGTCGAAGCGCTGGTGCAGGAACAGCTGGCTCTCGAACGTGTTGTACGGCCGGTCGGCGTACAGCGGCGACGACTTGCCCGCCTGCGAGTTGAGCTGCAGGAAACCGCCGCGCTCGTACATCGACTGGATGGTGTTCGGCTTGAACTGGTCGACGTGCTCGAGCGCGTACTCCACCGCGTCCTTGTCGGTGCGAAGCTTCCCTTCCTGGGTGAAATCCTTCACCAACTCGTCCATCGCCCGGAAGCCGGTGGTGGTGTGCGTGGTGTCGGGGATCTTCAGCGCCTTCGGGTCCTTCGTCTTCTGGAAGCGCTCCAACGCCAGCGCCTGCATCTTTTCGACGATGAGCGTGGCGATCTCCCACTCGCTCTTCGACTCGCCCACGTTCTTAAGGGAAGGGGACGGGTACGCGATGTTCGCGAAGCGGTGGTAGCCCGGGTTGGTGCGGATGTCCCAGCTCTCGTACGGCGTCTTGCACGGCAGCAGCACGTCCGCGTACACCGCGAAGTCGCTCATGCGGAAATCGCCGTAGGCGATGAACTTCGCCTTCTCGAGGAACGATTTCCGGTAGTGCCCCTTGTTGCGGCGGAAGCGCGAGTCCGCGAACAGCAGGAAATTCTCGACCGTGTCCCACCAGGGCTTGCCGTTCTGGCCGGCCTGGTAGCCACCGTCGTTCTTCGACTTCTCGACGATGTCCATCACCTGCTTCTTGTAGTCGGCCTTCGACTGACCGGTGCCGCGCCGGATGTCCTCGTCGTCGTACAGCGTGTCGTAGTCGGAGATCTCGTCGCCGAGCATGAACTCGGACAGAAAGCCCGACGCGAAGCGGTGCAGGTACTTGCCGCCGAACGCCGACAGCCCGGACAGGCCGCCGATGTTCCACTCGTTCTCGGTGTTCATCCCGCCCGTCGGCCCCATGCGGCCCGTGAAGGCCACCAGCGAGGCGATCGCCCGCTGCGACAGCAGGCCGTTGAAGTGCTTGCCGACGGCGAAGCCCATGGTCACCACCGCGCACTTCGGACCGGTGAGATCCATCGCGAGCTCGTCCACCACCGCGGGGTGCACGCCGGTCAGCTTCTGCATCTTCTCCGGCGTAAAAGCCTTGAGCTCGTTCTTGAGCAGATCGAAGCCGGTGGTGACGGCGACCGTCTTGCCGTCCTTCAGCTTCACCTTCCAGGTGCCGCCCAGCGACGGATCGATGTCCCAGTCGATGTCCTTGAGCCGCAGGGTCTCGATGGTCGCGCCTTCACACCCCGGCATGACCACCAGCTTCCGGTTCCGCTGGTTGAACGCGAGGAAGCACTCCTCGGGCCTGGCTTCCTTGCTGCCCTCGGCCTTCAGGAAGTGCTCGCTCGTCTTCGCGTCGTAGAGCGGCTGCTTGAGATCGATCTCCGACAGCCGCAAGAGCTCCTTCGTGTCCTTGCGGACGAGGAGCGGCAGATCGGTGAACTCCTTCACCAGCGCGTCCTTGTAGAGCTTCTTCTGGATGATCCGCTGGAGGATCGAGAGCGCGAGGTGGCCGTCGTAGCCGGCCTTCACCGGCACCCAGAGGTCCGCGTGGATCGCCGTCGAGTTGAACTCGGGCGTGATGACGATGATCTTCGAGCCGTTGTACTTGCCTTCCCACAGGTAGTGGGCGTCGGGGATGCGCGAGGTGTTCGGGTTGCAGCCCCAGAAGACGGCGACGTTCGTCCGGTAGATGAAGTCGTAGGTGCAGCCGATGTTGCCTTCGCCGTACACGACGCTCACGCCGGGGAACATGTCGCCGACGTAGCTGGCGATGTACGGGCGCACCGCGCCGAGCAGGGTGCCCAGGCGCTTGATCGACGCCGCTCGCGCCTCCGTGAGGATGCCGGCGCCCACGTGCACGTAGTTCGACGCCGGGCCCTTCTCGAGCATGCCCTCGTACAGGTGCTTCGCGATGTCGGTGATCGCCTCGTCCCAGGTGATCTGCTTCCACTGGCCCGAGCCGCGCTCGCCGACGCGCCGCATCGGGTGCAGCAGGCGGTCGGGCTGGTACATCACCTGCGAGTGCTGCACGCCCTTGTTGCAGCCGCGCGGGTTCGCGTCGGGGATGTCGGGGGCGATCTGCGGGTAGCTGGCCGACTGGTTCTCGCGGGTGACCTTGCCGTCCTTCGTCCACACCTCCCAGGCGCAGTTCCCCTGGCAGTTGACGCAGTGGTACGCGAAGCCGCGCTCCTCGCCCTTGCCGCGGGTGCCGGCGAACTCGGCGCGGTACATGTCTTCGACGGTCTTCGTGTCGGGGTAGCTCGCGCGCGAGTCCTCCACGCGCACCGGTTTCACCTCGGCCTTCGCCTCGCTCGCCAGCGACGCGGCCCCGCCGATGACGACGAGGTTTTTCAGCGCATCGCGCCGGGAGATCGTCATGCCTGTGGCCCTCGGATTCGAGTTGCGGATCGATGATGCGACAGCTGCGCCCGTGCGTTCGCCTACAGGCAGCCTCCGCCGGCTCCAGCCTTCGGCGGCGAGTATTCGCCCGTGTCCTCGGGCTTGTTCTCGCTGCTCCACGCCTCGAGCCCTCCGGCGAGGTTGCGGGCGACGCCGAACTTCGCCCGGCACTGCTCGAACGCGGCCTGGTCGCCGTCCTCGGTGACGATGATCGTCGTCACGTACGGGTAGATGCGCTCGCGCGCGGCCTCGGGCGCCTGGTGGAGGTCGCACCCGGGCATGGGGATCGCCCCGGGGATGTGCGTGTCGATGTAGTGGTCGTCGTCATAGGGCCGCAGGTCGACGATCTGGAGCTTCAGCTGGGGGTTGCCCAGCATCGTGTAGAGCTCCTTCGGCGTGACGGCGGTGCGCTCTTCCAGTTCGGTCGCGCGGCGGCCTTCGGAGATCAGCAGCGCGCCGAGGACCGCCACGGCGGCCACGTAGAGGGGCAGCTCGAGCTTCTTCATTTCGGGGCCCCCTGACCGGCGGCCGCCTGCTCCATGGCCGCGTTGTGGGCCTTGAGCTGCACGAGCCCGACGGCCATCAGAACGATCAGCGCGATGAAGGCGAGGCGCAGGGACAGTTTCATGGCGGGCTCCTTCAGTCGTACGCGCGGTCGCCCACGACCTGGGCCTGGGAGAAGTCGATGCGGCGGGTCAGCAGCAGCAGGTTGGAGGTCGCCATCGACGCGATGAAGAAGGTGCCGCCCATGGCCAGGCTGCCGACGGAGAGGGTGGGCCACGCCGCGATGAAGGCGCCGGTGGTGCAGCCACCGCCGATCATCGCGCCCAGCGCCAGGCCGAAGCCGCCCGAGAACGAGCGGATGACCGCCGGCGTCGACCACTCCTTCTTCACGGGCGCCTCGACGGCCGCCTCAGACTTGATGGAGGTGAACTTCGCCAGCATCGCGCCCGGGAAGACGCCGACGATCAGCATCGCGCGCCAGAGGATGTCGTCGGTGATCTTCGGCACCACCTCGAGCGGGTGGCCGAGGAGGTGCGCCACCGAGCCCACCAGCGCCAGCAGCGCGCCGGAGAAGCCCAGGTAGCCGTTCTGCGCGGTGGCGATGACGATCACCGCGCCGCCGACGATGCCCGCGGCCAGCCAGCTCCACTCGCCGCGCACGTAGTCGAGGACGCTCTGGCGATCCTTCGAGAGCGTGTACGTCTTCTCGGGCGTGAGCCGGTCGACGATGGCGGCGATGACGAGGAACAGCGCGCCCCAGACCAGCGCCACGACGCCGTACGGCAGGCCGAGCAGGCCGTGGATGGTGATGGGCTTCTGGTTGGTGGCGATGACGCCCGCGTCGGTGAGCGGCGTCTTGAGCAGGTTGTACGCGATGATCCCCGCCACCAACCCGAGGATCGCGAACGTGGACGCGAACTTCTTGGCCCCGGCCATGCCGCCCGCCTTGGCGACGCACGTGCCCGGGCAGAAGCCCGTCGCGCCCATCGCCACGCCGAAAAGGACGCCGCCGACGACGTGCGCGAGGCCCAGGAAGGGCATCACGCGCGGCACCAGGTTCATCTTCTCGGAGATCCCCGCGAGCGACGCGAGCCCGTACAGCACTGACGCCGTGGCGATCGCCGTGAAGGCGAACTTCATCACCTTGGTGTCGCGCAGCGTCAGCATGCCGATCACGCGGGAGAACCGCGAGGCGCCGACCTTGTAGAGGACGACGCCGAACGCGGCGCCGGTGAGGAGCCCGGTCAGGACGGGGATCATCGCGTCACCTCATTGCTGCGTGCCGAGCGGCAGCTCGGGCGTGTTGCCCCACTCGTTCCACCCGCCCACGTACAGCCTGGTGTTCTTGTGGCCGGCCTTCTGCAGCGCGAGGTACTGGAAGCTGCCGCGGCCGAGGCCGACGTGGCAGTAGGTGATGACTTCCTTGTCTTCGGCGTAGCCGTTCTTCTTCAGCTTCTCGAGCTGCTTCTGGATGTCCTTGGCGTCCTTCAGCGTCGGCTTGTCGGCCGCGCCGTCCTTGTTGCCCGCGTACTTGGTCCACGGCGAGAAGACCGCGCCGGGGATGAAGCCGCCCCGCGCCACGGTGATCTCCTTGCCGGGGCCAGACAGGCCCGCGAGGAGCTCCTTGCCCGTGTACTCCTCGAGCTTGTGGCGCGAGTCGAGAATCAAGCCCTTCGACGGGTCCTTCGAGACGGCCTCGACCTCGGCGCGCGAGGCGATCATGTTCCACTGCACCTCGCCCTTGAACGTCTTCGGCGCGGGCTTGTTGCCCTTGCCTTCCTCGACGGCGCCGCCCTTCGCCTTCCACGCGGCGAGACCACCATCGAGGATCTTCACGTTCTTGTGCCCGTAGAGCGTCAGGAAGAACCAGACGCCGCTGGCGTTCACGCCCACGCCGGAGTCGTAGGCGACGACCTGGGTGCTCGCGTCGACGCCGAGCTCCTTGCCGATGAAGTCGAACGCGGTCTGCTCGCACATCGGCAGGCCTTTGCACTTGCGCACGTCGTCGAGGTACTGGAGGTCGTGGGCGAAGGCCTCGACGGCGCCGGCGATGTGCCCCTTTTCGAACTCCTTCGGGCTGTCGGCGCCGATGAAGCGCACGCCGTCCTTGCCGGCCAGCTTGAGCGCGTCGTCCACGCTGATGAAGGCGTCCTGCGCCAGCGCCGGAAGCGCGACGGCGACCAGGGTGGCGGACAACAGTCTCACGAGACGCAAAGACATGGGTTCCTCGGCATTCCGCTGCGGGTGGCATCGCCTGCGAGCACACGTCAGGCGTGATCAAAGTCAGTCGACGCGCCGTGAGAGCCGGCACTTGCAACTTCGATTCGCGCTGCTGCTACCTGTCTGGTTCCAGGTGGTTGTCGGCAACGCGATGCGTCAGCCGCGCAGGGTTCGCGTTGTAGCCGGTGCGGAGGCGCAGTGCTATCCACCCGCGCATGGCCCGTTCAGCCCGGAAGTCGACCGTCCCGCGCGGCAAGGCCGGCGCGAAGCAGAAGACCCTCGCGAAGGCGCCGGCGAAGAAGCCGGTGAAGAAGGCGACGAAGGCGGCGCCCGTCTACGACGCGGCGGGCCTCAAGGTGCAGGCCGCGGCGACGGCCCGGTGGAGAGGCAGCACGCTGGCGAAGGCGCTCGACAAGCTGCCGACGCGGCGCGACGCCTTCGTCACCGACTCGGGCATTCCGATCCCCGATCTGCTGACCGCGGCTGATCGCAAGGGCGAGCGCTTCGAGGAGCTCGGCCTGCCGGGCGAGTGGCCGTACACGCGCGGCGTGCAGCCGACGATGTACCGGAGCCGCCTGTGGACGATGCGGCAGTTCGCCGGCTTCGGCACGCCCAGGGACACCAACGCGCGCTTCAAGTACCTCATCAACCACGGCATGACGGGCCTCTCGACCGCCTTCGACATGCCCGCGCTCATGGGCTACGACGCCGACCACCCGATGTCGCTGGGCGAGGTCGGCAAGGAAGGCGTGGCGATCTCCACGCTGAAGGACTTCGAGATCCTCTTCGACGGGATCCGTCTCGACCAGGTGACGACGTCGATGACGATCAACGCGTCGGCGATCATCGCGCTCGCCATGTACATCGCCGTCGCCGAGAAGCAGGGCGTGTCGATGGACAAGCTGGGCGGCACCATCCAGAACGACATGCTCAAGGAGTTCATCGCCCAGAAGGAGTGGATCGTCGGTCCACGCCCGGCGGTGCGCATCGTCGTCGACATGATCGAGTTCTGCTCGAAGCACATGCCGAAGTGGCACCCGGTGTCGATCAGCGGGTACCACATCCGCGAAGCGGGGGCGACGGCGGTGCAGGAGCTGGCGTTCACGCTCGCCGACGGCATCGGCTACGTGGAAGAAGGCGTGAAGCGGGGCCTTCCCGTCGACGAGTTCGCGCCTCGCCTGAGCTTCTTCTGGGACGTCCACAACGACTTCTTCGAGGAGATCGCCAAGTTCCGCGCGGCCCGTCGCATGTGGGCGAAGATCATGCGCGACCGCTTCGGCGCGAAGGATCCGCGCTCGATGATGCTGCGCACCCACGCGCAGACCGCCGGCGTCTCGCTGACCGCGCAGCAGCCGTACAACAACGTGGTGCGCGTCTCGCTGCAGGCGCTGGCCGCGGTGCTCGGCGGCACCCAGTCGCTGCACACCAACTCGCTCGACGAGACGTACGCGCTGCCCACCGAGGAGTCGGTGACGATCGCGCTGCGCACCCAGCAGCTCATCGCCCACGAGTCCGGCGTCGATCGGGTCGTGGATCCGCTCGCCGGGAGCTACTACGTCGAGTACCTCACCGACGAGATGGAAAAGCGCGCGTTCGAGTACATCCGCCGCATCGACGAGCTCGGCGGCATCATCCGCGCGGTCGAGGAGGGCTACCCGCAGAAGGAGATCGGCGAGTCCGCCTACCGCTTCCAGCGCGAGGTGGAGGAGGGCGACCGGCTCATCGTCGGCGTCAACGCCTTCAAGTCCGACGCGCCCGCGCCCATCGACCTGCTCAAGATCGACGAGCGGGTGGCCCACGAGCAGGTGGAGCGGCTCCAGCAGGTTCGCCGCGAGCGCAACCAGGCCGCCGTCGACGCCGCGCTCGCGACGGTGGAAGCGGCCTGCCGGGACGAGAAGCGGAACCTCGTTCCGCCGGTGATTGAAGCGGTGAAGGCCTACGCGACGCTCGGAGAGATCTCCGACGTGTTCCGCAAGGTGTGGGGTCAATACCGAGAGGGCGGTATGTTCTAGACTTCGGGCGGCGAAAGCTCGCGGGGAGCGGCGGGCCCGGCGTACAGTCCTGGGGCCGTGCCGAGACTCAGCTGTTTCTTCGCGATCTACACCGATGGTTCGGCCCCGGCCGATGCGTTCCGGGCTCCGGCGAACACCGACGTCTTCCTCGGGGAGATGGCGACGCTGGTGCTGCCGGGCCCCGACGACGAGCTGTTCGGCCCCCACGCCACGCTGCTGCCGCGCTTCACGCCCAGGCGGGGCTTTCTGCTGGGCCTGTCGCGGGAGGTGAAGGGCCAGGCCGGCACCTTCTTCTCCGACGCGCGGCGCGTCTTCATCGACGCGACGCACGGGCTCAACGGCTTCGGGCTGGACGTCTTGCGGCTCTGGCCGTTCCCCCTCGCGAACGCCGAAGAGGCCTTGCCGGACGACCCCCTGGCCGAGGATCTCTTCTCGGTGGGCTTCACGGAGATGGGGGAGCACGGCTTTCGCGCCGAGACGTTCGGCTTCGCGAAGCTGGGGCAGCGCGAGCTGTCCTTCGAGTTCCAGGGCCGCGCGCTGCTCGAGGAAGCGGCCCTGATGTGCGGCCACCTGGCCGACTGGCTGCTCGAGCACGGCAAGCGCGTCGAGCACGCGCAGTCGATGGCCTACGGCTTCGATCGCCTGAGCTTCTTCGCGGCCGAGGGCGAGGCGGGCGGGCCGTTCCGTGGCTGGCACCCGCCGATCATCCAGAAGCTGCTGCCGGCCTCGATCTTCGAGGGCGTGGGCGTCCTGGAGGTGCGCGCGATCCCCGAGGGTTCGCCGGACGAGCGGCACGATCTGACGCTCCCGCTGACGCGCTCGATGGAGCAGCGGTTGCTGCTGGAGGAGCTGGATCTGACTGGCGACTCGCCGCACGCCGGAGCCACCGCGCAGGTGAAGGGCTTCATCAGCGAGCTGAAGTCGCTGGTCGCGCTGCGCGAGGAGCCGCACGCCTCGAAGGACAGCGGCTGGCGCTTCACCAGCACCGTGGAAGGCGACAGCGGCGAGAGCGGCGTGGCGACGTTGGCGACGGTGGTGCGGCGCGCGCCGGAGATCCTCCGCTACCTCGCCCTGCCGCACGGCACGCGCCTCGAGTGGGACGCGGACGGCGCGCTCACCATGGATCTGTCGAAGGCCCGGCACGAGGACGACGAGCTCGACGAGGCGCTCGACGACGACGAGCTGGTCTGACGAAAGGCGCGCTCGCATGGAGCCCTTCTTCGGGGAGCTGTACCTGCGCAGCACGCGCCCGTTCCTCCCGGAGCACGTCAGCGACGCCGAAGGCGACTTCCTCCGCGCGCGCCTGCCGGCCGACGGGCGGGTGCTGGACGTGGGCTGTGGGCACGGCCGCCACCTGGCGCGCCTCGGCGCCCTGGCGCTGGTGGGCGTGGACCGCGACGGGCTGTCCCTGGACGAGGCACGGCGCTTCGCCCCCGTCGCGCGCGGCGACTTCAGGGCGCTGCCGTTCCGCGCGGGCGCGTTCGCCGGCGCCTTCGCCTGGTACAACACGCTGGGCACCTTCGAGCCCGAGGTGGCGCAGGCGATGCTGTGCGAGATCGGGCGGTGCCTGCGGCCGGGCGGCCGGCTGATCGTCCACGGCAGCCACCGGGGCCGGTCCGAGGAGCAGCCCACCAGCCGGTACGACGGGCACCTCCCCGACGGCTGCCACCTGGTGGAGGAGTGCCGGTACGACCCGGAAGGCCGCCGCGACCACCTCACGCGGAGGTTGACGCTGCCCGACGGGCGCGTCATGGCTGCGTCATTCTTCATTCGTTACTATGACGTCGACGAATGGCGGTCCCTGCTGGCACCAGCGGGGCTGGAGCTGCAGTGGGTGTGCGGCGGAGTGGACGGAGCGGAAGTCACCGCGTCATCAGCGGACCTGATCGTAGGAGCTCGGAAACGTGTCTGAACGGAAGCTGCGAATCCTGGTGGCGAAGCCCGGCCTCGACGGCCACGACCGCGGGGCGAAGATCATCGCGCGGGCGCTGCGCGACGCGGGCATGGAGGTCATCTACACGGGCCTGCACCAGACGCCGGAGATGATCGTGAACGCGGCGATCCAGGAGGACGTGGACGCGATCGGCATGTCGATCATGTCGGGCGCGCACATGACGCTCTTCCCGGCGGTCATCGAGCTGTTGCGCAAGCAGGACGCGGGCGACATCCGCGTGTTCGGCGGCGGGATCATCCCTGACGACGACATTCCGCAGCTCAAGCAGCGGGGCGTCGACGAGATCTTCACGCCCGGCTCGAGCACGCAGGACATCGTGAAGTGGATCAAGGAGCACATCCCGGCTCGCGCATGAGTGGCCCGGCCTCCGCCTCGTCGTCGGGAGCGGCGGTCCTCGCGGCCGTGCCCAAGCACGTCGAGGTGTACGAGGTGGGCCCGCGCGACGGGCTCCAGAACGAGCTGCGCACGCTCTCGACGCCCGACAAGGCGCGGCTGATCGAACGGTTGGTCGGCGCCGGCCTCAAGCGCATCGAGGTGACGTCGTTCGTCTCGCCCCGGTGGATCCCCCAGCTGGCCGACGCCGAGAAGCTGCTGGCGCTCTTGCCGCGGCGGCCGGGCGTCGTCTTCTCGGCGCTGGTGCCGAACCTGAAAGGCCTCGAGCGCGCGAAGGCCGCCGGGCTGGAGGAGGCCGCGGTTTTCCTGTCGGTGACCGAGAGCCACTCGAAGAAGAACATCAACAAATCGGTGGCCGAGGCGATCGCGACGTCGCGCGAGGTCGCGGGAGCGGCGATCAAGCAGGGCATGCGCGTGCGCTGCTACCTCTCGACGGTGTGGGGCTGCCCGTACGAAGGCAGGACGCCGGTGGCCCGCGTCATCGAGGTGGTGAAGCAGCTTCAGGACTGCGGCGCGTACCAACTGTCCTTCGGGGATACGATCGGCGTGGGCACGCCCGGACACACCGCCGAGCTGGTGGGCGAGCTGCTCAAGATCCTCGAGCCCGGGCAGATCGCGCTGCACCTGCACGACACGCGCGGCACGGCGCTGGCGAACGCGCTGGTGGGCCTGTCGATGGGCGTCACCACCTTCGACGCGTCGATCGGCGGGCTGGGCGGCTGCCCCTACGCGCCGGGCGCCGCGGGCAACCTGGCGACGGAGGATCTCGTCTACATGCTTCAGGGCATGGGCGTGGACACCGGCGTCGATCTCGGCCGGCTGGTGGAGGCGGGCGAGCTGGCGCAGGAGCTGATCGGACGGAAGTTGTCCGGCAAGTACCTCCAGGCGGCCCTCGGCGAGCGCGAGAAGCAGGCGAGCCGCGCCCGGGCGGGCGCCTGACGCTCCCCTGGGGAGAGAGGGTCCGGGAAGGGGATGAAGGTCCGGTTCACGCAGCTCCTTCCGTACCTCCTGTGCACGCTGGTCGCGATCCCGGGGCTCCGGACGGGCTTCGTCCTCGATGACTGGGTGCACCGGGGCCTCATCTCGGGCGCCTTCACCCACGCCAGCCCCTGGAACCTGTTCAGCTTCGCGCCGGGCGACCCGGAGCGCTTCTGGCGCCTGGTGGAAAACGGCCCGTTCCCGTGGTTCTCGCTGCCGGAGCTGAAGATCGCGTTCTTCCGGCCGCTCTCGTCGGCGCTCGTCCAACTCGACGTGGCGCTGTTCGGCGACGCGCCCTTCCCAGCGCACCTGCACTCGCTGGCGTGGGGGCTGCTGCTCGTCGCCGCGGCGCAGCGGCTGTACCGGAAGACGATCCCCGGGCTGGCCGTGGTGGCGATCGTCCTCTTCGCCATCGATCGCTCGCACGCGCTGCCCATGGCGTGGTTGGCGAACCGCAACTCCGTGGTGGCGACCGCGCTGGCGGCGTGGGGCCTCGTCGGGCACCTCTCCTGGCGGGAAGGCGGGCGCCGCTCGGGCCTGGTGCTGGCAGTGCTGGCGTGGACGGCGGCGCTGTGCAGCGCGGAGGCGGCGATCGGCGCGCTCGCCTACGTGCCCGCCTACGAGCTGTTCGGTCGGGACGGGGACTGGAAGACGAGGGCACGCGCGCTGATGCCGGCGGGGCTCGTGGGGCTGGCCTTCGTGATCACCTACCGGCTGGCGGGCGCGGGGGCGTGGGGCGGGGCGACGTACATCGATCCGATCCGCGAGCCGACGGTGTACCTGGCCAACGCGCCGGCGCGGCTCCTCGCGATCGCCGGCGCGTGGAGCAGCGGGATCCCGGCGGACCTCTGGCTCACCCGTCCCGAGGCGCGGCCCGTGCTGATCGGCCTGGGCGCGGTGGCGCTGATCGGCTGGCCGCTCTTGTGGCGATGGTTGAACCTCGAGGGGGAACCAGAGGCGCGCGCGGTGCGGTGGCTCGCCCTGGGGGCGGCGTTGGGCGTGCTGCCGTTCCTCGCGATCTTCCCGGCCGACCGCCTGCTCATCAGCTCGTCGCTGGGCCTCGCTCCACTGGCGGCACTGGTGCTGCGCGCGGCGTGGCGGGCGCGGAGGTGGCTGGTGCTGGGCTGGCTGTCCGTGGCGCTGTCGCTCGCGACGTCGATCGGTTGGTTCGTCACCCCCGGGGTGATGATCGGCTGGCGCGACGCCGTGACGCGCGCGGCGCTGCAGCCGAAGGGCCTCGACACCTTGAGCGGCAAGCGCCTGGTGATCATCGACTGCTCGGACTTCGCGGTCGGCATGTACTCCTCCATCGCGATGGCCGCGATGCGCCGCCCGCTCCCCGCGGCGTGGATGCTGCTGTCCCCGGCGATGGCCGCGCACCGCGTCTACCGGCTGGACGAGCGGCGCTTCGAGGTGGAGATCGTCGACGGGCGGATCCTCGACACCGTCTTCGAGCAGAACGTGCGCGCCGACCGCTTCCCGCTGCGCGTCGGCGACGTGGTGAAGCTCAAGACGCTGACCGTCACCGTGCGCGCCACCGACCGGGACAAGCCGACGCGCTTCGAGGTGGCGCTGGACGAGCCGCCGTCCAGCTACACCTTCATCCGCTGGAACGGCGACGTCTTCGAGCCGGTGACGCTGCCGGAGCCGGGCCAGGTGTTGGAGCTGCCGAAGACGTCGGACGTCGCCCAGCGGCTCCTCGGCGGGTAGCTCATCCGAAGAGCCGCTTGAGCCACCCGAGCGGGCCGCGCTTCTCTGCCGCGGGCGACGCTTCCTGCTCGAGGGCCGCGAGGCGCTCCTTCACCACCGCCGGCGTGTCGTGGGTCGCGAAGGACGACGCGACCTGCCGGCCGGTCGACTCCTCCCGCGCGGTGATGGTGAGCAGGCACTCGTTGTTGAGCTCGAAGGACAACTCCACCGCGACGCTGCCGCGCGGGCCCGGCGGCAGCCCACGGACGCGGAAGGTGCCGAGGTACGTGTTCTCGGCCGCGCGGGGCGCCTCGCCCTGAAAGATCGCCAGCTCGAGCTCGCGCTGATCGTCGCGCGTGGTGCGCACCACGTGCTTCCGCGTCACCGGCAGCGCGGTGTTGCGCTGCACGACCGGGTGGAAACGCCCGCCCGGCAAGCCCAGTCCGATCGACTTCGGCAGCACGTCGATCAGCAACAGGCCCGCCTTCTTGTCGAGCGCGTCGGCCAGCAGCGCCGCGCCGAGCGCCACGGCCTCCTCGGGGTTGCCGACGGCCACGGGCTTGCGGCCGAAGAGCAGGGTGAGCCGGTCCTGCACCAGCGGCGCGCGGCTCTGGCCGCCGACCAGGACGATTTCGTCGATCTGGTCCGCTCGCAGGCCGCGCGTGCGGAGGATCTCCTGGCAGACATCCATGGTGAGATCGACCAGCGAGCGCGTCAGCTTCTCGAGTTGCCCGCGCGTCAGGTTCACGTCGACGTCCATCGGCTTGCCGCCGACGACGGTGACGAAGGGCACGTGGATCCGCGCCTCCGTCTTGTCGGACAGCAGCATCTTGGCGCGCTCGGCGGCGTCGTAGACACGCTGGATCGCGACGCGGTCGCTGAAGATGGTGTCGGTGCGCTGCTCGAAGTCGCTCAGCAGATAGGCGACGATCGCGCTGTCGAAGTCGATGCCGCCGAGGAAGGTGTTCCCGCCGGTGGAGACGACCTCGTACACCGCGTCGCGCAGCTCCAGCACCGACGCGTCGAAGGTGCCGCCGCCCAGGTCGTAGACGAGCAGCCGCTGCGGCCGCCGGTTGGCGTAGCCCCACGCCAGCGCCGCCGCCGTGGGCTCGTTGACGATCCGCTCGACGTGCAGTCCGGCCAGGCGCCCGGCCTCGCGCACCGCCTCGCGCTGCCGCTCGTCGTACCAGGCGGGCACGGTGATCACCGCGCGGTTCACCTGCGTGTTGAGCCGCCGTTCGGCCAGCGCCTTCACCTCGCGCAGCACCAGCGCGGACAGCTCTTCGAGGCGGTAGGTGCGGTCGCCCAGCGCCACCGCGCAGTCACCTGATTCGGTGGGCACCACCTCGTACGGGAAGCGCTGGACGATCTCCCGCACCAGCGGCGAGTCCGCCGGCCGGCCGATGAGCCGCTTGAAGCCGTACACCACCCACTTCGGGTTGGTGGCGAGCTGCGCGCGCGCCGCGGCGCCGACGACGAGCTGCCCGCGGGGGGACAGCGCCACCACCGACGGCACCAGGCTGGTGCCGTCGCGGTTCTTCAGCATCATCGGCTGGCCGTCCACCACCACCGCGGCGCAGGAGTTCGTCGTGCCGAGATCGATGCCGATGATCGGCCCGGTGCGCGGGGGCTCGGGCGCGGGCTCGAAGGCCGGCGCGCGCACCGGCGTCTTTCCCTCGCTGGCCACCACCAGCCGGCCGGTCTCCTCCGACGGAAGCACCGGCTGGGCCTGCGAGGGCGGGGGCCCGGGCGGGGCGACCGCCTCGGGGCTCGCGTCGGTGGGCCCGACGTTGGGCGGCACCGGCGGCTCGCTCGAGCGCGCGTGCGGCATCGCCGCGGCCGCGGCCTCGAGGAAGCGCCGGCTCGCCGCGTCCAGGGTGATGAACTTGAAGCCCATGCCCGGCACGCCATGGCCCCTGTTGCCCGTCACCCAGGCGACGACGGCCGTCGCGTACAGCACGCGCTGGCCGTTCTGCAGCTTCACCTCGAGCGTCAGCGTCGTGCCGGGCGCGCGCAGCGTCTTCGAGCGCAAGTACACGCCGCCCCTGGACAGGTTGGCCCCGTAGCGTCGGAGGAACTCTTCCGGGCTCCCGAACGGCAGGCGGACGGAGAGGCCGGTGGGCTTGGAGTCGGCGGCCACGGGAGTCGCTGGAATTAGGGCCACCCCCGCGAAAACTCCAGTGTTTCCGCGCAGTCTTCCCTTCGTGTGGGAATTCTTCTATGGGCCGTCCATGCTGCCGACCGAACTCCGACTGGGGCTCACTTTCGACGACGTGTTGCTGGTGCCGGCGGAGAGCGCCGTGCTGCCGCACATGGTCGATCTCTCGACGCAGGTGACGCGGCGCCTGCGGCTGCCGATCCCGCTCCTGTCGTCGGCGATGGACACGGTGACGGAGGCGCGGATGGCGATCGCCATGGCGCAGGAGGGCGGGCTGGGCGTCATCCACAAGAACTTCACGCCGGAGCTGCAGGCGGCCGAGGTGGCGCGGGTGAAGAAGCACGAGTCGGGCATCGTGACCGAGCCCATCACCATCGAGCCGCAGGCGCCGCTGTCGCGGGCGCTCGAGCTGATGAAGCAGCACGGGATCAGCGGCATCCCCGTGGTGGACGGGAAGAAGCTGGTCGGCATCGTCACCAGCCGCGACGTGCGCTTCGAGAAGAACGTCGCGCAGCGCGTCGAGCAGGTGATGACGAAGAAGCTCGTCACCGCTCGGGAGAGCGTCAGCCAGGAGGAGGCGATCGACCTCCTCCACAAAAACCGCATCGAGAAGCTGCTGATCGTCAACGACGCGTTCGAGCTCAAGGGGCTCATGACCATCAAGGACGTCGAGAAGCGGCGCGTGTACCCGAACGCCGCGAAGGACGCGAAGCAGCGCCTGCTGGCCGCGGCCGCGGTGGGCGTGGGCGCCGATCGCGAGGCGCGCATCGAGGCGCTGCTGAAGGCCGGCGTGGACGTGATCGTCATCGACACCGCGCACGGCCACTCGAAGGGCGTGATCGACGCCGTGCGGGACACCCGGAAGAACTTCAAGGGCAGCTTCGAGCTGGTGGCGGGCAACGTGGCCACCGCCGAGGCGACGAGGGCGCTCATCGACGCCGGCGTGGACGCGGTGAAGGTGGGCATCGGCCCCGGGTCGATCTGCACGACGCGCGTGGTGGCCGGCGTGGGCGTGCCGCAGATCACCGCGATCGACGACTGCGCGCGGGCGGCGGCCGGCAGCGGCGTGCCGATCATCGCGGACGGCGGCGTGAAGTACTCGGGCGACGTGGTGAAGGCGATCGCCGCGGGCGCCAGCACGGTGATGATCGGCTCGCTCTTCGCAGGCACCGAGGAGTCGCCGGGCGACACCATCTTGTACCAGGGCCGCAGCTACAAGGCGTACCGGGGCATGGGCAGCCTGGGCGCGATGAGGTCGGGCTCGAAGGATCGCTACTTCCAGGGCGGCGTGTCGGATCCCGGCAAGCTGGTGCCCGAGGGCATCGAGGGCCGCGTGCCGTACAAGGGCACCGTCAGCATGAACGTCTTCCAGCTGCTCGGCGGCCTGCGCTCGGGCATGGGGTACTGCGGCGCCCCGACCATCGCGGACCTGCAGAAGAACGCGCGCTTCGTGCAGATCACCTCGGCGGGACTCAAGGAGAGCCACGTGCACGACGTGATCATCACCGAGGAGGCGCCGAACTACCGCGTCGAGTAGCGGTTCTGCCCGGCTCGCAGCGCTATTTCTCGCGGCGCCGCTTGCCCGAGGACGGCGGCGGCTTCGACTCGAGCTGCTTCTCGGCGTTGGACAGCTTGGTGAACAGCGAGTCCTTGTCGTCGAGCTCCAGCGTCTCGATCGCGTCGCGCAGGGTGTCGAAGCTCATGCGGGCCACCTTCACGGTGCTGCCGCCTTTGATCTCGTCCACCGTGGGCATCTGCATCACTTCGCGCACGAGGTTCTCGAGATCGAGCCGAACGTCGGCCTGGGACTGCACGCAAGCGTCGCGGGCGGCGGTGATCTCCTCGCTGCCTTCCTGGTACGCAAGATCCGGGTTTCGGGCGATGGCCTCGTCGAAGCGGGCGGTGCGCTCCTTCACCTTCAGGTAGAGGTCGACGTAGGCGTTGAGGCGGGCTTCTTCGCTGCGCGTCTCGTCGCGCGCCTGGGCCAACTCGGCGTTCACGTCGTCGCACTTGAGCCTGGAGAGCTCCTCGGCGGTGCTGCTCTTCATCGCGTCGGCCCGGGCGGTCTCGCGCTCGAGCCGCTCGTCACTGGAGATCTCCTTCACGCAGCCGACGCCTGATGACAACAGCGCGGCCACCGCCAGAGCCTGCACCATTCGCTTGGTCATTGGCCCGGGAGTCTTGAAGGGGTAGACGCCTTTAGTCAACGACGGCTTGCCCAAAGAAGGAGACGCCCGCCGTGCACGCCACCCACGAGAAGATCCTGATCCTCGACTTCGGGAGCCAGTACACCCAGCTGATCGCCCGACGCGTGCGCGAATTGGGCGTCTATTGCGAGATCCACCGCCCGGACCTGCCGCTCGCGGACATCCAGGCCTTCGGGCCGAAGGGCATCATCCTGTCGGGTGGGCCGATGTCGGTGGAGCAGACCGGCAGCCCGCGCTGCGTGCCCGAGGTGTTCGAACTGGGCCTGCCGGTCCTGGGCATCTGCTACGGCCTGCAGCTCATGTCGAAGATGCTGGGCGGGCGCGTCGAACAGAGCGCCCACCGGGAGTTCGGCCCGGCCGAGGTCGAGGTGAAGGTGTCGCGCGGTCCGTTCGCGCCGTTCGCGAAGGGCACGAGCCTCAAGGTGTGGATGAGCCACGGCGACCGGGTGGAGCGGTTGCCGCCTGGCTTCGTCACCATCGGCACCACGGCCTCCGCGCCGTTCGCGGCCGCGGCCCACGAGTCGAAGCCGCTGTTCGGCCTCCAGTTCCATCCGGAGGTGGTCCACACGGAGTTGGGCAGGGAGATGCTGCGGGCGTTCCTCTTCACCGAGTGTCGGGTGAGGGGCGACTGGACGATGAAGGGCTTCATCGAGGAGCAGATCCGGGAGATCCGCGAGAAGGTGGGCGACGGCCGGGTGATCTGCGGCCTGTCGGGCGGCGTGGACTCGTCGGTGGCGGCGCTGTTGCTGCACCGGGCGATCGGCGACCGGCTCCAGTGCATCTTCGTGGACAACGGGCTGTTGCGTCATGGCGAGCGCGAGCAGGTCGAGGCGCTCTTCGTGGGCCGCTTCCACGTCCCGCTCAAGACGATCGACGCGCGCAGGCGCTTCCTCGAGAAGCTGGCCGGCGTCGCGGATCCCGAAAAGAAGCGCAAGACGATCGGCTACGAGTTCATCGCCGTCTTCGAGGAGGCGGCGAAGGAGTTCACCGACGCGAAGTTCCTCGCCCAGGGCACGCTGTACCCGGACGTGATCGAGTCGGTGTCCACCAGGGGCCCGTCGGCGACCATCAAGAGCCACCACAACGTGGGCGGCCTGCCCGAGCGGATGCACCTCACGCTGATCGAGCCTTTGCGCGAGCTGTTCAAGGACGAGGTGCGGGTGCTGGGCCGCGAGCTCGGCCTGCCGGACGAGATGATCAGCCGCCACCCGTTCCCCGGGCCGGGCCTGGCGATCCGCGTGATCGGCGACCTCACCGAGGAGCGCCTCGACGTGCTCCGGAAGGCCGACCTCATCGTCCAGGAGGAGATCCGCGCCGCCGGCCTCTACCAGGATCTGTGGCAGGCCTTCGCGGTGCTGCTGCCGGTGCAGAGCGTCGGCGTCATGGGCGACGAGCGCACCTACGAGATGACCTGCGCGCTGCGCGCCGTCACCTCGGTCGACGGCATGACGGCCGACTGGGCGCGGCTGCCGTATGAGCTGCTGTCGCGGATCTCGAGCCGCATCATCAACGAGGTCCGCGGCATCAACCGCGTCGTCTACGACATCAGCTCGAAACCGCCCGCCACCATCGAGTGGGAGTAGGGGCCTCGTGGCGCGTGGCCGCCCGATGCTGGGCGACTCGACGACCACGGGCCGAGGGGATCAACGGAAACAACCACCGGAAACAACAAAGGGGGACGCTCGTGACCGCGAGGAAGAGGCCGACCAGGCGCGCGAAGCGCGCGGCGAGCCGAAAGAAGAAGCCGTCACCCGCGAAGGAGGCGGCGCCGAAGCGGGCGCGTACCGCGCCACGCCGCAAGGGCAAGCCGCGCCCCGGCACGCCGGGCGAGCCGCGTCACCTGACCCCGGTGCCCCGGGATTCACGCGACGTGGTGAGCTGGTTCAACGGGCTGTCCGCGCGCATCGACGTGGCCACGGACACGGACCTCCGGGTGCTGATCCAGGAGGCCAGGAAGTACGACCTGGTGGGCCTCACCGAGGCCCTGGGTCGCGAGGAAGACGCGCTGGCCCTGAACCGCGCCGCCAACGTCCTCCTCGATGCGGCGATCGCCGCGTCGGAAGGGGAGCGCGCCCACCTGCTGGCGGTGCTGCGCGACATCCTCAACGACTCGTGAAGCGAGCGCCGCTCTCCCCACCCATGGGGGAGAGCGGCGTGACGCCGCCTACGGCTGACCGGCCTTCACCGGAGCTGCCGGCTTCAGCTCGTCAACGATGCGCCTGGCGCCGTAGATCTTGTCGAGCGCCTCGATCAGCGCGGCCGAGTGCACGGCGACGGCGCGGTTGACCGACTCGTCGAAGCCATAGTCGCCGCCGAGCGACTGGATGTTGCCGTCGAAGATGAGGCCGACGACCTCGCCCTTCTGGTTGACCATGGGCGAGCCGGAGTTGCCGCCGATGATGTCGTTGGTGGTCGCGACGTTGAACGGCGTCTCGAGGTTCAGCTTCGCCTTCGACGCCAGCCACGACTTCGGCAGGGCGAACGGCTCCGAGCCCGTGTGGCGCTCGAACGCGCCGGCCAGAGTGGTGAGCGGCTTCACTTCCTTGCCGTTCTCCAGGTAGCCCTTCACCTGGCCGTAGGAGAGGCGCAGGGTGAACGTCGCGTCCGGGTAGATCGATTCGCCGTAGACGGCGAAGCGCGCCTTGGCGAGGTTCTCCAGCGCCTTCTTCATCGGACCGTCGATCTCGGTCTCGTAGCGCGTGCGCACCGCGCGGGCCTCGGCGTCGAAGCTGCGGACGAGCTCGATCATCGGGTCCTTCGACGCGTCGACCTTCGCCTTGCCGCCCTCGAACAGCTCCTTGCGGAGCCCACCGATCGCGTTGCCGTTCTTGTCGGCTTTCAGATCCTTCAGCTTCGTGCCCTTGATGGCCGCCCTGGCGACCTCCTCGGGGCTCCTCTTGCCCAGCACCTTCTTCACCACCGGGTGATCCGGCCCCAGATCCTCGCGCAGCTTGGTGAGCGACCAGGTGAGGGTGGTGATTTCGAGCTCGTCGTAGATCGGCTTGTTCGACAGCACGTTCGCCTTGAGCTGCGGGAGGCGCGCGTCGGTGTACTCCTTGAGGCGCTCGCCGTTCGGCTTGTCCTTCTCGTCGTTGTAGCGGACGATCGCGCGCGCGATGCCGAACAGGTCCGAGGAGAGACCGCGCTCGAGCGCGTTGTACTCCTTGCGGATCTCCTGGGTCTTCTTCACCAGCGCGGCGATCTCGTCCCACGTGTTGCCGTAGGCCTTCTCGAGCTCGGGCCGTGCCTTCACCTTCGCGCGGAAGTCGGCGTCGTTCTTCGCGAGCTGGGCGAAGAAGGCCTTGTCCGCGAGTGCGTCGCGGCGGCCCTTGAGCGCCTTGATGGAGTTCTCCACGCCGAAGAGGAGGTCGTTGGAGTGCCGCTTCTGCTCCTTGCCGCGCGTCTGGTACTCGGTGATGAGGCCCCGCAGCTCGGACAGGCGGAACAGGGACAGCGGGAGCTTGTAGTCCCGGTCGTCTTCGAGCTGCGCCACGGTCAGCGTGCGGCTGGTGCCGCCCGGGTTGCCGGACACGAAGGTCAGGTCACCTTCCTTCGCGTTCTCGGTGGACCACGCGAGGTAGTGGTCCATCTTCATCGGCTTGCCGTCGGCGCCGTAGATGCGCAGGAAGCTGACGTCGAGGTCGTACCGGGGGAACATGAAGTTGTCCGGGTCGCCCCCGAAGAAGGCGATCGCGTCCTCGGGCGCGAACACCAGGCGAATGTCCTGGAACCGGCGGTACTTGTAGAGATCGTACCGGCCACCGCGGTACAGCGTGACGACCTCGCAGCGGAACTCGTCGCTGGTCGCGCACTCCTTCTCGATCGCGGCGATGGTGGCCTTCTGCGTCTCGGAGAACTTCTCGGGCGCCACGGCCTTCGTCGCGTCCTGGACGCGCCTGGTGACGTCGGTGATCTCCGCCAGCTGGTTCAGCTCGTAGGCGGGGCAGCGGGCCTCGTCGGCCTGGGTCTTCGCGAAGAAGCCGTCCTTGTTGAAGTCCTTCTTCTTCAGGCCGGACAGGTTCTCGATGCACTCGCGGGCGCAGTGGTGGTTCGTCATCACCAGGCCATCGGGCGAGACGACCGAGGCCGAACAGCCGCCGGCGATGCGCACCGACGACAGGCGCAGGCGATCGAGCCACTCCTTCGTGGGCTCGAAGCCGTACTTCTTCTTCACCGTCGCGGACGGGAAGTTGTTGTAGGTCCACATGCCTTCGTCGGCGAAGGCGGCGCCTGCGGCCAGCAAGGCCACCAGCGACAGCCGGGAAACGCAGTTCATCGTCACTCCTCGGGGGGTAGGGTTGGCCTTCGGTGGGCTTCTTGCTCCCCTTCCGTGACGAGCGTCAACCCGGGAAATCAGCCGACCGTCGACTTCGCCCAGATCTCCTCGAACCGGGCGCGGAAGGCGTCGGCCGTCTCGTCGTGGTTCTTGATGGTGATCCGGTTCTCCGAGTGCTTCGAGGAGGAGGACTCGGAAAAGTTGGCCGATCCCGAGAAGACGTCGTTGCCGACGACGCCGAACTTCTCGTGCATCGTCTTCGCCTTCTGGATCCGCACCTCGACGGGGTAGCCTTGCGTGGCGAGCGCCTTCAGGGCGGCCACGGCGGGGCCCGTGTAGTCGTCGTTGAGGATGACGCGCACCGGTACGCCGCGCCTGGCCGCCTCCACGAGGCTCTTCACCTCGGGCGCCGACGGGCTCATGCCATACATGGCCACGTCGATGGTGTCCGGCGGCTTCGCGCGGTTGAAGAGATCCGTCGCGGCGACGGTGACGGACGCGTCGGAGGCCCTCACGGTGCCGTCCGCCCCGGCGACCGGGCTCTGGCGATCGCCCGCCGGGCCGTAGCCGGTGTCGCCCTTCGTGTCGCCCCAGGCCTTTGAGTTGAAGAACGCCTCCACGTCGACCGCGGTGAGCACATCTTTCAGCTTCGTCAGCGTGGCCTGCGGCACACCCAGCTTCTTCAGGTCGGACACCGAGTCGAAGTCGCCGTTCTTCTCGCGCCAGGCGACGACGGCCTCGGCCTGCTTCTTCGTGAGGCCGGCCCTGTCGAGTTCCTCGAGCGTCGCGGTATTGATGGACACGCGGCCGGAGCCGAAGCCGATCGCCTGGAGTTGGGCGTCGGAGAAGGCGGCGAGGGCGGGCACGCGCTCCTTGAGCTCGGCCATGTCGGAAAAGCGGCCGTACTTCTCGCGCTCGAGACGCACGCTGCGGGCGAGCGCCTTCGAACCGAGCAGGGCGGCCAGCCGCGCCTCGTCAGCCGCGCGGAAGCTGTTGACGTCGATGGATTTCGAGTCCGTCGGCAGGGAGTAAGGAGGATAGGAGTCGTCGGGGCGGTTCGTCTTCGCCGTGGGCGCCTTGCCGTTGGCGACCAGCATCGCGTTCCACTTCTCGCCTTTGAAGTTCAGGAAGGCGTTGGGCGAGAGGGCGGCGTTCGGGTTGTTCCAGTAGCCGGCGAACTCCTCGCCGAACTGGGTGATGGCGCGCGCGCTGGCGCTGTCCATGTTGTTGAAAACCGTGAGATTTTCGTAATTTTTCGAGTCGGCGGTGTTGGACCAGTTGAAGCTGCCGGTGATCAGCGTGTCCGGCTTGCCGTCGATGAAGGTGACGAGGCCCTTGTGGTGATTCAGGCCCTGCGTCGCCCCGTGGTTGTAGATGGGACGCCCCTGACTCGCGCTCCACAGGTAGGGGAAGTCCTTCTTGAACTTCACCTGGACGTTCGGGAGCTTCTCCTTGAGCAGCGACGGCAGGGCGTTGCCGCCGGTTTCGGAGGCCTGGCCCGAGTCGGCGATAACGCGGATGGTGACGTTCGGATTCTTCTTCGCGATGTCCGACAGGGCCTTCTCGATGGCGTCGGACTGGAACTCGAAGATGAGGATGTTGACGTCCATCGGCCGGCCGTTGGCGCGGGCGACGGAGGCGTTGAGGTCGGCGATCAGCTTCGCCTCCACGGACGCGCCCTGGAGGGTGAAGGCGTTGGTGACGCCGTCCAGGTTGCCCAGCGTCTCCATCGACTTCAGCGTGCTGGTGGCCGTCTCCAGGCCGATGCCCAGCTTGTCCGGGGTGAGGGCGCCGTTGCCGGCGGAGGCCGCCTCGAACGCGTCGGCGATGGCGCGGACCTCCTTCGCGGACAGCACCTTGTTGCCGTCGACGCCAGCCGCCTGCACCAGCGCCGCCTCGATCTTCATGCGATCGGTCGCGCTCGCCGCGCGGGCGAGCACCTGGTCGACGAGGGGACGGGCGTCAGCAGCAAGCTTCAGTCGGGAGAACGTGGTGGCCATGAAGTCAGCCCTTGTCGCGCACGGCGACGTCGCAGTTGCGTGGAAGAGGCGGCGATTCTCCCTCGAAAACACCCCTCGACGAGCGAAGACGCAGAGTTTACATAACGCTCATTATTCGACGTCGGCTCGTGGGGGCTCCGAGGGGAAGGCGGTGCTATCAGAGGCGCCCTCATGCGGATCGATTGGCGTGCGGGGGCCGCGGTTCTGGGGGTGGCGGTGCTCTCCGGGTGCCCTGCGGAGAAACCGCCAACGGTCGACGCGGGTCTCCGGGAGATCGACGCGGGCGTCGTGGCGGAGCGCGTGGATGCCGGTCCGCCGCCACTGCTGCGGCTCGAGTTCATCGTGACGGCGAAGATGGACGGCGGCGAGGCGGCGCTCGAGTTCGTCGACGGCGTGGCGGAACTCGACTCGACGTCGGGCCTGGCGCTGACGACGCCAGTGCGGCTGCATGACTACCGCGTGCGCCTGTTCGACTGGGCGGACCAGGCCGTCGCCTCCGACGACACGGCCGAGCTGTCAGACGCCGGCCTGGCCTACCGCATCGAGCTTGCCGAGCCGCTGAAGACCGGCCGGCGCTACACCCTCGTCGTGGACGCCGAGCTGGCGCCGGAGATCGGCGACGAGGCCGGCCGGCACTACGACGACGTCCGGCTGGGCCTGAAGGTCCGCGGCCAACTCGTCCCGGACCCACCGCCGAAGAACAAGCCCGGAAAGAAAAAGAAGAAGGAGTAGTTGCCCTACAGCGCGAGCAGCAGCCGACTGACGTCGTACAGCACCTCGCCGCGCTCGAAGATCGGCCGCCGCTCGACGTCCCAGGCGTTCAGCTCGGCAACGCGCCACGCGGTCCACTCGAGGACGGATCGCAGATTGATCGCGTCGTACAGGTTGTACTCGACGAGGATCCGCAAGGCGTCGCGGCGGCCCGTCGCGTTCCACTCGCGCCACAGGCGGATCGCGTCGAAGCCCTTCACCCCCTTCAGGTGCGGCGGCCGGTGCAGCCCGAGCGCCTCTTCGACGCCCTTCAGGCCTCCTTTCAGCCTGGCGTGCCGGATCAGGAACCTCAGATCGATGTGCACCGCCGGCTCGGGAAACCGCCCGTCGAACGCCGCCCGCAGCGCCGGCACGTCGAAGGCGGCCCCGTTGAACGTCACCCAGATGGGACTTTCGGCGAGCCGCTCGGGCACCTGTTGCAGGCTGTGGCCCCGGCGGAACGTCGCCACGCCCTGGCCGTCCATCACGCCGACCACCGTGGGCACGTTGTCGCCGTCCGCCTCGATGTCGAAGAACGCCGTGCGCTCCACGAAGTGCCCGTACAGCCGCCAGTGCTCCCTCGCCGGCACCAGCGTCGCCAGCCGCGGCAGATCCCTCGCCGCGAGCGCCTCCCGGGCCCTGGGAATCGCCTCCAGCAGCTCCGCGTCGAGGCGCGTCGACATCACCACGTCCGCCGCCGCAGCCCGCTCGAAGTCCTCCCAGGTCGCGATGCCGCGGGCCCAGAGATCCCGCTCGCGGTACGGCCCGACGCGCTTCGTCAGCTGAAACGTTCGCGGGAGGAACTCCATCAGCGCTTCCCAAGTTCCCCGCGCTCGAGCGCATCCAACAGCGGGAGATCCGCCTCGCAGAACGGCAGGCCCTTCATCTCGGCCGGCGTGCAGAAGCGGAGCGCCTGGGCGCCCAGCGGCTGCGGCTCGCCCGCGCGGATCGTCGCCGCGAACAGCTCGAGCTCCACCACCAGGTCCGGGTACGCGTGCACCGTGCCCCACAGCCTCGCCCCCACCTCGAGGTCGACCGCCAGCTCCTCGTGGCACTCGCGCTTGAGGGCCGCGGCCTCGGTCTCGCCAGCCTCGACCTTCCCGCCGGGGAACTCCCACAGGTTCGCGCGGCTCTTGTCGGGCAGCCGCTGCTGCACGAGGAACCGGCTCGCGTCCTTCGGATCGGGGATCAAGGCGGCGACGACGTGAATGCGCTTCACAATGCGCACCCTACCCGACTACCCGCCGCCGGTGCCGGTCAGCTGCAGCGCGAAGACGCTGCCGAGGTTCGACAGCACGTACAGCCGCGCGCCGTTGCGGCTCGACGCGAAGGCCGTCGGGGCCGCCGTGACGCCGCGCCCGGGGTTCCACATGGCGCGCACCCGGCCGGCCGAGGCGTCCACGAAGGCCAGCGAGGTGGAGGTCGGCACCACCACGTACCCGCGGGCCACCGTCAGGGAAACGCCCGCGTTGGCGCCGCGGCCCTTCTTGTCCTTGTCGGAGAGATCGAGCGACCACAAAAGGCGCCCCTGGCTCGTCTCCACCGCGCTCAGCTTGCCGTCGCCTACGCAGAACAGCGTGCGGCCCTTGAGCACCATCGACGTGATGCCCAGCTTCGCGCTCGTCCACTCGAGGTCGCCCGACTTCGCGTCGAGCGCGACGATCCCGTCCGCGTAGCTCGCGACGAAGACGTGGCCGTCCGCGACGATGGGCTGCGTGTCCACGTCGTGGAACTGCGTGCCCGTCACCGACACCTTGCGCTCCCAGCGCTGTACGCCGTCGTCGAGGCCCAGGGCCACCACCGTGCCGTCCGCGAAGCCCGCGTACACCAGCCCGTCCGCGACGGCCGGCCGCGACGCCCCGCGGATCGTGAAGCCCGACGGCGTGTCCCGCCGGTACTGCCACTTCCAGGCGCCCGAGGCCTCGTCCACCGCGAAGAGGGTGTCGTTCTGGGAGGCGACCAGCACCAGGCCCTCGGCGACGGTGGGCGTGGTGACCAATTCCTCCTTCGCGTCGTACGTCCAGGCTTCCTCGCCCGACAGCACCCGCAGCGCGTACAGCGTGCCGTCGCCGCCGGGGACGTAGGCGACGCCGCCGGAGATGGCCGCGCCCGCCGAGAAGCGGTTGGGGGTCTTCTTCTCCCACTCGACGTGGCCGTCCACCGGCGACAGGCAGCGGACGAAGCCGTCGCGGGTGCTGACGATCACGCGCTCGGTGTCCGGGTCGACGGCCGGCGCGGCGGGCTCGAGCGGTTTGAACTCCAGCAGGCCGATCTTCACCAGCGGCGTCCACCAGCTGACCTCATAGATCGCCGGGGCGCTGACGTGCGCCTCCCGCCGCGGCACGGTGGGATCGTCATTCAGGGGGATCGCCTTGCAGCCCGCGACGAGGGCCAGCGAGGCGACGATCGCGACGAGCTGCCGCATCGGGGCCGCTTACGTCCCCGCGTCGAGGGCGATGCCCGGAGGCGGCGCCGCCGGTACGGCCACGCCCTGCGAGGTGAGCAGCGCGATGCGCTCCTTCGCGAGGCGCGCGGCGGCGCTGCCCGGGGCGACCGCCTCGATCTCCGACAGCTGCTTCGCGCCGCCAGCCGTGTCGCCCTTGAGCAGCAGGATGCGGGCGCGGTGGTACAGCCCCATGCCCTTCATGAAGTCCGTCTTGTTTTCCTTCGCCAGCGCGTCGAAGGCGGCGATGGCCTCGTCGTACTTCTTCTCGGACTCCAGCACGTAGCCGCGGGCCTCGTAGGCGGCCGCGCGCAGCGGATCGGCCGGGTCGGCGTTCTTGAGGTACTCGTCGAGCAGCGGCATCGCCTCGGCCGCCTTGCCCTGGCGGATGAGCGCCTGCGCCAGCGGGAGCGCCGCGTTGGTGGCCGCGAGGCTCCCCGCGTTCTTCTTCCGGAATTCGGTGAGGGCGGTGATGACCGCCGCGTCCTTCTCCGCCTCGGTCTTGAACGGCGGCTCCTCGCCGGGCCTGGGCTCACCGGGATCGGCCTTCACCTCCCGCTCCAGCACGCGCAGCGCGGCGCCGAACTCGTGCGCGGCCTGCTCCTCGCCGCGCTTGATGTACGAGTTGATCAGCGTGGCGACCAGACCCAGCCCCGCGAGGCCCAGCACGATGCCGACGACCATCCTGCCGTGCGTCTCCATCCACGGCAGGGCCTGCTGCCCCAGCTTCTGCAGCTCGTCCGGCTTCTTCAGCTCTTTCTGCGCTTGCTTGTAGGACATCGCGCCGGGCTGTCTACGGTCGCGATCCCTCGAAGTCAATGAGGCGCTTTCGGGCCGCGCCCGGCCCGGCGCTGGTGCTTCTTCGTCGACTTCTTGCGCTGCTTCGAGCGCTCCCGGGCCTCGAAGCGCTTCGCGTGCTGCGCGCGGTCCTTCTGGCCCGGCCGCTCGCGCCAGAAGAGGCGGATCGGCACCTTGAGCCCGAAGACTTTTCGCAGGTGGTTGCCGACGTACCGGGCGTAGCGGTCGGGCACGTCCTTCGAGTTGCAGATGAAGGCGAACGCCGGCGGCGCGGTGCCCACCTGGGCGACGTAATACAGGCGCAGCTGACGCCCGTTCGTCACCGGCAGCGGGTGCTCGCTGGTGACGTGGTCGAGCAACTTGTTGAGGCGGGGCGTCGGAGCCCGGAAGTACTGCTGCTGGGCCAGCTCGAGCGCCACGTCCAGCACGCGCGTCACCCGGTCTCCCGTCTTCGCGGTGACGAAGAGCATCGGCGCCCAGGCGACCCACTTCATGTACCACTTGAGCTCGGCGCGAAAGTCTTCCTCGCGCAGCGTGCCGCGCACGAGGTCCCACTTGTTCACCACGACGATCAGCGCGCGGCCCTTCTCCTCGGCCAGCGCGGCGATCTTGAGATCCTGGTCCACGCCGGCCTCGGTGGCGTCGAGCACCAGCACCGCGACGTCGCTGTCCTCGATCGCCCGGACCGCGCCCAGCACCGAGAAGTGCTCCACCTTCTGGGTGATCGCCGCCTTCCGCCGGATGCCGGCGGTGTCGGTGAGCGTGAGCCGCTTGCCCTTGTAGGACAGCTCGGTGTCGATCGGATCGCGCGTGGTGCCGGCGATGGGACTGACGATGACGCGGTCCTCGCCGAGCAGCGCGTTCACCAGCGTGGACTTGCCGACGTTCGGCCGGCCGACGATCGCCACGCGCAAGGGCCGGTCCGGCGCCTCCTCGCCTTCGGCCGGGGGCTCCGCGGCGGGCGGGGCCGGCGGCAGCCGCGACGCAATCGCCTCCAACACCGCGGGCACGTTCTCGCCGTGCTCCGCCGAGACGGGGACCGGCGTACCCAGCCCCAGCCGGTGGAACTCCGCCGCGACGGCCTCGGCGGTGCGGTGGCTGTCGCACTTGTTGACCACCAGCACGAGCGGGCGCGTCTGGCGCCGCAGGTAGCGGGCCACCTCCTCGTCCGCCGCGGTGATGCCCGTCTGCCCGTCGCAGACGAAGACGACCACCTCGCAGGCCTCGACGGCCGCCTGGGCCTGCTGGCGCACGAGGTCCGCCAGCGGATCGTCCTTCGTGTCGGGGACGAAGCCGCCGGTGTCGACCAGGGTGACGGCCCGGCCGCCGACGTCGGCGTTCGCGAAGTGGCGATCGCGCGTGACCCCCGGCGTGTCCTCGACGATCGCCCGCCGCCGGCCCGCCAGCCGGTTGAAGAGGGTGGACTTGCCCACGTTGGGCCGCCCGACGATCGCCACCAGGGGCCGCTTCGTGTCCGTCATGACGACAGCCCGTACCCCATCTTCCGAACGCCGTCCTGCCGCTCGCTCCACCGCGGCTCCACCTTCACCTGCAGTGACAGGAAGACGTGGCAGCCCAGCAGCCGCTCGATGGCGGCCCGCGCGTCGGTGCCGATCGCCTTCAGCATCTGCCCGCGCTTGCCGATGACGATCGCCTTCTGCGAGTCGCGCTCGACGAAGATGTTCGCGTGGATCCGCACCAGCCCGGTCAGCGCCTGCTTCTGCGGGCCGTTCGTCGCCGCGTCGTCGCCCTTCGGCCCCTTCTTCGGCGCCTTCTTCGCGCGGGCCTTCGGGGGCGGCGCGAAGCGCTCCTCCTCGTCGAAGACCTCGACCACCACCGCGGCGGAGTACGGGATCTCCTGCCGGCAGTGCCGCAGCACCTGCTCGCGCACGTACTCGGCCACCAGCACGCGCTCGGCCTGGTCGGTGAACATGTCCGGCGGGAAGATCAGCTCCTCCCCCGGCATCTTCTCGAGCACCGCCTGGAACAACTCGTCCAGCCCTTCGCTGTGCCGGGCGCTGACCGGCACCACCGCCGCGAACGGGAACTCCTTCCGGTAGAGATCGATCATCGGCAGGAGCAGCGGCTTCTTCACCGTGTCGATCTTGGTGATGACCAGCAGCACCGGCTTGCCCAGCTTCTTCAGCCGCTCGAGCACCAGCCGGTTGCCAGGGGTGACCTCGGGCGCCTTGTCCTCCGCGAGGCCCTCCGCCTGCACCAGGAAGAGCACCAGGTCGCATTCCTGGGCGGCGGTCATCGCCACTTCGACCATGTGCTTGTTGAGCGCGCCCCTGGCGTGGTGGATCCCCGGCGTATCGAAGAAGGCCACCTGCCCTTCCGGGCGCGTCACGACGCCGAGGATGCGCGTGCGCGTCGTCTGCGGCTTGGGCGAGACGATCGCCACCTTCTCGCCCAGCAGGCGATTGAGGAGCGTGCTCTTCCCCACGTTGGGCCGGCCGATCAACGCCGCGAATCCGCTGCGCATGGGGGAGATGCTCCGAACGGCCCGCGGGCCTCTACGCCGACTTCGAGATGGTCAGCTTCTTGATGACGACGTCCGTCCTGGGGCGCTCGCCGTTCTTGGGGATGACGTTGGCGACGCGGTCGGCGACCTCCTGGCCGGAGATCACCTCGCCGAAGATGGTGTGGCGGTTGTTGAGCCACGTCGTCGGCGCGACGGTGATGAAGAACTGCGAGCCATTGGTGTTGGGCCCCGAGTTCGCCATGGCGAGCAGGCCCGGCTTGTCGAAGCGGCGGCCCGACTGGAACTCGTCCTCGAACTTGTAGCCGGGCCCGCCGGTGCCCCGGCCGAGGGGATCGCCGCCCTGGATCATGAAGTCCTTCATGCAGCGGTGGAAGATCGTCCCGTCGTACAGCGGCACGCCCTTCATCTTCTCCAGCGTGCCCGGGTGGACCCATTCCTTCTCGCCGGTGGCGAGGCCCACGAAGTTCTCCACCGTCTTCGGCGCGTCCTTCGAGAAGAGGCGGACGGTGATCGTCCCCTCGGTGGTCTCGAACTTCGCGTACAAATCGTGGCCCGCGCGGGCCTCTTCCATCATTCCCATGTCTCGTTCGCTCCGGGTGGGTGGACGTTTACGGCGCCTGCTCGGACAGCTCGATCTTCTCGATCTTCACCGGTTGCACGGGGCGATCGGCCGGTCCCTTCGGCACCTTCTGGATCGCGTCGACGACCTCGTAGCCCTTCACCACCTCGCCGAAGATGGTGTGCTTGCCGTTGAGCCACTGCGGCGTCGAGGTGGTGATGAAGAACTGGGAGCCGTTGGTGTTGGGGCCCGAGTTCGCCATCGCGAGCAGGCCGACGCGGTCGAACGTCTTCCCCGACTGGAGCTCATCCTCGAAGCGGTAGCCCGGGTCGCCGGTGCCGGTGCCCAGCGGGTCGCCGCCCTGGATCATGAAGCCCTCGATGACGCGGTGGAAGATCGTGCCCGCGTAGAGCGGCACGCCCTTCTTGATCTCGCCGGTGGCGGGGCTCCTCCACTCGCGCTCGCCCGTCGCGAGGCCCACGAAGTTGCGTACCGTCTTCGGCGCGTCCTTCGAGTACAGCTTGACCGTCACCGCGCCCATGTTGGTGGTGATGGTGGCGTAGAGCTCCTGACCCGCCAGCACCTTCGCGGTCCACGGGCCTTCGGCCGCCGCCGCGCCCGCTCCTGCCCCGCCGCCCGCCTCGTCCTTCTTGCAGCCGGTGAGCGCCAGGCCCACGGCCACCACGATCGCCAACTTCGTCCGCATCACGTGCCTCCCTGCTTCGGCGCCCTGGCCTTCTTCGTCACCGGCGCCTTCTCGGAGATCGTCACCTTCTTCATCACCACCGCCGGATCCGGGCGGTTGCCGGGGCCCTTGCCCAGCTTCGAGATCGCCACCGCCACGTCGTACCCGGCGATCACCTTCCCGAAGATGGTGTGCTTGCCGTTCAAGTACGTCGGCGTCGAGACGGTGATGAAGAACTGCGAGCCGTTGGTGTTCGGCCCGGAGTTCGCCATCGCCAACAGCCCGGGCGTGTCGAAGGCCCGCCCGGACTGGAACTCGTCTTCGAACTGGTAGCCGGGGCCGCCGCGGCCCGTACCCGTCGGGTCTCCGCCCTGGATCATGAAGCCTTCGATGCAGCGGTGGAACGTCACGCCGTCGTAGAACGGCTTGCTCGTCGGCCGGCCGTCGACGCCCACGTACTGGCGCTCGCCCGCCGCGAGGCTGACGAAGTTGAGCACCGTCTTCGGCGCGTCCTTCGGAAACAGCTGCACGACGATGTCGCCGTGGTTGGTGGAGATCGTCGCGTAGAGATCGTGGCCGGCCTGGGCCAGCTTCGAGAACTTTCCGTCCTGCGCCGAGGCCACCGCGGGCACCAGCAGCAGGGCGGTGAGCGCAACCGTCGAGAGCGACTGCTTCATGGGCGGCGAAGCTAACCGCGCGCGCGGCCTGCGCAAACGGGGAAATGGACTAGCGCTCGAGCCGCGGCGTGGTGTGGGCCAGCATGGCCAGCGTCTCGCGCGCCGCCGATTGCTCGGCTTCCTTCTTCGAGCGGCCGGTGGACCGGGCGTACACGTCCTGGCCGATCGACACCTCGACCTCGAAGACCTTCTCGTGATCGGGGCCGGTCTCGGACACCACGCGGTAGCGCGGCGAGGCGCGCAGGCGGCTCTGGGCGTCCTCCTGCAGCATGGACTTGTAGTCCTGGCCCTGGCGGCCTTCCGCGACGCCATCGAGCGCCTCGCCGAAGAAGCGATCAATGAAGGCCATGGTCGCCGGCATGCCGTTGCCGAGGTAGATGGCGCCGATCACCGCCTCGAGCGCGTCGGCCAGCACCGACGGCTTGTCGCGGCCGCCGGTCAGCTCCTCGCCGCGGCCCAGCAGCAAAAGCTCGCCCAGGCCCAGCTTCCTGGCGACCCGGGCCAGCCCTTCCTCGTTGACGATCAGCGCGCGCAGCTTCGACAGCTCGCCTTCGGCCGCGCGCGGGAAGCGCTCCATCAACCGGTGGCCGATGGCGAGGTCGACCACCGCGTCGCCCAGGAACTCGAGCCGCTCGTTGTCGACGCAGTCCTCGTCCTTGTGCTCGTTGCAGTAGCTCTTGTGCGTCAGCGCGGCGAGCGCGATGGCCTTGTCGGCGAAGTCGAGGAGCGCGCGGCTCTCGAGGCCACTGACCCGCTCCTGCGGCGTCATCTTCGCGAAGGGTCTGAAGCTGTCGCTCATGCGGCCCTGTTTCAGCGGTACTTCCCGGCCAACTCGTCGGCCAGGGCGTAGGGATCTGCGTCTCGGCGGGCGATGCGCTTCGCCACGTCGGAGAGATTACCGCGTTCCCGCTCGAGCCTTTCAAGCCCCGCCTGGAGCAGCCGCTCGCGGAGCAGCGCGAGGAACTGCGTCAAGGCCCGGTTCTGCTCCCGCTGTTCCTTCTGGCCCGTCGAGTCCAGGAAGTCGCGGTGCTTCGCGATCGCGGCGACGAGCGCGTCGACGCCCTGGTCCTTCGCGGCGATCACCTTCAGAATGGGCGGCTCCCACTCGGGCGGACCTTCGACCTTCTCGGGCGCCCGCCGCTCCGCCCGGGCGCGCACCATGCGGTGGTGCGCGTCGTGATCCATGGGCGGCGCGCGCACGGCGTGGCGCAGCTCGAGCATCGTGCGCAGCTCGCGCACCACGCGGTCGGCGCCATCGAGATCCGCCTTGTTCACCGCGAAGACGTCGGCCACCTCGAGGATGCCCGCCTTGATCGCCTGGATGTCGTCGCCCATGCCGGGAACGAGGACGACGATGGTGGTGTGCGCCAGCTGGGCGATGTCGATCTCGTCCTGCCCCACCCCGACCGTCTCGATGATCACGACGTCGCGCCCCATCGCGTCCATCACCTTGAGGCAGTCGCCGGTGGCGCGCGACAGGCCGCCCAGGTTTCCGCGCGTGGCGAGGCTGCGGATGAAGACGCCCGGATCCGTCGCGTGGCCCTGCATGCGAATCCGGTCGCCGAGGATCGCGCCGCCGGTGAAGGGGCTCGTCGGATCCACCGCGATGACGCCCACCGTGAGGCCCTGCTTGCGGTACTGCGCCACCAGCCGATCGGTCAGCGTCGACTTGCCGGCGCCGGGCGAGCCGGTGACGCCCACCACGTAGGCCTTGCCGGTGTGCTTGAAGAGCGCCCGCAGCTCGCCGGTGGCCTCGGGCACGCCGTCGTCGATGAGCCGCATGAGTCGCGAAGCGGCCCGCACGTCTCCGGCCAGCACCCGCTCCGCCAGGGACTTCGTCGTCATGATCCGGACACCACCTGGACGTCGTCGACGCTCACCTGCAACACGCCCGCCACCAGCGCGCGAATGCCGGGGAACGCGTCGAGCTCGAAGCGGTCGGCCCACACCTTGCCCCTGGTGCCCGCGAGCAGCCCGCGGAAGGTGCGCCCCTGCACGCGCGCCGCCGCGAAGCGCAGCTCCTCACCGTTGACGCGCACGGTGGCCAGCACCTCGAGCGTCGAGCGCGGCGGCAGCGACGCGTCGCCGAAGGCCCTGGCGAGCTCCTTGAACGGCAGCGCCTTCTCGGGCGGCATGGGCACCGGCGCCAGGGACGGCGTCCGCCTGCCGGACGGCGCGCTCTGCGCGGTGTGCTCGGCCACGTCCCGGAACATGGCGAGGAGGAACTGAAGCAGCGCGCCGCGGTCGCGGTGCTCCGACAGCTCGAAGGCCGTGTCGGCGCCCGCGCCGGTCAGCTCGGCGCCTTCGACGAAGACTCGCGCCACGCGGAACTGGCCGGTGCGGTTGGCGGCGATGACGAACTTGAGCGGCTCGGCCTCGAGCTCCGCGGTCAGCTGCAGCGTCGCCGGGTCGACCTTCGGGTGAAGCCCCATGGCGGTGAGCTCGCTGGATCGCCGCTCGAGCTGGAACAGGTGATCGTTCAGCGTCTTCACCACCAGGTCTTCGAGGCGCGTCGCCGCGGTGATGAAGGCCAGGTTGATCGGCTGCGCGCCGACGAACTCCGGGGGCCCGACGTACAGCAGCCGGTCGCCCATGACGGTGAACGAGACGTGGTCGATCGGCTGCCGGGTGAGCGGGTTGCAGGCCTGCCCGTCGGACACCTGGAGCTCGGCCTGGACGACGCCGTCGGCTTCGGTGACCGTGAGGCCCAGCTGTTCGAGGAACGCGCGGTCCATGCGGCGTGGGCCCTTCAGCCCCTGAGGATCTCGCGGGCGATGATCGACCGCTGGATCTCGCTGGTGCCCTCGCCGATCTCGCACAGCTTCGCGTCGCGGAGGTAGCGCTCGACGGGGAACTCGCGCGTGTAGCCGTAGCCGCCGTGGATCTGCACGGCCTTGTTGCACGCGCGGGTGGCCGCCTCGGAGGCGAACAGCTTCGCCATCGAGGCCTCGCGGCTGTACGGCTTTCCGGCGTCGGCGAGCGCGGCGGCGCGGAAGACGAGCAGGCGGGCCGCGTCGATCTCGGTCTGCATGTCCGCCAGCATCCACTTGATCGCCTGGAACTCGGAGATCGGTTGCCCGAAGGCGGTGCGGTCCTTCGAGTACTTCACCGACTCCTCGACCGCGCCGCGCCCCAGGCCGACAGCGAGCGCGCCGATGGTGATGCGGCCGCCGTCGAGGATCTTCATGGTGTCGATGAAGCCGTGGTCGAGCTCGCCGAGGCGGGCGCTGTCGGGCACCACCACGTTGTCGAGGTGCAGCTCGGCGGTGTCCGACGAACGCATCCCCAGCTTCCCGTGGATCGCGCGCTGGCTGAAGCCCTTCGCGTGCTTGTCGAGGATGAACGCGGTGATGCCCTTCTGCTTCTTCTCGGGCGAGGTGACCGCGAGGATCACGAAGACGTCGCCGACGGTGCCCTGGGTGATGAACATCTTCGAGCCGTTGAGCACCCAGTCGTTCCCCTGCTTCACGGCCGTCGTCTTCATGCCCGCCGCGTCGGAGCCGCTGCCGGGCTCGGTGAGGCCCCACGCGCCCAGCCACTCGCCGGTGGCCAGCTTCGGCAGGTACTTCGCGCGCTGCGCGTCGTTGCCGAACACGCGGATGTGCGAGGTGCCGAGGCCGTTGTGCGACGCCACGGTGAGCGCCAGCGAGCCGTCGTAGCGGGCGATTTCCTCCACCACCACGGCCACCGCCAGGTTGCCGAGGCCGGCGCCGCCGTACTCCTCGGAGATGCGGATTCCGAGGAGCCCCATCTGACCGAGCTCGCGGACGATCTCCATCGGGAACTTCTCGTGGTGATCCCACTCGCGCGCCTTGTCCTTCACGCGCTTCTCGCAGAAGTCGCGGACCGTCTTCTGCAGCGCCCTGACGTCTTCCGGCAGCTCGAAATCCATGGCGCGTCGTCTAATGAACTCGGCGGGCGGACGCAAAGGCGGAGCGGGCCAGGTTACCGGCCCCGGAAGACGGGCGGACGCTTCTCGGCGAAGGCCTTGAGGCCCTCCAGCCGGTCCTCGGTGCCCAGGGTGCGCTGGTAGAGCTGCTGCTCCAGCTCCAGGGCGGCGTCGAGGTCCAGGTGCGCCCCGTCGTCGATGGCGTGCTTGGCGGCGCCGACGGCGATGGGGGCGTTGCCGCAGACCGACCGGGCGAGCGCCAGCGCGTCGTCCAGGGTGCCCACGCGATGGACGAGGCCGAGGCGCAGCGCCTCGTCGGCGGCCACGCGGCGACCGGTGAGGATCAAATCCTTCGCCGGCCCCTGCCCGATGAGGCGCGGCAGGCGCTGGGTGCCGCCGGCGCCGGGGATGATGCCCAGCTTCACCTCGGTGAGGCCCATCTCCGCGGTGGGCGCCATGACGCGCAGGTCGCAGCACAGCGCGAGCTCGGTGCCGCCGCCGAAGGCCGCGCCGTTGACGTACGCGATGAATACGGTGTCGGCCTTCTCGAGCGCACGGAACGTGTCGCGCAGCGTCGACAGGAAGGCCTTCACCTCGGCCTCGCTCATCGACGCGCGCTCCTTGAGATCGGCGCCCGCGCAGAAGGCCTTCTCGCCGGCGCCCGTCAGGACCACCGCGCGCACGTCGCGGCCCGACGAGACGCGGCCGACGTTGTGCGCGAGCTCGTTCACCATCGCGCGGGACAGGGCGTTGCGCCGGGCCTCGCCGTTGATCGTCCACCGCTCGATGGCACCATCCGCCTCGATGAGGAATTCGGCCATCTCCAGCCCCTTTCGTGTCGTAAGTTCGAGCGCCATGAAGACGCGCTGGTGGTGGATAGCCCGAGTCGACCGCCATTTCCCGCTCCTCGTCGCGCTCCTGTGGGCGCTGCCGGCCCTGGCGCGCATCGGCGGCGGCGAGCACTACGACTCGGGCAACAGCTCGAGCGGCGGAGATGGCGACGGCGAGGCGCTCGTTCAGCTCCTGGTGTGGTTGATCATCGAGCACCCGAGGATCGGCATTCCGGTGGCGATCATCGTGGCGATCGCCTGGTTCGTGCACCAGCGCAGGCAAGGCGACGGCTCGACGCGCAAGGCGCTGGATCGCGCCGAGGCCGAGCGGCGCACGACGGTGAGCGCGACGGCGGTGGCCGGCTGGGTGGCCGCGCTCAAGGCGAAGGATCCGCAGTTCGATCTCGTCGCCTTCTTCGATCGCACCCGCAAGCTGTTCCTCGAGACCCAGGAGGCGTGGTTCAAGCGCAACCTCGAGCCGGTGCGCCGGCACCTGTCCGACGCGACGTTCCAGCGGCTCGCCGTGCAGCTGAAGATCCTCGAAGCGCAGGGCGTGCGTGACGCGATCGCCGAGCCGAAGGTGCTGGACCTGCAGATCATCGGCCTCGAGCAGAACGAGTTCTTCGACACCGTGCACGTGCGGGTGAAGGCGCAGCTGCGAGACGACGACGCGCCCGCCAACGCGACCGACGAGCAGGCCCGTGCGTTGGCGATGAAGAAGGCGCCCGAACAGTTCATGGAGGTGTGGAGCTTCGTCCGCAAGCCGGGCGTGCAGACGAAGGTGGGCGAGGACTCCTTCCAGGGCAAGTGCCCCAACTGCGGCGCGCCCTTCGCGGGCGGCGCGGCGAACACCTGCGAGTTCTGCAAGGCGATCGTCAACAGCGGTCAGTACGACTGGGTTCTCGCGGAGATGACGCAGGGAAGCGAGTACGCCGCGACGCACGAGACGGCGGAGGGCCTCGCGAAGGCCCGGCAGTCGGATCCGGGCCTGTCCACCGAGATGCTCGAGGACCGCGCGTCGCTCGCCTTCTGGAAGTGGGTCGAGGCGCAGGTGACCGGCGACACGACGCACCTCACGAAGCTGGCGACGCCGACGTTCCTGCAGCGCCTCAAGGGTGACCTCGACGCGCTGAAGGCCGCCGGCAAGAGGAAGGTGTTCCTCGAGTGCGCGGTCGGCGCGGTGCACACCCGCAAGCTGTCCAGCCAGGGAGAGCTCGACCTCGCCAGCGTGGAGATCCGCTGGAGCGCACGCCTCGGCGTGGCGGTGGCCGGCCAGAAGCCGCCCAACCTCCCGTCGCAGCCGCAGCGCTGGGTGCTGATACTCCAGCGCAAGTCCGGCGCGAAGACGGTCACCGAGAATGGCATGGCGACCAACCGCTGCCCGACGTGCCACGCGCCGCTCACCGACAACGGCCAGCCGTCCTGCGAGTACTGCGGAACGCTGCTCGCCAGCGGCGACAAGGACTGGGTCATCCAGGACTTCGGCGGCTGGGAGTGGTGGCGGACGAACGTCGGCAGGTCGTCGGGCTCGTCGCCGCAGCCGGTCGCGGCCCGCGTGCCCGACCGCGAGGAGCGCGAGCGGCTCGTCTACATGATGGCGGCGATGGCGATGGCCGACGGCGCGGTGGACGCGAAGGAGCGGAAGCTCCTCAAGATGGCGTCGGATCGCTGGGGTGTGCCGTGGGCGAACGTCGAGCTCGCGCTGAACGCGGGCCCGGGCCTGTTCGACAAGCTGCTCTCGCGTGGCTCCGCCGAGGCCGAGACCTTCATGAAGGAGCTCGTCGATGTGGCGCTGGTGGACGGGAAGATCGACGCCAGGGAGAAGAAGATGCTCCAGGCGGCGGCCGGCCACCTCGGCCTGGTGAATCGGCTGGACGAGTTCCTGCGCCGCTGAGACAGCGCTCGAGGGAGGGGCGCGTGATGGCGGCGGGCACTCCTGCCGGTCGCGACCAGCCCCTCCGCCCGCGCGGAGGGCGCTCAACCGGGTTCGCCGTGGATCGGCGAGGCCCTCGACCGGGCTGCCATGTGATCCGCAGCGGGCGTCAGATGCTCCACGGCGGACACCGGCCCGCGCCCCTCACCCCGGTCGGTGCGGCGCCGCGTTACTCTTCCAGCGCGGCGATCCGCCAGCCGTCGGTCTCGCGCACCGCGCGCAGGTGGCGGCCCGTGTCGAGCGGCAACAGCGCGACCCCCAAGCGCACCTCGAGCTGGTTGGGCAGGGCTGCGCGCACCCGGGCGAGGCGCGACTTCGCGGTGGGCTCGGCGCCGAAGTCGGCGGCCAGGCGCTCGGGCGAGTAGCGGCTGCGCACCGGCTCGGCGAGGAGCGGCAGCACCTCCGCGAACTTCCCCGCCTCCGCCGCGTCGAGGAAGCGCACGACGACGTCGCGCACGGCGCGCGCCTCGTCGAACGCCGCCGGCGGCGGCGGTGCGACGATCACCGGCTCGGGCTTCGGCGAGGCGGCGGGCCGCCGCGGCGCGGGCGTCGCGCAGGCCACCAGCCCCAGCGCCATCGCCCACAGCGCCCTCATCGGCGCCCGGCGTCGAAGCCCTCGAGGTTGAGCGGCCGCGCGACGGACGGAAGCCCCGGCGCTGGCTGGCGGATCGGCAGCGGCGCGGGCAGCGCGCGCGGAGGCTGGTCGAACTGCGCCGGCTGCAGGTGCTCCACGCGGATGGGGCCGGCACCGGCGGGCGGCGCAGGCTCGTTCTTCTTGCACACCGCCAGGAGGATGACGGTGAGGAGGAAACCGATGACTCCACCCAGGGCGACCTGGCGACTCATGCAGCCGCTCCTACCTGAAGGGCGAAGGCGTGGTCTATAGAGGGCGCCGTCCGACACCCATCGAGAGAGGTTCCCATGACCGGCCCCCGACTCGTGCGCGCTCCGCGCGGCAACCAGCTGACCTGCAAGGGCTGGGTGCAGGAAGCCGCGATGCGCATGCTGATGAACAACCTGGATCCGGAGGTGGCGGAGCGCCCGCAGGACCTCGTCGTCTACGGAGGCACCGGCAAGGCCGCCCGCGACTGGAAGGCGTTCGATCTCATCATCGCGACGCTGAAGACGCTGGGCGACGACGAGACGCTGATGATCCAGTCCGGCAAGCCGGTCGGCATCTTCCGCACGCACCCCGACGCGCCCCGCGTGCTGCTGGCGAACTCCAACCTCGTCGGAAAGTGGGCCACCTGGGAGCACTTCCGCGAGCTCGAGCAGAAGGGCCTCATGATGTACGGCCAGATGACGGCCGGCTCGTGGATCTACATCGGCACGCAGGGGATCCTGCAGGGCACCTACGAGACCTTCGTGCAGGCCGCGCGCACACACTTCGGCACGCCCAGCCTCGCCGGCAAGGTGGTGCTGACCGGCGGCCTCGGCGGCATGGGCGGCGCGCAGCCGCTCGCGTGCACCATGGCCGGCGGCGTGATGCTGGCCGTCGAGGTGGACCCGGCGCGCGCGAAGCGCCGCATCGAGACGAAGTACCTCGACGTGATCGCGACGGATCTCGACGAGGCGCTCGCGCTGGTGCGCGAGGCGAAGGAGCAGAAGCTGGCGAAGTCCATCGCCGTCATCGGCAACTGCGCCGACGTGCTGCCCGAGCTGGTGAGGCGTGGCTTCAAGCCCGATCTGGTGACGGACCAGACGAGCGCGCACGATCCCCTGGGCGGCTACGTGCCGAAGGGCCTCACGCTCGAGGCCGCGGCGGCGCTGCGCACGAGCGACCCGAAGCAGTACGTCGACCGCGCCCACCAGTCGATGGCCGATCACGTGCGTGCGATGCTGGCCTTTCAGGAGGGCGGCGCCCACGTCTTCGACTACGGCAACAACCTGCGCGCCGGCGCGCAGCTCGCGGGCGTGCAGAACGCCTTCGACTTCCCCGGCTTCGTGCCCGCCTACATCCGGCCGATGTTCTGCCGCGGCGAAGGCCCGTTCCGCTGGGTGGCGCTGTCCGGCGACCCCGAGGACATCAAGGTGACGGACCTGGCGCTCATCGAGCTGTTCCCGAAGAAGGCGCACCTGGTGAACTGGCTCCAGATGGCGGGCCAGAAGGTGGCCTTTCAGGGGCTTCCGGCGCGCATCTGCTGGTTGGGCTACGGCGAACGCGAGAAGGCGGGCCTGTTGTTCAACGAGCTGGTGAGGACGGGCAAGGTGAAGGCGCCCATCGTCATCGGCCGCGATCACCTCGATTGCGGCTCGGTGGCGTCACCCAACCGCGAGACCGAGGCGATGAAGGACGGCACCGACGCGGTGGCCGACTGGCCGATCCTGAACGCGTTGGTGAACGCGGTGAACGGCGCGTCGTGGGTGTCGTTCCACCACGGCGGCGGCGTGGGCATCGGCTACTCGCTGCACGCGGGCCAGGTGATCGTCGCCGACGGTACCGACGCCGCGGCGAAGCGCATCGCCCGCACGCTGGCTTCGGATCCCGGCATGGGCGTCATCCGCCACGTGGACGCGGGCTACGACGAGGCGATCACCTGCGCGAGGGAGCGCGGCGTGAAGATCCCCGGCGTCACCGTCTGAAAGCGGTGCGCCGCCTCCGTCGAGCGACCGCCCTGACCTGCGCGCTCCTCGCGTGGGGGCTGGCGGCGTGCGCGCCGACGTCGGTGGCGCCGTCGATCATCCGCCTGCCGCCCACGCACCTCGACGAGTCCGAGTTCCAGTTCGGCCTGCGCACCGGGCCGCGCATCGCCTCGGTGACCCAGGCGCGCAGCTCGGGCAGCTTCGACGGACAGTCGGAGTCCGACGTCCTCACCGCGAGCGGCGTCGCGTACGAGTTCGACTACACCCGGCTCGTCTGGCGCCGGCTGGCGATTCACGCCGGCGTGCAGACCGAGTGCCTCGGCGGCCTGCCGATGCCGGGCCTCGGCCTGTCGGTCGGCGTGTCGTACCGCTGGCAGCTCGGCCGGCTGTCGATCGCCCCGGCGGCGGCGGCGCGCGGCTCGACGGACTTCGGGATCAGCACCATCGGCGGTGGACCAGCGAGCCACGTCTCGGGCGACGCGGCGCTGACGCTGGCGGTGGGCGGGGACGACCTCTCACGAATCGGCCTCGTGCCCTTCATCGGCGTCCAGCGCACGTTCCAGGCCCGGGATACGACGTCGCTCCTCTTCGGCGGGCTCTTCGCGGTGCGCTTCCGCGCGGTCGAACTCTTCGTCGGCCTGGGGCGCGGCGTCATCCCCGGCGGGCCCTCGTGGAACGTGCCGCTGCTCGGCGTGCGCTTCGGCAACACCTGAAAGCCTCCCCTCACGCGGCGGGCCGTGGCAGGTTCGCGAGCGCGATGGCGCCCTTCGATCTGCTCGTCCACAACACGTCCGAGGTGCTCACCTGCGACGGCGATTGGCGCGGGCCCGCGGAGGCGGCGCTCCAGCCCATCGCCGGCGGCGCGGTCGGGATCTCCGGCGGGCGGATCGCCTGGATCGGCACGGCGATCCCGGAGGGCGCCGTCGGCCCGCAGACGCGCACCCTCGACGCGTGCGGCGGCTTCGTCGGGCCGGGCTTCGTGGACTGCCACACACACGTCGTCTTCGCGGGCGATCGCTCGGACGAGTTCGAAGCGCGCTGCCAGGGCAGGACGTACCTGGAGATCGCCAGGGCCGGCGGCGGCATCGCCCGCACGGTGCGCGCCACCCGCGACGCCACGCCCGAGGCGCTGATCGCCCTCGCCCTGCCCCGCCTCGCGCGCCTGCTGCGCCACGGCGTCACCACCTGCGAGGTGAAGAGCGGCTACGGCCTCACCGTGGACAGCGAGCTCAAGCTGCTCGAGGTCATCCGCGCGCTCGGCGAGCGCCAGCCCGTCTCGCTGGTGCCCACGGTGCTGGGGCTGCACGCGCTCCCGCCGGATCGCCAGGGCCCGCGCGAGGCGTACGTGCGCGAGGTGATCGACGATCTCCTGCCGCGCGTGGCGAAGGCCGGCCTCGCCCGCTTCTGCGACGTCTTCGTCGAACAGTCGGCCTTCACGCACGAGGAGGCGCGCGCGTGCCTCACCGCGGCGAAGGCGCTGGGCCTCGAGCCCCGGCTGCACGCCGATCAGCTGACGCCGAACGGCGGCGCGCAGCTGGCCGCGGAGCTGGGTGCGGCCACCGCCGATCACCTCGAGCAGATCACCCCCGCAGGCATCGAGGCGCTGAAGGCCGCGGGCACGGTGGCGGTGCTGGCGCCCACCTCGACGCTCTTCGTGCGCGCCCGTCCGTACGCGCCTGGCCGCGCGCTGCGCGACGCCGGCGTCCCGGTGGCGCTGTGCACCAACGTGAACCCGGGCTCGTCGAACTCCGAGAACGTCTTCCTCGCCATGGGCCTCGCCTGCGTCGAGAACGGCTTGTCCCCGGCGGAGGCGTACCTGGGCTTCACGCGCTTCGGCGGCCTCGCGCTGAAAGACGAGTCGCTGGGCCGGCTGGCCGTCGGCGGGCCCGCGGATCTCGTGGTCTTCGGCGCGCCCAGCTACCGCGCGCTGCCCTACCACTTCGCGATGAACGACGTGGCGCACGTGGTGAAAGCGGGCCGCGTCGTTTGAAGGCCCTGGCCGAAGGCCCGACGTTTTGGAGCCGCCTTCCCGCCTTCGCTACAATCCACCCGTCGTGTGCCGCATGTTCGCAGTCCGTAGCCAGGAGCCGGTCCGCATCGCGCGGGCCTTCACCGGCCTCCGCCAACTGGCGT
The DNA here is from genome assembly GCA_040755835.1 of Myxococcota bacterium. Lineage (GTDB taxonomy): Bacteria > Myxococcota > Myxococcia > Myxococcales > Myxococcaceae > JADLDB01. The sequence continues at coordinate 98,706 of JBFMAB010000012.1, forward strand.
ACGAGCACAAGGACGGCTGGGGCGTGGCGCGCTTCGACGGGGGCACCGCCGTCATCGAGACAAGCCTGACGCCGGCCCACTCGTGCCCGCGCTTCTCGGCGCTCGGCAACGACGTCGAGACGCGCAGCATGCTGGCGCACATCCGTAAGGCGTCCGTGGGCAGCGTGCACCCGGACAACACGCACCCCTTCTACGCGCGCGGCTGGGCCTTCATGCACAACGGCACCCTGCGGAACTTCGACGAGTGCCGCCCGGCGCTCGAAGCGGAGATCGCGCCCCGTTGGCGAGCGGCGCTGCGCGGGGAGACGGACTCCGAGCGCTGCCTCGGGCTGTTCCTCACCTACCTCGATGACGTCGCCGCGCCGACCAGCCGCGACGTCGCGAAGAGCCTCGCGCGCGTGATGCGGACCGTGGAGCGCGTCTGCGATCGCCCCAGCGAGAAGCGCTCGGCGATGAACTTCCTCGTCGGTGACGGCAAGAGCCTCGTGGCGACCCGCCGGGGCCGGACGCTCTTCACCGCGCACCGCCACGGCGTGTGCTTCATCGCCAGCGAGGCCTTGTGGCCCGGGGAGTCGTGGACCGAGGTGCCCGAGGACTCGCTGGTCCTCTGCGACGGCCCCCACCCGCCCGCCGTCTCGCCGCTGTCCGACTGGATCTGAGGCTCTCGTGGACTTTTGCGATGCGCTGCGGCATCTGCCCTGGGCGTGACGCCCAGCGAACTGAAGGTCGAACACCACTTCGTCGAGCTACCCGGCTTGCGCCTGCACTACGTCGAGGCCGGAGAGGGGCCGACGGTGGTGTTGTTGCACGGCTTCCCCGAGAGCTGGTGGTCGTGGCGCTACCAGCTACCGGCGCTGGCCGCCGCGGGCTTCCGCGCCATCGCACCGGATCTGCGCGGCTACGGCGAGACGGACAAGCGCGGGCCGTTCGATCTCGACACCGTGTGCGGTGACGTCTGCAATCTGGTGGTGGCGCTCGGCGGCGAGAAGCGCGTGAAGGTGGTGGGCCACGACTGGGGCGGCGCGACCGCGTGGCACCTCGCGTCGAAGCGGCCGGAGTTCTGCGAACGGCTGGCGGTGCTGAACTGCCCTCACCCGGCGCTGATGCGCGAGCGGTTGCTGCTCCGCCCGTCGTGGAGGCAGATCAAGAAGAGTTGGTACATGTTCTTCTTCCAGCTGCCGTTCCTGCCCGAGTACCTGCTGACGCGGGACGACGGCGCCGAGGTGGTGAAGCAGCTGCGCGGCGCGGCGGTCGATCGGTCGCACTTCTCCGAGGCCGAGTTGAAGCCATTCCGCGACGCCATCCAGCGGCCGGGAGCCGCCAGCGCCATGGTGGGCTGGTACCGCGCGGCGATCCGCGACGGGCTGCGCCACCCCTTCACGGCGCCGCGCTACCCGAAGATCACCGTCGACTCGATGCTCATCTGGGGCAAGGACGACGTGGCGCTCGACTATGACGTCCTGGTGCCGGGCACCGAGCGGTACGTACGGCACCTCGACGTCCAGACTCTCGACGGATGCGGGCACTTCGTTCAGTCCGAGCGGCCCGATGAGGTGAATCGGCTGCTCATCGGCTTCCTGAAACGCTGACCGTTCAGGCAGCGAGCCAGCGGAAGAGCAGGGCCTCGCTCGCGGGCCCGGTGCTCTCCACGACGACGCGCCGGCGCTCAGGCTCGACAACCACCAGGGTGACGCGCAGCGCGTCCACGGGGGCCGCGCTCGGGATGTGGTCGATCCACTCCACGAGCCACGCCCCCTCCGTCTCGAGGAGATCGAAATACCCGGTCGCGTACAGCTCGTCCTCGCTCGTCAGCCGGTAGAGATCCGCGTGATGCAGCGTGAGCCGCCCCCGGTAGGACTGGACGATCGAGTACGTCGGGCTCGAGACGTCGTCGAGCGGCACGCCGGCGCCGTCGGCCACGCCGCGTGAGAAGAGCGTCTTCCCGGCGCCCAGCTGGCCCGTGAGTCCGACGAAGTCGCGCGGCTGCAGCGCCTCTCCGAGCCGCTTGCCCAGCGCGAACGTCTCCTCGGGCGAGGCCGTCTCGACGGTCCGCTCCATCACCGCCCCCAGCGCACCCACACCTCGCCCAGGCCGTCGAGGAGATCGGAGGCCACCAGACCTGCCAGGCCGCGCCGCTGCGCCGCGAGATCGCCGGCGAGGCCGTGCGCGAAGCAGCCGGTCACCGCCGCGTCCTCGCTGGACAGCCCTTGCGCGAGGAGTGCGCCGCAGAGGCCCGCCAGCACGTCGCCGGTGCCGCCGGTCGCCATCCCTGCGTTGCCGGTGGGATTCAGGAACACCGTTCCGTCTTCGCGGGCGATCGCCGTGCGCGCGCCCTTGAGGGCGACGACGACCTGCGTCTCCTGAGCCAGCCGGCGCGCCACGCCCACGCGATCGCGCTGCACGTCCGAGATCTGCAGGCCGAGCAGCCGCGCCATCTCGCCGGGGTGCGGCGTGAGCAGCAGATCCCCCTTCGCCCGCTTCAGCACCTCGAGCTGTCCGGCGAGCGCGTTGAGCGCGTCCGCGTCCAGCACGCAGGGGATCTCCAACTCTTCGAGGAACGCCGCGAGCAGCTTCCCCGTCTCCTCGCCGCGCGAGATGCCCGGGCCGATCACCACGGCCGTCTTGTCGTCGGCGGCGTCGAGCAGCGCGTTGAGATCGGCGAGGCCCAACGGCCCGCTGTTGACCAGCTCCACGCCCATCAGCTCGGGCGCGTGCTGCATCACCGGCGTGAGCGCCTCGGGGCGCGTGGCGACCGTCACCAGCCCCGCCCCGCCCCGCAGCGCGCCGAGGCCCGCGAGCGCCGCTGCGCCCGTCTTCCCCCAGCTGCCGGCGACGACGAGGACGTGGCCGAAGGTGCCCTTGTGTGCGTCCGCCCGCCGCTCGGGGAGTCGCCCGCGGACGTCGGACTCCTCCAGCACGTACACCGCCGGCTCCTGCAGCACCGAGAGCGCCGCCTTCGGGATGCCGATGTCCACCAGCTCGAGGGCGCCGCAGCGGCTCGCGCCCGGCTCGGTCGCCTGGCCGATCTTCAGGAAGCCGAAGGCCGTCGTCGCGTCCGCCGTCACGCACGGCGCGAGCGCGGCCCCGGTGTCGCTCTGCAGCCCCGACGGGAGATCCGCCGCCACCACCTTCGCGCCCGACGCGCGCCACACGGAGATGCGGCCGATCGCGTCGGCGTACTTGCCCTCGGGCGCGCGAGAGAGGCCGGTGCCGAGCAGCGCGTCCACCACCACGTCGCCGGGGCCGACCGGCAGATCGTCAGCCACCCGCTCGATCGCCACGCCACAGGCTCTGAGCGCCCTCGCGTTGCGCGCGGGCTCGCCCTCGAGCGCCTCCGCGAGGCCCATCAGCTCGACGTGCACCGTGCGGCCCAGCGCGTGGAGCGCCCGCGCCGCCACCAGCCCGTCGCCGCCGTTGTTCCCCATGCCGCACAGCACGAGGAAGCGCCCCTGCGGTCCGGCGAGCGCCAACGCCGTCCTCGCGAGCGCCTGCCCCGCGTTCTCCATGAGGACGCCCGACGGCACGCCGTGCTCGGCCGCCGCCGCGTCCACCGCCCGCATCTCCGCCGCGGTCAGCGCCCGCCTCACGGATTCCTCATGAGCTCCACCATCTCCCGCACCGCGCGGTCGAAGCCGACCATGACGGCGCGAGCGACGATGGCGTGGCCGATGTTCAGCTCGTCGATCTCCTCGATGCGGGCGATGGGCCGCACGTTGTCGTAGTTGAGCCCGTGGCCGGCGGCGCAGCCCAGCCCCAGCTTCACGGCAGCCTTCGACGCGTCGACGATGCGGCCCAACTCGCGCAAGCGCTCCTTCTCGGTGCGCGCCTCGCAGTACCGGCCGGTGTGCAGCTCCACGCGGTCCGCGCTCACCTTGTGGGCGGCCTTCACCTGGTCGATGTCGGGGTCGATGAAGAGCGAGACGACCATGTCTCCGTCCTTCAGGTTCTTCACGACCTTCGACACCAGATCCTTCTGCGCGTTGACGTCGAGGCCGCCTTCGGTGGTGACCTCCTCGCGGCGCTCGGGCACCAGCGTGGCCATGTCCGGCTTGTACTCGTAGGCGATCTTCACCATCTCCTGCGTCGCGGCCATCTCGAGGTTCAGCAGTGACTGTACGGTCTCGCGCAGCACGCGCAGATCGCGGTCCTGGATGTGCCGGCGATCTTCCCTGAGGTGAATGGTGATCTGCTCGGCGCCGGCCAACTCCGCGATGCCGGCGGCGGTGACCGGGTCCGGGTAGGTCGCCTTGCGCGCCTGGCGCAGCGTGGCGACGTGATCGACGTTCACTCCGAGGCGCTGGGTCATGGGCCGGGTTGTACCGCCGAACGGCCGCGCCGTCGCGGAATCACCCCGGCTCGCGCGTCAGGCGTGCACGGCCTCGAAGACGGCCTCCGGCGCCTCCTCGGGGATGCAGTGGCCGACATCGGGCAGCACCGTGAACGAGGCGCCGAGCGCCCGCGCCAGCTGCTCGCCCTGCACCGAAGAGACGAGGCGATCCTTCTCGCCCCACAGCACGCGCCGCGGGTAACGCGCCGCGGCGATCGTCTCGAACTCCGCGCGGAACCGGCCGACGGATCGAAGCGCCTCGAGCATGCCCTCCGAGAAGCCCTCGGCCTTCGTGGCTTCTTCGTAGAGTTCGAGGTGATGCCCCTGCGGCTGCGACTTCGGCCCCCAGATCATCTGGAGGTAGCCGCGCAGCGCGGGCCGCCACACCGGCATCTTGCCGAACCACGCGGCGGTCAGATCCATCATCGGGTTGTGGAGCAGCAGCTTGAGCTCCGTCGGCAACCCGAGCGCCGGCGTGCTGGCCACCGTCAGCCCGTCCACCCGGTCGCCGTACGTCGCCGCCGCGTGCAGCGCCACCAGCCCGCCGAAGCTGTGGCCGAACAGGTGGAAGCGCTCGACCCCGCGCGTGCCGAGGAAGCGGACGAGCGCGTCGCCGATCGCCTGCGGCGTGGAATCGGCCCAGTGCCGCGAGCGGCCGGTGCGTGGGAGATCGACCGAGATGAGGCGCCGGCGCCCGCGCCGCTCGAAGAGCGGATCGAAGACGCGGCTCGAGGCGCCCAGCCCATGCACCAGCACGATCGGGTGGCCAAGGCCTTCGTCTCGGAAGTACAACGGCATGGGACGGCTTTCAGCCGAGCGCGCGCTGGAGCGACGCGCCGATCTCCTCGGCGTACTGGCGGATCTTCTTCGCGTCCGGGCCTTCGACCAGCACGCGCACCTTCGCCTCGGTGCCCGAGTAGCGGACCAGCACGCGCCCGTCCTTGCCCAGCTTCTTCTCGACGGCGCGGATCGTCCTGGTGGGCTCGATGAGGTGCGCGAGGTCCCGCTTCTCCTTCACCGGGAAGTTCAGGAGGATCTGGGGCGAGGGCTGGAAAATCTTCGTCAGCTCGCTCAGCGGCTTTCCCTGGCGCGCCATGACCGCCAGCACCTGCAGCGCGGCCAGCGTGCCGTCGCCGGTGGTGGCGTGATCCATGAACACCAGATGGCCGGACTGCTCGCCGCCCAGGCTGTACCCGTGCCTGCGGAGCTCCTCGACGACGTAGCGGTCGCCCACCCTGGTGCGCACCACCTTGACGCCCCACTTCGCCACCGCGCGCTCGAGGCCGACGTTGCTCATCACCGTGGAGACGAGCGTGTTCTTCTTGAGCTCCTTCCGCTCGGCGAGCTCGCCGGTGCAGATCGCCATGATCGCGTCGCCGTCGATCACCTGCCCCTTCTCGTCGACGACGATGAGGCGATCCGCGTCACCGTCGAGCGCGATGCCCAGGTGCGCCTTGTGCTTGAGCACCGCTTTCTGGAGGTTCTCCGGGTGCAGCGCGCCGCACTTGTGGTTGATGTTCTTCCCGTCGGGCGAGACGCCCAGGGGGATCACCTTCGCGCCCAGCTCGCGCAGCACCGCCGGCGCCACCTTGTAGGCGGCGCCGTTCGCGCAGTCGACGACCAGCGTCAGCCCGTCCAGCGTCAGCTCCCGGGGGAACGACGCCTTGACCTGGGCGATGTAGCGGCCGGGCGCGTCGTCGAGGCGCACGGCGCCGCCGATCTTCGTGGCGGTGGGCCGCAGCGAGTCGAGCGCCTTCTCGAAGATGAGCGACTCGATCTTCGACTCCGTCTCGTCGGGCAGCTTGAAGCCGTCGCGCCAGAAGAACTTGATGCCGTTGTCCTGGTACGGGTTGTGGCTGGCGGAGATGACCGCGCCCGCGTCCGCGCGCATCGACGAGGTGAGGAGCGCGATCGCCGGCGTCGGCAGCGGGCCGACGAGCTCGACGTCGACGCCCATGGACATGATGCCCGACGCCAGCGCCTGCTCGAGCATGTAGCCGGAGAGGCGCGTGTCCTTGCCGATCACCACGCGGTGGCGGTGCGGGCCGTTGCGGATCAGGAAGGCGAGCGCGCGGCCGAGCTGCATCGCGATCTCCACCGTCATCGGGAAGACGTTGGCGACGCCGCGGACGCCGTCGGTGCCGAAGAGCTTCGGGTGGGTGGTGCCGTTGGGGGAATTCGAGTCCGACATGCGGCGGCTTCTACAGGAGGCGCCCCGGCGTGGCGATCACGAGTTCGGGCCAACAGCGCTGCAATGCGAGCAGCGCCGCCCGCGAGCGCTCCCAGCGAACCAGGCCCGCCGCAGCCTCGACCAGTCCCAGGACCTCTACCGGCGCCGTCGTGTTGCGCTCGAAGGACGTGGGCACCCCGGCGATCCAGAAGGTGAAGGAGCACGGCAGCCCGTCCAACATCAGGCTCGGAGGCTTCGGAGGGGCCTCGGCTCTGAAGTCCTCGGCGCGAACCGGGACGTCGTGGACGGACTCCACCGCGAGGTGGGGACGCACCCGACTTTGGATGGGCTCGAATCCCGCCCGGCCGCTGCGCGCGTTCCAAAAGGCCCACACCGACCGGTCGAACGAACGGACCTCCAGGACCGAGCCGTTGTCTGCCGTGGACAACGTGATGCAGACCTCGGGGCTAAAACGACGGCATCAGGAGCAACTGGACGGCGCTCGTGGCAGCGGCACAGGATTCCTCGACGGCGGCGAGTTCCAGCTGCGCGCGCAATTCGTCCTGGTAGCTCGTGACGAAGCCGCGGCGTAAAGCGAACTGCCTGCACGCCCCAGCGAGTCGCAGACGCGATTGAGCGCGTTCACCTCAGCGAGGCGCGCTGCGATAGCGGCCGGGCTCATGTGGACCGCCTTCATTCCTCGTCCCGTCCTTCGAGCGCCGCAACGTCCGCCTGATCCTTCAGCCTCGACGAAAGCCGCTTCATCGCGACGAGTCCCTCGCGTGACACGACCTGGAGCGGGCGGCCGCGCCACTCTACGGTCAGCTTCGAGTCCCACGCAGCCTGATAGCTGGCCGAAACACACAGGAGGTCGACGGTGCACGGCACGCCTTCAATGATGCGACTTGCCCGATGAAGTGTCTGAGGCGTGCTGGTGCGAACGCCCAACGGAATCGGCCCAGACCGAAGCGTGAAATGTGCGCGCGCCAGCGCCTCAAACGCGCTGGGGAGATCTGTGTCGCGAACCAGCAGGTCGATAGCCTTTGTGGCGCGCGGGAACCCGTGGACCGCGAGGGCGAGACCACCGCAGAGCGCGTACGGCACGTGTTCCGACGCCAACGCGTCGGTCACGCGCTGGAGCTCTTCCTCGAGATCGACGGCCACGGCCGAATCATCGCACAGGCGCCGCCTCCCGCCTTCACTCCCCGAACAGCGAGCCGCCCGCCCTCGCCAGCCGCACCGCGTCGGCCACCGCGAGCGCGTCCTTCGTCTCAACCACGTCGTGTACGCGCACCACGTTCGCCCCGCACAGCACCGCGGCGATCGCCGCCGACGCCGCGCTGGCCGTCACGCGCTCAGCCGGCGGCTTCCCGCCGGTCAACGCACCGAGGAACGCCTTCCGGCTCGTCCCGACGAGGATCGGCGCGCCCAGGAGCCGCAATTCACCCAGCCGGCGCAGCAGGTAGAGGTTGTGAGCCGCCGTCTTCCCGAAGCCGATGCCGGGATCGACGAGCACCTGGTGGCGCGGCAGGCCGGCGGCCTCGGCCCGCCTCAGGGCGCCTTCGAGGAAGTCGAGCACCTCCCCGACGACGTCGGCGTAGCTGGGCGCCTGCTGCATCGTCTCCGGCGTGCCCTGCATGTGCATCGCGCAAGCCCCGGCCCCTGCCTTGACCGTCTCCGCCAGCAACGCGTCGTCGCGGAGCCCGGTGACGTCATTCACCAGCACCGCGCCCGCGGCCAGCGCCGCCTTCGCCACCGCCGCCCGCGAGGTGTCGATGGACAGCGACACGCCCGGGACCGCCTTCGTGAGCCGCTCGAGGACCGGCAGCACGCGGTCCAACTCTTCCTGCTCGCTGACCGGCTTCGCCCCGGGCCGCGTGGACTGCCCGCCGACGTCGAGGAGGTCCGCGCCCGCCTTGACAAGCGCGACACCGTGCGCCTCGGCGGCCGCTGGATCGAGGAACCTCCCGCCGTCGGAGAAGGAGTCGGGCGTCACGTTCAGCACGCCCATGATGTAGGTGCGGCTACCCCAGTCGAAGTGCTTCTCGCCCCACTCCGCCGCCGGGAGCGGCACCACCGAGACCTCGAGGCGGCTCAACGCCTCGGACAGCGCCGGCTGCTCCTTCAGCTGCGCGCACCAGCCCTGCACCGAAGAGCGCGAGTAGCGGATGATCGCGGTGTCGCGGCTCCCGCCGATCCACGCGGCGTCCACCACGTCGGCCAGCGCCTCACGAGACGGCTCGTCGAGGCCGGTGACGATCGCCACGCGCTCCAGGCCGCCGGCGACCAGCCCGCGCTCTGCCCCGGACAACCCCGTCCGCGCCAGCAGCGGGTGGGCCTCCAACGCGCCGTCGAGCGACAGCGGCCGGGCCCAGATCACGCGCTTCCGGGCTCCATCTTGCCGGGCAGGCCGTCGAGCGCGTCGAGGATCCGCTTGTCCTTCTTCTTCTCGTCCTTCGGCGGCGCCACGACGCGCGGCGGCGGCTTCTCGCGGGTCAGCGACCCGCCGCTGAGCAGCACATCCAGGTCCGCCGCGTCGATGGTCTCGTACTCGATCAGCGCGTCGGCGATGCGCTTGAGCGTCTCGAGGTTCTCGTTGAGCAGCTTGCGCGCCCGCTCGTAGGCGCCCATCACGATGCCGCGCACCTCGGCGTCGATCTGCCGCGCCGTCTCCTCGGAGTAATCGGGACGCGTCGCGAGGTCGCGGCCCAGGAAGACCTCGCCGTCGCGGTTGCCAAAGGCCAGGGGCCCCAGCTTCTCGCTCATGCCCCAGCGGCACACCATGGCGCGCGCGAGCTGCGTGACGTGCTCGATGTCGCTGGCCGCGCCCGAGCTGATCTCGCCGAACACCAGCTCCTCGGCGATGCGGCCGCCGAGCGACATCTGCAGCTGGTCCATCAGCTTCTTCTTGTAATAGCTGAGCTTGTCCTCGTTCGGGATGAAGCTCGTGACGCCGAGCGCCTGCCCGCGCGGGATGATCGTCACCTTGTGCACCGGATCGCAGCCCGGGAGCAGCTTCCCGACGAGCGCGTGGCCGGCCTCATGGACCGCCGTCAGCCGCTTCTCGGCCTCGGTCATGATCATCGACTTGCGCTCGGGCCCCATGAGGATCTTGTCCCGGGCGAGGTCGAAGTCGTGCTTGGTGACGCGCTCGCGGTTGCCGCGGGCGGCATACAGCGCGGCCTCGTTGACGAGGTTCTCGAGATCGGCGCCCGTCATGCCGGGCGTGCCGCGCGCGATGAGGTCGAGATCGATGTCCTCGGCCAGCGGGACGCGGCGCGTGTGCACCTTGAGAATGCCCAGGCGGCCCTTCAAGTCCGGGCGCGGCACCACGATGCGCCGGTCGAAGCGGCCGGGGCGCTGCAGCGCGGGGTCGAGCACGTCCGGCCGGTTGGTGGCCGCGATGATGATCACGCCCTCGCTGGACTCGAAGCCGTCCATCTCCACCAGGAGCTGGTTCAGCGTCTGCTCGCGCTCGTCGTGACCGCCGCCGAGGCCCGCGCCGCGGTGACGGCCGACGGCGTCGATCTCGTCGATGAAGATGATGCAGGGGGCGTTCTTCTTGCCCTGCTCGAAGAGGTCGCGCACGCGGCTCGCGCCGACCCCGACGAACATCTCCACGAAGTCCGATCCCGAGATGCTGAAGAAGGGCACTCCCGCCTCGCCGGCGACGGCCTTGGCGAGCAGCGTCTTGCCCGTGCCGGGCGAGCCCATCATCAGCACGCCCTTGGGGATCCGTCCGCCCAGCTTGGTGAACTTCTTCGGGTCCTTCAGGAAGGCGATGATCTCTTCCAGCTCCTCCTTGCACTCGTCGATGCCCGCGACGTCCGCGAAGGTCACCTTGTTGTGGCTCTCGGAGAGCAGCTTCGCCTTCGACTTCCCGAACGTCATCGCCTTGCCGCCGGAGCCCTGCAGCTGGCGCATGAAGAAGATGAAGAACAGGAACAGGAAGACGATGGGCATCCACTGGACGAGGATGTTCACCCAGATGCTGTTCTCCTCCGGCTTGTCGATGGTGACGTCGACGTTCGCCTCACGCAGCTCCTTGAGGAGCGCGGAGTCGGCGGCGGGGCCGGTCGTACGGAATTCCTCGTTCGTGTCGGCCAGCTTCCCCGTGTAGACGTTGCCCTTGATGGTGACGGCCGTGATCTTCTTCTCGGCGACCTTCTTCTGGAACGCCGAGTACGTCAGGACGTTCACCTCGGTCTGCTTGCCGGAGAAGAACTGGTAGAAGGCCACGAAGAGGATGATGAGGATCACCCACAGGCCGATCGTCTTGTAGCTGGAGCGCACGGGATTCCTTCGGAGCGGTGGCGGAGACGTCTTCCTTATAACCCACCGGCTTGCCCCGTGCCCGCGGGGAAAGCATGAACTTTCATGAAGCCCTGCGCGGTGGGGCCGGCTCCACTCGGACCCGGCCGTTCGCGCAGGCGAGCAGCGCGTCCCGCGGGAGCGTCGCGGTGCTGCCCCGGGCGATGGCCTCCAGTGCCTCGTCGATGCTGGCGGCATCCAGCGGCAGGCCGGCCCGCTCGAGCAGCAGCGCCACCACCCGCCGGCGGATCGGCAGCGCCAGGGCATTCACCGCGACCCGGTCCAGCGCCTCCGCGTCGAGGGCGCAGCGCTCGAAGGCCCGTCGCGCCTCGGCGGACAACAGCGCGTCGTCCTCCCAGGCCAGGCGGGCGAATCGGGCCAGTGCCGGCTGCACGTCGAAACCGGCGGCCGCCGCGAGCGCCGGGAGCGCGCCCCGCCGGATGCGCGTCCGCAGGAGCGCGCCGTCCTCGTTCATCGGATCGCGCACGGGCACGAGCGCCAGCGCCGCCAGGTAGCTTTCGACGTCGGCCCGGCTCGCGAAGAGGAGCGGCCGCACGACGCGGTCGCCGCGCGCCTCGAGGATGCCGCCCGCCCCGCCGAGCGCCGCTCCGCGCACCAGCCGCATCAGCAGCGTCTCCGCCTGGTCGGAGGCCGTATGCGCCGTCGCCACCAGATCGAGGCCCGCCGCCTGCCGCACCCGCTCCAGCGCCGCGTAGCGTGCATCCCTCGCGGTCGCTTCGAGACCCGCCCGATCTCCGTCGAGCTCCAGGTGCAGCGCGACCCGGTGGCACGTGAGTCGAAGTCCCGTCGAGGCGCGCTCCACGCCGGTGGCCCAGAGACTCGCGTCCGGGTGAAGACCGTGATCCACGGTCGCGACTTCGAGCCGCAACGCGAGCGCCGGCGCGAGCCTCGCCAACGCGTGCAGCATCGCCAGTGAGTCCGCCCCACCGGAGACCGCCAGCAGCAGCCCGCGACCTGGCAGCTGGAGCCGCCGCACCGCGCGCTCCAACTCCCGCTCGAACCGCGTAACCGATGGATGTTCCTCTGGATTTGGCACCGGTCAACCTGGGTGGGGAGGGGCGAGTTGCCGCCCCTGGGGGGGGACTCTATGATTGCACTGAACAATCGCTCCGGTCTGGGGAATGCGTGAAGGAAGACCGGGTTGACAGCGATGCAGGCTTCAGTGTTGGGCCCAGGGGTCCCCCCCTCCCCCTCTGGGCTCACGGGTCGGGTCGACTTCGGTCGGCCCGTCCCTCTTTCTGGGTGCTCCGTGGCCGGCGGAGCAGCCGCTCCTTCACCCGCCGGCCACCACCCCGAGCGCGTCAGCGCGGCTGTTCGGCGTACCACTGCACCCCGCCCAACGTGACGTCGGGGCTGCACTGCAAGCTGCCGCCGGTCTGCCGCCAGCCGAAGCGCGAGAGGAGCGGCGCCACCACGCGTCCGGACACGTCCACCCCCTTCACCTCCACCACGGGCGGTGGCGTGCCGCCGTCCGGGAGCGAGCCGATCGCCGACTTCGCGGGCCACTCGACGTCCGCGACGTACAGCATGTGGCACGGCGCACCGACCACGAGCTCGTCGGGCGGCATGAGGCTGTCGAGCGGGATGATCGCAGCCGGCGTCGCGCTGCCGCGGAAGAAGAGGCGCACCACCGGCCTCGGCGGTGGGAAGCACTTGCCAGCCCCGACGCCGGCGTCGCCGATCGGCGCGCCGTCCGCCACGCACCGCGCCTGCGCGCCGCAGCCGCACGCTTCTCCGTCGAGGCAGCCGGCGCCGCCGTCGACGAAGCACCCCGTGGGCGAGTGGTTCCGCGCGTCCTTGAAGTAGTGGACGAGCACCTTGTAGCGGCAGTTCGCCGTCGCGCAGGCGGCGTCGTTCTCCGGGTAGTTGAGCGACACGTTCTCGAGCAGCGCGCCGGAGCCGGTGTCGTCGACGTTGAGGCGCGGATCGTCCGCCGAGCCGGCCTGGCCCCAGTCGAAGTCGAAGCCCGCGCCCGGCATCGCCCGCTGCGTGGTGACCGCGTACCCGTTGATGTCACCGGACGTCTTGCCCGAGGCGCCGTGCGCGAAGAAGTCGAACGCGCCGCTGAAGGTGCCGCCATCCGCGGCCGAGGGGCGCACGAGGTGCACGTCGAGGTCGACGTCCGAGGCGCCGCTCCACTGCAGCTGCGCCACCAGATCCTCCTTCACGGCGACGGCGAAGCGCATCGTCACCGTGGTGGCGTGCATCTGCACGTCGGCCACCGTGAGCTCGAGCACGTAGTCGCCCGTCACCACCGGGCGCAGCTGCACCTGCGACGTCGCCGCCCCCGCGAGCGCCAGACTCTGTGCGCCGGGCGGCGCGGTGATGAGCCGCCACGCGTAGGTGAGCGAGGTGCGCCCGTCCTCCGGATCGAAGCTGCAGGCACTCGTGACGTCGCCTGGCGAATGCGCGGAGAAGATCGCCAGGTCACCCGGCCTCACGTCCCGCGTCGCCGTGAAGTCGTAGCCCATCGAGGGCGGCGTCCGCAGCGAGTCCCACTCGGCGCCCGAGCTGTAGTCGCGCGGCCCGTCGCCCGTCACCGGCGGCACCACGCGCACCAGGTTGGCGCACACCTCCGGCGGGAGGTTCGGCCGCAGGGTGCCGGCGAGCGCCACCGTCACGCGCGGGCGGTCGGCGTCGTCGGACTCGATCACCAGCTCGGCCGCGTAGCTCGTCTGCGCCTCGCTGGTGGGCGTGAAGCGGATCGGCACGTTGAAGCCTTCGCTCGCGCCGAGGATCTTCCCGCCGGGCTCCAGCACGCCGGTGAAGGTGAAGGCCGCGGCGTCGGCGCCCTCCACGGCCAGCCTCGTCACCGTCAGCTCGACCGGCCCGGCGTTCACCACCACCACCGTCGGCAGCGCCGTCTCGGGGATCGGCAGCAGCCGCTCCTTCGGCTCCGCGCCGAAGTCGATCGCCGCCGGCGTCACCGTCACCGTCCCCTTGCAGTTGAGGCTCGGTTCGCACGTCGGCGTCACCTCGAGGATCGGCTTGGCGCCCTCGCCGGCCAGGGCCACGCGCGTCGTGGGCCGATCCGGATCGTCGCTCGCGATCACCAGGGTCGCCGGGTACGCCTCGAGCGCGGCGGGCGCGAAGGCGACCGTCAGCGACGCCTCGCCCAGCGCGGCGACCTGCGTCGGCGCGCTCCCGAGCGTGTAGGCCGCGGCGCCGGCGCCCTCGATCTTCACCGAGGAGATCGTCACCGCCGTCTGCGTGCGCGCGGCCAGCTTCACCGTGCGGACCGCCGTGGCGCCGACCTTCACCGGGCCGAAGTCCACGCCGGCGGGCGTCACGCCGAGCGACGGGAGAATGCTGTTCACCGTCTGCTTGCAGGTGCAGCCCGCCACCGACAGCGCGAGCGCGAAGCCGAACAGGAGCCGAAAGGTCCGCATCGACGGCCGGTTCTACCCGTGTGCGCGCGTGGGGGAAATGGTTGACCCCCGTCGGTGAGTGTCGGATAAACGCGAGCTTACGAAGTCACGACGTCGTACCCGCGGAGATCCCCACATGTCTGGAACCGACAAGCGCAAGCAGTCCCTGTACTTCCCCGAGGAGATGCTGAAGGAGATTCAGGAAGAGGCGAACCGGCAGGACCGGTCCCTCTCGTGGGTCGTGCAGCAGGCGTGGAAGATCGCGCGCGACCGCATCAAGGCCTTCCCCGCGGTGAATGACGTCGCCGGCGCGCCGGATCCCCGCGAGGATCGCTGATGGCGACCACGGACCACCGGAAGCAGTCGCTCTACTTCCCGGAAGAGATGCTCGTCGAGATCGAGCGCGAGGCAGAGCGGCAGGACCGCTCGCTCTCGTGGATCGTCCAGCAGGCCTGGAAGATCGCGCGCGCTGACCTGAAGCGGATCCCGTCGCCGAGCGAGGTGCTGGATCCGGCGAACGCCAACGACGACTGAAGCCGCTCCCGGCCCGCGTGGTCCCCTCCCCGCCCTCCCCGGTCTCGCGCCGCGGAGGGCGTTGTCGTGTCGTCAATTCGCTGGGCGGCTCGGCGTCGAGCAATTGGTGAACCGGACCCGCGCGCCGTCGACGCGCAGGCCGTTCTCCACCGACTGGTTCGCCGGGCTTTGCTTCAGGTACTCGGCGGCGATGTTCGAGTCGATGCCGCCGAAGCGCTTGGCCTGCGCCGGGTTGCGCGACGGATCCGTGCTGGTCTCCGCGATCATCGAGTAGCCGTCGCCGCCGTTGACGATGAAGGACGAGGATGCGAAGCGGAACTTCGCCTGCTCGATGGGCCGCCCCGGCCGCTGCAGCGCCTTCCCCTTGATGGTGAGCGAGGTGACGCGGCTGCCCGCGGGTTGCGAGCAGTCCACGTCCATCGACACCTCCGAGGACACCTGGAGGAACTGCCCCGACGGCGAGGCGATCGGCGCTGGCGTCGCGAAGAGCCGCTCGACGGAGTGCTCGAACATCGCCACCACCTGCTCCTCGGAGAGATCGACGGCGATGACGGGGTTCTCGAAGAGGAGGATTTCGTGCAGGACGCCGTTCGACAGGGGCCCTTCGCGGAGGATGTTGCGCGTCACGCACAGGCCTTCCGCGCGGATCGAACCGCCGTTCACCACCGCGAAGTCCACCGGCCGATCCGTGTCGCGGTAGACCCACACGAAGGCGTCGGCGGCCTGCTGGCCGATCGCGTTGTTGGCGTGGCGCGCGTTGGGCCGATCGAGCCATACCTCGGTCCCCTTCGCGATGAAGGCGACGCGCTCGTTCGGGTTGTCGACGAGCGCCTGGCAGGTGTCGTTGTACGCGATGCAGCCGGGCAGCACGGCGAGGGCGCCGAGAGCCACCAGCGACAGGCGGAGGAGCGCGCGCAGCATCAGAAAATCACCCGGGCGGTCCCGAACACGAGGATCGACTCCCGCGGCACGCCGCCCGGCATCCGGTCCGGCCGGGGGACGTCGTCAGCATAGTCGAAGGTGAAGACGTTCTGGCCCATCACCGCCAGTTCGAGGTGATCGAACAGCGGCTCGGTGCGCAGTTGCGCGCTCACCAGCGTGGAGGCCGGCAGCGTGTAGCGGCGGATCTGCTCCAGCACCGAGCGGCTGTTGTTGCGCCGCTCCGACGCGAACCGGGTGACGACGTCGACGTTGAGCCACGGCCCGAGCGGCAGGCTGAAGCCGGCGTTGAGGCGCACCTGCGGCGTGTCCGTCAGCAGGCGGCCCGACGCCGGCGTGCCCAGGTCCTCGGCGCGCTGCCAGCTGGCGTTGAGCCACGCGACGCCCCGCTGGGTCACCTCGAGCCGCGCCTCGCCCTCGACGCCGTAGCTCTGCACGCCCAGGGGCCGGTTGGAGTACGGCGCCAGGTTGCCGGTGGTGTCCACCAGCGTGATGGCGTTCGACAGCTTCTCGAAGAAAGCGTTCGCCTTGAGGCGCAGCTTCGCGTCGCCCAGGCCCTGCAGGTACTCCGCGCCGCCCTCGACCGCGTCCACGTACGCGCCCTGCAGCGAGGGGTTTCCGACGGCGCGGCCCTGGTTCGAGTCGCTGTTGGGGATCGTCTCGGCCAATTCCTGCACGGTGGGCGCGCGCCAGGACCGGCCGTAGTGGCCGCGGAAGACGAGCGCGTTGGAAGGCGTCACCGCGAGGCCGAGCCGCGGCCCGATGGCCGGGACGATGGCGCTGCCCGTCCACGCGCCGGTCGCGTCGGCCGTCGGCAGCTGCGTCAAGTCGACGCGGAGACCCGCCTGGATCGACAGCGCATCGATCGGCGTCCAGGTGTCCGACGCGTGGAGGCCGAGGCCGAAGCGATCCGCCGCGGGCCCGCGACCGCCCTGCCCGTTCTCCGTCGGGTAGCGCAGGCCCGGCGGGCGCTCGAGCGAGCCCACGTTGACGTTGGTGCCCGGCGCGTAGTTCGCGAGGTACGCGTAGTTGGAGATCGACTTGAGCTGCAAGTCGAGGCCGGCGACGAGCAGGTTCTTCGCCGGCAGGTTGAGCTCCGCGCGCCCCGACAGCCCGATGGTGCGGCCGCCCACGACGATCTGCTCGCGGATGCCATCGGGAAACTGCGTCGCGGGGTTGGCCGCGCTGGCCTGGTAGCCCGGGTACGTCAGCTGCCACAGGCGGTTCGTGTCCTGCTGATCGACGAAGAGCCGCGCCGACACCCCGCCCAACTCGCCCAGCGACTTCGACCAGGCCGCAGCCACGTCGATGGACTGCCAGGTCAGCGCCGAGTCGTTGCCGACGGTGTCGAAGAGGCCCAGCACCGCGCTGCGGTTTTCGAGCATGAAGCGGCCGGACAGCCCGAAGGTGCCCGCGCCCGTCTCGAGCCCCAGCCCGAGCCCGACGTTCACCAGGAAGCGGGTGTCCTTGGTGTGCTTGGGCCGCGGCGTCGCGCCGGCGGGATCCAGCCCGTCCTTCCCGTAGTCGCGGCGGTAGCCGTACTGGCTGGCGACGTCGGCGTCGCCGGTGATGCGGAACGCGCCGAACTTCTCGTTCCCCGCCAGGTGGCCGTCGAAGGCGTCGAAGCTGCCGCCGGTGAAGGACGCGCGCAGGCCCTCCTGGTCGAACGTCACCAGGTTCACCACCGCGAGGTAGGCGCCCGGCCCCACGTCGGCGGTCGCCGGGCCGCGGATCACCTCGATCCGCACCAGGTTGTCCACCGGCAGCGTAAAGAGCGCCTTGCCGTCGTAGAAGTGGTTCAGCCTCTGGCCGTTGAGGAGGAAGAGCACCTCGGCGTCGTTGCGCAGGCCCCGCACCGCCACCCGGTAGAAGCCTTGCAGATCTCGGCTCACCGAGAGACCGGGCAGGAGATCGATCGCCTCCTGCACGTAGCGCACGCCCAGCGATTTGAGCTGCGCGGCGGTGAGGACGACCGGCGCCAGCACGCTGGTGCGCGTGCGCTCATCGAGGCGTTGCACGAAGCCCGACGGGGCCTCGGCGCCGTAGACGGCCAGCTCGTCCTCCAGCGCGGTCCGCTGCCGGGGCTCGGGGCGCTCGGGCGGCGGCGCCTTCTCCACGTGCCGCTCCCGGGGGGGCGCCTTGTCCTCCTTCTCAAGAAGTCGCTCCGGCTTCTCGGGCCTGTCCGGCGTCTGGTCCGTCGGCGCGTCCGAGGTGTCGACCCACTCGGCGACGGGCGCGGTGCCCGCGTCGGGCCCGTCCGGCGGCGTCGTCGCCGGCGAGTCCTTCACGGGCTCGGGCTTGGCCGGCTCCTCCTTGCACCTGCGGCCCTTCTTGCATTTCGGCTTCTTCTTCGGCTTCTCCGGAGCGGGCTCGTCAGTGGCGGCGTACGGGTTCTTCTCGCCGTCGTCCGTCGCCGCGTCGCCGACGATGATGATCCGCGCGGGCCGCGCGGCGGTGGCGAACAGCGGCGTCGCGCTGCCGGACGGGGAGACGCCTTCGATGTACAGCTCGATCCCCGGCGGCACCATGCGCGACGCCGGAAGCGTCGCCCGGTAGAGATCGCCGTACTGCAGCGACAGCTCGTAGTCCTCCCAGGGCTCGCCGGGCCCGCGCACCTTCGCCACCACGTGCGCGAACGAGCCGCCCGCGAGGTTTCCTTCGATCTTGAACGGCGCGCCCATCGGCGCCTCGACCGGCGGCGTGTAGAGGAAGATGACGCGCGAGTCGGCGGCGGACGCGCCCGCGACGAGGGCCAGGCCGAGACCGAGCAGGGGAGCCGTCCGCACGTACGCGCGATGGTCGAATGAAAGACGCGCCGAACGCAAGTCAGGAAATTTGCCGCCCGGGGACGCGCGTGGGACCGTTTCGCCCGCCCATGCGCTCGTCGTTGACGCTGCAGCGCTCCCTGTACCAGCACCAGCAGAAACAGATCGCCGCTCGCGTCCAGGGCGCGTCCCCGGCCTTCCGGGCGTACGAGGCGCGCTACCGCCGCGCCACCCGCTCCTACCGCCGCGTCATCGAACTCGACGAGGTGCACCGCCGCATCGCCTTGGCGGACGTGGTCCACGTCGGGGACTACCACACGCTGCGCCTCGCCCAGCAGACGTACCTCGAGCTCGTGCGCCACGCGCTGTCCGGTCGCCGCCGCGTCGTGCTGGCGCTGGAGTTCGTCGAAGGTCGGCACCAGGCCACGCTGGACGCCTTCCTCGCGGGTCGGCTGAAGAGCCGGACCTTCCTCGAGCGCATCGGCCACCCGTACCGCGGGCCGTTCGACATCTGGCCGGGCTTCGAGCCGATCCTGGAGCTTGCGCGGCGGCACCACCTCGAGGTCGTGGCGATCGATCGCCGGGCGACCGGCCCCCGGTCGCTGTCCGTGCGCGACGAGTACGCAGCGCAGCGGATCGCGAAGGCCGCCCGCGCTGCCGACCGCCCGTTGGTGCTGTCGCTGATCGGCCAGTTCCACGTCGCGCCCGGCCACCTCCCCCGCGCCGTCGAGCGGGAGCTGGGCCGTGGGGCGGTGAAGCAGCTCGTCGTGTACCAGAACGCCGAGGGCGCCTGGTGGCGGCTCGCCCGCGCGGGCCTCGCCGAGACGGCGCGCGCGGTGGAGCTGTCGGACGCGGAGCTGTGCGTCTTCTCGGCCTCGCCCGTCGTCTGCCAGCGCAGCTTCCTCGACTACGTGGAAGCGGAGTCCGGCGACGCGCCCATCGCCGAGCGCGGCCTGGGGCAGACCTTCCGCCACCTCGCCCGCGACATTGGGCGGCTGACGGGCGTGCGCGTCGGCGCGGCGCTGGACGACGTGGCGGTGCTGACGGCGGCCGACCTGGGCGCCCTCGAGCAGCTCAAGGCTCGCGGGCGCTTCACCTCGTCGGAGCTGGCGCACCTGCGCCGGCACGTCTTGGGCCGCGAGAGCGCGTGGATCCCCCGGGCGAAGGCCGCGTGGCTGGCCAGCCTGTCGCTGAACCACGCCGCCGAGGAGGCCGCCCACTGCGTGCGCTACCTCGCCGTCGGCGACGCGATGGCGCGGGAACGCCCGCGGGACGAGGCCTTCTGGGCGCGCTGCCTCGAGGAGGCGCTGGGCTTCTTCGGCAGCCGGCTCGTCAACCCGGCGCGCCGGTGCACCTCGCTCGAGGAGTGGGCCCACACCTTCAAGTCCGGCGGCGCCGGCGAGGCGCAGCGCGTGGCCGCCTTCGTGCTCGCCCTCGCCTCGGCCCTCCCCGGGGACGAACGCACCAGCCGGCGGCTCCTGCCGCTCGCGCCGCTGTCGCTCTTCAACGGCGTCAGCCACGCGCTGGGCTACCTGCTCGGCGACGCGCTCGCGAAGGCCTTCTCCCGCGGCGAGGTGTCCCGGCAGGAGGTCCGCGCGCTCTTCGAGGATCGCTTCGACGAGCCGCACGCCACCTTCCGCGCCTGGATGCGCCGCCTCGCGCCCTCCGCCGTACGACGCGCTGCGTGAGCGCGCGGTGTCGGCGTGACACCGACAAACCATTTCGTCCTTGGTTCTCAGGGGCTTCCTTGCGGACAATCGGCGCGTGGCTGGCGACGCCCTCACCACGCGAGAGCCGTTCGTGCCGGGGCAGCTGCGGCAGGAGTTCGGCCCCATCGGCCGGGCGCTGGCGGATCACTACTTCGAGCCGGTGCGCTTCCCGCAGTCGTCGATCGATCAGCTCAAGTCGCTGAGCCACCAGGGCTTCGTGGTCCACGTGATGCGGACCACCGCGTGGATCAACTACCTGTACCTCGACTGGGCCATGGTGCGGCACGGGCTACCGCCGGTGCGCGCGGTGGTGAACCTGCGGCGGTGGTTCACCCGCCCCTTCACGCTGGCGGCGCAGCGCGGCGAGTTCGACGTGCGCTTCACCTACGCGCGGCGCCAGGGCGGCAGCGGGCTCGTCTTCCTGCGCGAGAGCGCCTTCAACACGGCGCGCGGCCGGGAGACGCGGGAAGATCCCTTCCCGGCGCTGGTCGCGCTGGCGAAGAGCTGGGACAGGCCGCTGTTCCTCGTGCCGGAGCTGCTGCTCTGGGAGAAGTGGCAGCAGAAGGTCACGCCGAGCGTCTTCGATCGCATCTTCGGCAGCCCCGAGGCGCCCGGCTTCCTGCACTCGGTGGGCACCTTCATGCGGAACTTCCGGCGCGCGCAGCTGCGCGTCGGCGAGCCGATCAACCTCAAGCGCTTCATCGAGGAGTCCGAGGGCGCCGACACCGCGGTGATCGCCCGCAAGGTACGCAGCGCGCTCAGCCACCACCTGTCGCGGGAGACGCGCGCCGTCTTCGGCCCGCCCCGCAAGCCGGTCGATCGCCTCATCGAGGAGGCGATGCGCGACCGCGTCTTCCAGCAGGCGGTGGCGGAGGTGGCCCGACAGAAGGGCCGCTCGCCGTCCAGCGTCGAGCGGGAGGCGCGCCGGAACTTCAACGCGATCGCCGCGCGCTACAGCCCGACGGTGGTGGGCTTCGCCGCGCCAGCGCTTCACCTGATCTTCAACCGCATCTACGACGGCGTGGAGGTGGACGAGGCGGGGCTCGAGCGCGCGATGCGCGCGGCGGCGAAGGCGCCGGTGGTGATCACCCCGAGCCACAAGAGCCACATCGACTACCTGATCATGAGCTACGTGCTCTGGCAGCGGGGGTACACCGTGCCGCTCGTGGCCGCGGGCGCCAACCTGTCCTTCTTCCCCCTGGGGCCCTTCCTGCGGCGCGGGGGCGCGTTCTTCCTCCGGCGCAGCTTCAAGGGCGATCCGCTGTACCAGGCCACCTTCAAGGCGTACCTGAAGAAGCTGGTGCACGACGGCATTCACCACGAGTTCTTCCCCGAAGGCGGCCGCAGCCGCACCGGGAAGCTGCTGCAGCCGAAGCTGGGCATGTTCACCTGGCTCGTCGACGCGGTGCTCGAGGGCGCACGCAACGACCTGCTCTTCGTTCCGGCGGCGATCGACTACGAGAAGGTGGTCGAGGGCGGCAGCTACAGCGCCGAGCTCAAGGGCGGCGAGAAGAAGCCGGAGGATCTCAAGGCGCTGCTCACCGCGCCGAAGGTGCTGACCGAGAACTATGGGCGCATCTACCTGACTTTCGACGAGCCCGTCTCCCTCGCCGAGCTGATGAAGGAGCGCCACGTCGAGCCGGCGACGACCACGGAGGAGCAGAAGAAGGGCCTCGTTCGCGCGCTCGGGCACCGGGTGATGTACGGCATCAGCCGTGTGTCCACGGTGACGCCCCACGCGCTGCTCGCGTCCGCCCTGCTCGCCCACCGCCGCCGTGGCGTGTCGGTCCGGGAGCTGACCGATCGCATCGTGCTGCTCCGCCGCATCGCGGGCGATCTCGGCGCCCCGCTGTCGCGGCAGCTCGAGAACGCGCCGTCGTCACCCATCGTGCTGGGCGCGATCTCCGACGCGATGCACATGTTCGCGTCCGAGGGCTTCGTGCGCATCGTCGAGGCGCGCGGCGAGCCGATCTACCAGGTGGAGGACGAGCGCCGCAGCGAGCTGTCCTTCTACAAGAACACGCTCATCAACCTGGTGGCGGGCCGCACGATCGTCTGCGCGGCGCTGCTTGCCAACGAGAGCGAGTCGGCGCTCGAGGTGGTCCGCGAGCGCGCGCTGTTCCTCTCGCGACTGTTCAAGTTCGAGTTCCTCTACCCGGTGGGCAAGACGTTCGAGCACATCTTCGACGAGACGCTCGAGCACCTGCTGACGCTCAGCCTCGTGATCGTCGACAACGGCCACGTGCGGCTCGCGCCGGAGGCCCACGCTCGTCCGCTGGTCCAGTTCCTGGCCGACCTGCTGCGGGATCTCCTCGAGTCGTACCTGCTGGCCGCGCGCACCGTCGCTGAGGTCACCGGGGCGGGCCTCGACAGGAAGGACTTCCTGAAGCGCGCGCTGGAGGCCGGGCGCGCCGACTACCTCGCCGGGACGATCACCGCCGCGGAGGCGCTGTCCCGCCCCACCCTCGAGAACGCGCTCTCGTACCTCCTCGACAAGGGCTACCTCGTCGAGCAGGAGAAGAAGCTCCGCCCCGGCTCGCGCCCCGCTTCCGAAATCGTCGAACGCATTCGTCCCTTTGTCCCGGAGACCAGGTGAACCGCTCAGTCGCCCTTGCCGCCCTCGCCGTCCTCCTCGCCGCGCCCGCGCTCGGCCAGGACTTCGAGCTCGACTTGTCGGAAGAGAAGCCCCCGAAGCCCCCGCTGGAGCTGCGCCCCACGCTGGCGGTGCTGTCGGTGACCGCGGCCGACAAGGAGGACGTCAGCGCCGGCCGCGCGAAGCAGCTCGAGGCGGAGTTGCTCAAGCAGCTGGCGCAGGGCGACGACTTCCAGACGGTGATGGAGCCGTCGCTGGTGGCGAAGACCCTCGAGGGCGACGCTGGCAAGGCGCTCGGCTGCGACGATTGGGGCTGCTTCGAGGCTCTCGCGAAGCAACTGAAGGTGCACCGCGTGGTGCGCGTGACGGTCGCGAAGGCGGGTCCTGGCAGCACGGTGACGATCCTCGGGTACGATCCCGGCTTCAGCGAGCTGCTCACGCTCGAGCAGGACTCCGGCGAGAAGGCCGAGCGCACCTTCCTCGGTGTGTCGGGCAAGAGCCAGGCGCAGAAGGACCGCGAGTTCATCAAGAAGATCTCCGGCTTCCTCAAGTCGTCCATGGCGAAGCTGGCGACGCCGAACGGGAAGATCTCCGTGGACTCGCCCGAGGCCAGCGCGGCCGCCACCATCGACGGTGTGGAGGCGGGCATCGGCAGCTTCGAGGCGATCGTCCAGCGGGGAAACCACGTGGTGAAGGTGGCGGTCGCCGGCTTCGAGCCGTTCGAAGAGACGGTGAAGGTGGAGCCGCTGCAGACCGCCACCGTGAAGGTGACGTTGAAGGCGAAGGCGCTCGAGGCGCCGCCCCCGGTCGGGGTGAAGCAGGAGGCGGCGGGCACGCCGCTGTACCAGCGCCCCGGCCTCTACGTGGCGATCGCCGGCGCGGCCGCGATCGGCGTCGGCGTGGCCTTCGGACAGCTGGCGATGGCGACGCAGAACAAGGTGAACGCCGGTGGCGACCCGGTCGACGTCACCCGCAGCGCCGCCAAGTCGGCGCCGACGCAGGCGCTGCTCGCGAACATCTTCGTCGGGGTGGGCGCGGCGGCGATCGTCGGCGGCAGCGTGTGGCTCTTCCTCACGCCGACCGCGAGCGCGGCCACCGTGGAACCCGGTGAGGCGCCGGCCACCGCCACGGGGGCCATGCTGGGCCTCGGAGGGACGTTCTAGCGATGGCGGGACACCGCACGCTGCGCTTCGTGCTCACGGCGGGCGTGCTGCTGGGCGTGGCGTGCCGCGTCACGTTCACCGACGACGTCCGCTACACCTGCACGTCCGACGGCGACTGCGGCGGCGACGGCTACGTGTGCACCGCGCGGTCAGGTGGCGCCGGCGCGTGTTGCCTGCCGTCAGGCGGGGAGGTGTGCGGCGACGGCAAAGACAACGACTGCGACGGGCTCGTCGACGGCGCGGACACCTGGCCGCAGGAGGTCTGCAACGAGCTGGACGACGACTGCGACGGGCAGATCGACGAGGGGTTCGACCTCCTCGGCGACCCGAACAACTGCGGCACGTGCGGCCGCCTCTGCGACGCGCGGCAGGTCTGCGTCGCCGGCGCCTGCGTCACGCCCGGCGAGGCCAACTGCGACAACGGCGTCGACGACGACACCAACGGCAAGACGGACTGCGCGGATCCCGGCTGCAACCTGTCCTCGTGCGGGCCGGGGTGCCAGTGCCAGGCGCTCCAGAGGGCCGAGCGGAACTGCAACGACGGCGCCGACAACGACGCCGACGGACAGGCGGACTGCGCCGACAGCAACTGCGCCGGCGCGGGCTGCTTCGACGGCGGGTGCGTGTGCGCCAACCTGAAGCCCACCGAGACCGGCTGCGCCGACTCGGCGGACAACGACCAGGACACGGCCACCGACTGCGCTGACCCGGACTGCGAAGGAAAGGCCTGTCAGGCGGGCACCACGCGCACCTGCGCCGCGTCGGCGTGCCAGTGCAACGGCGGCGCCCCGGTGGACGAGGGGCCCTCGGGTGGCCTGTGCCGCGACCGCGTGGACAACGACTGCGACGGGCTCCTCGACTGCGCCGAAGCCAACTGCGACATGGCGTCCTGCAACCCCGACGGCGGCGCGGGTTGCCGCTGCGCCATGGGCATGGCCAGCGAGACGACCTGCGACGATCGTCAGGACAACGACGGCGACGGGAAGACCGACTGCGCCGACTCCGCCGACTGTCCGCAGGGCACGGCGTGCACGTACCTGAATATGGGCGGACAGGTGAAGCCGGGCACGTGCAACGCCGCGAAGCTCTGCCAGTGAGTGCCTCACCGCTGAAGCGGAGGCGCAGCCCGAAGCGCCGGGTGTCGACCAGCTCCAGAGCGGTGCGTGACGGCGTCGCCGCGTCGAACCTGCCCTGCGAGGAGGTCGGCCGCGTTGTGGCGGGGTCGATCACCAGCCATCAGCGCGGCGCTACTCGCCAGGCCGAGGGAAGGCGTGAAACGAGGCGCCCTCCCCGCGCCGCACCTGGGCAATGGCCTCTTCAAAGTACGGCGTGTAGTCACGCCCGCGCACCACGAAGGGCCGGCCGTGGAAGCAGCTCTGGGCGAAGGCCTCCTCGAGGAGCGTGGCCTGCTGCTCGCAGTTGAGCGCTTCCCACGGTTTCTTCTGCAAAAGCGCCTTCTCGAGGTTGTAGCCGTCGCCGAGGAACTGCGCGTGCAGTGAGTCGGCGATGTAGGCGTGCCCGCCGTGCTGGAACTGCCACACGTGCGTCGCTTCGTGCACCAGGAGCGCAGGTGGGAGCGGCAGGTAGTCCTTCGGCAGGAAGATGGTGTTCTCGATGACGAAGGCCCGGGCGCTGAGGTTGAGCAGCCCGCGCACGCCTTCTCGGAGCCGCACGTCGGCCCAGCGGATCGACACCTCGAAGACCGGCTCGAGGATGCGGCGCTCGAAGTCGTTGAGCGGTCGCTCGGGCGTGCTGCCTGCCCGCGCCACCGCCTGCACCACGCGCGCCGCCACGCGACCCAGCGGTGACTTCCAGCGGCTCACCGGCAGCGGCTCTCGTTGAGCTGGACTGGATCGATCAGCTTCTCCGACGCGGTGAAGAAGGTGCGCCCGTCGGCGGAGTACGCGACCGCCTCGCCCTGCGGCTCGTTGGCGACGGGCACGTCGACGGGCGTCGCCCCGAAGATCCGCTCGAAGTTCGTCTCGCCGGCGGGCAGCTTCAGCTCGACGAGCCGGTTGTACAGGCGAAGGAGGATCGAGTCGCCGCAGGGGCTCACGTCCGCGGCGGTGAGGCGGCCGTCCACGGCCGTAGGCACGGACAGCGTCGTGACGTAGTCGAGGACGTTGACGCCCTGCGCATTGAGCGGCTCGGGGAACCGGTACACCTGGCTGGGGCCCAGGTTCTCCTTGGTGACGAGGTACAGCCGGCCCGTCACCGGGTGCGCGAAGAGCGACTCCGCGTTGTGCTTCTCGCCGTCGGGGAACTCGTAGGCGAAGCGCTCCCACGCCACGTCCACGGTGCCGCCGTCCGGGGGCACCTGCGGCTCCACCACGCGGAACACGGCGTAGTCGGTGCGGACGAAGGCGTTGTCGCCGATGTCGCCCAGCCACACGCAGGCGCCGGCGTCGCAGGGCCCGAGCGCGATGTCTTCCCAGTCGCGGGCGGTGGCGCCGGACAGCGTGAAGCGCGCCAGCGCGGCGCCGGTGGTGGACAGCGCGAAGAAGCGCGCCGAGTCGCCCGAATCGTTGTGCGCGTACAGGACGCCGGGCTGCGAGCGGCTGGCGACGAGCCCTGACAGCTCGACCAGCTCCGCGTCACCGAGCGGCCCGGCCACGCGCGGGTTGCCCCACTGGGCGCAGCACGCGAGGCCGGCGTCTCCCGCGCCCGCGTCGCTCGTCATGAAACCGCCATCGCCGCCGTCACCCAGCTGCGGAACGAGCGCGATCGCGGGGTGCGTGCAGCCGAGGACCAGGAACGTCGCAGCGAGGGCGAGGACGGGCTTCACATCGACGCATCATGCACGATGCGCCAGCCTTCCTTCAGCGCCAGGATCAGGATCGCCGTTTCGTCGATCGCGACCCGCTGCAGCCCCGGAGTGAAGATCATCTCCTCGCGCCCGACGCCAACCTCGCTCGGCCGATCGGCGGCGCCGGCGGCGACCGGGACGAACAGCGCGAGCGCGGTCCACGGCCGGTGCATGTGCGGCCCTCCGGCGGGGTTCTCGACCGCCGGGGGGCCTCAGGGCGAAGCCGAACAGGTGGCGATCGCGACCTTCCGCATCTCCTTCACGAACTTCTCCGGAGGCAGGAAGCCGGTGACGCGCGGGCTGTCGAGCACCCGGCCCATCGGATCCACGAAGGCCACCGTGGGCAGGCCCTGGATCCCGAAGCGCTCGTACAGCGCCTCGAGCACGGCGTGATCCTCGGTGCCGTCCACCTTGATGCGCACGAAGCGCTGCGACTCGGCGGCGACCTCCTTCGAGACGTAGGTGTGCTGGTCGAGCTCCTTACAGGCAGCGCACCAGTCGGCGAAGAAGTCGATCAGCACCGGCTTGCAGTCGTGCTTCGCCTGCGCCAGCGCGGTCTCGAACGGCTCGGCCGAGTTCGTCTTGTGCGCGTCGAACGTCAGGTGCCAGGTGAAGGACTCCTCGCCGCCGGGCTGCACGGCCGGCGCGGGGCTGGCCATGCGCACGAGGAACGCGACGAGCAGCGCCGTGACGCCGAGGCCCTTGGGGAGCCACTGCCTGCCGTCCTTGAAGGACAGGTGGACCGCGCCGATCGCCACGCCGACGAAGGCCAGCACCGCGGCGAGCGCGACCGACCCACCCGTGCCCAGGGCCGTCGCCGCGGCGTTCACCAGCCCGCCGAACGGGGCGAAGGCGTCGCGCAGGTACGAGGCCGCGAGCGCCAGCAGCGCGATGCCGAAGACGCTCTTCACCCACTCCATCCACACGCCCCCCTTCGGGAGCCGCACGGTGAAGACGCCGATCAGGAAGAACGGCACGCCGATGCCGAGCGCGTAGGTGAACAACAGGCCCGCGCCGACCACCGGGTCCTGCGTGCGCGACACCCAGGCCAGGACGCCCGTCAGCACCGGTCCGGTGCACGGCGCCGCGAGGAAGCCCGCGACGCTGCCCATGAGCAGCGCGCCGATGACGCCGCCGCCGCCCACGTTGTTCAGCTTCGTCGCCAGCCCCGTCGGCAGCGCGAGCTCGAAGGCGCCGAACATGGACGACGCCAGCACCACGAGGAACACCGCGAGGCCGACGATCACCCAGCTGTTGCCCAGCACCGAGCCGAACGCCTTGCCGGACAGCGCCGCGAACACGCCGAGCGCGCTGAACACCGCGCCCATGCCTACGACGTACGCGGTGGTGAGGAGGAAGGCCCGGCCGCGGCTGTCGGCCTTGCGCGCGCCGAAGACGCCGACGGTGATGGGGATCAGCGGGTACACGCACGGCGTCAGCGACGTGAGGAGCCCGCCCAGGAAGATGGTGCCGACGGCGACCCACATCTGCCCGGACTCGAGCAGGGCCGACGCGTCCAGGGACGTCGTCGGCCCGGTCGGGAGAATCGACGGCACGACCGCGAGGCCGAGCGCCGCCAGCAACGCCAATCCGATCAGCTGAATCCGCTGCATGCGCCCTCTTGTATGCCAGAGAGCCGGCCGGCGTTTCAGGGGTTTCCGAGAATCGCGCTATTTCTCGTTCTTCCCGGGCCTTGGCAGGTCGAGGCCGGCGCTCCGGGCGAGGCCCATGACGCCCTCCACGGCGGCGGCGACGTAGCCGAACGGGTTGGCGCCATCGACCGCGGTGACGTGCACCTCGCCCATCTTCTGTTGGAAGGCCTGGGCCAGCTCCGGGAGCTTGTTGGCGACGGCCAGTTGGATCACCTCGGGCGACAGGGTGTTCTCGATCTCCCGCAGCTTCTCCGCGCGCTCGAGCTCGAGCCGAGCGAGGTGCTGCTGCTTCAAGACCTCCAGCTCGACGGTGCGGGCCTCGATCTCCGCCAGCACCCGCCGCGCCTCGGCGGCCTCGGCCTTTTCGCGCAGGAGCTCGATCTCCTGCCGCTCCTCGGCCAGGCGGGCCTGGTGCTCGAGCGACTTCTGGTCGGCGCGCAGGCGAATCGCCTCCATCTCGGCGCGCAGCTGTTCCTGCTGCAGCGCGGCTTCGGCGGCGAGCTTCTCGAGCGCGGCGGACTGCTCGGCCACGGCCCGGCGCTGCGCGAGCTCCTGCTGCACGGCGATGCGGGCCAGGTGCTGCTCGCGCTCGGCGGCGAGCTGCGCGGCCTTCGTGGCGCGCTCCTGAGCGAGGCGCTGCTCCTCGACCCGCGCGTCGCTGGCGATCTTCTCGAGCCGCGCCGCCTCTTCGGCGGTCTGGGTGCGGCGGCGGACCTCTTCGGCGGCTTCCACCTGCGCGAGCTGCAGCTGCCGCTGGGTGCTCGTCTCGTCGGTGCGGACCGCCCGCTCCTTCGCCAGCTCGGCCTCGCGCGCGAGGCGCTCCTGGTCCTGGCGGAAGCGCGCCTGCATGTTCGCGAACACCTGCGCGCTCATCACCCGCACGTCCTGGATCTCGATGGTGTCGACGACCACGCCCCAGCCGCGATCCGTCGCGTCCTCCACGCGGCCGGTGCCCGACACGACCGGCGCGATCTCCCGGACCAACTCGCTGGACAGCGCGTCCTTGCGGCGCGTGAGACACTGCTCCACCGAGAGGTTGGCGATGAGGCGGCGCGAGGCGCCGACGCACATCTCTTCCATCATCTGCGCCAGCTTCTCCTGCGCGCGCTCGGGGAAGCTGAAGTTCAGCATGCGGAACGCGATGAGGGGCTCGGCGATCCGGTACACGGCGATGCCCGTCACCTTCACGCCCACCTTCTCCTGGGTGATCTGGTCGGCGACGAAGTGCAGCCGCTGGATGCTGGTGGGGACGATCGCCACCGAGTCCCACGGCCACTTGAAGACGGTCGCGCCCTGCCCGCTCGACAGCACGCGCCCGCCGCGCATGCGGATCAGGAACTCGCTCGGCTTGGCGCTGATCCAACCCCAGCGCTTGAGCTTCTCGGGATCCTCCTCCGGCTTCCCGCGGCGCCAGCCCTGGTGGTACCGGGTCGGCTGCTCCGGTTCGGCGACGGACTGGACGATCGGTGAAGGGGGCGGGCGCGTCATGCAGGAGCTCCTTTCGAGGGCACCCAGACTCCACTGCACCGCGCTGGCCGCTTTCTGCGTCCCCGTCCTTTCAACGGGTTGTCGCCGCGGGCCTGCACCGAATCGGCCCGAGCGGCCCAGCGTGAGTCGCATCACCTCGAACCGGCTCTAAGCCCTTGAAGCGACTGATAGTGGACTTGACGGGTCCACCTTCCGGCCGTTACAAGGAGGAAGGCAATTTGGACCAGTCCGGTCCACATTCGAGGAGCCGCATGAAGCTGCCGATCTACATGGACTACCACGCGACCACGCCGCTCGATCCGCGGGTGCTCGAAGCGATGCAGCCGTACCTGCGGGAGGACTTCGGGAATGCGGCCTCGCGCAACCACGCGTTCGGCTGGAAGGCCGAGGCGGCGGTGGAGAAGGCGCGCAAGCAGGTGGCGGCGCTGATCGGCGCTTCGGACAAGGAGATCGTCTTCACGTCGGGCGCGACCGAGTCCGACAACCTGGCGATCAAGGGCGTCCTCGAGTTCTACCGGGACAAGGGCGACCACGTCATCACCGTCGCGACCGAGCACAAGGCGGTGCTGGACACCTGCAAGCGCCTCGAGCGGCAGCGGCAGGAGCGCATCGACGAGCTGAAGCTGATGCGCCTCATGGAGCTCACCGGCAAGGACGTGCGGCCCGAGGAGCTCGCGGCGTTGGAGATCAAGCACGAGCTCGAGAAGGACGACGTGCTGAAGCGGTGGATGGGCGCGATCCGGGCGGGCGCGCGCGTCACCTACCTCACGCCGAAGAAGGACGGGCTGGTCGACCTCGCGGAGCTCGAGGCGGCGATCACCGACAAGACGGTGCTCGTCTCCATCATGCTGGCGAACAACGAGATCGGCGTGGTGCAGCCGGTGAACGAGATCGGCGCGCTCTGCCGGAAGAAGGGCGTGCTGTTCCACACCGACGCGGTGCAGGGCCTGGGCAAGGTGCCGTTCAACGTCGAGGACGCGAAGGCGGATCTCGTCTCGATCACGGCGCACAAGATGTACGGCCCCAAGGGCGTTGGCGCGCTGTACGTGCGCCGCAAGCCGCGCGTGCGCATCGCGCCGCTGATCGACGGCGGCGGTCACGAGCGCGGCATGCGTTCGGGCACGCTGAACGTCGCGGGCATCGTCGGGTTCGGCAAGGCGGCGGAGCTGGCGAAGGCGGAGATGGAGACCGAGGCGCAGCGCCTCACCGTCCTGCGCGATCGGCTGTGGAAGGGCCTGGCGGCGAAGCTGGACATGTTGCACATCAACGGCTCGATGGAGCATCGGCTGCCGGGCAACCTGAACGTCTCCTTCGCCTACGTGGAGGGCGAGGCGCTGATGATGGCCATCAAGGACGTCGCGGTGTCGTCGGGCAGCGCGTGCACCTCGGCGTCGCTCGAGCCCAGCTACGTCTTGCGCGCGCTCGGCATCGACGAAGATCTCGCCCACTCGTCGATCCGCTTCGGCCTCGGCCGCTTCACCACCGAGGAGGAGGTCGACTTCGCCGTCGACCTGATCGTGAAGGCCGTCTCGCGGCTGCGCGAGATGAGCCCGCTCTATGAAATGGCTCGCGAAGGCATCGATCTCAAGTCGGTCCAGTGGACCGCCCACTGATTTGAAGGAGAACTGACATGGCGTACACGGACAAGGTCATCGACCACTTCGAGAACTCCCGGAACGTCGGGACGATGGACAAGGACGACCCGAACGTCGGGACCGGCCTCGTCGGCGCCCCCGCCTGCGGCGACGTGATGCGCCTGCAGCTGAAGATCACCGACGAAGGGACGATCGAGGACGCGAAGTTCAAGACGTTCGGCTGCGGCTCGGCGATCGCCTCGTCGTCGCTCGTCACCGAGTGGGTGAAGGGCAAGTCGATCGAGGAAGCTCAGAAGATCACCAACAAGGAGATCGCCAGGGAGCTGTCGCTGCCGCCGGTGAAGATCCACTGCAGCGTGCTCGCCGAGGACGCGATCAAGGCGGCGATCAAGGACTTCCAGGAGAAGCGCGCGCGGCGCCAGGGCCAGGCCGCGCAGGCCGTCGGCGCTTCCGCGCCAAACGCCACCTCGGGGACGTGATGATGACCACCACCGTGTCGACCCAGACGCCTGCCGTTCCCGCCCCCGGCAAGCCCGCCGTCAAGGGTATCGGCCTGACGGACGGCGCGGTGGAGCGCCTCAAGCGCCTGCTCGCCGAGCGCAACACGCCCGACGCGGGCCTGCGCATCGCGGTGAAGGGCGGCGGCTGCTCCGGCCTCGCGTACCACCTGGAGTGGGCCGAGAAGGCGAAGGAGCGCGACAAGGTGTTCGAGCGCGACGGCGTGCGCGTCTTCGTCGACCCCAAGAGCTACCTGTACCTGATGGGCACCGAGCTCGTGTACGAGGAGGGGCTGATCGCCTCGGGCTTCAAGCTGAAGAACCCGAACGAGAAGGCCTCCTGCGGCTGCGGCGAGTCCTTCACGGTGTGAGTCATGGATCACTTCGAGCTGTTCGGCCTGCCCCGCCGCGTCGACGTCGACGTGAAGGCGCTGGAGCAGCGCTTCCGTGAGCTGTCGATGGAGCTGCACCCGGATCGTCTGGTGGGCGCCGACGCGCGCGATCGGCGCATCGCGGCCGAGAGGACCGCGTCGCTCAACGAAGGCGTGAAGATCCTGCGCGATCCGGTCCGGCGCGCGTTCTACCTGCTGAAGCTCAAGGGCGTGGACGTCGAGAGCGAGCAGGCCGCGGCGAAGCTGCAGATGCCCATGGAGTTCCTCGAGGAGATCATGGAGCGTCGCGAGGCGCTCGAGCGCGTGAAGGCCGCGAAGGACCTCGACGAGGCGCACCGCATGGCCGCGGAGATCCGCTCGGCGCGCGACGCCGCGCTCGCGACCGCCCGCGCCGCGCTGGAGACCGACGACGTGCCCGCCGCCGCGCAGGCGCTGGGGCGCGTCCGTTACTACGTGCGCTTCCTCGAGGAAGTCGACGCGTTCGAAGAGGAGCTGATGTCGTGAAGGGCTACCTGCAGATCCACGATCCGCTGAAGCCGAAAGGCCAGGTGGTCGGCATCGATCTCGGCACGACGAACTCGCTCGTGGCGGCCGTGGTGAACGGCAAGCCGGTCTGCGTGCCGGTGGACGTCGACGGCGCGCTGCTGTTGCCGTCCGTCGTGCACTACCACCAGAACGGCGGGGTCATCGTGGGCAGGCCCG
This sequence comes from Myxococcota bacterium, assembly GCA_040755835.1. Lineage (GTDB taxonomy): Bacteria > Myxococcota > Myxococcia > Myxococcales > Myxococcaceae > JADLDB01. The sequence continues at coordinate 131,738 of JBFMAB010000012.1, forward strand.
CGGTGGAGCAGTTGGCGAACCACCCCACCGACGTCATCAAGTCGGTGAAGCGCTTCATGGGGAAGTCGCTGGGCGACGTGGAGACGAAGAAGCTGGGCGCGTACCGCTTTGTGCCGGGGACCAACGGCGTCGTCCGCTTCCAGGTCTCCGGCGGGCAGCCGGTGACGCCGATCGAGGTGTCCGGGGAGATCCTCCGGCACCTGAAACGCCGCGCCGAGGGGTACTTCGCCGCGAAGGTCGAGCAGGCCGTGATCACGGTGCCGGCGTATTTCGACGACGCGCAGCGGCAGGCGACGAAGGACGCGGGCCGGCTCGCGGGCATCGAGGTGCTGCGGCTCTTGAACGAGCCGACGGCGGCGGCCCTGGCGTACGGGTTGGACAAGGGCGCTCAGGGCCTCTACGCCGTGTACGACCTCGGCGGCGGGACGTTCGACATCTCGATCCTCGAGTTGGTCGACGGCGTGTTCCAGGTGAAGGCCGTGGGCGGCGACTCGGCGCTGGGCGGCGACGACTTCGATCGGGCGATCGTCGAGAAGGTGCTCGCTGCGCGCGGCATCACCGATCCGACGCCGGGGCAGATCGCCGGGCTGTTGCAGGCCGCGCGCGCCGCGAAGGAGCGCCTCACGGACGCCGACGCGACGACGGTGGACTTCGAGGGCCACTCGTTCCCCGTCTCGCGCGCCGACTTCGACGCGTGGATCGACCCGCTGCTCAAGAAGACCGGCCTCGCGGTGAAGCGCGCGCTCAAGGACGCGGGCGTGACGCCGGCGGACGTGAAGGGCGTGGTGCTGGTCGGCGGCTCGACGCGGGTGCCGGCGGTGCGCCGGTACGTTGCGGAGCTGTTCGGCCAGGAGGCGCTGCACGACATCGATCCGGACCAGGTGGTGGCGCTGGGCGCGGCGGTGCAGGCCGACCTGTTGACGAACGAGGCGCGCAAGGACGAGGTGCTGTTGCTCGACGTGATCCCCCTCTCGCTCGGTCTCGAGACGATGGGCGGCATCGCGGAGAAGATCATTCCCCGGAACTCGCCGATCCCCACCGCGCAGGCGCAGATCTTCACCACGTTCCAGGACGGGCAGACGGGAATGGACATCCACGTGGTCCAGGGTGAGCGCGAGTTGGTGAAGGACTGCCGCTCGCTGGCGAACTTCCGCCTGTCAGGGATCCCGCCGATGGCCGCGGGCATGGGCCGCGTGCAGGTGACCTTCAAGGTGGACGCGGACGGCATCTTGTCCGTGTCCGCGAAGGAGCTGTCCACCGGCGTCGAGCAGCAGATCACCGTGAAGCCGACGCACGGGCTGACGGACGAGGAGATCGAGCAGATGCTGCTCGACTCGATCGACCACGCCGAGGAGGACATCCGAAACCGGCTGCTCATCGAGCAGCAGGTCGAGGCACGGCGGCTGCTCATCGACGCGGCCAAGCAGCTCGAGGAGAACGGGGACTTGCTCGCGGGGGACGAGCGACGCGCGCTGGAGATGAGCCTGTCCACGCTCGAGACGCTGATGAAGACGACGAAGGATCACGAGGCGCTCAAGGCGGCGATCCACGAGACGGACTCGTTGGCCAGGCCCTTCGTCGAGAAGATCATGAATCGCGCGATCGCGAAGGCCGCCGTTGGCCGCCGGATGGAGGAGTTCGAAGGCCATGCCACGGGTCGTCTTCCGTAGCCCGCTGCAGGAGCTCGCCGTCGAGGTGCCCTCGGGCACGACGATCCTCGACGCGGCCGAGCGGTGCGGCGCGCAGGTCGGCCACTCCTGCGGCGGCGTGTGCGGCTGCTCGACGTGCCACGTGTGGGTGAAGAAGGGCCTCGAGTCGTTGTCCGAGCAGGAGGACATGGAGCTCGACCGCCTGGATCTCGCGTTCGACGTGAAGCCGAACTCGCGCCTCGCCTGCCAGGCGCGGGTGAGCGGGGACGACCTCGAGGTGTGGATCACCGAGGAGTCCTTGAAGGCGTTCATGGACGAGAACCCCGACGTGCGGAAGGCGCTCGAGGCCGAAGGGAAGTGGCCGCCGCCGAAGTTTGCATGAGAGCTTCAGCGCTCGCGCTTCGCGGGCGACGCGGCGAGTTCTGATCTGACCTCCGAGGTGCTGGGCCTCAGCCGGGGCCACGGTCTGCCGCGCCGAGGTGACCGAGGAACGTGCGCACCTCACGGCGGAGCTTCTTGCCAGACGGGGAGCCGGACGCTGGCGCCGCGAGCGCGTGGGCGGCGGAGATCGACGCTCGGGTCGCCCGTGTTGAGGCTTCTGGCCCGTCGGGCGACGACTGGGCAGTCGTGAGGGAGCGCGTCGCGCAGGGCCTCGTGCGCAAGGAAGGCGGGCATCGTCCGCGGCGTCGAGGGCCCACGAGCGACGAAAGCCCGGCTGCTGGCGAACGCGGCCTGGCTGAGTCAGGCTCTGCCCCGGTTTCCGTCGTTGACACCACCGGCGGCATTCCGTACAAGCCCGCCCGCTTCGCCCAGGTGGCGGAATTGGTAGACGCGCTAGATTCAGGGTCTAGTACTGGCAACAGTGTGGAGGTTCGAGTCCTCTCCTGGGCAACGGGGAACCGGTCGAAAGGCCGGTTCCCCTTCGTATTTCCGGGCCCGGTTCGCAGGAAACGACTGCTCGCCGCCCTCGCGCTCGCCGCCCTCCCCGCCTGCCCCACCGTGGAGGGCGAGGAACTCCCCGGTCACCTCTGCCGGGTGATCGTGGAGACGATCCAGGACGGCTGCAGTCCGCAGCGCGCGACCGGCGATGGCGGCGTGCAGTGGCTCGGCGTACGGCCCGACGGCGGCGTCAGCTTCACCGTCTTCGACCAGGTGAAGTTCGGGCCGCAGCGCGACGGCAGCGCGCTGGCCGGCGTGTCTCGCGACGTGGCGCCGCACAGCGACGGCGGCTTCACGCAGTTCGGCCCGGGGGCTGAGTGCCGGGCGCTGCTGTCGGGCTGGGAGTTCGCCGACGGCGGCCTCACGCTGCGCCAGGAGTGGCCGGGGATCGACCTCTGCGTTTCGGGCCCGGGCTACCTGCCCGCGAAGGGCTGCGTCGCCGTGCGGCGGCTCGTCTTCACGCCGATCCGCGAGTGCCCGCAACGCTGCGTCGTACTGACCAACGACGGCGCGATCTGCGACTGCTGATCCGCCGCCGCTACTTGTGCTTCATGATGATGATGCCGGGCTTCTTCTTCGGCGTCGTCCCGCCCTGCAGCTTCTTCTTGATCTTCAGGTAGTCGGGGTTTTTCGGCTCGCGGCGCAAGGCCTCGTCGATGAGCTTGTTCCCGCGCTCCACGTTGGCCCAGGTGTCGGCGTAGTGGCTGGCGAGCGCCACCTTTTCCTGCGCGCTGATCTCGTTGAGGAAGAACAGCCGCTCGAGCGCCTGCATCGCGTCGGCCTTCTGCTTCCGCTTGTCGTAGATCCGCCACAGGCGCGACAACGCCGGCGCGAAGTTCGGATCGGTCTTCAGCGCCGCCTCGTAGTCGGAGGCCGCCTGGGCCTCGTTCTCCTGCGCCTCCATCGCCCGGCCGCGCACGTAGAGCGCGCGCGCCCACTTCGGCTGGTCGCTCAAGACCTGGTCCACCAGCGTCAGCGCCTCGCCGCTCTGCCCCATGAGCAGCTTCGTCTCCGCCAGCAGCGCCAGCACCTCCGAGTCCTTCGGCCGCTCGGCGACGATCTGCTCGAGCAGCGTGGCCGCGTCCTCGTTGCGGCCGAGGTCGTTCAGCACCCGCGCCCGCAGCGCCACCACCGGCACCGCCTTCGCGTCGTCGCCGGCGAGGAAGTCGAGATCCTGCAGCGCCAGCTCGGGCTGCGCGTTCGCGAAGAAGTACCGCGCCCGCAGCACCCGCGCGCTCGCGAGGCCGGCGTTCTCCGCCAGCAGCCGATCCATCAGCTTCGCCGCCAGCAGCTCGTCGCCGCGCGCCAGCAGCACCTCGGCCTCGGCCACCTTCGCCTCCGGATCGTCCGGCGAACGCGCCTGGATCTTCTCCAGCGTGGCGAACGCCTCCTCGATGCGCCCGGCGTGCGCGAGGAGCCGCGTGAGATCGAGGATCTCCGCGTCGGTGAGCAGCTCGAGATCTCGTAGCGCGATCAGCTCGGCGATGGCGCTGTTCACCTGGTGCATCTTGAGGAACAGGTCCGCGCGCGCTCTCTTGATGCTCGGGTCGGAGCCGCCCACCTGCTCGGCCTGCTTCAGCGTGAGCGCCGCACCCGTCTCGTTGCCCGACGCGCGGTAGGCCTCCGCGAGGTTGAGGTAGAGCGAGATGTCGTCGGGCTGCTGGCTGATCGCCTGCTTGAAGAGCGGCACCGCGCGCTCGGGCCGCCCCTTCGCGACCTCGGCCCGGCCCTGCGCCAGGAGCGAGCTCACCGTCTCGACCCTCTGCCGCTGTTCGGCCTTCTGGGGCTCCTCGCAGGCGGCCAGCGCAAGGAGCGCGACGACGAGTGTGCGACGCATCGGTCCAAAGGTACCGGTGTTAGACTTCCCCGTCGATGGACCCGTTCGTCCGGCGCCTGGTCGAGCGCCTCTTCGCGCCCGGCCACCCGCTGTCCCGCAACCGGCACTTCCACACCTTCGAGAACCCCGAAGGCCGGAAGGCCCTGCGCATTCGCCGGCGCCTCGAAGGGCTCGCGAAGGACCTCTCTGCGCTCCGGGAGGACGGCGGCGTGCCGTCGCTCACGCGGACGACGGACCGGGACGGCGTGGTGACGATCGCGCTCGTGCTCTCCGGGCCCGGCGGGACGCGCACCGCGTACCTGGACGAGGACGAGTTGGAGCTCCTGCTGCGCGTGCCCGGCGTACCCGAGGCGCTCGGCCGCTCAGAAGCGGTCTGACGGCGGCGTGCCCGCGCGCGCGACCGGCGCCGGCGTCATCACCGACTCGGGGATCTCCGGCGACGGTGGCTGCATGGAGGCGAGCAGCAGCGTCCGCACCGCGGTGTTGAGATCGCTGCCCACCACGGCCGCGCCGCCGGGCGCGCTCCGGAGCGCCGGCGGCACCAGCTCGCTGGTGATGAGGCCGCCGGAGGCGCCGCGCGCCGCCACGACGATCGGCAGACGCAGATCGAACGCGCAGAAGCGGGCCAGCTTCAGCACCGGCTCGGTGTCCTCCATCACCAGCGCGCCGAGCGCCGTCGCGAGGAAGGGCCGCCACAAGGGCCGCGCGGCGCTCGCCGCCGGCACCAGCACGAAGTCCACCTTCAGCACCTCGCTCACGTCGAGCCGGCCGATGGTCCCGAAAGACGACCGCAGACACGAAGGGTCGCTCGACGACAGCACCAGCCCCGGCTGAGTGCGCGCGAACCAGCGGCCCGCCGTGTTGCCGGCGCCGCAGACGATCACCTTCGCCACCAGCGCGTTGCGTGCCGGGCGGCCGCGCATCAGCCGCGCCCGCAGCGCGTGCACCTCCGCGGCGCCGAGCAGCGGTCCCTCGTTGGCCGTGGAGCCGTGGTGCCGCTCGATGACGCCCTTCTGCAGCAACGTCGTCACCGCGCCGAGGATCTCGAGGTCCGGCGCGTCTGCGAGATCCAGCAGCTCCGACAGGCGGCGCGGCTGCGCGAGGACACGCAGAATCTCCTTCGCCACCGGGTGCGGATCGACGGGCAGCGCCGCGTCGGCCACGAGCGCCAGCACCTGGCTCGCCGGCGGCAGCCCGCCCATGAGCCGCGCGCGCTCGTCCGCCTGACGCATGCCCTCGAGGAGCGCGTCCTCCATGGTGCGATCGATGCGCGCGCGCCCCGGCGGCGGGCCGGGCACGAAGGCGAAGCTGCCTTCGCGCCAGCCGATCAACCGGAACAACGCCTTCTCCCCGTCGACGTCGCCCGAACGTGCATTGACGGGCCGCCCGCCGGAGATGTGCAGCTCACCGCGCTGCTGCCCGTGGTGCAGGGTCAGCTTCCCGGTGCGCTTGTTCATCGCCAGGATCTGCAGCAGGTCCGGCAGCGGCAGCTGCGACAGGCTACCTTCGATCTCTCGCGCGTCCCCGCGCAGCTCCTTCGCCGCCTCGCTCCGACGGCAGAGGTGATCGATGCGCGAGAGCACCTCGTCGAGGTTGAAGGGTTTCTGCAGCAGACCCTCGCGGAAGCGGCGCAGCCGATCGACTTCGCGCGACGTCGTCGTCACCACCACCGGGATGTCCTCGGTGCGCGGGTTCGTCTGGAGGATCGAGACGAAGTTCCGCGCCTCGATCAGCGTGCAGGCTTCATCGAACAGGATGACGTCGGGGTGCCGCAGCACCGCCACCTCGAGCGCCCTGGATCCATCGGGCGCGTACGTCACCTGGTAACCCTTCGCCCGCAGGGCGCGCGTCAGCGATCGCGCGGCGGCGAGGTCGGGATCGGCGATGAGGACTTTGCGCGCCTGGGCCATGGATTCAGTACGGCTGGAGGTCGTATTCGGACTGCAACTTGGAGACGAGGCCTTCGACGAGCGTCGGATCCGACGTGTGGAAGCCCCAGGTGGCGCCCCGGCCGCGCCGCTGCAGGAGCGCGTAGGCCGAACCGTCCCCCAGCCAGATCAGGAACTCGTGCCGCGCGAGCCGCTCGTCTCCCTCGATGAACACCGCCGTCAGCGCGTGGTGCTCGGCGAGATCCGCCCGCCGGCCGATGACGTACACGCGCGGCGCGAAATCCGGAGGCGAGTGCTCCAGCGCGCGGACGATCGGCAGATCCCCGCGGACCGACGGGCCGCCCACGTACACGAGCCCGCGCGCCAGCGGCTCGCGCAAGAGGTCGCGCGCCACCTCGACCTGCAGCTCGTCGAACAGCACGTCGGCCACCTTGCCGCGCCGGGACGGCTCGCCCGGCGTCTCGGGCAGCTTGGGCGACCGGGAGTTCCCCAAAAGCAGCTCCAGCTCTTCCCAGAAGGACAGCGGCTCGAGGCGCAGGTGCGCGTGCAGGGAGCCGCGGCGCTCGTCCATGCGCTGCCGGCACTTCACCAGCAGCTCGTCGAAGTCGTCGCCGTCCCGCGGAAAGGTGGCCGCGCCGCCGGTGAAACCGAACGGCACCTTGCCCTCCAGCACCCGGGCGTCGGGCTCGTCGTGCACCGCGGCCAGCGCGCGCCGGAGGAACATCAGGCCGCCGAAGAAGTCCGTCTCCGGCAACAGCACGTGGAACTCCTGCTCCGTCGCGCGCGCCACCACGTCGGAGTCGCGGATGATCTGCGAGATGACGCGCAGGACGATCTGCTGCGCCTGCCGCACCGCGGCGTGGCCGAGCCGCGCGCGGATCTGCGGCAGGTTGTCGAGGGAGAAGGTCAGGAGGGAGAAGGCGCGGCCGTAGCGGCGGGCCTTGTAGATCTCCTTGGTGGCGTAGTCGGTGAAGTACGACAGCGTGTACGCGCCCGTCTCGCGATCGCGCAGGCCCTGGCGCTGCAGCTGCACGAAGCGCAGCGCCGTCTTGAGCGCGGTGGCGGCGAACTGCCCCAGCACCCTGTTCGGCGCGTCGAGCGACTCGGGGAACGCGCCCGCGAGACTGTCGCCGAGCTGCACCAGGCCCAACAGCTCGCCGGCCTCGGTCACCAGCGGCACCAGCATCGCCGGGCCCGCCCGCCACGGCTGGCCTTGCACCAGCGACGGATCGACCAGCTCGGGCAACGACGCGCGATCGACGTGGCCGCGCCACGCCCGCAGCCGCATGCCCACCCGCTCGCCCGACACCCACAGCGCGCCCGACTGCGCGCCACAGAGCTCGCACAGCTCCGCGAGGATCCGCTCCTGCAGCGCCTCGATGTCCGAGACGGCCACCAGGGCGAGGCAGCGCTGCTCGAGCGTCACCGCAGCACCCCCTCGAAGACGAAGGCCACCGGGCCGCGCAGCCACACCTGCGAGCGATCGCGCGTCACCTTGATGTCCAGGAGGCCGCCCGGCAGCTCCACCGGGATCCACTCGTCGAAGGGCACCCGCCCGTCGAGGGCCGCCGCGGTGACGGCCGCGCAGGCGCCGGTGCCGCAGGCCAGGGTGAGACCGACGCCCCGCTCCCAGACGGTGACGCGCAGGCCGCCGGCGGCGCGCGCGGCGACGAACTCCACGTTGGTGCGCTCGGGAAAGCCGGCGTGGCGCTCGAGGCCCGGGCCCAGCACCGACGCCTCGTCCGGCGGCACGTCCAGCAGCACGAGGTGCGGGTTCCCCATGCTGAGGGCGGTGCCCACCACGCCCCCGATGGGCTTCTGCACGAACGGTCCGCCGCCCGGGAGCTGGGGCGCCTGCAGCCGTGCCGGCCCCATCGCCACGGTGACGGTGTCGACGCGCCCGTCCTTCCAGGAAATGTCGCTGCGCAACAGGCCGGCGCCCGTCGCCACGTCCAGCGACGCGGGCTGCCCGCCGGCGCGCTCCGCGAGGTGCTTCACCACGCAGCGCAGTCCGTTCCCGCACATCTGCGCCACCGAGCCGTCGGCGTTGTGCACCACCATGCGGCCCGCCGCGCCCGCCTCGGGGAGGATGGTGAGGACGCCGTCGGCGCCGATGCCGAAGTGCCGATCGCACAGGCGACGGGTGGTCTCCGCGTCCACGTCCTCCGCCGACGCGCGGCGGTCGAGGACGACGAAGTCGTTGCCCAGCCCGTGGTACTTGAAGAAGGGCTCCAAAGCGGCGCCCTTCTAGCCGGAAGCCCCGCGGACCGCGAGGTGCGCCCCGGAAAAGACGAAGGGCGCCACCCGAAGGTGACGCCCCGTGCCCAGCGGCGCGCCTGACGGTCGTCAGAAGCTCATGCCGCCGTCGACGTCGATCGTCTGGCCCGTGAAGTAGTCGCACTCGATGATGAACTTCACGGCCTGCCAGATGTCCTCGGGTTGGCCGATGCGGCCCACGGGGATCTTCTGCACGAAGGCCTCGAGCGCCTTCTGGTTCATGCTGGCCGTCATCGGCGTCTCGATCATGCCGGGGGCCACCGCGCCGACGCGCACGCCGAACGGCGCGAACTCCCGCGACCAGGTGACGGTGTTGGCCGCGAGCGCCGCCTTCGCCGACACGTAGTTCGACTGGCCGCGGTTCCCGTGGCGGGCGATCGACGACATGTTGACGATCACGCCCGGGCGCTGCTCGGTCGACACCATCTTCGCCACCACCTCGCGCACCATCATCGTGGCGCCGGTGAGGTTGACGTTGATGACCGCCATGAACTGCTCGTACGACATCTTCACGACCTGGCCGGTGGTCTTGTCCTTCTTCACCAGGAGGCCGTCGCGCAGGATGCCCGCGTTGTTGATGAGGCCGTTGAGGCCCTTCATCTCGGTGGCCGCCCAGTCGACGAAGGAGACCACGTCGGCCTCATTCGACACATCCAGCCTGCGGCGGTGAATGCCCCCGGGCAGCGCCTCGAGCGCCGTCTCGTTCACGTCGCCCACCGCGACCTGCGCGCCGGCCTCGTGGAGACGCTTCGCGAAGTGCGCGCCCATGCCCTGCGCGCCGCCGGTGACGATCATCTTCATGTCCTTCAGTTGCATGTCCTCTCCTTCATCCAGGTGACCAGCGTGGGGTAGAGCTTCTGAGACGCCTTGCCTCCGACGACGGCGCCGACGTGCCCGCCCGGCACGTTGACGACCTGCGTGTTGCCCGCTCCGACGGCGGAATTCAAGGCGACAGCCGCCTTCGGCGGGCAGATGGTGTCCTTCTCGGCGGCGATGGTCAGCACCGGGCAGGTGATCGCTTTCAGGTCGACGCGCTTGCCACCGACCCAGTGTTTGCCGCGGACCAGGTGGTTCTTCTGGTACAGCTCTTCGATGTACGTCTCATAGGCGGCGGCCGGGAAGGCGACGTTGTCGTTGGCCCAGTGTTCGAGCGCCTCGAAAGACGCACGGAACGCCGGGTCGAACGCCTTGTCCATCAACGTCACCAGCTTCGACAGGTTCTGCGTCGGGCGGAGCATCACGAAGCCCGACTGCATCTGCTGGGGCGAGACGTTGCCGGCGTCGGCGACGGCGGTGGCGTCGAACCAGCGGGGATCGGTCATGCGGCCCAGCTGCCCGGCCTCGCTGAAATCGATGGGGCCGAGGAGGTTGACGAAGCCGGCGTAGTGCTGCGGGTAGAGCGCGGCGTGGATCGACGCCAGGGTCGCGCCCATGCAGTAGCCGAGCACCGACACCCGCGGCCGGCCGGTCTTTCGCTTCACGCGGCGCACCATGCGCTCGAGGCGGGCGATGGCGTCGGCCCAGGTGAAGTAGCGGTCCTGGTCCTCCGGGGCGCCCCAGTCCAGGCACCAGGTGTCGAGGCCGGCGTCCACGAAGGACTCGGCCACCGAGCTGCCCTTGCGCAGATCGAGGACGTACCAGCGGTTGATCATCGACGGCACCAGGAGGACCGGCGGCGCGTCGGCGGGCGTGACGCTCTCCTTCGGGATGAAGCGGTACAGACGGGCCGGGCCGTCTTCCAGCACGGTGCAGCGGGGGGTGGGCATCAACGAAGCGGGAGCTTCGAACACGGGGAGGACTCCGGGGGCTTCAAGCGTGGGGGTGTCGACGAGGAAGCGAGGCGCCACGCCCGGACGTTTGCCGAGACGGCGCCCCACCTCGCCGGAAGGCGCTTCACGTCACGCGCCGCGCCTCAGCGGACAAAGAAGTCCATCGCCTTCTTCGTGTTCTCGAGCGACAACTTGCGCCAGTCGGCCGCGAGCTCGTTGACGTAGTTGAAGCCCGTCTTCGCGAACTCCGTCATCTCGTCGATCTGGTTGTTGCCGAACTCGATCCACTTGGCGTGGGCCCTGGAGGCCTCCTCGAACACCTGACCCAGGCGCTGCGCCTGGTCGTCCACCATCTTCTTGAAGTACTCCATGCCGGGGACGTTCTGCTGCACATGCGAAGCCGTGGTCTTGGTCTCAGCCATTGTCTTGATCCTCGTTTGCGAGAGCATTCCGGCCGTCCAGTCGTCCGGAGCGCGCACAACATACGCACACGCAGCGCGCCGTCAAGCTCATTTTTGTGCGCCGCACCAATCGTGGTCGTCATTTCCGGCGCTTGCCGAGCGATTTCTTGAGCTCGTCGAGCTCGCGGCGGAGCGCCTCGACGTCGGACGGTGGAGGAGCGGCGGCCAGCGGTGGCTGGGGCGGTGGCGGTGGCCAGCCGTAGCCCTGTCCGCCCGTCACGAAGCTGGCGAGCTGCGCGAAGGGGTTGAACGGCATGAGCGTCTGGCTGGTCTTCCTGGCCTGCAGGTACAGCTCGAGCGCGCCCTGGACGTAGCGGCCCAGGAAGTCAGCCAGCACGTCGTCTCCGAGGCGAATCAACTGATGGAGCAGCGACGCGGGCAGCAGCGTGTCGGCGCCGCGCCCCTCGATGATGATCTGCGTGAGCGTCGGCTGCGTGAGGTCGGCGCCGGTCTTCGCGTCGACCACCTTCACCTCCGCCCCGTCGCGGATCCGCTGGGTCAGATCCTCGAGCGTGATGTAGCGGCTCGACTCGGTGTCGTAGAGGCGGCGGTTTCCGTATTTCTTCACGAGCATGGCGGCAGCCTTGCACGGCCGCTTGTGCAACGCAACAGGTGGCCCTTGACGGGCGCGCGGAGAATGCGCATAAGCCGACCGCATCTTCGCGGTTGCACCATTTCGACGGAGGCCGCCATGACGGACGACACCAGGCCCGCCCGGGCGACGGCGCTGAGCGCCACCCTGCAGGCGGCGGGCGGAGGGTTGGGCTGGAGCCTGCTGCCCCCGCTGATGCCCACCATCGCGGAGGAGTTGGGGATTTCCCGTGCCGCCGGCGGCCTGGTCTGGGGCGCGGCGCCGCCTGGCATCGCCCTGGCGTCGCCTCTCGGCGGCGCGGCGGTGGATCGCTGGGGCGCACGGAAGGTGGCCGGGGTGGCGATGCTGGTGGGGGCGGTCGCCTGCGCGCTGCGTGCACTTGCGAACGGCCCGCTCGCGCTCGCGGTGCTGATGTTCCTGTTCGGCCTCCACATCGGCTTCGTCGCGCCGGCGATCCCCAGGGCGCTGGCAGGACACGTCCCCGTGGCGAGGCTGGGCCGGGCCAACGGCCTCGCCCTGCACGCCTACACGGTGGGCGCGGCGACCACGATGCTGACGGCGCGTACGGCGTTGGCGCCGGCCTTTGGAGGTTGGCGCGGGGCGATGGCCGGCTGGCTGCTGGCGGCGGCGCTGGGCCTGCTCATGCTGGTCGGCCAGGCCGGCGGCTTCGTCCTGCCGGTGCTCGTCGGTGCTGCAGCGCAGCACGGCGGCTTCAGCCTGGCGCTGGTGGTGCTGTCCGCGACGCACCTGCTGATCCTCGTGCCGGGCCTGCGCCTCGCGGAGACGGGGCGGGGCGCGGCGTGGCCGGCAGCCCCGGTGGATTTCGGCGGAGCAGCGGCGTAAGGGCACCCTTCCCCTGGAGGTCGTACGTGCGTCGTCTGCTGCTCCTCACCAGCTCTGCCGTGCTGCTCCTCGCGGCCTGCCCGGGTCCCCAGGTGGACTGCCGCGTGGGCGCCGACTGCGCCTCCGGCGTGTGCAACAGCGACGGCACCTGCGCGCCCGTCAGCACCGGCGGTGGCACCGGCGGCGGCGTGGCGGGGGGCGGCGCCGGCGGCGGCGGCGCCTCGGACGACGGGGGCCAGCCTGACGGAGGCGTCGACGCCGGCGGGACGGACGCGGGCCGTGACGCCGGCGCGGACGCGGGCACGCCCGTCGGCTGCCTCCCCAACCACGACGGCGTGGTGCAGCGCAGCGAAGTCTTCCTCCAGGCCGGCCTGCGCGCCACGTACCTGGTGAGCGGCTCGGCCAGCTTCGACACCGCCGGCACGGCGATGGCCGACGGCGGCCGCGCGTGGGATCTCTCGGGCGCGCTCTTTGGCGACGCCTCGCGCCTGGTGGAGACTCGGTCGCTCGCCGGCACCTGGTTCGAGGCCGAGTACCCCGACGGCGGCTACTACACCGAGCTGGGGCAGGGCTCGGATCTCCTCGCCGTCTTCTCCACCACCTCCGACGGGTTGTACCTGCAGGGCGTGGTGAGCCGTACCGACGGTCTCACCTCGACGCGCGTGCGCTACTCGCCGTGGGTGAAGGTGCTCCAGTTCCCGCTCGAGGCCGGCGCCTCGTGGACCACCACCACGAGCGTCAGCGGCCGGTACCTCGGCGTGATCATCGCCACCCTCCAGAGCGAGACGTACCAGTCGCAGGTCGACCGCGTGGGCGACGTCAAGACGCCGTACGCGACGTTCCCCTCGCTGCGCGTCCGCACCGTGATGGATCGCACCATCAACTTCGTACCCACGCTGTCCCTGCGCACCTTCTCGTGGGTGACGGAGTGCTTCGGCACCATCGCCACCGCGCAGTCGCAGGACAACGAGACGGCCGCCGAATTCACCCAGGTGAAGGAAGTGCGGAGGCTCGCGCCGTGATCCGCCGGGGCGCCAGCGCGCTCTTCGCGTGCGCGGCGGTGGCCGCCGCGAGCGGCTGCCTGGCGTTCCACTCGGGCCCCATGCCCGGCGAGCCGGCGGAGGCCACGTACACCCGGGTGGAGGGCGCGCGCGTGCGCTTCCTCGACGTGGGCCGGGGCCCGCCGGTGGTGCTGCTGCACGGCTTCGCGTCGAGCATCGAGAACTGGGCGCGCGTCATTCCCGATCTGGCGAGGACGCACCGGGTGATCGCGTTGGATCTGAAGGGCTTCGGGTGGACGGATCGCCCGAACGCCGACTACTCGCCGCGCGCGCAGGCCGAGCTGGTGAAGGCGCTCCTCGACGAGCGCGGCGTGGGCCCGGCGGCGCTGGTGGCGCACTCGTGGGGCAGCTCGGTGGCGCTGGCCTTCGCCCTCGCGTTCCCCGAGCGCGTGACGAAGCTCGCGCTGTACGACGCGTGGGTCTACGAGTCGCAGCTCCCGTCGATGTTCCAGCTGTCGCGCGCGAAGGGGCTGGGCGAGGTGCTGTTCGCGCTCTTCTACGCGGAGCGCGCCGACGAGCGGATCGCCCTGGGCTTCTACGATCCCGCGATCGTCACCCAGCAGCTCGTCGACGACGTCGAGGTCGCCTTCGACCGGCCGGGCACGAAGGCCGCCGCGCTCGCGACGGTCCGCGGCATGGACTACGCGAAGGTCGAAGGCAGCTACGGCTCGATCGCCGCGCCGACGCTGCTGCTCTGGGGCCGCGAGGACGTGGTGACGCCGCCCAGCATCGGCGAGCGGCTGGTGCGCCAGCTGCCGAACGCGCGCCTCGTCGTCTACCCGCGGTGCGGCCACTTCCCGATGCTCGAGGCGGTCGCCGAGTCGAATCGGGATCTCTTCCGCTTCCTGGAGGCGCCGTGACGCGCGCCCTCTTCGCCCTCGCGTTGCTGTCCGCGCCCGCCTTCGCGAGCGGGCTCGCCGACCACGGCGAGGACCTGTTCAAGCGCGAGGAGACGACGGTGAAGCTGGAGGGCTTCTTCCGCGTCCGCGGCGACCTCCTCCACAACCTCGACCTCGATCGCGGCACGACGCCTTCGGGGCGCCCGCTGTTCGCCGTTTCGCTGGGAGATCCGACGGCGCAGGAGCTGCTCGTCACCGACATGCGCCTGCGCACCGACGTCGCGATCTACGCCCCGTTCGCGGCGGCGGCGGTGAAGGTGCGCCTCGACGTGCTGGACGATCTCGTCCTCGGCTCGACGCCGGCGCTCTCGCCCGGCACCGGCGCCGCGCCCACGCCCGCCGCGTCGCCCGGCCAGCTGCCGAATACGCTGTTCCGTCTCAAGCGCGCGTACGGCGAGGTGCTGACGCCGATCGGGTACTTCGCGGCGGGCCGCATGGGAAACGGGTGGGGACTGGGCATGTACGCGAACGGCGGCGACTGCCTCGACTGCAACCTGGGCGACCAGGCCGACCGCGTCGCCTTCGTCACCCCGGTGCTGGGGCACCTGTGGGCCTTCGCCTACGACTTCAGCGCCGTCGGCCCGACGCAGCCGCGCAAGGACTCGCAGCGCGCGCTCGTCTTCGATCCCTCGACGAACGTCTCGTCCTTCACCTTCGCGTTGATGAACGTGAAGAGCCAGCAGGCGCGCGACCGCCGCCGCAAGGCCGGCCGCTGGACGCTGGAGTACGGCGCCTACCTCTCGTACCGCTGGCAGAAGAACGACGTCCCCGAGGCGTACCTGGTGGTGTCAGAGCCGCGCGCGCTGACGCCGGCGTCGGTCATGGAACGCGGCTTCCGCGCCGGCGTGGTGGACGGCTGGATCCGCTTCCAGACGCCGATGCTGCGCGTCGAGGCCGAGGGCGCGGTGGTGATGGCGGAGTCCGCGCAGGCGTCGCTGATCCCCGGCGTGCTGCTGCGCGACCCGGTGCAGGCGTTCCAGGCCGGCGCGGCGCTGGAGGTCCAGGTCGGCACCGAGGAGGACACCTTCACCGGCGGGCTCAACGCGGGCTTCGCGAGCGGCGACCCGGCGCCCGGCTTCGGCGCCTTCCCGCCGAGTGGTTCCACGCCCATCGCCGGCGAGCTGGACGCGCCGCAGGTGAACGTGCCGCGCGACACGCGCGTCGACAACTTCCGCTTTCACCCGGACTACCGGATCGATCGCGTCCTCTTCGCGGAGATCGTCGGCACCGTCACCGACGCCTTCTACGTGAAGCCCTGGGCGCGGGCGCGGCTGCTGCAGTTCACCAGCTCGCAGCTCGGCCTCAAGGTGGACGGCACCTTCACGCGCGCCCTCTTCGCGTCCTCGACGCCGGGCGGCGACGCGGCGCTTGGCCTCGAGCTGCACGCTGCGCTGTCCTGGGACAGCAAGGACGGCTTCGACGTGTTGGCCGAGTACGCCGTGCTCTTCCCCTTCGCCGGGTTCGACAACCCGGCGCAGGGCCTTTCCGCGCAGCCCGCGCAGCTCGCCAGGGTTCGCCTGGCCTGGAGGTTCTGAAACGTGCGGACGATCGCCCTCAGCGCCCTCGCGTGCCTCGCGGCCGCCTGCGGTCCCAACCGCACGTACCCCGAGCGTGGCGAGTTCCAGCCGCAGGCCGTGCTGCCGCTGGAGTGCGTGCCCAACCTCGACGGCGCGATCGAGGCGACCGAGCTCCCGACGGCCTTCGGCGTTCCGGTGAAGTACCTGGTGAACCCGGCGGGCGAGGCGCGCCCGGTGAACCTTGCGGGCGTGGTGAATCCCCGGGGCCAGCTCGTGTGGGACTTCGCCGTGGACTACGCCGACGACCAGGTCGCGACGCTGACGGCCTCCGCCCCGACGGGCAGGTGGTACGGCGCGTCGTTCCCCGCCGCGCAGTTCGTCGCGCCGCTCGATCTCGCCGGCCGCATCGAGGGCGTCTACGCCAACGACGGCTCGAGCCTGCTGCTGCTCGGATACGCGTCGAAGGAGGAGGCGCCGGCCGAGGGCAAGACGCTGGTCGTCTACACGCAGCCCGTCGCCATCTTCCGCTTCCCGCTGGTCGCGCCGAAGGAGTGGCTCAGCGTGGGAGAGGTGCGCAACGCCATGGTGCGCGGACTGCCGTACGCCGGCCGCGACACGTACGCGGTGAAGGTCGACGCCGCCGGCCGTCTCGAGTTGCCCGACGTCACCTTCACCCAGGCGCTGCGCGTGCGGACCACCACGCTCATCGAGCCGTCCGTCGGCGCGTCGATCGTCCGCCGGCAGGCCGGCTGGGTCTTCGAGTGCTTCGGCGAGGTGGCCCGCGCCACCGCGCCCGACAACGCGCCGCAGGACGACTTCACCACCGCCGCCGAGCTGCGGAGGCTCGGCTTCTGACCAACCAAGGCCGTACCACCGAAGGAGCGACACCATGATGCTGTGGGATCAGTGGAAACAGGGCTTCGACGCCTGGGAGAACCGCACCGCCGCGCTGATGGAGACGATGCTGAAGAGCGAATCGGTCCTGATGCCGATGGGCGCGATGCTGAGCGCCTCGATGAAGATGAAGGCGGCCACCGACAAGGCCGTCGCGGAGATGTGGGCGCGCCTGGGCCTGCCGACCCGCCGCGACCAGGAGCGTACGCTGCACGCGCTCAACCAGATCCAGAGCCGGCTGATCGACCTCGAAGAGAAGCTGGACGCGATGGAGAAGTCGCGGAGCTAGCCGCGACGCAGCGCCCTCTCCCCCTCGGGAGAGCCCGGAGGAGCCACGATGGACATCACGCCCTACCTCGATCTCAAGCCCGCTCCGCGGGCCGTCTTCGACACGCTGGCCGAGCGCGCGACGCGCGCCCGCTTCATGCTGCCGACGCCCGACGGTGACTGGAAGGCCGTCACCTGGGGCGCGTACGCGAAGATGATCAAGCACGCGGCGCTCTTCCTCGCGTCGGCGGGCCTGAAGAGCGGCGACCGCGCGGCGATCTACGCCCCGAACTCGGTGGAGTGGATCAGCGCCGCGATGGCGATCGAGGCGGCTGGCGGCGTGCTGGTGCCCATCTACCCGGCGAACACCGCGCCGCAGGCGGCCTACGTGGTGTCGCACTCGGACACCAAAATCCTCTTCGTCGACACGCCGGGCCTCCTGTCCCGCGTCTTCGAGGCGTGGGACGACTATTCGCACGTGTCGACGATCGTCACGCTGTCCGAAGGTCTCGCGCCCGGGCCGCTCATCGAGAGCCTCCGCGCGAAGGGCGTGAAGGTGCCGTCGGTGGCGGACGTCGAGCGCAAGCTGGTGGCCTGGTCCCGCGTGCAGTCGATCGGCCAGGGGCGCGACCAGGAGTCGCCGCAGGAGTTCCAGCGGCTGCTCGACTCGGTGTCGCTCGACCAGGTCGCGCAGATGCTCTACACGAGCGGCACCTCGGGGAACCCGAAAGGCGTGCCCCTCACCCACCGCAACGTCGGCGTGAACGGGCAGGACTGGCTGCGCTGCAACGCGCCGCTCCTCGAGGAGAACGACGTCGATCTCCTGTGGCTGCCGATGAGCCACATCTTCGGCTTCGGCGAGGCGTGTCTGGGCAACACCTTCGGCTGGACGACGTACATGACCGACCCGGTCAACGTGATGAGCCTGCTCCCGAAGGTGCGGCCCACGGTGTTCATGAGCGTGCCCGTGCTGTGGGAGAAGCTGGCCATGTCGGCGGCCGCCGAGACCGATCCTGCGAAGCGCCGCGCGAAGCTGGCCGAGGTCACCGGCGGCAAGCTGCGCTTCTGCCTGTCCGGCGGCGCGGGCCTCAAGCGCGAGGTGAAGGAGCTTTTCCACCAGAACGGCCAGCTGATCGTCGAGGGCTACGGCCTCACCGAGTGCTCGCCGACGCTGACGCTGAACCGCCCCGACGCGTTTCGCTTCGACTCGGTCGGCAAGGTGCTGCCCAGCGTGCAGCTGAAGCTGGCGGAGGACGGGGAGATCCTCGCCAGGGGCCCGAGCGTCTTCGCCGGGTACCACAAGGATCCGGCGGCCACGAAGGAGGCCTTCACCGACGACGGCTGGTTCAAGACGGGCGACGTGGGCCGCTTCACCGACGATGGCTTCCTGCAGATCATCGACCGCAAGAAGGACATCCTCGTCACCGCGGGCGGGAAGAACGTGCCGCCCGCGAACATCGAGATCCGCTTCCGCGACGATCCCTTCATCGCCCACGTGGTCGTCTACGGCGACGCGAAGAAGTTCCTCACGGCGGCGGTGTGGCTGCACGAGGCCGCGGTGAACGCCCACCTCGAGCAGCACGGGGTGGCCGCGGGCGCGCGGCCCGCGGCGACGAAAGCGTTGGTGCAGAAGCGCATCGACGAGGTGAACGCGCAGCTGGCCAGCTACGAGACGATCAAGAAGTTCGCGATCATCGACACGCCGCTGACGGTCGAGAGCGGGCTGCTCACCAGCACGCTCAAGGTGCGGCGCAAGCAGGTGTACCAGGCGTTCGGCGCGAAGCTGGAGGAGCTCTACTCGTGAAGCGCATCACCAACCTGCTGGGCCTGCTCACGCGGCCGAAGCCGCAGGTGGGCACCACACCCGCCGACGTCGTCTTTTCCGAGAACAAATGGAAGCTGTTGCACTACCGGCCGCGCCCGGAAGGCGTCGCGTTCAAGACGCCGGTGCTGCTGGTGCCGTCGCTCATCAATCGGCACTACGTGCTCGACTTGATGCCGGGGAAGAGCTTCGCGGAGTACCTGGTGGCGCTGGGCTTCGACGTGTTCTGCATCGACTGGGGCACGCCCGGCGACGAGGACCGCTTCGTCACCTTCGACGACGTCGTGGACGGGTACCTCGGACGCGCGCTCCGCCAGGCGGCGAAGGACGCGCCGGGCCAGAAGGCGCACGTGCTGGGCTACTGCATGGGCGGCTCGCTCGCGGCGATCCACGCCGCGGTGCACCCGGAGCACGTCGCGTCCTTCGTGGCGCTGGCCGCACCGATCCGCTTCCGGGACGACGGCATCCTGTCGCGGTGGACGAACGCGAAGGGCTTCGACGTGGACGCGCTGGTCCGCGCCACCGGCAACGTGCCCTGGCAGCTACTGCAGTCGGCGTTTCACCTGATCCGCCCCACCCTCAACCTGTCCAAGGCCGTCACGCTCATCGACCGCGCGTGGAACGACGAGTTCCTCGACGGCTTCCTCGCGCTGGAGACGTGGGGCAACGACAACGTCTCGCTGCCGGGCGAGTTCTACAAGACGTACATCGGCGAGCTGTACCGGGGCGACGCGCTGATCGCCGGCCGCCTCGTGGTGCGCGGCCACCGGGTGGACCTGAAGAACCTCACCTGCCCGACGCTGGCCGTCACCTTCGAACACGACTCCATCGTCCCGGCCGCCTCGGCCGCCGTGCTGCTGGACGCCTGCGGCGCGAAGGACAAGCAGCACCTGCACCTCCCGGGCGGCCACGTCGGCGCCGTGGTGTCGAAGCACGCAGCGAAGACGCTGTGGCCGCAGCTCAGCGGCTTCTTCGCGCAGCGCGAGGTGTCGGTGAAGGCGCCCGCGCCGGCGGTGGAGAAGCCGGTCAGCGCCCCGAAGAAGTCCGCGCGGAAGGTGGCTCCGGCGGCGCGCGAGAGCCGCGCGCGGTAGCGCCTACTCGTCGTCCGGGCCGTCGTAGACGCCGTCCCAGGAGTCGGGGGGCGGGCGCATCACGTAATGCTGGCAGCGGCGCACGTAGCGGGCGACGACCATGTCGTCGGGCCGCGCTTCGGCCAGCCGCTTGAACGCCGCCAGCGCGTCCGCGAAGCGCTTCGAGCGCCACGCCTTCATGCCCGTCTCGAAGTCGATGAGCCACGTCGCCTCAGTCGGCGTGTCCGCGGCGCGGCCCACGAGCTCGAACAGCTTCACCGGCGTCTCCGCGCGGCCGAGGCGGAGGAGATCGACCTGCCGGAAGAGGAAGTCTTCGCCGGCGGCCAGCACCACCGCCTCACCGACGAGGATGTGCGCGCCGTAGCGCTTGGCCAGCGCCTCGAGCCGGAACGCAGTGGCTACGGGCTCGCCCATGACCGTGTAGTTGATGCGGTGGCTCGTCCCCATTTCGCCCACCACCGTCGGTCCCGTCTCGATGCCGGCGCGCATCGTCAGCGGGCGGCCGCAGGCCTTCTCCCAGGCCTCGCGCCTGGCGTCGAACTTCGCCTTCAGCCTGAGCGCGGCTTCGCAGGCCACCGCCGCCTGCCCCGGCAGCTCCACCGGCGCGCCCCAGAAGGCCATGAGCCCATCGCCCAGGTACTTGTCGACGTGGCCGGCGGTGTCGAGAATCACCGGCGTCATCTCGGTGAGGTACTCGCGCAGCACCCGCACCACCTCGCGCGGCTCCTTGTCCTGCGCGACGGCGGTGAAACCTTCGATGTCGCTGAAATACACCGTCAGCTCGCGGCGCTCGGGCGCCATGAGCGCGAGGTCGCGCTCCACCTTGCGGAACACGTCGGCCCGCACAGCGCCGCCGAGCGCGCGGATAACGAACTCCCGGAAGCTCTGCTCCAACGTGCGCGCGTAGCCAAGCGACGCGAGGAACGTGAGGGCGCAGGCGAGCAGCGGCGCGGCCATGGCCACCCACCGCTGCTGGCCGACGAACAATTGCCGGGCCACCAGCGCGTACGACCCCGACACCACCGCGATCGTCACCACCCACGCCAGCCAGCCCGGGCGGCGCACCAGGCTGGACCACGCCAGCGCCAGCACCGCGCCCACGAAGGCGAAGGTGATGGTGATCCACAGGTCGAGCGCGGGCGGCACGCGGGTGATGCCCTGGCCGCGGAGCAGGTCGACGATCGCCTGCGCGGTGATGGCCGCGCGCGACATCGATCCGACCGGCGTCAACATGCGGCGGCCCGCGTCGGCGCGCTCGTCGCTGAAGACCACCACCTTGCCCGCGAGTTCGTTGTCGTGATGGCGCACGCCGCGCGCCGCCTCGTCGTCCTGCCGGTTCACCAGCAACCGCCACGCCGGGATCGACCGCTTCATCGTCCCGCGCCCTCCCGCGCCGACCTCGTCGTGGGAGAAGCGCAGCGTGAGAAAGCCCTGCGCGTCGACCGGCACCGAGAACCTGCCCAGCGTGAGCCGTCCCGCTTCCAGCTTCGGTGTCTCGTCCCCGGCCAGCTGCAGCGCCGCCTTGAGCGCGGTCGACGCAAGCACCGTGCGCTTCCCGTCCCGCTCAGTCGCCGCGACGAACAGCGGCGTGGCGCGCAGCACGCGGTCCACGTCCGGCGTCAGCGACATCGCTCCGAGGCCGGCCCTGGTCGTGAGCAACGACGGCACCGGTACGTCCAGCGCGCTGGCGTGCGGGAGGGCGTTGGGATCCAGCCCGTCCACCTTCACGTCGGCCAGCCGACGGGCCAGCCAATCGCGATTCACCTCCCACGCGTCGTCCGCCGGCGTGAGCGAGCGGATCGTCGGCGTCCCACTCACGTCGAACGCCGCGGCCAGCTCGCGCGCCTTCGCCTCGCTGGCGGCGCCGACCCAGAGGACGCGCTTGCCGTCGCTGACGTCCTCGACCCACGCGGGCACCTGGCGGCTCAAGACGTCGCGCACCAGGGGCAGGGTGGCCTTCGAGCTGTCGGCCTCGGCCAGCTTCACGAGGAACGGCGACAGCGGGCGCTCGGGCAACCGCCGCGGCCGTGTGGACCACTCGAAGCCGAGGATCACCTTCCCTTCGTTCTTCTCGAGGTACTGGGCGAACAGCTCGTCGTCCGTCTTGCGGCTCTCGCCGCGGCCCGGTGAGTAGCGGTGCGGCGACACGTCGGCGAACGACTCGTCCACCACCACCAGCGACGCGCCTTCTTTGAGCGCCTGGTCGATGAGCTGCCCGAGCAGCTCGCGCGGCCACGGGCGCATGGCCCACTCGGGCCGCTCGGACTCGCGCGCGTTCACCACCGTCTCCTCGTCGACGGTGACGAGGACGACGTCGTCCACCTGCTCCGAGGCCGCGCCGAGCTCCCGCGCGCGCCAGTCGTACGTCACCCACTCGAGGCGCTCGAGCCACAGCCGGACGACCGCGTGCCACCGGGGATCGTCACCGAGCTCGGTGCGCTGGAGCCGGTAGTACGTCATCGGCGCCAGGATCCCGCCGAAGACGAAGGCCCAAAAGAAGGCCACGCCGAACTTGCGGACCAGGTGCAGGGTCGCCGAAGGAAGAGGGTTCGTTGCCACCGCGGGGTGAGACTATGCTGCGGCGGCCATGAAGACTGCCCCGAAGATCGTCCTCGCTGGTGTTGCTTTCCTCGCCCTCACTCAGGCGGTCGCC
Source organism: Myxococcota bacterium (assembly GCA_040755835.1). GTDB lineage: Bacteria > Myxococcota > Myxococcia > Myxococcales > Myxococcaceae > JADLDB01. The sequence goes on from JBFMAB010000012.1 coordinate 154,198, forward strand.
TGCGGTCTGGTCAACCAGGCCAACGCGAGCGCGGTGGTGGTGGCCACCGTGCTGTATACCCCGCCGACGGGGGTGCCGGCCGACGCGCTCGCGTTCGACGCCGGGGTGCCGAACATCGACGCGGGCATCTCCATCGACGCTGGCGTGACGGTGCCGTCCGAGAGCGTCGTGGCAGTCTTCTTCGGCAACAAGGGGGCGAACCTGGACGTGGCGCCCACGGGCGTCGCCGGCGCCACCGTCACCCTGCAGGAGGTGGGCGGCGCCCGCTTCCCGCTCATCGACCAGGGGGGCGGCAACTACGGCCTGGGGGCCGACGCGGGCTTCACGTACAAGCCGGGCGTCACCTACGACGTCACCGTCGAGCACGCCGGGCAGAGCTACGTCGGCGAGGTGGCGAACACGCCGCAGGTCGAGCGGATTGCCCAGTTTCACCCGGCGAAGGGGTACGTCGAGCAGCCCGCGAACACGGCGTTCACCTTCACCCGCCCGGAGCCGGCCGGAGGGCAGGAACTGCCGCTGGGCTTCGTGACGGTGGTTCCGCTGACCGCGCAGGGCGCCGGCAGCGTGACGTATACGAACGTGCCCCAGACGCCGCTGCAGTTCCTCAAGCTGGTGGTGGCGCCGAGCGACTGGAAGAAGCAGACCGTCGAGGTGCCCGGCACGGCCTTCCCCGAGGCCAACGCGAACTACCTCATCATCCTGCAGTCCGCGAAGTTGGGCGGGCCGAAGACCGAGAACCTCTTCCTCGGCAGCCCGATCCTCGCGGGCACCGCGGACGTTGCGATCGTCAAGACGAACCCCTGACCCTCGTCATCCGCGGCCGAACTCGAGGGTGAGGCGGCCGGCGAGCTGCAGCGCGAGGAGCGCGCCGGTGATCAGCTCGGCCTCCTCCTTCGACAGGAGGTTGCGGAAACCGTAGCCGTCTTCCAGCTCGGCCTCCAGCACCGGGCCGCGCGTCACCCAGCGGACGAAGCGCGGGCCGTCGACGCCAGGCAGCGACTGCAGCAGGTAGCCCTTGAGCGGCCACACCTCGGGCAGCGCGTCGAGGAGCAGGTGCAGGCGCATCGGCGAAGGCCGCGTCTCGTCGGCGCTGATGCCCTCATCCGGGTACAGGGACGTCGGGCCGAGCAGCACGTCGTCGGCCGCGTCGTCGAAGGGCGCCTGGTAGCGGCTGGGGATGCGCGCGGTGAAGGCGAAGAAGAGGACCAGCGCGTCATCGGGACCTGGCCGCTCGAGGTGGAGAATGCGGTGCTCGGCGCCGACGACGCGGGGCAGCAGGCGCAGCCGTGGCGGCGCCAGCCGAGCGCGCGCCTCGATGCGCGCCCGGGCCGCGGCGCGGAGATCGGCCTCCGCCTGGGCAAACGCGGCTTCGGCAGCGGTCTCTTCCTGCGCCAGCTGGGCCTTCGCCTCGTCGAAGCGCGCGCGGGCCTCGGCGAGGAAGTGCTCGACCGCGGCGCCGTCGGCGGCGGCCACCAACGCGTCGGGCGTGGGCGCTGAGGGCGGCGGCGGAATCGCGGCGTCCGCGACCGTCCGCACGGCGCCCACCAGCAGCTCGCCCTGCTCCTCCAGGCGCCGGCGCTCCTCCGTGAAGCGCTGGCGTCGCCGCGCGTGCGCCGCGCGCAGCTCGTCCCACGCCGCGTATGCTGATTCGATCGTCTCGAGCGAGCGCGCGAGCGCGATGGCCTCGGCCGCGGCGGCCCCGATGCCGCCCTCGACCGCGGGCGGCTCGATGAGCGGCGCCGGACGGAGGACCGCGACCGCGGTCTGCTCCACCGCGCGCGGGGAGTCCGGGGGCGTCGGCCCCGGCGCTCCGCCGACGGCCGCGGGCGGGAGCCGGGCCGGGCGCGGCGCGCGCTCAGGCGCCGTGAGGTGCTGGCGAAACGGCGTGAGCTTCGGTGCCGGGCGCTTCTTCGCGACGACAGGCTTCTCCGCGACGACAGGCTTCTCCGCGACGACAGGCTTCTTCGCGATGACGCGTGCCTTCGTCGCGTTCTTCGCATCGGGCTTCGTCGACCTCGCCGCCCCGCCGCTGCCGGACGCACCCTTCCCCTTCGGGGCGCCTCGAGCCGTCGCCGTTCCACCGCGGGCAGCTCGCTTCTTCGCCGCCATCAGACCGTGCGCGGAGCGCTCGCCGGGGCGGCCTTCGCCTCGCCGGCGCCGTTGGCGTCACCCCTGCCGATGCGCTGGCGGAGATCGCTGCGCAGCTCCCGGCCGGGCTTGGGGGCCAGCATCAGGCCCAGGCCCACCCCGACCAGCACGCCCGCGCCGAAGATGGCGAGCGACGTCACGACCTTGTCGCCGGCCGTGCGGCGCACCTCGAGGCCGATGAGCTCCAGCAGGTCGTCCTTGTCTACGTCGGGCAGCCGCTTCCTCAGATCTTTGAACATGGCTTCAGTCCTTCCCCGAGTCGCTCGACTCGGCAGGCGCTGTGGGTTCCGCTTCCGGGTGCTTCATCTGTGCGACGAGCCCATCGACCGCGGCCTCGGCCACGTCGAGGAGCCGGTCTCGCACGAGGGGGATCGTCGCGAGCTTCGCGCCCATGCGCAGCAGCCGCATGGTCGTAGGCGTGAAGAGGCCGCCGCCCAGCACGTAGCCGACGCCCAACGCCGCGGCCATCATGCCGTACGGGTTCTGCTCGACCTTCCCGGTGAGGCCCGTCGCGTCGGCGACGCCGTTGAGCGCCGAGTTGGCGTGATGCGCGAGATCCTTGAGCTGCTCGCCGAGCTCCTGCGCCACCAGGGGCGCCGCGCCCTTCGCCGCGCGCGCGGCCGCGTGATCGCCGTCGCCGCTCATCGCCGGGCCGCCCATCGGCCGATCAGGAAGCCCAGCGCCGCCGCGCCCAGAAGGCACGTCCCCGGGTTCTCGCGGATGAAGCGCTTGACCCGCTCGTTGGTCTCGGTCAGCCGCTCCGCCGCCTCGGCCAGCTGCGGCCCCAGGCGCTCGCGCAGCACTTCTTCCATCGGCGCATCGCCCTGCGGCGGGGTTTCCGGTGTCTTCGGTGTGGCGTCCATGCATCGTCCTTCCTTTGCCGTGCCGCGCCTCTTCGTCGTTACCGACGGAAGAAGAGCCGGGCCAGTCCGTACCCCATCACCAGCGCGCCCCCCAGCGTCAGCACCGGGTGACGTCGTACCGCGTCTCTCACCGCTTCGCGAACCCGGCGGGCCGGCGCAAGCGTCTCTTCCAGCGCGTCGAGGTCGGCGCTCACCCGCGCCCGCGCGCGATCGATCCGGCGGCGCGCCTCGAGGATTGCATCGCGCGGGTCGGTCCGGGCGAGCGCATGGGGGCTGGCCTTCACCAAAGCCTGGTCGCGCTCGATGCTCACACGCGCTCCTCCTCGACCCCACGGCCGCGCGGGCCCTCGGCGGCGTCGTGGCGGTGCAGCACCACCGCGCTGGTCGTCTCGATCTCCGTCACCGTCGCGCCCATCACCTTGCGCCCGCCCAGCTGCCGCACCGCCACCGCCACGCCGGCGACGCCGCCCAGCAGGTTGACCGCGCCCACCACGAGGAAAGCGAGGTCCGACGCCATCACGCGGCCCAGCGCGAGCGCCGCCGCCACGCACAGAAAACCGTAGCCGACGACGATCAGCGGCGCGAGCGCGGCGATGACTCCGACGCGAGCTCCGATGAAGCGCGCGTCGTCCTTCAGCTCCAGCTTCGCGAGCTGAATGTGCTGCGCCGCGAGCTCGCTCAAGCCGTCGAACAGCTCTCGCAGGTGCGCGCCCAGGCTCATGGCGGCGCCCACATTACCCGATGAAAGGCCCGCATCGTTGGCGTACCGTGCGCGGCCATGATCGCGCTCATCCCCCTGTTGACCGTTCTCGCCGCCGCGCCCACCGCCCCGGCCTTCGCCCCGAAGAATCGCCCGTACGACGCGCAGCACTACAAGCTCGAGGTGTCGCTGCAGCCCGAGCACGTCTTCAAGAACAGGCTGACCGCGACGCTCAAGGCGACCAAGGCGCTCAGCGAGATCGAGCTCGACGCGTACGATCTCACCATCGAGATGATCCTCGTCGACGACGAGGCCGCCGACTTCAAGATGAAGTACGACGCCGCGACGAAGACGGGCACGCTGTCGATCAAGCCGAAGAAGGCGATCGCCGCCGGCAAGGACGCCACCGTCGAGATCTCCTACACGGTGAAGGCCAACGCCGCGGACCAGGACGGCATGTTCGTCGCCACCGAGACCGAGGGGAAGAACCCGGGCGCCGGCTACTTCACGCACTTCGAGGCGCTGTCCGCGCAGCGATTCTTCCCCTGCAACGATCAGCCGTCGGACAAGGCCACCAGCGAGGTGCTCGCGGTCGTCGACGAGAAGTACCAGGTGGTGTCCAACGGCACGAAGGCGAAGGACGAGAAGTTCAGCCAGGACGGGAAGAACCTGCGCCGCGTGCACTGGAAGCAGGAGTCGCCCCACTCCACCTACCTCGTGGCGTTGGCGATCGCGCAGCTCGAGCCGGTGCTGGTGTCCGAGGACGTGCCGTCGCACCTGTGGGTGCCGCCGGGCACGAAGGACCGCGCCTTCATCGCGCAGGACGCGCTCAAGGGCCTGTACAACTTCCAGGTCGGCTTCACCGGCACGAAGTTCCCCTGGGCGAAGCTCGACGTGGTGACGGTGCCCGGCTACTTCTGGGGCGGCATGGAGAACACCTCGGTGATCTTCGAGCGCACCAGCCGCCTGCTGGTGGATCACAAGAACGACCAGACGGCGCGCACCGGCATCGTCGGCCTGCTCGCCCACGAGATGGCGCACCAGTACTTCGGCGACCTCGTCACCTGCGCCTGGTGGAACGAGACGTGGCTCAACGAAGGCTTCGCCACCTACCTCGGCCTGATGACGCTCGACGACTACAACGGGAACGAGGACGTCGAGGTCGGCCGCGCCCGCGGGCTCGTTGAAAGCTACTTCCACGAGGAGGACGGTCCCCGCGCGCACCCGCTGGTGATGAAGAGCGCCACGCCGGCCGAGGCGTTCGACGCGACCAGCTACGTCAAGGGCGCCAACGTGCTGCGCATGCTCGAGCTGTGGATCGGCACGCCCGCGATGAAGAAGGTGATGAAGGCGTACCTCGAGAAGTACGCGGGCAAAGCCGTCACCAGCGAGGACTTCTTCAAGGTGGTCCTCGAGGAGAACAAGCAGGACAAGGCGCTCAAGGGCTTCAAGGACTCGTGGCTCACCAAGAAGGGCTACCCCGTCATCTTCCCCGACACGAGCTACGGCAACGGGAAGGTGACGGTGAAGATCCGCCAGCAGCCCAACCACGCCACCGAGAAGGGCCCGTTCGTCTTCAAGCTGCCCATCGTCATCCACCGCGAACAGGAGCCGGCGTACACGAAGGAGGTGGTGGTGCTCGTGGACAAGAACGAGGTGTCGATGGACATCGACGTGCCGGCGGCGCCGCAGTGGATCAACTGGAACAAGGACTTCGGCGCGCTGGTGAAGGTGAACCCCACGTCGGTGTCGGAGGACCGGCTGGTGGACGCGGCGCGGAACGATCCGGATCCGGTGTGGCGCCTGCTCGCCACCTGGCAACTGCTGGGAGAACTGGGCAACCCGGACCTGAAGGAAGAGACGAAGCCCACCGACGCCGCGATGGGCGCGATCCTCGACGTGCTGACGAAGGACAAGTCGCCGTACGTGCGCGAGGCGGTGCTGTTGCGCCTGGCGCAGACGCGCTTCAAGGAGCTGCCGAGCGAGCTCGCCGCGCCGCTGTACGCGCTCGCGAAGCGGCCGACGGATCTCGACGACGATCCGGTCGGCTACATCCGCGTGCGGCGCGCGGCGATGGAGGCGCTGGGCCGGGTGAAGCACGACGACGGGCACAAGTACCTCCTCGACGAGCTGGCCCGGCCGCAGGTCGACATCAACTACCTGTCGGGCTTCGCCGCGGGCGCGGCGCGGATCGGCACGCCGGGAGCGCTGGCGACGTTGCGCGCGGCGCTGGTGACCCAGAAGGGCCGTGGCATGGGCTTCTACGAGCGCGCGGCGACGGCGGTCGCGCTGTCCACGTCGGTGGACGCGGTGCCGATCCTCAAGGAGATCATCAAGGGCAACGCGACCAACGCGGGGCTGGCGCGCACGCTCTTCTCCGCGCTCCGGCGCAACCGCGAGCTGCGCGAGAGCGCCGACTACGCCAGCATGGTGAGGTCGATCGTCCTGGACGAGACCTCCTTCACGCAGGCGGTGCGCAGCACGGCGCTCAGCTCGCTCGACGACGTGAAGTACGAGGCGGCCCACCAGGCGCTCGCGCAGATCCACGAGAAGGCCACCGACGCGGAGATCAAGGCGAGCGCGAAGAAGGTGCTCGACGCCAACTTCCCTGCGCCGACGGCCGCGCCGGCGCCCGAGAAGGCGAAGGGCAAGAAGAAGTAGCGCTCGAGACGGGCGGCGCCACGCAGGCGGCGCTCAGCCCCGCGCGCGCTCGAAGAGGATCCCCGCCCAGGTCAGCCCCGAGCCGACGACGCTGAGCGCCACGGCGTCGCCGAGCGCCGGGTCGTCCCAGTGCTCGCTGAACACCGACGGCGCACCCGCGGCGCCGACGTTGCCGCGGCGATCGACGTTGTAGAAGTGCCTGCCTTCGGGCACCTCGCAGCGGCGCACCACGGCCTCCAGCATGCGCAGGTTCGCCTGGTGGCCGATGAAGCTGAGGTCGCTCGCGCTCCGGCCCGGCTGCTTCAGGTACGCCGCGCGGAGGAAGTCGAGGGACTCGCTCGCGCGCTTGATGCCGAACTTCTGCACCTCTGCGCCCTGCTGCGTGAAGTGCCCGAAGCGCGGCACCTTCACCTTGTCGGCGCCGGAGGGATCGCCCTTCAGGTACGTCTCCGTCACCTTCCAGGGGCCGGGCACGCGCGGCGAGACGATCGCCGCCGTCGAGCAGTCGCCCCACAACACGCAGCTCGACCGGTCGCGGTAGTCCACCACGCGCGTCGAGTTCTCCGGGTTCACCAGCATGATGAAGTCCGGCAGCTTCTCGGGCCGCATGGCCTCGAGGAAGTAGAGCTGGCTGGCGAAGCTCGAACACGCGCTCGCGACGTCCAGAGCGACCGCGTCCACGCCCAGCGCCTCGGCGACGCGGTTCGCCTCCGCGGGGATGCACTCGTCCGGCGAGCAGCTCCCGGACAGCACCATGCCGATGTCCCTCACTGTCAGCCTCGCGCGCTCGAGCGCCTTGCGGCCCGCCGCCGCGCCCGTCTGCGCGTTGGACATGGTGGCCGCCTCGATCGCCATGCGCGGATCGCGGTTCCTCGTCTCGCGGATGTAGTCGAGCGGCAGCACCGTGTGCCGCGACTTGATGCCGACGCGCTCGGTGATCCACGCATCGTTGGTGTCGATACCCAGCGACTCGAGAAACGCGTTGGTGACCACGTTCTCCGGGTGAAAGTGGCCGATGGCGTGGAGGTAGAGCACGGTCGAGCGGTCCCCCGAGGGTGAGGCCGGCGTTCCTACCCTCCGCCTCCAGACGTTTTCAAGACTGAGAAGTCATGGTTTCCATTCGCTGACAAACGGAAGTGAACGCGCAGCGCGGCGTGGGTGTTCGCCTCTCGCCGCGCCCCATGCTGGCGGCGAGCTTGCGTGGGCTCAGGGCTCGCGCCACATGACGACGCCGGGCTTCAGGTTCGCGTTCGCGCGGTTGTCGTAGTGGAAGATCAGCGTCAGCTTGCCCGGTGCGTGCTGCCACAGGGACAACCACTCGCCGCCGAACTGGATCGGCGACCCGGTGGGCGCGCAGGTGGTGAACGTCGCCCCGTCGTCCGAGCGCGCCAGCTTCGGCCCGCCGCACATCGTCAGGGCGCCGTTGGCGGCGAAGTTCGCGGCGACGCGCGTGCGGCCCGACGCCTCGACAGTGAGGCCCTGGTAGTAGCGCGTCGAGTGGTACGTCACGCCATTGCCGTTGCGGGGGATCGCCACCGGCGTCGCCCAGCTCGAGCCCGTCGAGTCCGTGGCCTTTGCGTAGAAGAGCTCCGGCGTCTGGTCGTTCATCGGATCGGGCGCGACGTTGCGCAGGTGGTAGGCGACGTGCGGCACCGCGCCGACGAAGGTGAGCGTCACCGACGGCAGCCGATCCGCCTGGGACACGTCCACCGCCCCGGAGGTGGCGATCGTGTGCACCGATGCGCTGCCGGGACGCCAGTAGACGAGCTCGGCCAGGCCGCCGAGGGCGTCCTTGAAGAACGCCACCGCCGGAGCGCCGTCGGCATCGATGGCGAGGGAGACCGGCGCCTGCACCGCGAGCGTTCCGGGCGCCTTCTCCTCGGACCACGTGCCGTCGACGGCCCGCCGGCGGACGACGAGGTCGCTGCCCTGCACGAAGGCGATCGCCGCGGTGCCCCTGGTCATCACCAGGCTGGGGTTCGACACCGGCGCGGCCGACGGGACCGCCGAGACGTTCTGCAACGAGAAGTTGGCCCCGTCGTCGTCGCTCCAGGCGAAGCGCACCACGTTGTCCATCTCCCGCACATAGGCGATGCCGATGCGGCCGGTGTCGGCGTCCCGAGCGATCGACACCTGCCGGTGCGGGTTCGCCACGTCGATGGCGCCCACCACCTCGACCTGCTTCGGCGCGGTGTAGCCCGGCGCGGCGCCGTTCCAGCGCGTGAACAGGAGGCGCGTGTCCTGCCGCGTCCCGTCGCCGTTGGGATCGTCCTCCAGGTACGCGACCAGCGGCTGGCCGTGCTGGTCCGGCGCCGACGAGACGGAGACGCCCAGGCGCGTGCCGGCCATGGCGCTCGCCGGCAGCTCCTGGATCACCGACCAGCCGGTCGGCGGATCGTCGCCCTTCGGCCAGCCGGCGTCGACGCCCGCGTCCACCCCGGCGTCCTCCTCGGGGCCTGCGTCGGACACGAACTTCGGCCGCGGGCACGCAGTGAGCAGGGCCAGACCGCCGAGGATCAGCAGGGTGCGCTTCATGGTGGACACTCCGGGGTGTGCAAGTCCACGCCGGTCGGCCACCGGCGCTCGTGGTCGAGAAGCCGTCAGCCGGCGGCCTTGATGATTTCGCGGGCGATCACCAACCGCTGGATCTCGCTGGTGCCCTCGTAGATCGTCTGCACGCGCGCGTCGCGCAGGTAGCGCTCGACGGGGAACTCGTCGATGTACCCGTAGCCGCCGTGGATCTGCACGGCCTTGTCGCAGACGCGGTTCGACATCTCCGAGGCGAACAGCTTCGCCATCGACGCCTCGCGCGTGAACGACTTCTTCGACTCCTTGAGGAAGGCCGCCCGCAGCGTGAGCAGCTCGGCGGCCTTCAACTGCGTGGCCATGTCCGCCATCATGAAGCGCAGCGCCTGGAAGTCGCCGATCGGCTGCCCGAAGGCCTGCCGCTCCTTCGAGTACTTCACCGACGCCTCGAGCGCCGCGCGCGCCACCCCGCAGGCCTGCGAGGCGATGCCGATGCGCCCGCCATCGAGCGCGATCATCGCCAGCTTGAAGCCGTCGCCCGGCTTGCCCAGCAGGTGCGCCTCGGTGACCTCGACGTTCTCGAGCACCACCTGCACGGTGTTCGAGCCGCGCAGCCCCATCTTGTCCTCGGGCCTGGAGTAGGAGACGCCGGGCATGCCCTTCTCGACGAGGAAGCACGACAGGCCCTTGTTGCCGTCGTTGGAGGTGCGCGCCCACACGACGATCACGCCGGCGTACTGGCCGGAGGTGATCCACTGCTTGGTGCCGTTCAGCACCCAGCCGGCGCCCTGCTTCACCGCGGTCGTCTTGCCCGCGCCGGGATCGGATCCGGCGTGCGGCTCGGACAGCGCGAACGCACCGGCCACCGCCTTGCCGCTCACCAGCGCCGTCACGTACTTCTGCTTCTGCGCCTCGGTCCCGAACTGGGTGATCAGCTCGGCGCACATGTTGGTGACGGCCATGCCGACCGAGGTGGACGCGCAGGCGGCGGAGATCTCCATCATCGCCAGCGAGTACGCGACGACGCCCGCGCCGGCGCCGCCGTACTCCGGCGGCACGTTGACGCCGAGCAGCCCGAGCTCGCCCATCTGCCGGTAGACGTCTTCGGGGAAGCGCTCGAGGCGATCGGTGTCGCGCGCGCGGGGGGCCACGACGTCACGAGCGAAGGTGCGCGCGGTGTCGCGGATCAGCTTCTGGGTCTCGGTGAGCTCGAATTCCACGTCAGGGCACGGCCTTCAGGTTGAATGGGAACTCGATCGGGTGATCCTTGCCGTCGGGCGGCTTGGGGAACACCATGGTGGACAGCACCGCGACGACGCAGTCGTGCAGGCGCCCGTCCTTGACCGAGCTCTGCTTCTTGTTCACCTGCGCGCCCTTCACGAAGCCGTCGCCGGTGATGATCCACTTCGTCTTCAGCGAGCCCTCGACCTTCTTGTTGCCCTTGCTGGCGAGGTGCTCCTCGTAGCAGCCTTGGATCTGCGGCTGGTAGGAGGTCACCACCTGCTTGATGGAGTCGGGGGTGAACGGAAGCCTGGAGACGTCGGGGCCCGCCGGCTTCTCGGGCTGGGCGATCGCGTCCTTCACCAGGTTCTTCATGGTGTCGGAACTGCCGGCGGCGGGGGCCTGCGCGAGGGCTACGGCGACGACGAGGGCGTGGATCATGGTCAGTCCTTGAGCAGGTTGGCGGAGATGACGATGCGCTGAATCTCGCTGGTGCCTTCGTAGATCTCGGTGATGCGGGCGTCGCGCACGTGGCGCTCGGCGTCCAGCTCCTTCGAGTAGCCCATGCCGCCGAAGATCTGCAGCGCCTTGTTGGCGACGCGGCTGGCCATCTCCGAGGCGTAGAGCTTCGCCATCGCCGACTCCTGCGAGTGGCGCACGCCCTTGTCCTTGAGCAGCGCGGCGCGCAGCACCAGCAGGCGGGCTGCGTCGATCTCCGTGGCCATGTCGGCCAGCATGAACTGGATCGCCTGGTGCTCGCGCAGGTACTTGCCGAAGGACTTGCGCTCGCCCGAGTAGCGCAGCGCCTCCTCGTACGCGGCGCGGGCGATGCCGAGCGCCTGCGCGGCGATGCCGATGCGGCCGCCGTCGAGCGTGGACATGGCGATCTTGAAGCCCTCTCCTTCCTTGCCCAGCATGTTCTCGGCGGGGACCTCCATGTCCTCGAAGTACATGGTGCAGGACCAGGCCGCGGTGATGCCCATCTTCCTGTCGGGCGGCATACGGCGGAAGCCCTTCGTGTCCGTCGGCACGATGAAGGCCGTGATGCCCTTGTGCCCTGCTTCCTTGTTGGTCATCGTGAAGAGGACGATCGCGTCGGCCTTCGGGCCGTTGGTGATCCAGTTCTTCGAGCCGTTGATGACGTAGCGGTCGCCCTTCTTCACCGCGACCGTCTGCTGCGCGGCGGCGTCGGAGCCGGCCTGCGGCTCGGTGAGGCCGAAGCAGCCCAGCTTCTGGCCCGAGGCGAAGGGCCTGAGCCACCTCTCCTTCTGCGCGTCGGTGCCGAACTTGAGGATCGGATCCGAGTAGAGCGAGTTGTTGACGCTCATGATCACGCCGGTGGAGGCGCAGCCGCGGCTGATTTCCTCCATCGCCAGCGCGTAGCAGACGTTGTCCAGCGCCGCGCCGCCCCACTGCTCCGGCACCGCCACCCCCAGCAGCGACAGCTCGGCCAGCTTCTGAACGGCCTCCGTGGGCCAGGCGTGCTCCTCGTCCCACTTCTTCGCGTGGGGGATCAGCTCCCGCGCGGCGAAGTCCCGGCACATCTTCTGGATGTCGCGCTGCACCTCGGTCAGCTCGAAGTTCATGGAGGTGGCCAATAGCACTTCATACGGCGGAGTGCAGTGGTGACGGACGGCGGTGTGCGCGGCGGCGAGGCTGGGCGCGGTGGCCAGCCTGGGGCTGCTCGGCTGGCAGGCCTTCGGCACGGCGTCGAACGCCGAGTGGGACCGGCTCATCGACGTGGCCGTGCTGTCGATCGCCCCGGTCGCGGCCGCCGTCGGCTCGCTGCACTCGTCGAGAAGGCCGGCACAGGTCCGCTTCGGCTACCATGGCCGCGTGAACCCGACCGCCGCGAAGCCGACCGTCTTCCTGTGGAACTGCCCGGAGTACGACGTCGAGGCCATCCGCACGCGCGTGCGCGAGTCGATGGACGCGCTGGGCTTGAAACCCCGGGGCCGCGCGCTGTGCAAGCCGAACCTCGTCGCGGCCGGGCCGCTCTTCCAGAACGCGTACACGCGCCCCGAGGTGATGGAGGGCGTGCTGCTGGCGCTCCAGGATCGCGACGGTGGGATGACGGAGCTGACCGTCGGCGAGCGCTGCGGCATCACCATCCCCACCCGCTACGTCTTCGAGCACTCGGGCTACGACGCGATGCTCGCGCGCATGAAGGGCGTGAAGCGCTCGCTCTTCGAGGAGGAGGTGCAGGTCGAGATCCCGCTCACGCACAAGGGGCGCCTTCGCGACTCGATCTTCACGCCCGAGCCGGTCGCGAAGGCCGACTTCTTCGTCAACGTGCCCAAGTTCAAGTCGCACCCGTGGACGACGGTGACGTTCTCGATGAAGAACTACATCGGCATCCAGGACGACCGGCACCGGCTGATCGATCACGATCACCGGCTGAACGAGAAGGTGGCCGACCTGCAGTACGTCGTGCAGCCCAGGCTGATCGTCGTCGACGCGGTGATCGCCGGCGAAGGGCGCATGTTGACGCCCATCCCGCGGAAGATGGGGCTCATCATCACCGGCAACAACCAGCCGGCCATCGACGCGGTGTGCTGCCAGATCATCGGCGTGGACCCGGCGACCGTGGAGCACATTCGTCTTCCGCATCAGCGCGGCTTCGGCCCCATCGACCTCGCACACATCGACCTGAAGGGCGACGTCAGCCTCGACGAGGCGCGCGGCCGCGCGAAGGGCTTCAACGTGGGCCTCGTGCGCGTCGAGAAGTACTTCGAGGGCACGAAGATCAGCGCCTACGCCGGCCCGCCGCCGGATCCGGAGCTGACCGACTACTGCTGGGGCGGCTGCCCGGGGGCGATCGAGGAGGCGATCGAGATCCTGCGGCTCTTCGACGAGCAGATGGACGCGAAGCTGGAGCGCCAAGGCCGGCTGCACGTGGTGTTCGGCGGGTACGAGGGCGAGATCCCCGCCCAGCCCGGGGACCAGGTCGTCTTCATCGGCGACTGCACGCGGTGGCGCGGGACGCTGCACGGCGAGTCGGTGTCCGTCGAGAGCACCTACCAGCCGCGCGACACGAAGAACCCGCACGAGGCGAAGCACGACGACATCTACGCGAAGATGGCGTCCGTCTCGGCGAAGGTGGCGATGACGCGCGGCAAGACGCACCTCAAGCTGCACGGGTGCCCCGTGTCGGTGGCCGAGCAGGTGCTGGCGCTCTCCTCGCTCACCGGGATCAAGAACCCGATCCTCGACAAGACCGAGGTCGTCCAGTTCAACAAGGCGTACATCGCGTGGCGCGCGTCCATGATGAAGCGGAAGCTGACCGGGAAGCCGTACCAACGGCCCGGCGCGGCCGAGCGCGGTGACGGCAAACCCGAAGTCTGAGCGGTGGACGGCGGCGAGGCCATTCGCGCGCTGATGGACCGGAAGGCCACCGGCAAGCTGGTCGTGACGATCGACTGAGCGCTTTGCCGGGCCACCAGCTCGTCTGATATGGGTGCCCATATGAAGACGACCATCGAGATTGCTGACGCCCTGCTGGCCGCCGCGAAGCGCGTCGCCCGCAAGGAGGGCAGCACGGTCCGCGCGCTCGTCGAGGAGGGCCTGCGCCGGGCGCTCGAGGACCGCGCGCGCAGGCAGCGCCCCTTCAAGCTGAAGCTCGTCACCGTCAAGGGGAAGGGCCTGCGGCCGGGGATCGACCCTTCGCTCCCGCGCGAGCTGGCGTACGACCTGGTGCCCCACGACGTCCCGACGGTCAACGAGCCGTGATCGCCGTCGACACGAACATCCTCGTCTACGCGCATCGCGAGGACTCGCCCTGGCACGACCGGGCGGCCGAGGTGCTCCGCGCGCTCGCGGAAGGTCGCGCGCCGTGGGCCATCCCCTGGCCGTGCGTGCACGAGTTCCTCGCCATCGCCACGCACCCGCGCGTCTACGCGCCGCCCTCCCCGCTCGCGAGCGCCCTCCAGTTCATCGAGGAGCTGCGTCGGGCCCCGACCCTCGCGCTGCTGTCCGAAAGCGGCCCGTACTGGGAGCGGCTCGCCGAGCTGGCGCGCGCCGCGCGAGTCCACGGCCCGAAGATTCACGACGCCCGCATCGCGGCGCTGTGCCTCGTCGGCGGAGTCTCCGAGCTGCTCTCCGCCGACCGCGACTTCGGGCGCTTCCCCGAGCTCCGGGTCCGCAACCCGCTCGTCGGGTAGCGCGCGGTCCACCCAGCAGGCGCGTCCTCCCGCAGCCGCTCAGGCGCCCTTGAAGTCCGCTGGGCGCTTCTCGACGAAGGCCTTCATGCCTTCGCGCTGATCGGTGGTGCCGAACAGGAGCGCGAACGCCTGCCGCTCGAGCTCGCACGCGTCCTTGAGCGGGAGATCCGCGCCGTGCTCGATGACGCGCTTGGCCTGCGCCACCGCCACCGGACCGCGCCTGGCGATCGTCGCCGCCACCTTCTTGCAGTGCGCCAGCAGCTCCGCCGGCGGCAGCACCTCGAGGACCAGGCCGATCTCCTTCGCCTTCGCCGCGTCGATCATGTCGCCGGTGAAGATCAGCTCCTTCGCCCGCGCCTTGCCGACGAGCCGCGTCAGACGCTGTGTCCCGCCGAACCCGGGAATCACCGCCAGCGTCACCTCGGGCAGCCCCAGCTTCGCCTTCTCGCTCGCGTAGATGAGGTCGCACGACAGCGCGAGCTCACAGCCGCCGCCCAGCGCGTAGCCGTTCACCGCTGCGATGGTGGGGATGTGGAGCGCCTCGAGCGCGCCGAGGACGCGGTGGCCCAGCTGCGCGAACATCAGCGCCTGCGCCGTCGTGTACTGCGCCATCTCGCCGATGTCCGCGCCGGCCACGAAGGCCTTTTCGCCGCCGCCGGTGACGATCAACGCGCGCAGCGACGTGTCGTGGGCGACCGTCGCGATCGCCTCGTCGAGCTCCTTGAGGACCCGCTGGTTCAGCGCGTTGAGCGCCTTCGGGCGGTCGATCGTGAGGACTGCGACGGCGCCTTCGACCTCGAGTCGGACGAATTCCATGGGTGCTTCCCTTCTCCCCGGCCCGCTCCCCAGGGGCAGCGGGACCCCGTGAATTTCAGCTCAGTACTTGTAGAAGCCGCGGCCCGACTTCCGGCCCAGCCACCCCGCCTCGACGTACTGCCTGAGCAGCGGGCTCGGGCGGTACTTGTCGTCTCCCAGGCCCTTGTGCAGCACCTCGGCGATGTACAGGACCGTGTCGAGGCCGATGAAGTCCGCCAGCGTCAGCGGGCCCATCGGCACGTTGGTGCCCAGCTTCATCGCCGTGTCGATGTCCTCGGCCGTCGCGAGGCCCTCGGTCAGCGCGAAGCACGCCTCGTTCAGCATGGGGATCAGGATCCGGTTCACGATGAAGCCGGGGAAGTCCTTCGACACCACCGTCGTCTTCCCCATCTTCTCGGCCAGCGCCTTCGTCTGCGCGTACGTCTCGTCGCTGGTCGCCGCGCCGCGGATCAGCTCGACGAGTTGCATCACCGGCACCGGGTTCATGAAGTGCATGCCGATCACCGCCTCGGGGCGCTTCGTCACCGCGCCCAGCCGCGTGATGGGGATCGACGAGGTGTTGCTCGCCAGCACGCCGCCAGGCCGCACCACCTGGTCCAGCTCGCGGAAGAGCTTCTTCTTGAGCTCCTCGTTCTCGGTCACCGCCTCGATGCCGCAGTCCACGTCCTTCACGCCGAGGACCGCCGTCGCGGTCGTCAGCTTCGCCACCGCCGCGTCCTTCGCCGCCGCGTCCAGCTTCCCCTTCTCCACCAGCTTCGACAGGCCCTTCTCGATGCCCGCCTTTCCCTTCGCGAGCGACTCCGGCGACACGTCCACCAGCGTCACCTGGTGGCCCGACGAGAGAGCGACCTGCGCGATGCCCGCGCCCATCTGCCCCGCACCGACGACGAGAATGTGGTTGATGGTCATGGCGGCCTCGTACCGCCCGCCACCCACGACGGTCAACGCGCCTGTGCCCACTCCAGGACGACGCTGGCTTCTGCGCCCGGGTCGAAGTCCTTCTGGAAGCTGACCGGCGGATTCCCGCCTCTCAGCCAGGCGCTCGCGACCGCGCGGTGCGCGCCGCGCGTCATCGGCAGCTTCGTCTCGGGCTCGGCGGTGAGGCCGGCGGGCGTCGACAGCTCCTGCCGCTGGACGAGCACCTCCCCGTCCCACACCTGCAGCTCGAGCCGCCGCACCTCGGCGTAGGGCACCGGCAGCCGCCAGGTCAGCGTCCGCTCGGTGGCCAACCAGCCGAAGCCGCC
Source organism: Myxococcota bacterium (assembly GCA_040755835.1). Lineage (GTDB taxonomy): Bacteria > Myxococcota > Myxococcia > Myxococcales > Myxococcaceae > JADLDB01. The sequence continues at coordinate 170,537 of JBFMAB010000012.1, forward strand.
GCGCCAGAGCACGAGGCCCACCGCCAGCATCAGGAGGAACGGGAGCCGCTTCTTCACGACGTCACGTCTTGTCGCCGTCGGACGGCCCGGGCTCCCCGTCCCGCTTCTCGCCCTTCTTCTTCTTGTCGCTGGCGTACTTCGTGCGGAGCTCGTTCACCGACACCTTCGGGAGCAGCGACGGCGCCTCGCCCTTCACGCGGTCGGGTACCAGCTTCACCTCGGCGCGGACCTCGATCGTCATGCCCGCGATCATCTTGAGCAGCTCGTCGCGCAGGCGGTCGGACTGGAGGATCTTCCGGACCTCCTCGCTGACGATGCGGCCGATCTCGTCCTTCGTCTTGTCGGCCTGCGACAGCATGAAGCCCAGGGCTTCCTTCGGCAGCTTGAGCTGGCCCGCCAGCCGGCGAATACCTTCCTCCCCCATGAAGACGGCCCCCAGGCCGGCCCACGCCATGCGGCGCACGAAGTCGGGCACGAAGCCCTTCTTCCCGTCGCCGACGTCGTCGGCATCGAGCGGATCGTCCGGCGGCGGATCCTGAGTGCTCATGTGTCTGGGAGTCTAGCCCGCCTCGGGTCAGGCCGACTGGATGTTGATCTTCGGAGCCTGGCGGACGGCGTTCTCCTGGGAGATCCGCGCGGCGACGCGGGCGCCGATCGCCATGAAGGCCTGCGCCTCGGGGCTGTCCGGGTGGCCCACGACGACGGGCAGACCCTGGTCGCCGCCCTGGCGGATCTTGAGGTCCAGCGGCACGTCGCCGAGGAAGGACATCGCCATCACCTCGGCCGCCTTCTTGCCGCCGCCGGTGTCGAAGATGTGGGTGCCCTTGCCGCAGTGCGGGCAGATGAACTGCGACATGTTCTCCACGATCCCGAGGATGGGAATGTTCAGCTTGTCGAACATCTGCTTGGCGCGCACCACGTCGGCCAGGGCCACGTCCTGCGGCGTCGTCACCAGCACCGCGCCCGAGCTGCGCACCTGCTGCGCCACCGTGAGCGGCACGTCGCCGGTGCCCGGCGGGAGGTCGAGGACCAGGTAGTCCAGCTCGCCCCAGTTCACGTCGCGCACCAGCTGCATCAGCGCGCCGTGGATCATCGGACCGCGCCAGATGAGCGCCTGGTCGGCCTCGATCATGAAGCCGATCGACATCACCTTGAGGCCGTGCGCCTCGAGCGGCTCGAGCGTCTTGCCGTCGCGGCTCACCGGCTTGCGGTTGATGCCCGTCATCACCGGCACCGACGGCCCGTAGAAGTCCGCGTCCAGCAGGCCCACCTTCGCGCCGTGGCGGGCGAGCGCACAGGCGAGGTTGAGCGCCAGCGTCGACTTGCCGACGCCGCCCTTCCCCGCCCCCACCATCACCACGTTCTTCACGCCGGGCAGCAGCGCGTCCTTCGACGCGCCCAGCGGCGCCGGCCGCACCTTCGCGGTCATGTCGACGGTGACGGCGCCCACGCCGGGCAGCGCCTTGAGCTCCTTCTCGGCCTGCGCCTTGATCTGGTCCTTCACCGGGCACGCCGGCGTGGTGAGCTCGATCTTCAGGGACACGTCGCCGCCCTGGATCCGGAGATCCTTCACGAAGCCGGCGGTGACGATGTCGAGGTTGAGATCGGGATCCATGATCTTCGACATGGCCGCGAGGACATCTTTTTCCTGAACGCTCATGGGTGCTCTTGGTTCCTGTTGGAGGAAATGCACGCGTCCCATACGGTTCGCCGCCGCGCCGCGCAAGGGAACCACACCGTGAACCACTTCATCTCGGGGATCATCAAGATCGCGCTGCTGGAAGGTTCGATCGCGCTCCTGCTGATGGACCGCGTGCTGGGCGACCGGTTCCTCACCGCCCGGCGCCGCGCCTTCGGGCTGCTCGCGGGCACCATGGTGTTCGCATGGGCCAACTACGGCGCGCTGCGCCACGGCGTCAGCGTGCCGTACGTGCTGCTGCTGATACCCGTCATCCTGGCCTGCGCGTGGATGGTGCAGGCGGGCTTCGGGCCCGCCGAGGCGCTGTCCGCGCGCATGAAGACGTTCCGCGCGCAGGCCGGCGGCTTCATCAAAGGCCCGCACGGCGGGAAGGTGGTGGCGGTGGGGCTGTCGGCGGCGCTGGTGCTGGGCTGGGTGGGCTGGGGCATCAACACGAAGTCGAATGTGCTGGTGCACCCCTGGGAGCAGTTCCACTTCTACCTGGGGGCGAAGCACCAGAAGCAGCTCGGCTACTTCAACCTCTACAAGGCGGCGATCCTCGCCGACCGCGAGACGGTGCACGTCCTCGACCACCTCGCGAAGACGCGCGATCTGACGAACTTCGAGGAGATCCCCGTCGCCACCGCGCTGGCCGACGCCGACGCCGTGCGCGCGCGCTTCAGCGACGCCGAGTGGGAGGCCTTCAAGGCCGACTGGGCGGCGATGGCGAAGACCTGGCGCATCGACTGGGCAAGGGTGATGACCGATCACGGCAACTCAAACAGCCCGGCGTGGTCGATCATCACGCACCCGCTGACGCGCCTGGTGCCGGTGGGCGTCGAAGGCCAGGCCTGGCTGGGCTGGCTGGACATGCTGCTGATGATCGTCCTCTGGCTGTTCGCCTGGCAGACGTTCGGCCACCGCGTCGCGGCGATCGGCCTGCTGGTGTGGGCCGCCGAGCCGCTGGTGTTCGACTACCTGTCCGGCAGCCTCCTTCGGTGGGACTGGCTGTTCGCGCTGGGCATGGCGGCGTGCTTCCTCAAGCGTGGCCGCTACGGCGTGGCCGGCGCCTTCTTCGGCTACGCGGTCGCCACCAAGCTGTTCCCGCTCTTCTTCGGCGTGGCGATGCTGATCAACGTCTTCTTCGAGTGGCGCAAGACGCGGAAGATCCGCCGGGAGCACCTGCAGTTCGCGAAGGGGACGGTGCTGGCGGGCGCGCTGGCGGTGGCGATCAGCGCGGCGATGTTCGGCCCCGGCACATGGGCCGAGTACGCCCAGCGCATCCAGGTCGCGCAGGTCGAGAAGTACTACTCGATCCAGTACTCGCTGAAGACGGTGTACCTGCAGTTCATCACCTCGGAGCCCCGCGAATGGGTCCAGGGGATCTTCCCCGCGGAGATCAAGCAGGCGCGGCCCGACGTCGACATCAACGACCACACGTTCGGGTTCTGGGTCGCCCGGCTGCTCTTCACCGCGTTGATCGCGATCCTCCTCAAGCGGGCAAACGACCTCGAGGCGTTCCTGATGGGGCCGCTGCTCGTGTTCACCTGGCTGACGGTGAACATGTACTACTGGAACATGCTGGGGCTGATGGCGATGGGGCTGGCGATGCGCAAGGAACGCCCGCCGTTCGCCATGCTGATCGGCCTGCAGTTCATCTTCATGGTCTTCTACCTGTACCAGCACCTCAACCGCGGCGGCTCCGAGGGCTACGCGGTGGCGTGGATGATGGCGGTCGGGATCGCCGCGGCCGCCTGGTACGAGTGGAAGGACCAGAAGAAGGCCGCCGCGGCCGAGCCCGCGAAGACGTAGGCGCCTGCCTCTCGCCACCGCCCTGCGGTCAGTCCGCCGGGATCGGCGGGATCCACGAGCAGCTGTTGTCCTCCATGCAGGCCTCCATCGGCAGCTCGGTGCCTCCGGACTGCATGTAGCGCCCCAGCATGTTCATCATCAGCGAGCCCAGGTCGAACATGTCGCCCGGGTTCGGCGGATCGAAGCCGTGGCGGCCGGTCGGCACCACCATGGGGAACAGCACGCCCGTCTTGCCGCCGACGCGGTCGCTGTCCTTCACCAGCCGGTACGGCGGGTCGAGGCGCGGCACGTCGAAGCCGTCGTCCTTCCCGGCGATCGCCGAGAGGTGATCGATGTCCATGTGCACGTCCTGGCCCCGGGAGTTCTTCCAACGGCCCGTGCGCTCGACGGCCTCGATGGTGCCGGTGTCGATCAGCACGCGGTTCTCCGTCTTCCCCCAGCGGCTGTCCTTCTTGAACAGCTCGATCATGCCGGCCGCGCGGGCGATCGCCGCGCCGGTGGCGACGGGCACGTTCATGTCGCCGACGGTGTTCACGACGATCATGCGCGTGGAGACCTCCTCGCCGGTGCCGTACCGGAGGATCCGCCGCCGCTCGACGTTCTGCAGGTAGTTGACCGGGTCGCCCTGCTCGATGGCGAGCTGCGCGAGCCCGAGGAAGCGGCGCAGCTCCGGCGATTGCCGGCGCAGCCCGAAGCCGTCACCGAGCGCCGACAGCGCCTCGCCCGCATTGTGCTCCCGGCCGTACCAGGTGAAGTCGAACTCGGTCTTCTCCACGGTCCAGTAGGCCCTGGCGTCCTCGGGCACCGAGCAGCCGTCGCGCTCCTTCGGGGGCAGCGCGCCGGAGTACACGGCCAGCTTGTACTGGTCGCCCTCGTCCGAGCTGATCGCCGCCCGCAGGAGGCCGTCCTTGCCCACGCGGAAGCAGCGGTGCTCGCCGGTGGTGAGGTTGAAGAGCACCGCCGTGTCACCCTCCAAGAGCGGCGTGGTGACGTTCGCCAGCTTGCGCCGGCCGAGGTCGTTCAGGTCCGGCAGCTCGGTCCACAGCTCCAGCTCGCCCGCGCTGTTCTTCACAGTGACCAGCAGCGGCCCGAGCATGCGCAGGTTGACCGCCTCGCGCACGCCGCCCTGGATCGATCTGACGCCGATGTCCGGCAGGCCGGCGCCGCCCGAGACGGGGATCGCCAGGTCGATCTGCGGCTCGACGCCCGCCATCATGGCGCTCATGATCCCGCCCAGCGAGCCACCGGTGATGTTGATGGCCGCGGTGCCGCCGACGTCGATGACGCCGTCGCCGTCGAAGTCCCCGGCCAGCCCGTCCTTGCCGTCCTTCTTGTTGTACTTCCACGTGTTGAGGCCGTTGAAGCCGCGCAGCACGCGCACCAGCTGCATGTAGTCGATGGCCGTCTGCCGCACGACGTCGCGGGTGTGGAGGATGTAGCTGGTCCAGAAGTCCGCGGCCGAGTCCTTCACGCCGTCGCCGTTCTGGTCGAACGCGCGGTCGTTCTTCACCAGCGCGTCGAACATGTTGCCGAGGCCCTTGCTGGCGAGCAGCGCGCGGCCGAGCTCCAGGTCGTCCTTCGGCAGGCCGATGCCGTGGCTGACGTTCTCCATGCCGATCGACGCCATGCCGTAGCGGGCGAAGTAGCCGCCGTAGAACAGCGGGTCGAGCTTGTTGCCCGTATAGCCGTGGCCGAGCACCACCACCGGCGCCGGGCCCCGGCGGCCCTTGGGCACCGTCAGCCACACGTAGACCGTCTCGGGCCGCGTGAAGGCCGCGCCGGTGACCGGGTCCACCTCGAACACCTGCCGGTAGAGCGGCAGCGGCCTGCCCTCGCTGTCCACGCGGCGGAAGAACTGCGGCGACTCGAACGAGAAGACGACGTGGAAGTCGATGAACTTGTGGCTGTCGATCACCGCCTGGTACTGCGGGCTCAGGTTGCCGCCGCTGCTCATCGACTTGAGCAGGTCGATCGCCGCCTGGCGGAAGACCTCGCCCGGCACCACCCGCACGTTCACGGCGGTGTTCGGACCCGTCTCGTCGCGGAGCGTGAGCAGCTCCTTCACCTGGTCGGGGAACTCGGTGGCCAGGCGCTGCAAGGGCCCCAGGCCGTACAGGCCGTCGCGGATCGCCACGAAGTCCCGCGACACGCTCATCGTCGAATACGCCCAGGTGAACGCCACGTCCGGCAGGCCGAGCCCGTAGCGCGGCAGGCAGGGGTCGAGCGGCTTGAGCGTCTCGGTCTGCGAGGTGTGGTTGATGTACGCGAACGGCGAGCGCACCGGGCGGCCGTCTTCGTCGACGAGCCGCCTGGTCAGCACCACCGCGTAGGTGGTGTTCTCGCGCAGCGGCATCACCGGTTTGAGCAGGAGCGTGTTCGTCTCGCGCTCGTAGAAGGTGAGCACGTCGAAGCTGGACGTGTTCGGGTGCAGCGTGTTCGGGTGATCGAGCACGCCGTCCATGTCCAGGTCCTCGCCCGGGTCGAGCACGCCGTTGCGGTTCAGGTCCTCCTCGGTGTCCTCGAAGAGGAGCTGCTCACCGGCGCGATCGTTCGAGAAGTACGTCGGCCGCTCGAGCGTCAGCGGGAAGTTGCCTTCGCCCATGTCCAGCGGCACGCGCTGGCAGTAGTCCGGCGAGTCCGGGGTGATGTCGATGAGGTACACCGCGTCATCGCCCGGCGCGTAGTCGTCGCCCTGGTGCCGGCGGATGATGTTGTGGAGGTCGAGCGGCCGCGTGAAGCCGACGGTGATCGTCTGGTAGGTGCCCCAGCCGTCGAGCTGGTCGAGCACCTCGCGGGTGGCCTTCTCCCACTTCGTGGGGGCCAGCATCGACGCGTTGATCCGCTTCCTGGTCGGCGACGTCGCGTCGAAGCGCGTGGCGAAGTCGTTGGGCAGGGGGATCTCCGGCAGCGGCCGGTGGAAGACGTCGAACTTCACCTCGGCGCCGGTGCCGGGCGCCGTCTTCATCAGGCCGCTCCCCTCGGGAGACGTGCAGCCGGCGACGAGGGCGACGACGGCGATCGCAATGATTCGCTTCATGGGAGTTGCTCCGTTCCGGATCGAGGTCGAAGAGTTAGAGCGCCACCGCCGCCCGCAGTCGCCCGAAGCCGATGGGGGCCATCACCGCGCCGTCCGGGAGCGTGAAGGCGTCGCCCGGCAGGAACAAGCCCCCCTCCCCCGTCACCGAGATCGTCAGCTCCTTGACCGGGTGGAAGCGCACCTGAGCGCCGAGATCGATCTCGGTGCCGAGGTAGCTGCCCGGCGTCCCGCCCAGGGAGTTGAGCGACGTGCCGCCGCCGATGCGGCTGTTGAACGGATCCGTCAGCTTCGCCGTGGCGAACGCGAACAGCGGGCCGCCGTAGAGGTCGAACCAGTCCAGCACCGCGACCTTCACGCGCGGGTACAGGTACCAGGCGCCCGTCACCGAACCGGCCGTGCCCAGCAGGTCGGCGCCTTCGGGCGGCGTGCCGAGGATGTTCGGATCCGACGCGCGGGCCGCGGCGCGGGCCGTCTGGTACGACAGCACGTGGTCGAAGAGGATGAGGCCCACCTTGTAGTCGCGGTCGAAGCGGAAGTTCTCCACCCGGTCGTCCGACGGGTTCTGGTCGCCCGAGGCGAAGCCGCCGTCGAGGAAGATGGTGGTCCGGCGCATACGGTAGGCGGACTTCACCGCGAAGCCCAGCTGCCGCACCTGCAGCACGTCGGCGTTCTCGTTGCGCGCCTGCGTGGTGGTGCCGGTGATGCCGACCAGCTCCCAGCCGAGCTTGAAGCTGCGTTCCCTGCGCTTGAGGAACTCCCACCTGCCCGCGAAGTCGAACACGAAGGCCTGCGTGCGCTTGCCGCCGTCGGTGACGTTGACGTTGGACTGGTTGCGGTACACCGCGTAGACGCCGAAGTGGTTCTCGTTGTCCCTGGCGAAGCGCAGGGCGATGACCCCCTGGAACGCGCGGTCGCCCCTGTCGAATTCGCCGAAGTTGTCGCGGACGATCAGGTCCGCGGCGAACGCCGTCTCGAACGCGCGCCAGGCCCCGCCCTTCGCGAACAGCGGCCGCGCCGCGAGCAGCGCCCGGTACGTCAGGTTCCCGAACTGCTGCTGGCCGAAGTCGCCGGCCTCGGGATCCTTGCCGCCGTCGTTGGCGAGCAGGCCCAGGCCCCAATTCGAGGTCTGCTGGCCGACGCGGAAGACGCCCGACGCCCACTTGTACTCGAGGTACAGCTTGCGCAGCTCGAGCGCGGTGATGAACGGGTACGGCACGCGGCGCGAGATCTGCGCCTTCGTCGCCGGCCACCCCTCGTTCCCCGGCACCTCGGCCGCGAGATCCGCCGTGACGTCGGGCGCGCCGACGATGGCGCCGGTCGCCGCGTCCGCCTCGGCGATGAGGCCGAAGCCACCCAGGTGGATCTCCGGCGTCACGCGGACGCGGGTCAGCAGCGGCGCGACGGTGTACGGCGTCAGCGTCGAGTCCAGCGGGAAGGCCGTGGCGCCCTGGTACGAGGCGCGGATCGACCCGGCCAACCCCGCCGAGAAGTTCCACGCGCCCGCTTCCTTCCCGGGCTCGGGCTCCGCGACGCCGGCGTCGGCCTCGAAGGCCGCCTCCACCGCGCCCGCCTCCGGGCTCGCCGGCGCGTCGGCGCCGGCGTCCACGTCCAGCGACCGCACCAGGTCCGCGGACGCCTCCGCCGACGCCGGGTTCGCCGGCCGCGGCTCGACGGGCAGGCCACCGTCGAGATCCTGCGCCTGCGCGCTCACCGCCAGCACGGCCACCACGAGGCCGAGCACACGCATCGTCATCGCTGAGTCTCCCCTTCCTTCAAGAAGCGAGGCGCGCCCATAGCACCCGGCAGCCACGCGTGACTACCCGCATCCACCTCGCCGCCCCGAGGAAAAACCGACGGTTCGCTCTCGTTTTCACAGGACGCGGCGGGCTTCGGGCTTGACAGGGGGCGGCAATCCCCCGTAGACGCGCGCGGTTCGCGGGCCATGGGGGCCCGTTCGCATCAAGCGCGGTGGCGGTGGGCGCGCCGTTTCCCACCCCCGGTTGGCCGATGACGGCTCGCCGCGTCCCCGCTCATCGGGCGTTCCCGGTGGGCAGAACCCGTGGGGAGGAAGCACATGGCGGAAGCAGCAAGGCTCGCGCTTCGCGAGTACGAGACCGTCTTCCTGGTGAAGCCGGATCTCACCGACGAGAACGTCGACAAGGTGAAAGAGAAGGTTCGCGGCATCGTGAACCGCGACGGGGGCAAGTTCCTCCGCTTCACCATCTGGGGCAAGAAGAAGACGATGTACCCGGTCGCCAAGCAGCCCCGGGCCATCTACATCCACGCGCACTACCTCGGGCCGTCGAAGCTGGTGGCCGAGATCGAGCGCAACCTGCACAACTTCGACGAGGTGTCGCGGTACATGTCCAAGCGGCTGGCGGACGACGTCGATCCCGAGTCGCGGCAGGAGGAGGAGGATCTCAAGCTGGCCGGCGACGTGGACGACAACAAGCCGTTCGGCGGCGCCGAGCGTGAAGGCTTCGGCGGCTTCGGCGACGAAGGCGGCATGGAGGACGACTCCGGCTACGGCAACTGACCGCCAGGCATGGGACGGAAACGGACATGAGCAAGGACATGGACAGCAAGTTCGAGAAGGGCCCCCGGAAGCCGCGCGAGGGCGGCGACGAGGGCGGCGATGAGAAGCGCGGCGGCCGGGGCTTCTCCCGGCGCAAGGTGTGCCGCTTCTGCTCCGACAAGAACGCGAAGGTCGACTACAAGGACCAGGCGACGTTGAAGTACTTCGTGACCGAGCGCGGCAAGATCATTCCCCGCCGCATCTCGGGCAACTGCGCGCTCCACCAGCGCTCGGTGGCCCGCGCGATCAAGCAGGCGCGCGGCCTCGCCCTGATCCCCTACCTGGTGCTCGCGGGGTAAGCCATGAAGGTCATTCTCCGGGAGGACGTGTACAACCTGGGCAAGTCCGGTGAGTTGGTCACCGTGAAGGACGGCTACGCCCGCAACTTCCTGCTGCCCCGCAACCTGGCGATGCTGGCCAACGAGGCCAACGTGCGCCAGCTGCAGCACGAGAAGGCCGTCATCGAGCTGCGCCAGCAGAAGCTGAAGGGCGCCGCCCAGGAGCTGGCGAAGAAGTTCGACGGCGCGTCGGTGAAGATCACCCGCAAGGTGGGCGAGCAGGACAAGCTGTACGGCTCGGTCACCGCGCTGGACGTCGCCGAGGCGCTCGCCGCCGCCAACCTGAAGGTGGAGCGCCGCATGATCCACCTCCCCGAGCCGATCCGCGCGGTCGGTACGTTCGACGTGGAGATCCGCCTGCACCGCGAGGTGACGGCGAAGGTCCAGGTCGTCGTCGAGGGCGAGGCGGCTTCGGCCTGAACGTCAGCCCCATCTGGTAGATCCACCCGGCCGCGCATCGGAGCCTTCCGTGCGCGGCCGGCGTGTTTTTGGCGGGAGGAGTCACACGATGAGCATCACGGGACCCGGGGCCTTCCAGGACGTCGCCGCCGAGCGCGCGGTGCTGGGCGCGATCATCACCGACAACGCGGTGCTGGCGAACGTCCAGGAGCTGATCATCTCCGAGGACTTCTCCAACGTCGCCCACGCCGACATCTTCGGCGCGATGGTGGCGCTCGATCAGAAGCAGGAGCGCATCGACCCGCTCACGCTCGCCGAGCAGCTCAAGGTGGCCGGCAAGCTGGCCAGCGTCGGCGGTCCCAGCTACCTGTCCACGCTGGACCAGTCGGTGCCGTTCGCGCAGAACGCCGTCGAGTACGCCCGGATCATCAAGAACCAGGCGACCCGGCGCGCGCTCGCCACCGCTGGCCGGGAGATCATGGAGCTGGCCAGCCAGGAGACCGGCGACGTCGCCGAGCTCATGGACGAGGCCGAGCGCAAGGTCTTCCAGATCGCCCAGAAGCGTCGCGCCGGCGACTTGCGGTCGATGCAGGACCTGATGGGCGAGGCGCTCGACCTGCTCGACAAGATGAAGCAGTCGAGCTCGGGCATCACCGGCACGGCCACCGGCTTCATCGACCTCGACAACCAGCTGACCGGCCTCCACGGCGGCGAACTCATCATCCTCGCCGCGCGCCCGGGCATCGGCAAGACGTCGCTGGCCATGAACATCGCCATCCACGTGGCCCTGCACGAGAAGCTGCCGGTGGCGATCTTCAGCCTCGAGATGCCGTCGGTGCAGCTGCTCACGCGCATGCTGGCGACCCACGCGCGCATCGACATGAAGAAGCTGCGCGGCGGCCGCCTCGCCCGCAACGAGGAGGAGCGGATCAGCGAGGCCGCCAACGAGCTGTACGGCCTGAAGATGTACATCGACGACTCCGGCGGCCTGTCGTCCTTCGATCTGCGCGCCAAGGCCCGCCGCCTCAAGCAGAAGGAAGGCCAAATCGGCCTCATCGTCATCGACTACCTCCAGCTGATGCACCAGAAGGGCAAGGTCGAGAGCCGCCAGCTCGAGGTCGCCGAGATCAGCCGCGCGCTCAAGCAGCTCGCCAAGGAGCTCGACACGCCGATCCTCGCGCTCAGCCAGCTGAACCGCAAGGTCGAGGAGCGCAAGGGCGGCAAGCCCATGCTGTCGGATCTCCGCGAGTCCGGCGCGATCGAGCAGGACGCCGACGTGGTCCTGTTCATCCACCGCGATGAAGAGGGTGATGGCGAGGGCGGCGAGCCGTCGTCGCAGCCGTACCGCAGCGCGATCCCCGTGGAGCTGATCGTCGCCAAGCAGCGGAACGGGCCGGTCGGATCCATCGACCTCGTCTTCCTGGCCGAGCTGACCCGCTTCGAGAGCCGGGCCCGGGCCTGGCAGGATTGATCCGGGCCCCCTTGCGCCCGCGCGCCTGACGGCCTATCGGGGCGTTCCAGGGTATGAGCATTCCAGCGATCACGGATCCCCAGGCGGTCCCCACGTATGCCCCGACGCCGTTCCAGAAGTGGATCGAAGGGCAGCTCTACGAAGGGCGCGACGCCGTCTTCGTGCGCCTCACCCTGAAGGCGATCGTCTTCGTGGCTCCCTTGATCGGGCTGCTCTACTGGCACTTCTCGTGGTGGCTGGTGCCGGTGCTGTGGGCGGTGCAGCTCGCGCTCTTCGGGCCGCCCGTCATCCTCATGCTGCACAACACCATGCACCGGCCCTTCTTCAAGAAGCACCGGTGGCTCAACCGGGCCCACCCGTACCTGATGAGCCTGCTGTTCGGCATCCCCACCGGGTACATGGAGCACCACGTCGGCATGCACCACGCGGAGAACAACCTCCGCGCCGATCTCTCGTCGACGATGCGGTACCAGCGGGACAACTTCTTCCACTGGCTCATCTACCTGCTCCGCTTCCTGCTCTTCATCCACCTCGAGCTGACGAGCTACCTCACGTCGAAGAAGCGCGGCGCGATGGCGCGGCGGGCGCTCGCCAGCGATCTCGCGCACGTGGCGCTCATGGTCGGCCTGGGTTTCGTCAACTGGCGGGCCACCGTCGCCGCCTTCGTCGTGCCGTACTTCTTCATGCGCTGCGCGATGATGTGGGGGAATTGGGGCCAGCACGCGTTCATCGACGCCTCGCGGCCCGGCGACAGCTACGTCAACTCGATCACCTGCATCAACTCACCGTACAACCAGCGCTGCTTCAACGACGGCTACCACATCGGCCACCATGTGAAGCAGAACCGCCACTGGACGGAGCTGCCGAAGGACTTCCTGGACAACGCCGAGCGCTACGCGAAGGAGGGCTGCGTGGTGTTCGAAGGCCTGGACTTCTTCATGGTGTCCTTCTTCCTCTTCCTGCGCCGCTACGACGCGCTGGCGAAGCACTTCGTGCGCCTGCCGGGTGACACGCGCACCGACGAGCAGATCGTCGAGTTCCTCAGGTCGCGCACGAAGCGGATCCCGGACGACGTCCCCGAGGGCGTCGTGATGAACGCCTGAGGGCGGTCGCCCCCGAAGCGCCGCACCCGCGTCGCGGGGTGCATTTCCCTGCGCAGAGCGTACAGCGGCCCGCTACACTCGCTCTCCTCCATGCCCCCCCGCGTCGACTTCAAAGACCGGCTGATCCTGGTGGTCGACGACGACGAGCACACCCGCAACCTGCTGCGGGATCTCTGCGAATCGTCGGGCTTCCGGGTGGTGACGGCGGAGGACGGCGTCGAGGCCACCGAGCGCATCAGCGACGCGAAGCCGGACCTCGTGCTGCTGGACCTGATGATGCCGCGGCGCGACGGCTTCTCGGTGCTGCGCTGGGTGCGCGAAGACGCCCGCTACGCCGAGCTGCCCGTCATCATCCTCACCGCCATCGGGGAGATGGACGGGAAGATCAAGGGCATGGAGCTGGGCGCGGACGACTACGTCACCAAGCCCTTCAAGCTGATCGAGCTCCAGACGCGCATCAACTCGGCGCTCACCGTTCGCGAGTACCGCCGCCGGCTGTTGGACGCCGAAGAGGAGTTGAGCCAGTTCCGCGCGCTCGATCCCGTCACCGGCGCCGGTACGTACGCCCAGCTCAAAGCCAGCCTCGACGGCGAACTTGCGCGCAGCCGCCGCTATGGCCGCCCGGCCGCCTGCCTCATGTTCGGCTTCGACGACTACCAGACGCTCCGGTACGAGTTGGGCCGGGAGGCATCGGATCAGTACCTCGCCCGCGCGGCCCAGGCGATCAACGGCTGTCTGCGCGGGGCCGACCGGCTCTTCCGCGTCGACACCGACGAGTTCGTGGTGCTGCTCCCCGAGACCGACCTCGCGGGCGCCCGCGTGGTGGCCGAGCGGCTGGCCGCGACGCTCAAGGGCCTCTCGGTCGACGGCCCCAACGGGAAGATGCGCGTGGTGGCCCGCTTCGGCGGCGCCATGTTCCCCCACGAGCGCGTGCGCACCACCGAGGACCTGCTGCGCGAGGCGAACCAGAGCTACCGCGCGCTGCAGCAGCGGCCCGGCGTCATCGTCTTCGAGTCCTGACGCGCCAGCCGCCCTCGCGCTCCGCGCCTGCCCAGGAGTCGGCCGGTCGCGCGGCGAGGCGCCCCCGTCCAACTGCGACCGTCAGGCGCCCTACCGCGCCCCCGACACGGGCGACGACACCCTTCCGCGGCGAGGGCCACGCGGCCGACGCTTCACGGCGCTCGAGCGCGCCCGCATGGCGCACCGCCACAGGTGTGAGGCGCCTGGGCCGCGTCGGGCCGCCCGACAGTCGCCGCTGGACACGCGGGCGGCGCTCCGCGACGGGAGCGCCGCCTTCGAGGTCGTCAGTTGATGCCGCCCGAGCAGGCGCACACCGACGGGTTGCAGACTTCGCCCGCCGCGCAGCCGCCGCAGTTCGGCTTGCACACGCAGGAGCAGCTCGCCGGATCGGCGTCATACGTCGGGCCGCAGTTCAGCGCGGCGGTGTCGCAGACGCAGCCGCACACGCCGGCGCCGTTCTGGAACCTGTAGCCGGGCGGGCACGACGCGGTCTGCTTGCACTCGCAGCCGCAGGTGGCGACGTTGCACTGCTGATACGGCGAGCACGTGCCGCCGCAGTCCGGCGTGCAGACGAAGTCACAGACGAGCCGGTTGGTGTCGCAGACCTTCCCCGGTGGCGGGTTGCCGCCGCAGTTCGCCGGGCACTCACACAGGTTCGTTTGCAGGTTGCAGGCGAGGCGACCGAGACAGAAGTCCGGATCCGTCGGGTCGTAGTACGTCGTGTCCTGCGAGCACGGCGGCGGGTTGCCGCCCGGGTTCGGCGTGGTGTCTATCCAGTAGCGGTACGACACGGCGGCGGCGGTGGTCATACTGCTCGGGCGGCAGGCCCCGAAGAACGAGATCGTCCGATTGATGCCGTCGAAGTCGAAGCCGTCGGTCCGGCTGCGGGGAATGTCGTCCTTGTTGCACAGGGTGCCGTCCTGCACCGCGTCCATCGCGACCTTCACCGATGCGCCGATCGGCGGCTTCTGCATGCGGTAGCCCGCCGCGGCGATCGACGACTGCACGATCGCGGCAATCGTGGTCTGGATGGACGTCGTGGAGTTGATGGCGCCGCGGATGCCGCCCGTCGCGGTCACCACCTGCGGCGTGCGCTGCGGGTTGTCTTGCGTCTCGCCATTGCAGTTCGCGCCCGCCGGGCAGACGATCGCGTGCACGGGGATGTTCACGTTGAGCCGATTCTTCGTGCCCGTACCGGTCGCCGTGAAGAAGGTGATGAAGTTCTGAATGTTCTCCCGCGGCGACCCGGTGGACGTATAGCCCGACGTCTGATCGTCGGCGTCCCCCAGGATGATCACCACCAGCTGCGCGTCGGCCCGGACCCGGTTGACCTGGTCCGTCATCGGCAGCGGCAGCACCGTCAGATCGTCGACCGCCTTCCGCGCAGCACCCAGCACGCCTTCGGTGCCACTGCCTCCCGTGCCGACCCAGCACCCGCCGTTCGCCCCGTTGGGATCCGCGCCGTTCGAGTCGCACATGGGGAAAGGCAGCGGCACGTTTCGGCAGGTGCCGCCGTTGCACGTGCTGTTCTGCGTGAGCCACGCGCGGAACTGGTTGATGTCGCGCGTGAAGCCTCGGCGAACGCTGCGGTTGTTGCTGGTGCCGGTCAGGTGGTACTCGCTCGTCACCAGCGCGATGCGGTAGTCGAGCGTCGAGTTGCCCAGCGCCGTGGCCATGGCCGAAGCCGCGTCGGCGAGGGCCTGCTGGCTGGACGCCATCGAGCACGAATCGTCCACCACGACCAGGAAGTCCACCTTGCCGCTCGCGGGCGCAAACGTCTCGCACTGGTACGCGTTGGCGTCACCGAACTGCGCGACCGCGGAACCTCCGGCGGTGTCGCTCATCGTGAAGAGCGGCGCGCCGTTGTAGGTGCTGAGCGGGGTCAGCGCGACCACCACCACCACGGCGGAGTTCGTGCGGTGCAGGTACTCGACCTGCACCTTGAACGGGCCCGTGCCACCGCCGGTGCCCATCAGCGCGCCCGCGCCCGTGCCCACCATGGCCTCGGCGATCGCGTTGGCCCGCGTCTTCAGGTCCACTCCCCCGGCCATGTCGTAGAAGGCCTGCAGCGCGGGAATGTTGTCCCAGCTGGTGAACGTCTGCGTCGTCTCGTTCGACAGCGCACCGACGCCGTTGAGGGTGGGCTTCAGGGCCGCCTCGTCCGCCGTCGGGCTCGTCGCGCCGCCGGGCGCCGCCTGGCGCCAGGCCACGAAGGCCACGCCGTTCATCGGGTCGAAGCCGATGACGCCGCGGCTCATGCCGCCGACGGTCATCGTGGCCGTCTCGGTGAAGGTGGCGGGGAGGCCCAGCTGCAGGTCCGGATCGGCCGACGTGCGGAAGAGGACCGGCCGCAGGTTCATCACCGTGCAGACCTGCCCCGCCGGGCCGCTGCCGTCCGCCGGGTTGTTGGGGTTCAGCTCGCCCGGATCGACGCGGCCGTTCTGGTTGGTGTCCTCGGCGCCGTCGTCGATGCCGTCACCGTCCGAGTCGCGGTTGTTCGGGTTGGTGGTGGTGGTTGGGTCGAGATCGACCGGCACGTTCATGCACAGCACCGGGTCGGCGATGTTGGCCGTCACCAGGCCGCGCTCCACGCCGTCGGAGATGCCGTCGCCGTCGGTGTCGGCGCGCCGCGGATCGGTCTCGCCCATGTCCACGGTGCCGTTCGCGTTCTGGTCCTCGCCCAGGATCGCGCCCTGGGCCGGGCCGTCGAGCAGGCCGTCACAGTCGGTGTCCTTGCGGAGCGGGTTCGTCTCGCCGGCGTCGATGAAACCGTTGTGGTTGGCGTCCTCGAGGCCATCGCGCAGGCCGTCGCCGTCGGTGTCCGGGTTCGCCGGATCCGTCTCGCCCGGGTCCACCATGCCGTTCGCGTTCTTGTCCTCGACCGCGTTGGGCAGCCCGTCCATGTCGCTGTCCGGGTTGTTCGCCGGCCCGCAGTCCATGCCGTCGTTCGGATTCGTCTCGCCGGTGTCCACCTGGCCGTTCTGGTTGTTGTCCTCGGCGCCATCGAGGCAGGTGTCGCCGTCGGTGTCGTTCTTCAGCGGGTCGGTCATCGTCACCGCGCGCTCGACGCCGTCGTTGATGAAGTCGCCGTCGGAGTCCTTGTTCCGCGGGTCCGTCTCACCCGTGTCCACCTGGCCGTTCTGGTTCGCGTCCTCGACGCCGTCGGCGAGGTTGTCGAAGTCGCTGTCGGGGTTGGTCGCGTCCGTCTCGGTCGGCTCGGCGCGGCCGTTGCGATCGACGTCCTCCACGCCGTCGGGGATCCCGTCGCCGTCGCTGTCGGCCTCGGTCGGGTTGGTGCGCGTGGTCGGGTCCGCGTCGCCCGCGAAGGTGCACGTCGGGTCGACGGACGAGACGCGGCCGGCCTCGACCCCGTCGGGAATGCCGTCGCCGTCGCTGTCCGGGTTCGCCGGGTTGGTGCGCTTGCCGCCCGGGTACACGTTGCCGAACTCTTCGGCGTCGTTGAGCCCGTCGCAGTCCGAGTCCTTGAGCGGGTTCTGCGGATCGTTCGGGTCGACGACGATCGCCGTCCCGCCGCCGGTGCCACCGCCCGGGCCGCCGTCGTCACCGCCGCCCGCGCCGCCTCCAGCGCCACCGCCCGCGATGCCACCGCCCATGCCGCCGCCGCCAGCGTCGTTGTTGACCGGGGGCGTGGAGCAGTTGCAGCCCACGAGGAACAACGACAACACCGCAACCCACACGCCCCGCCGCACGCCGGGCGTCATGCTTCGATCGGTCTGGCTCATAGAGTGGCTGAGGCTCCCGCTTTCGTGTCTCGGCCCAAAGGTGGCTTCGAGTATAGACCCCGGATCCATTCGAGGGGCACTTTGACGCCCACGTCAGACGCGGGCGATGTAGGCGCGTGTCATCAGTGACGGCGATCGCGGGCGCGCCCGACGAGCGTCCGGTACACGCCCAGCTGGGGCGGCACGCTGTCGAGCATGAGCTCCGGGTGCCACTGGACGCCCAGCACGAACGTCGCGCCCGGCTGCTCGATCGCCTCGACGAGCCCGTCCGGGCTGTGCGCCGTGGCGATGAGGCCTTCCCCCACCTTGTGCACGGCCTGGTGGTGGGTGGAGTTCACCATGAGCTGGCCCTTGCCCACGCACTCGGCAAGGAGCGAGTCGCCGCGCACTTCCACGGGGTGCTGCGGCTGGGTGCGATCGTGCTGCTGCTCGTGCGGGCGCGCGTCGGGCACCTCGCGCGCGATGTCCTGGTACAACGTGCCACCGAAGGCCACGTTGATCAGCTGCATGCCGCCGCAGACGCCGAGCACCGGCAGGCCCCGCTGCAGCGCCGCCCGGAGCAGCGCGAGCTCGAAGCCGGTGCGCGACGCCTTCACCGGTCCCAGGCCCTCGCGGGCCGTCTCGCCGTAATGCTCGGGCGCAATGTCGAAAGCGCCGCCGGTGATGACAAGGCCGGAGAGCCGATCGAGCCAGCAGTCAATGACCTGCCGGTCCTCCGAGTATGGCAGCACGAGCGGGAGGCCGCCGGCGCGCAGCACCGCGTCGGCGTACGCGGCCTTGAGATCGTACTTCGCGAAGGGTTGGGACGCCGTCGGCTCCTGGAAGTCGGGGGTGATGCCGATGCTGGGCCTGCGGGGGTGGCCGTGGTGCTTCATGTCGCTTCCAAGAATGCCCGGTGCAGGTCGCGAGCGCGAGAAACGATGTCTGGCGCCTTGAGCAGGTCCCCGGCCACCGCCGCACAGGTCGCCCCGGCGCGCGCCACGGCGGCGATCGTCTCCAGGGTCACCCCGGCGATCCCCACCACCGGCAGCGGCGAGGCACGAGCGATCGCCCCGAAGCCGTCCAGCCCCAGCGGCGGGTGCGTCACGTCCTTGGTCGCGGTCGGGAAGAGGGGCCCCAGGCCCACGTGATCGGCGCCCAGCGCGCGCGCCCGGGTGATGTCCTCCAGCGAGCGGGTGGTGACGCCCACCAGCGCGTCGGGCCCCAGGAGCCGCCGGGCGACGTCGGGCGGGAGATCGTCCGCGCCCAGGTGCACCCCGTCGGCGCCGCCCGCCAGCGCGAGGTCGACGCGATCATTGACGATCACCAGCACCCCGGCCGGCCGCGCGAGGGCGACGGTGCCGCGCACGGCTTCCAGGGCGGCCCGGTCGGCGGTCTGCTCGAGCCGCAGCTGCAGCACCGGCGCGCCGCCGGCGATGACGGCCCGGGCCTTCTCGACAATCGGCAGCTCGGGCCGGACGCCGTCGTCGACCAGCGCGTACAGCCCTCGGGGGAGCTTGTGGGGCATTTCGCGCCTGTTATAAGCGCCGCCGCACGCCGCTCCAGGCGGCCTTTTCGAAGCACCAGGAGTGACCGACCATGTCGTCCGAAATCGACTACACCACCCTCGACAAGCGCGTGATCGAGCGCCTCATCCGCCAGGGCTTCGTCGACGAGAAGGTCATCGAGAAGGCCATGAAGGGCCTCCCCGACCTCGCCGACAAGGCCGCGCCGGTCGAGGCGTCGCTGAGCGACGACGAGTTCGACGACGAGGACGGCGGGGAGTAGACGATCCATGACCGAGCGCCGCGGCGAGACCTTCGTCATGCGCGAGCAGCAGGGCCCGCTGACCTTCAGCGCGGTGCTGCTGGGCGTGGCTTCGACGACGTTGATCCACCTGGGCGCCTCGCCCGATCCCGAGACCGGGAAGACGGTGGTGGATCTCGCCACGGCCCGGCAGTGGATCGACGTGCTCGAGCTGCTGCGCGAGAAGACGCGCGGCAACCTCACCGCCGACGAGGAGCAACTGCTGGGCTCGCTCCTCAACGATCTCCGGCTGCGCTTCGTCGAGCAGACCAACGCCTCGCGGGGATGACCCCGTGAAGCAACCGGCGCCCCTCCCTGCCCTCTTCCGCGTCGCGCTGCTGGCCGCCATCACGGTGGGCGCGCTGGTGTCCTTCAGCGCCGCGCAGGGCGTGGGCCTGGTGGCCATGGCCTCCTCGTCCACCGGGGACACCGACGTGAAGCTGGGGGCCATGGCCGGGCTCAACCCCTTCGGGCAGCAGTACGCGGAGGCGCAGGAGGCCGCCGCCAAGGCGAGCCGCCGCGCCACCTTCAGCGCCATCGAGGCGATGGGGGCGTCGCGGGTGGTGATCCTCCTCGGGCTGTCGGCGAGCGCGTCGATGGTCTTCCTCGGCGCCCTCTTCATCCGCTGGTCGCTGAAGGCGCCTCGGGCGGCGATCGCCCGCCTGCTGGGCGCGGCCGCCTTCGGCGCGGCGGTCTTCCGCACGCTGGACGGAGCGCAGGAACTCGTCATCGCCCGGCGCGCCGCGGAGGCCACCCTGAAGGTGCTGGTCGCCGCGAACGTGCCGGACGCGGCCGGCGCGAGCGGCGTCGCCCTGGGGCTGCTCTCGTTCGTCAGCGTGGCGTGGACCACCTTGGTGGTGGGGCTGTTCCTGCTGCTCGGCACGTACTTCCGGTCGGACCGCGTGCGCGGCCTGCTGGAAGCGCTGCCGGACGACGAGGAGTAGCCGCTACCGCGCCAGCGCGAAGGCCGGCACCCGCTGCAGCGCCTGCGCGGCCTCGGGGAACAACTGCCAGAGGGGCGTCGGGCCCAGCTGCGCCGAGAGATCGATGAAGGCGGTGGCCTGCCGGGGGATCCGCAGGAGCTGCTCGCGGCGAATGCCCAGCACCCGCGCCACGTGGCCGAGCGGCCACCTCGCCTGCGCCCTCTGGAAGGCGTTCTCGTCCTCGTCGTCGGGGAGCTCCGCGTCCTCGTAGCGCAGCGACTCGCCGCCCACCCGCCGGCCGCCCGCCCACGCCACCACCTGCTCCACCTCGTCGGGATCGAACGCGTAGGCGTGCACCGTGACGCCGAGGTGCTCCGAGAGCCGCCGTGCGAGCGCGTGGTGCGTGAGGTACCAACGCGCCCCCGCCCGCCCATAGGTGAACGGCCCGTCATAGGCGAACCGCGCGATCCGCGGACCGCCCAACACCGTCACCAGCAGGGCCGCGTCCTCCGGCGCCTGGCCGTCCTCGGCCAGCGCTTCCCGCGCGAGCCGCTGCAACCAGGCCGCGTCGACGTCCTCGTACTGGCACACATAGCCGCCGTGCGACTCCACCTTCGAGGCCCCCCTGACAGTCGGGAAAAAACGTTCGGTGCCAATACACCACCACCCCCCACACGACAATGGAGCTGACACGGAACGCTCGGATGTTGTTGTGGTTTGTGACGCGGCGCGCCACAAGCTGCCCGTCGGACTGGGGTGGGCCTCTGTTGGCCCGCGCCTTGCGCGGAGGGGGCCGGGCCTTAGCTTGGCGGCATGCGAATCGACAAGTTCACGCTCAAGGCGCAGGAAGCGATCCAGGAAGGCCAGTCGCTGGCGCGGCGAGCCAACCACTCCAACTACGAGCCGGAGCACCTGCTCAAGGCATTGCTCGAGCAGACGGACGGAGTGATCGTCCCGATGCTGCAGAAGATCGGCGCGGACGTGCGGCTGGTGACCCAGCGCGTGGACGAGGCGATCGCCCGGCTGCCGAAGATCCAGGGCGCCAACACCCAGCTGTCGAACCGGCTGGTGCAGCTGCTCGAGCGCGCCGAGGACGAGGCGAAGGCGATGAAGGACGAGTTCGCGTCGAGCGAGCACATCCTGCTGTCCTTCACCCAGGACAAGGGCGCGGCGGGCGAGCTGCTCAAGAGCTCGGGCGTGACGAAGGACCGGGTGGCGGCGGCGGTGAAGGGCCTGCGCGGCTCGGGGCGCGTCACCAGCCAGGACGCTGAAGGAACCTACCGCGCGCTGGAGAAGTACGGCCGCGACCTGACCGAGGCGGCGAAGAGCGGCAAGCTGGACCCGGTCATCGGGCGCGACGAGGAGATCCGCCGGACGATCCAGGTGCTGTCGCGGCGCACCAAGAACAACCCGGTGCTGATCGGCGAGCCGGGCGTGGGGAAGACGGCGATCGCCGAAGGCCTCGCCCGCCGCATCGTCGACGGCGACGTGCCCGAGAGCCTCAAGCACAAGCGGCTGGTGTCACTGGACCTCGGCGCGATGGTCGCGGGCGCGAAGTTCCGCGGCGAGTTCGAGGAGCGCCTCAAGGCCGTGCTCAAGGAGATCGCGCAGGCCGAGGGCGAGATCATCGTCTTCATCGACGAGCTCCACACGCTGGTCGGCGCGGGCAAGGCTGAGGGCTCGATGGACGCGGGCAACATGTTGAAGCCCGCGCTGGCGCGCGGCGAGCTGCACTGCATCGGCGCCACCACGCTGGACGAGTACCGCAAGCACATCGAGAAGGACGCGGCGCTCGAACGGCGCTTCCAGCCGGTGCTGGTGGGCGAGCCGTCGGTGCAGGACACCATTTCGATCCTGCGCGGCCTCAAGGAGCGCTACGAGGTGCACCACGGCGTGCGGATCCAGGACTCCGCGCTGGTGGCCGCCGCCACCCTGTCCCACCGGTACATCAGCGACCGCTTCCTGCCGGACAAGGCGATCGACCTCGTCGACGAATCGGCCTCTCGGCTGCGCATCGAGATCGACTCCATGCCCACCGAGGTGGACGAAGTGCGCCGCAAGCTGATGCAGCTGGAGATCGAGCGGCAGGGCCTGAAGAAGGAGACGGACGTGCACTCGAAGGAGCGCCTGGCGACGCTGGAGAAGGAGATCGCCGAGGCCAACGAGAAGCTCGCCGCCATGAAGGCCCACTGGGAAGCCGAGAAGGCGGTCATCAGCACCATCCGCGGCGTGAAGGAGAAGATCGAGCAGGCGCGCAACGACATGGCCGACGCCGAGCGGCGCAGCGATCTCAACAAGGCGGCGGAGCTGAAGTTCGGCGTGCTGCCGTCGCTCGAGAAGGAGCTGGCGCAGCAGCAGGCCCGGCTGGCGGAGCTGCAGAAGCGGCAGCGCTTCCTCAAGGAGGAGGTCGACGCCGAGGACATCGCCGAGGTGGTGGCGAAGTGGACGGGGATCCCCGTCTCCAAGCTGCTCGAGGGCGAGGTGCAGAAGCTGGTGAAGATGGAGGAGCGGCTCGAGCAGCGCGTCATCGGCCAGCGGAGCGCCATCGAGGCGGTGTCGAACGCGGTGCGCCGCGCGCGGTCCGGGCTGCAGGATCCCAACCGGCCGATCGGCTCGTTCATCTTCCTGGGGCCGACGGGCGTCGGGAAGACCGAGACGGCGAAGGCGCTGGCCGAGTTCCTGTTCGACTCGGACCAGGCGATCGTCCGCATCGACATGTCGGAGTACATGGAGAAGCACGCCGTCTCGCGGTTGATCGGCGCGCCGCCCGGGTACGTCGGCTACGACGAGGGTGGGCAGCTGACGGAGGCGGTGCGCCGCCGGCCGTACTCGGTGGTGCTGTTCGACGAGATCGAGAAGGCGCACCCCGACGTGTTCAACGTGCTGTTGCAGATCCTCGACGAGGGCCGGCTGACCGACGGCCAGGGCCGGACGGTGGACTTCAAGAACACCGTGCTGATCATGACGTCGAACATCGGCGCGCAGGCGATCCAGGACGGGCTCGCCAACTCCAAGACGCTGGACGCGCACACCCGCCGCGAGGTGATGGACCAGCTCCGGGCGCACTTCCGGCCGGAGTTCCTGAACCGCGTCGACGAGATCGTGCTCTTCGAGCCGCTCAAGCAGGAAGACATCGCGAAGGTGGTCGACCTGCAGATGGCGCGCCTCAGGAAGCTGGCGGCGGACCGGCGCATCACGCTGGAGCTGTCGGCGGCGGGCCGGGCGTTCCTCGCCGAGCAGGGGTACGACCCGGTGTACGGCGCGCGGCCGCTGAAGCGGGCGATCCAGAAGTTCGTGCAGGACCCGCTGGCGCTGAAGATCCTCGGCGGCGAGTTCGTGCCCGGCGATCGCGTGATGATCGACATGGCCGGCGACGCGCTGTCGATGACGGCGCAACCCCGCGCGTAAAGCCGGACGCGACGGCCCTCTCCCGACGGGAGAGGGTCAGTCCCGCTTCCCTTCGGCGCGGGCGAGGAACTCCGCGTACTCGGCCTTGCGCTTGTTCGCCTCGACGTTGGCCTCGGCCTGCGCGGCGTCGGCCGCGGCCAGTCCCTTCTGCACGCTCCACGCGACGAGGCCCACGCCCCCGGCGAGCGTCAGCGCGCGCATCACCATGTCGCCGGGGCTGCCGAGGACCCAGTCGAGGCCGTCGCTGGCGGTGGCGAGCAGCAGCCCGAACAGCTCGGCGGACGACACGGAGGTGAGAGCGAACTTCATCGCCGGCACCGCGAGGTAGCGCCCGACGCCCCAGCCGAAGACGGGCAGCACGGCCCACAGCCAGGTGCGGACGAGCGCCCACTGCAGGAGCCACGCGGCCGTCTCGCTGGTGGGCGCGCCGAAGCGCTCGCCGAGGCGGACGGCGAGGCCGGACATGACGAAGCCGCCGATGACGTAGGCGGCGATGCCCAGGCCGACCATGAGGACGGCGCGGCGGGCGGCGCCCTCGGCGCGACCGAAGCGGCCCGGCTGGCGGGGCGCCGTGCCGACGGGCGCAGTCGAGGCGTCTGCCACCGCGCTTCCATCGGCCGACCCGTCGCCGGACGCAGCGGAGGCAGGGGCCGCAGGCGATCCCGGCGCTCCGCTCGCCGGCCCGTCGGTGAGCCCGGACGACGAGGCGGCCTCGACCGCCTGCGCGGCCACCGCCCCTCCAGACGCCGCCTTCGCGGCCACTTCGCTGGACGCCGCGGCTTCCGGCGGTGTCGCTCCCGCCCCTTCGGCCGGAGCCAAAGCTGCGGCCGGTGCGGACGCGCCTTTCGACGGGTGCGGCACGGCGACCGCGCCGCTCGGGGCCGGTCCAGCCGCAGAGGCCGCACCGTCACCGGAACCCGGTGCGTCGCGGTCGCCCCGGGCCGCCGCCGCCCCCTGCCCGCCCTGTTTGCTGGAGTCAGTCATCGTCCTCCCCATCGTCGCGCGGACCGTCGCCGTAGAACACCTCGTCGAGGCACAGCCCGTGCGGCGGCGCCGTCGGCCCCGCCCGGCTCCGATCCTTCGACGCCAGCACCTCGGCCACCCACCCCGGCGGGGCCTTCCCGCGGCCCACGTTGACGAAGCTGCCCACGAGGTTGCGGACCATATGCTTGAGGAAGGCCGTCCCCTCGACCGTCACCGTCACCTCGTCGCCCGCGGTGCCCGTCACTTCCACCCGACGCAGCTCCCGCACCGCCCCCTTCGCCTGGCAGTCCGACGCGCGAAAGGCCGAGAAGTCGTGCTTCCCCAGCACGTAACGCGCCGCTTCCTGCATCGCGGGCACGTTCAGCGGCAGAAAAATCTCCCAGTGCGAGTGTCGGCGCAGCGGCGAACGGGAGCGGCGGTTGCTGATCCGGTACACGTACCGCTTCCCCCGCGTCCAGCGCCGGGGATCGAAGCCGGGGGCGACCTCCTCGGCGCTCACCACCGCGATGTCGTCCGGCAGGTGGGTGTTGAGCCCCATCCAGTACGCCTTCATCGGCAGCGTCACCGGCGAGTCGAAGGCGATCACCTGGCCGCGGGCATGGACGCCGGCGTCGGTCCGCCCCGCCGCCACCACGGGGATCGCGTGCCCGGTCAGCTCCTGCAGCGCCAGCTGCACCCGGCCCTGCACCGACGGACCGTTGAGCTGGATCTGCCAGCCCACGTAGTTCGTCCCGTCGTACTCCAGCACGAGCTTCACGCGAGCCATGTCGAGTCACTATCCCACATGGAACCCGGAATCGGAGTGGGTTGTCATACCGGGGCCATGCCGCCCGACGTGCTCCTCGCCCTCGCCTCGAGTGGTCTCACGCTGGTCGCGTCCCTCCTGTTCCTGGTGAGCGATGACGCCCCGATCGCGGAGGGCCCGGAGGATCCCCGCCAGCAGGTCGGCTTCTGCCTGCCGCCGAGCCGCGGCCGCGCCGTGGGGGTGCGCCCGCCGCCGCTCCCGTCCCCGCCCGAGTGCGCCGTGGCCGTGCGGACCGCGGCCGTCGAAGGCGTGCTGACGCTCAAGCCGCAGGGCGACGAGTGGCTCGTCACGCTGGACTCCGTGCCCATGGCCGACGTGCCCGCGCTGGCGCTCAACGACGACGGCGAAGGCACGGGCGCGGTGCACGACCTGCGGTGGCACGGGAAGGCCGGCGTCGCGCGCGCGGTCCGCCGCAGCTGGAAGCAGAGGCCAGGGCAGGCCTGATCAGCGGTACTTGAGGAAGTCGCCCAGCACGTCGCGCACCAGCGCGCTCACCGAGAGCCCGTGGCGCCTGGCGATCGCCGCCAGCTGCTCGAACTCGCGGCTCCCCACCTGGATCGCCAGCGACTTCTCCGGTCCTCCGGGAGCCGGGTCCGGCGCCTCCGCGAGCTCGCTGATGGGCTCGATGCTGCTGATGATCTCCTCGGCCTCCTCGACGATCTCCTCGGGGCCCGGCGGCGCGCGCAGGGCGGCCAGCCGCTCCCGCTCCTCCTCGAGCTCGTCGTTGAAGAGCTGCTTGAGGAAGTTCGAGAGGTGGATGTTCGACGGGGTGAACTCGTACTGGGACAGGAACTGGTCCAGGTCGTACTGCATCTCCCAGGCGGTCTGGTACCGGCGCTCCCGGTCCTTCTCGAGCGCCTTCATCAGGATCGCTTCGACCGCCTCGGGGATGTCCGCCTTGAAGTAGCTCGGCGCGTAGATCTTCCCCTCGGTGATCGACTTGAGGATCGCCACCTCGCTGTCGCCGGTGAAGAGCTTGAAGCCGGTCAGCCACTCGTACAGCACGACGCCGAGCGAGAAGAGATCGCTGCGGTTGTCGAGCTGCTTGCCCATGCACTGCTCGGGCGACATGTACGACAGCTTGCCCTTGATCTCGCCGGCGCGCGTCTGCTCGATCTGGTTGGCGGCCTTCGCGATGCCGAAGTCGAGCACCTTCACCGTGCCGTCGAAGGACACGAAGATGTTCTCGGGCGTGACGTCGCGGTGGACGATGTGCAGCGGGTGCCCGTAGAGGTCGGTGCGCTGGTGCGCGTAGTACAGCCCCTCGCAGACGCTGGACGCGATCTTCAGCGCGTACACCATCGGGAACGGGATCCCCAGAGCGTCCGCCTTCGGGATGATGCGACGCATGTCGCGCCCGAAGATGTATTCCATCGCGATGAAGTACGACTCGTTGATCTTCCCGAGATCGTAGATCTGCACGATGTTGGGGTGGTTCAGCTGCGCGGCCAGCTTCGCTTCGTTGAGGAACATCTTCACGAAGTTCGGCTGCTTCGACAGGTGCGGCCGAATCCGCTTGATGACGATCGTCTTCTCGAAGCCCTCGAGGCCCGCCTGGCGCGCGAGGAAGATCTCGGCCATGCCGCCGACGGCGATGCGGTCGATCAGCGTGTATTTGCCGAACCGGACGGGCTTCTTCGCTTCAGGGGCAGCCATCGAGCGGCGCGGACTGTAGCAGCCCGCGCGCCTACTGGTAGTCCTCGATGGGCGGGCAGCTGCAGACCAGCTTCCGGTCGCCCAGCACGTTGTTCACCCGCCCCACCGAGGGCCAGAACTTGTGGGCCTTCACCCAGGGCAGCGGGTAGACGGCGCGCTGCCGCGAGTACGGGCGGGTCCACTCGTCGGCCGTCACGACCTCGGCGGTGTGCGGGGCGTGCTTGAGCGGGTTGTTGTCCTTCGGCAGCTTGCCCGACTCGATCTCGGCGATCTCCGCGCGGATCGCGATCAGCGCGTCGCAGAAGCGATCGAGCTCGGCCTTCGACTCGGACTCGGTGGGCTCGATCATCATCGTGCCGGCCACCGGGAAGGACACCGTCGGCGCGTGGAAGCCGTAGTCCATGAGCCGCTTGGCCATGTCCTCCACCTCGACGCCGCTCGCCGCCTTCACCTTCCGGGTGTCGATGATGCACTCGTGGGCCACGCGCCCGTGGGCGCCGCGGTACAGCACCGGGTACGACGCCTCGAGGCGCTCCGCGACGTAGTTGGCGTTCAAGATCGCCATCTTCGTCGAGTGCGTCAGGCCCTCGGCGCCCAGCAGGCGAATGTACATCCACGAGATGAGCAGGACGCTGGCGCTGCCGAACGGCGCCGCCGACACCGCGCCCGAGGCCTTCGCCCCGCCCGTCTTCACCAGCGGGTGCCCGGGCAGGAAGTCCGCGAGGTGCGTGGCGACGCAGATCGGGCCCATGCCCGGCCCGCCGCCGCCGTGGGGGATCGCGAACGTCTTGTGCAGGTTGAGGTGGCACACGTCGGCGCCGAAGTCGCCCGGCCGGCAGAGGCCCACCTGCGCGTTCATGTTCGCGCCGTCCATGTAGACCTGCCCGCCCGCCGCGTGGACGACGTCGCAGATCTCGGTGATCGCCTCCTCGAAGACGCCGTGGGTCGACGGGTACGTCACCATCAGCGCCGCGAGGTCCTTCGCGTGGGCCGCGGCCTTCGCCTTCAAGTCCGCGACGTCGATGTTGCCGTGGTCGTCCGTCTTCACCACCACGACCTCGTAGCCGGCCATGACGGCCGACGCGGGGTTGGTGCCGTGCGCGGAGGCGGGGATCAGGCAGACGTTGCGGTGCCCTTCGCCGCGCGCCTCGTGGTACGCGCGGATCGTCAGCAGGCCCGCGTACTCTCCCTGGGAGCCGGCGTTGGGCTGCAGCGAGCACGCGGCGAAGCCGGTGATCTCGCACAGCGCGCTCTCGAGCTCGCGGAACAGCTGCGCGTAGCCCTGCCACTGCGAGGCCGGCGCGAACGGGTGCAGCGCGTTGAAGCCCGGCCAGGTGATCGGCTCCATCTCGCTCGTCGCGTTCAGCTTCATGGTGCAGCTGCCGAGCGGGATCATCGAGTGCGTCATCGACAGATCCTTCGCCTCGAGCGAGCGGATGTACCGGAGCATCTCGTGCTCGGTGTGGTACCGGTTGAACACCGGGTGCGTCAGGTAGGCCGACGTGCGGCGCAGGGGCTCGGGGGTGATGCTGCCGGCCGCGGCAAGGGCGGCGAGGCCTTCCGGCGAGAAGTCGACCTTCTTGCCGCCGGAGAAGGCCGCGAAGAGCGTCTGCAGGTGCTCGGCGCCGACCGTCTCGTCCATCGCCACGGCGATCCGCGTCGGGTCCACCCGGCGCAGGTTCATGCGGGCGGCGGTGGCCGCCAGCATCACGTCGTCGGCGGCCTTCGCGTCGCCGAAGCGCACCACCACGGTGTCGAAGAAGGCCTCGTGCGCGATCGAGAGGCCCAGCCTCTTCACGCCCGCCGCGAAGGTGCGCGCGAGCAGGTGCACCCGGCTGGCGATGTCCTTGAGGCCGCGGGGCCCGTGGTACACCGCGTACATCGACGCCATCACCGCGAGCAGCACCTGCGCGGTGCAGATGTTCGACGTCGCCTTCTCCCGGCGAATGTGCTGCTCGCGCGTCTGCAGCGCCATGCGCAGCGCCTTCCGGCCGTTCGCGTCCTGCGACACGCCGATGATCCGCCCCGGCATCGAGCGGGCGAACGCCTCTCTCGTCGACAGGAAACCCGCGTGGGGGCCGCCGAAGCCCATCGGCACGCCGAAGCGCTGCGCCGAGCCGACCGCCACGTCCGCGCCGAGCTCGCCCGGCGGCGTGAGGAGCGCCAGCGACAACAGGTCCGCCGCCATCACCACCAGCGCGCCGGCCTGGTGGGCCTTCTCGATGAAACCGCGGTAATCCTCCACCGCGCCGTCGGCCGCCGGGTACTGCACGAGCGCGCCGAAGCACTTCTGGCCCGCGAAATCGAAGCTCGCGTGATCGCCGACGATCACTCTCCAGCCCAGCGGCTTCGCGCGCGTCTGCACCACGTCGATCGTCTGCGGGAGGCAGCGGCTCGACACGAAGAAGGTGTCGGCGCCGGCGTCCTTGCTGACGGCGTGGCACAGGTGCATCGCCTCGGCGGCCGCGGTGCTCTCGTCGAGCAGCGACGCGTTCGCCACCGGGAGCCCGGTGAGATCGCTCACCATGGTCTGGAAGTTGAGCAGCGCCTCGAGGCGGCCCTGCGAGATCTCCGCCTGGTACGGGGTGTACGCGGTGTACCAGCCGGGGTTCAGCAGGATGTTGCGGAAGATGACGCCGGGCGTCGTGGTGTCGAAGTACCCCAGGCCGAGGAAGCTCTTGAAGACCTGGTTCTTGTCCGCGATCGCCTTGAGCTCCTCGAGCAGCTCGCGCTCGCCCTTCGGCGCCGGCAGGGCGAGCGGCTTCTTGACGCGGATCTGCTTCGGGACCGTCTGGTCGATCAGCGCGTCGAGCGACGGCGCGTTGACGGTCCTCAGCATCGCCTCGATGTCGTTGGAGGCGCTGCCCACGTGACGGCGGAGGAAGGTGTCGGGGAACTCGAGCATGGCGCGGCTTGTACAGCCGGCGATGCCGGACTTCCACCAGCGCAACGGGCGCGCGGGGGGCACCGATGAGGCGCCCTTATTGCGGCCGCGGCCGGCGCTTGCGACGGTGTGCTACGTCGCGCTCTCGAGCAGCTTCGTGTACGTCGGCTGGTCGAGCAGCGCGTCGTAGTCGGCGGCGTTGGCCGGCTCGATCTCGATGAGCCACGCCTTGTACGGGTCGTCGTTGACGGCGCCCGGGTTGTCGGCCACGTCCTGGTTCACCTTGACCACCTTGCCGCTGACGGGCGCGAACAGCTCGCTGACGGCCTTGGTGGACTCGATGACGCCGAAGGACTCACCGGCCTTCACCTGCGCGCCGACCTTGGGCAGTTCGACGTAGACGACGGCGCCCAACGCGTCCTGCGCGTGCCAGGTGACGCCGACGGCGACGGCGCTGCCCGTCTTCTTCGCCCACTCGTGGTCCTTCGTGTACTTGAGATCGCTCGGGTAGTTGGACATGGGTTTCTCCGGGTGGGTCAGGGCTTCTTGTAGAACGGGGTCTTCACCACGCGCGCCGCCACGGGCCGCCCGCGGATCTCCACGTGGAAGGTGGCGCCCTCGGCTGAGAGCGCGGCGGGCACGTAGCCGATTCCGATCGCCTTCTTCACCGACGGGCCCATCGTGCCGCTGGTGACCTCGCCGACCTTCTGCCCGTCCTTGAGGATCGGGTAGTGGGCGCGGGGAATGCCGGGCTCGGTCAGCTCGAAGCCGACCAGCTTGCGGGTGACACCGGCCTTCCTCTGCGCTTCGAGAGCGGACTTGCCGATGAAGTCGGCCTTGTCCAGCTTGACGATCCACCCCAGGCCCGCCTCGAGCGGCGTGTGCCCGTCGTCGATGTCGTTGCCGTAGAGGGCGAACTTCATTTCGGTGCGCAGCGAGTCCCGCGCGCCCAGCCCGCAGGGGATACACCCGTCGCCCTTCCCCTCTTCGAGCAGCGCGAACCAGAGCCTCGCGGCGTCCTTCGGCGGGCAATACAGCTCGAAGCCGTCTTCGCCGGTGTACCCGGTGCGGCTGATGATGCACTCGACGTTGGCGACCTGCCCTTGCGTGAAGCGGTAGGTGCCGACGTCGGAAAGCTTCGTCGAGGTGAGGCGCTGGACGATGCCGGCGGCCTTCGGGCCCTGGATCGCGATCTGCGCGTAGTCGGCGCTGCGGTTGACGGGCTTCACCGTCTTCGCGTTCGCCGCCATCCAGTCGAAGTCCTTCTGGGTGTTGGAGGCGTTGACGCAGATGAAGATGTGCTCGGGGTTGAAGCGGTACGCGACGACGTCGTCGACGAAGCCGCCGCGCTCGTTGAGCAGGCCCGCGTAGACGGCCTGACCGTCGGCGCAGCGCGAGAGATCGTTGGTGATGAGGCGGTTGGCCTCCTCGAGCGCGCCCTTGCCGCGGAACTCGATCTCGCCCATGTGGCTGACGTCGAACATCCCGGCGGCGGTGCGCACGGCCTCGTGCTCGGGGATCAGGCCGGCGTACTGGACGGGCATGTCCCAGCCAGCGAAGTCGACCATGCGGCCGCCGAGCTTCTTGTGGGCTTCGTACAGCGGGGTCTGACGCGCCATGGTGACTCCTCGTCCTCGGTGAGAGCGCGGCGCACTGTACCGGCCGGCGCGCGGACTTCAACGGTGGACTCGGGCGGCCCGTTTGCGCCAGAAGTGGGACCGTGAAGATCCGCTCACGGTTGAACCCGTCCCGGCCCTGCTTCTCCTTCGAGTTCTTCCCGCCGAAGACGCCCGAGGGCGAGGAGCAGCTGTGGGCGACGCTGGAGGATCTGCGCGGCCTCGAACCGGGCTTCGTGTCGGTGACGTACGGCGCCGGCGGCAGCACGAGAGATCGCACCATCGAGCTCGTCACGCACATCAAGGAGCGCACGGGCATCGAGGCGATGGCGCACCTGACGTGCGTCGGCCACACGAAGGACGAGCTGTCGGCGATCCTCGACAAACTGGCCCACGCGCGCATCGAGAACGTGCTGGCGCTGCGCGGGGATCCGCCGAAGGGCCAGCAGACGTTCACGAAGACGGAAGGCGGCTTCGAGCACGCGAGCGAGCTGGTGGCCTTCATTCGCGAGAAGGACCTGGGCTTCTGCGTGGGCGCGGCGGCGTACCCGGAAGGTCACGTCGAGACGGCGTCGCGCGAGGCGGATCTCAAGCACTTGAAGACGAAGGTGGACGAGGGCTGCGACTTCGTCATCACCCAGCTCTTCTTCGACAACGCGTTCTACTTCGACTTCGTGGAGCGGGCGCGCCGCGTGGGGATCAACGTGCCGATCGTCCCCGGCGTCATGCCGATCACCAACTACGAGCAGGTGCAGCGCTTCGTGCGCATGTGCGGCGCGACGGTGCCGATGCGGCTGCAGCTCGCGCTCGAGAAGGTGAAGGACGACCACGACGCGGTGATGCAGCTGGGTGTCGCGCACGCGACGGTGCAGTGCATGGAGCTCTTGTCCCGGGGCGTGCCGGGGATTCACTTCTACACGCTGAACAGGAGCCCGGCTGCGCGGATGATCGTGAGCGCGCTGCGGGGCGCGCGCGTCGGCGAGTAGCCGTCAGGGGCACTGGAACGGCGCGAGCGGCGCCTTCGCGTCGCGGCTGGCCCGCGGATCGTGCGACGGCATGGGCCAATCGGCTGTCGCGTCGAGCCCCTTCGCGTCCACCACCACCGAGTAGATCCGCGGCGTGGTGCTCAGCCCATCGGCGCCGACCAGCACGCCGGTCTTTCCTGACGGTCCGCACACCAGCGACAGCGCCGTGCTCGGGCCGGGGCCCTCCCAGCGAACGGCGAGGCTCACCGCGTCACGTTCCTGCACGACTCGGGTCGAGGCGTTCCGTACGGCGCCGGTGTACAGGCGACCGCCCTGCCCCAGCACGAGGGACTGCGAGACGTTCTCGGTGTTGTCGGCGGAGCAGCTGGCCGTACCGCCCACCGTCGACCGACAGACGCGACCGACGACGTTCGGGCCTGGCAGCATGTCGCGCTTCGAGAACCAAAGCGTCCCGCCGGAGACGATCGGGGAGAGCTGGTGGCCGGTGTGTTGCGGCGTCTGGGCTGTGGCGGCCGTGGGGTACGTCGTCTGCCAGGTGCGGAAGAGGCCTCCTGACAGGCCGAAGCCAGTCAGCGCGCCCGCGCTCGTCACGGCCACGCGACCGGCGAGCGACGTGAAGGCCGGCATGGAGACGGGGTAGGCCACGGAGCTCTCTTCCGGAAAGCCGAGGTTCGACGCCGTGCGGAAGCCGAAGACGCGGTTGTCTCCGGTGACGTACAGGTTTGAGCCGTCCGCGACGAAGTCTTCGAGGCCATTCACGGCGGCGATCGAGACCGATGGCACCCGCGTGGACGACTGCGGCGTTCGCACGACGCTGGACCAGGTGAGGGCCGTCCTCGCGCTCGCGTCGATCCACGCGATGTAGCCGCCTTCGTCGCCGGTGGTGGGGTTCGACAGCACCACGGGGCCCAGCGAGAACGAGCGGCTGGCCGCGCTGATCCACGGGCGAACCGCCGCGGTGCCCTTGTCGGCGGGGAACGCCTCGCCCGAGACGGTGACGGCGTCACTTGCGAGCTCCCTCGCGTAAAGAAGCGGGCCGTCGGAGGATGGAACGGTGCCCAGCGCGAGGCCCATGAGGTACGGCTGCGCCGCGGGCCGCGACCAGCGCAGGAGCCCTTCGACGGTGTACGACTCGACGGCGGGCGCGTCGGTCATGACGAAGAGGTTGCCCGCGGCGTCGGTGACGATCGGATCGTCGGTGGTGCGCAGGCCGGGCACGATGCGTCGCCAGCGCAACCGGGTGACGAGGAGCGCGCCGCCGTCGAACGCGCCCTGGTTGCCGAGATCGTCCGCGGCGGAGGCGCTGACCGCGAGCGCGCCGCTGAAGGCGTCGAAGGTGGGCTCCCACAGGGGCGCGACGAAGGCGAGGCCCGCGTCGGACGGCGTGCCGGCGTCGGCGGGCCACGAGCGATCGCCGATGCGGAGGACGACGGAGGCCGGATCGAGATCGGCCGCGGTCCAGGAGATGTGGATGGTGGCGCGCTCGTCACGGCGGAAGGCGCCGGGAGCCTGCGGGTCGCTCTGGTCGAAGCCTCCGTCGACGATGCGCGCAGGCGGTGGGTCGATGGTGAAACTCAGCTGCGGGGCCGTCGTGTCGACGACCGTGGACGCGGTGGCCGAAAGGCCGGCGTCGGGCCACTCGACGGTGATCGCCCAGCCGCCCTCGGTGGCGGGGAACGCAGTCGTCGTGAAGGCGTCGCCGGACTGGCTTGCGAAGGAGGCCGGCTCGACGCCGCCATTACGGGTCGCGTAGACGACGAGCGCCGGCGCCGCCGCGGAGGTGCGGCCGGGCGCGAGTTCCAGCGCGCCCGTGACGCTGAACGCCGCGTTGGTGCGCGCCGGGGCGGACAGCGTGATGCCGGTGTAGCGAGCGAGGCAAGTCGTCCCCACGCACTCCTGCCAGTCGGGGCACGCGGGTTCGCACGTCGCGGTGCCGCCACCGCCGCCGGTGCCGGCATCCTGCCCGACGCCGCCACCGCCGCCCATTCCCGAGTCGGCGACGCCGCCGCCGATTCCGCCGCCCGTGCTGCCGCCACCGCCGGTACCGCCGGTACCGCCGCCCATGCTGCCTCCACCGCCGCCCGTGCTGCCACCACCGCCGCCGCCCATACCCGGGACGCAGCGGCCTTCGGCGCCGCACACTTCACCGGACGGGCAGCCCAGGTCGTCGACGCAGGGCTTGCCGCCACCGCCACACCCGACTGTCACCAGCGCCAAGCCGACAAGCCACGAATACCGCATGCATCCCCCTCAAAGGTGCCGAAGCGCGCAATCGCGCGGACGACGCCTTGTAACATGGGACGGCGCTGGGGAGAGAGGGGTTACGGGCAGCCGGGATTCAGCGGAAAGTCCGTGGTGTTGGTGTTGCCCGCGTTGCCGGCGGTGCGCTGGTACTTCGGCCACAGGGCGTTGGTGTCGAGTTTCTCGTCGTCCACCAGCACCGCCGTCAGCCGCCCCGCCGTGTCGAGGAAGTAGAGGACGCCGGGCCGCCCCGCCTGCGCCTGCAGCCGGTTGCAGTCCAGCGTCGGCGAAGCCACCACCGTGCCCGCCTGGTACCCCGCCGCCGTGGGCAACGGGTGCACCGCCCCATTCAGCACCACCTGTCCGGTGCGCGACACCGCATACACGCCGCCCCGGTTGCCCAGCACCGGACTGCCCAGCACCCCGTTGGGCACATTGACGGGACTCAATGGCATGAGGATGCCGTCGTACCGCGCGAGGTTGGACTCGCTGCCGGCCCATGCGCTGGTGGCGCTGGCCACCGCCGCCGGACTGAAAAGGCCCGAGCCGACGGAGGCCTGCGTGCCGCCGGACACATCCACCCGGTGCAGCCCGCCGGGGCTGAGGCCGCCACTTGCCAGCAGCCTCGACGCCATGCCGTCGCCCGGCGCCAGGCCCGTCAGGGCGGCGCTGAGTGACAGGCCTGCGTCGGGCGTCACCGCCGTCAGCGTGGTACCCCACACTCCATTCGTCACCGTGCCCCGCCACACCCGCGCCGACGCCGCACCGAAGAAGACGTACGCGGAGGTGGCCCCGGTGGGCACCGCCAGAAGGTGGGTGACGGGTTGTGTCGAGGAGGGCGCCGGGAAGTTGTACTGCAGGCCCGCACCCGCGGGGGTGGGCGTGCCCACGCCTGGCGCGTGCCGGCACAGTTGGGCCTGCTCTGTCGTGTCCGTGCCCGTGCCCGTCGCGTTGATGACGCCCAGCGCGAAGACGTTCTGCCCGTCCTTCACCAACGCCAACCCGGCGTAGGTGGCGCTGTTGCCGACGCCGTTGCAGCGGCCGAAGGCCAGGCTGCCGTCACTCGCCTTCACGCTGCGCACGTAGCCTGCCATCGAGTCGTTGGCCGAGAAGTACACGTACTCCTCATTCGCAAGCCCCGTCCGCGCCACCGCCACACTCTGCACCGCCCCCACCGAAACACCCGCCCCCAGCGCCCCCGTCACCGGCGTCCCGTCGGGCTTCACCCCGTAGAGGCTGCCGGTCGAGTTGGTTTCGCGACTCCCGAAGTACACCGTGCCGTCGCTGCCGATGGCTGGAGCTGTGTAGTCGGCTGCGCTCGTCGGCTGCACCTGCCACCGCAGCCGCGTCACCGGCACCCCGCCGTCCGCCCGCCCCACCAGCCCCACCCCGTCCGTCGCCTCCGCCTCGACGACGAAGGTGCCCTCCAGCCCCGGCAGCGGCGGCGCCGCCATGTCCACCTCGAAGCACTCGCAGTACTCCGTCGCCGGACACGCCAACCCCGCCCCCGTGCACGCCGACGCCGGCTTGGACGTCCCCGCCACCCCACTCAGCCGCACCGTCGCGCCAGCCAGTGCCTCCGTCGAATGCACCAACACCAACGGCCTCTCGTCCCGCCTCCACTTCGTCGCCTCCCGCCAGGCCGACGGCCGCACCGGCGGCGCGGACACCAGCAACCCCACCGTCGGCGGCGTCGTGTCCACCTGCAAGTCCAACGTCCCACTCACGCCCGCGTCCGCCAGCGCCATCGTCGCCGTCAGCGTCGTCGGCCCCGTCATCGCCCCACCCGCCAACGTCACTTCCCCGCTGTACTGCGTCGTCGCGCCGCTGCGGGGGAGGTTGGTGGGGGCGTACGCCCCATTCGTCGCCGTCAACGCCACCGTGTCCGGCAACGTCACGCCCGCCGAGGCCGTGTCCGCCTCCACCACCACCCGCAACGTCGTCGCCGGCCCCACCACCGTCCCCGCGTCCGGCGCCATAAAGCGCAACCCCGTCACCCGCACCGTGCACACCCCATTCGTCGTCCCGTCGCACAGGTACCCCGGCGGGCAACTCGTCGGACAGGCGACACCTCCACCGCCCCCCGTCCCGCCGTCACCGCCTCCGACGCCGCCACCCATGCCCGCGTCGCGCTGCCCAGGGACGCATGCGCCCGCGGCGCCACAGACTTCACCGGACGGGCAGCCCAGGTCGTCGACGCAGGGCTTGCCGCCACCGCCACACCCGACTGTCACCAGCGCCAAGCCGACAAGCCACGAATACCGCATGCATCCCCCTCAAAGGTGCCGAAGCG
>JBFMAB010000012.1:207393-213234 GCA_040755835.1 Myxococcota bacterium
CCGTCACCCGCACCGTGCACACCCCATTCGTCGTCCCGTCGCACAGGTACCCCGGCGGGCAACTCGTCGGACAGGCGACACCTCCACCGCCCCCCGTCCCGCCGTCACCGCCTCCGACGCCGCCACCTCCGCCGCCTCCGACGCCACCGCCCATGCCGCCGCCGGTGCCGGCATCGCCTCCACCGCCGCCCATGCCGCCCCCGCCGGTGCCACCGCCGCCGCCCGTGCCCGCGACGCACAGTCCGTCCGTGCAGATCGCGCCGCTCGGGCAGTCCGCCGCCGTGCTGCATTCCTTCGCGCTCGCGCAGCCCGCCAGCGCCACGACACACAACGTCCCCAGGACAATCCGCATCATCAGAACGCTCCTCCCACGCTGACCAGCGCCCCACCGGCCACGGGTACCACCGACACCGTCTTCGCCGGCTCGTCATGGCCGGACATCAAGGCCAACACCAGCCCGCCCACCGCCACCGCAGCGCCCACACCGGCCACCACCCCGCCGATCGCCTGCTGGCTCTTCGCCGCCTTGTACGCATTCACCGCCTCCGTCGGCGACTGGCCGTCCTTCGGGACGATCACCCCCGCCGCGTCGAGCTGCGGGTTCGCCAGCGCCAGCAGCACCGCGCCGCCCACCGCTGCGGCACCGCCCACGCCCACCATCGCCCAGCCGGCGACCTTCCCGGCCGACGGCCCCACGGGCGTCACCACCGGGGGCGGAGGCGGCGGCGGCACGTCCGAAAGCGTCCCATCGTCCTTCTTCACGAGCGGCTCCTCCTTCTGGCCGTCGGGCGGCGTGCCCGCCTCCACCGGGCGGAACGGCGGGAGCTTCGCCAGCTCAAGCTGCTCGAGCAGCCGCACCAGCGCCACCTTCGCCACGTCCTTGAAGGCGTCCTTCCCCCTGGGGATCGACACCGTCTGCAGGGGGCTGGCGATCTTCCCGTCGTCGCGCACCACCCGCCCGGTCGCCACCACCGCGCCCTCGAGGCTGTAGTCGATGCTGGCGTACAGCGCGTACAGCGTCTGCGCCTTCAGCGCGAGCTGCTTGAGGCATTCGTCTTCGCGCTCGCAGTCCTGGCGCTTCAGTTCCTTGATGGCCAACTCGAGGCTGGCCGTGTCGGGCGCCAGCACGCCGCTCTTGCGCACGAGCCGGGCGAACTGCTTCTGCAGCTCGTCGGCGTCGTCCTTCGAGAAGCCGCTCGGCTTGCGCTTGAACTCCAGCGGGAACGGCGTCAGCGTCGGCTGCGGCTCCTGCGCGAACGCAAGCGACGACACCAGCCCCACGCACAGCACCCACTTCGTCCTGTTACCCACGTGGCAGAACCCCCGTCCGGACCGGATTGTCCGCAGCGTTCTACCAGCCCTGCTGGATCTGCCAAGTGCGCGAGCGCCGTGGAATTTTCGGCGTTCACCACCACCTCAGCGGGCCAGTCCATGCGTGGCGTAGAACTGGTCCAGGTTCTTTTCCACCTTCGCGCAACCCGGGCTGTCCGTGACGTCGAGGTAGTTGAAGCCCTTTCGCGCCTTCTCGAAGGCGTCGAACAGCGCGTCGTTCTTCGAGGCGTACGTCTCGAGGCGCTGGAGCTCGTTTTTCATCGACACCCGCCAGGCCCCCAGGTCGCGGCACGCCACCGGCTCGGGCGCCTTCGTCACCACCACCTTCGACGTCACCGGCGGGACGGCTTTCGCCGGAGGCCTCGTCACCTGCGGGCTGGCCGGCACCTCGGGCAGCGGCGCGATGTCGGGCTCCGGCTGCGGCCTGACGGCCACGGGCTCGGGCAGCGGCGCAGGCTTCTCCGCCACCGGCTCCGGCGGAGGCGTCACCACCACGGGCGGGGCCTCCACCACCTCGGGAGACTGCGTCAGCGCGTAGCCTCCTCCCACCGCCAACAACACGAGCGCCACCAGCCCTGCGTACAGCCCGCCGCGCCTGCCCCGCGGCTTCGCCAGCGAGAGGTCCGTGGTGGGCGACTGCGGCGCCGGGCTGACCGATTCCGTCGGGGCCCGGGACGTCGTCGCGGGCGCCACCGCCCGTTCGATCTTGATCGTCGGCAGGTGCTTCGGATCGACCCGCACCGCCGTCGAGTCCATCGACAGGCGCTTCAAGAGCCGCTGCACCAGCACCCGCGCCGCGTCCGCCGACGACGGCCGCTTCGACGGTTCCTTCTCGAGCAGCTGCTCCACGAGCTCCTCGATGCCCTCCGGCAGGTTGTTCACCTGCGCCGACAGCCTCGGCGGCCGCTCCGACAGGTGCTTCTGCAGGAGCGCCGTCACCGAGTCCGCCTCGAACGGCAGCGAGCCCGACAGCATCTCATAGAGCATGATCCCCAGCGAGTAGAGATCCGCCGCGTGGTCGACCTTGAGCCCCT
Source organism: Myxococcota bacterium (assembly GCA_040755835.1). GTDB lineage: Bacteria > Myxococcota > Myxococcia > Myxococcales > Myxococcaceae > JADLDB01. Next base: position 209,760 of record JBFMAB010000012.1, read on the forward strand.
GGGCCTGCTCCGGCGCGATGTACTCGGGCGTGCCGGCCAGCAGCGACGCCCCGTCGGGCGCCTTCGGCAGCGAGAGCGCCGCGTCGAGCAGCTTCACCGGCTCCTGCCGCGCGAGCCCGAAGTCGATCACCTTCACCAGCAGCTCACCCGAGTGTTCGCGGAGCAGGAACACGTTCGACGGCTTCAAGTCCCGGTGCACCACGCCCTTCTTGTGGGCCTCGGACAGCGCGTTGAGTATCTGCTCGGCGATCCCCAGCGCCACCGCCGGCGCCAGCGCGCCCATGCGGGCGATGTAGTGATCGAGCGCCTCGCCCTCGAGGAACTCCATCATCAGGAACTCGCGCCCGTCGGGCGTCTTCCCGAAGTTCAGCACCTCGATCAGGTTCTTGTTCTTCAGCGACGCGAGCGCCTGCGCCTCGGTGAGGAAGCGCCGCGTCCAGTCCTGGTCGGCGGCCACCTCGGGCTTGAGCACCTTCACCGCCGCGCGCCGGCCGATCTGCTCGTGCAGCGCCTCGTAGACGAGCCCCATGCCGCCGGACGCGAGGAGCTTCTTCACCACGAAGCCGCCGAGGTTGAGGCCGATCAGCGGATCGCTGTCTTCGACGACGACCGACGGCTGCTCCTGGGCCTTCACCCCCAGCATGGGATCGGTACCGGACATGGGGTTGGTTTCTATCAACCGCGCCGGTCCCGCTCCAACTTGCTACCGCTTCGCGAGCGCGGCCCTCGCCGCCTGCACGGTGTTGTGCATCAGCATGGCGATCGTCATCGGCCCCACCCCGCCGGGGACGGGGGTGATCCACGAGGCCCGTTCCTTCGCCACGTCGAACTCCACGTCGCCCGACAGCTTGCCGTCCGCGCCGCGATTCATGCCGACGTCGATGACGACCGCGCCGGGCTTCACCCACTCGCCCTTCACCAGCCGGGACACGCCCACCGCCGCGACGACCAGATCCGCGCGCCGCACCTCGGCCGCCACGTCCGACTTCGAGTGGCAGATCGTCACCGTCGCGCTGGCGTTCAACAGCAGCATCGACATCGGCCGGCCCACGATGTTGCTGCGGCCGATGACGACGCAGCTCTTCCCGCTCGGGTTGAACTGGATCTCCTCGAGCATCCGCATCACGCCCGCCGGCGTACACGGCACGAGCCCCGGCCGGCCCTGGAACAGGTGGCCCGCGTTCACCGCGTGGAAACCGTCGACGTCCTTCGCCGGGGAGATCGCCTCCAGCACCGTCGTCGAGTCGATGTGCTTCGGCAGCGGCAGTTGCACGAGGATCCCGTCGACCGCGGGATCCGCGTTCAGCCTGTTCACCAGCGCGAGGAGCTCGGCCTGCGTCACCGTCTCGTCGAGGTGGTGGTGCCAGGAGCCGAAGCCCAGCTCCTTCGCCGTCTTCTCCTTCGACGTCACGTACACCTTCGACGCTGGATCCTCGCCCACCCGCACCACCGCGATCCCCGGAGGCCGGCCGTACGTCGCCTGGATCTCCTGCGCCTGTCCCTTGAGGCCCTCGCGCACCTTCAGGGCCAACGCCTTGCCGTCGATGATCTGGGCCGTCATGGACGCGACGGTGTACCGCTCCGCGGTGTCGAGCGCATCAACCGCGCGCGGACCTGTGGAATGCTTTGGCCGCGATGTGGGGCAAGGTCTTCGGCGCGATGATCGGCGGCGCGATCGGCATGCTGCTCGCCTGGTCGCCGGTCCTCGCGGCCGGCCTGGCCGTGGTGGGGCTGGCGCTCGGGCACTTCATCGTCGATCGCGAGGCGCCGGCGCCGCGCGGGGACATGCCGCCGAGCGAAGCGGATCTGCTCGGCGAGCGGCCGCCGCCTCGGCCTCGGCGTGCGCCCGCCCCGCTCCCCGGGCGCAGGCGGAAGCGGGTCGATGAGCAGAAGCTGCTGGCCGACGTGCTGTGCCCCATCTTCATCGAGGTCGCCCGCGCCGACTCGGGCGTGGTGCAGCCCGAGATCCGGGTGGTGCGCGAGTTCTTCGAGCACTCGCTGGGCTTCGACGAGGACGGCATGGAGGCCGTGCGCGTCGCGCTCAAGGACGCGCTCGCCTCGTCCGAGCAGGACATCGATCACCTCGTGAAGCGCGCCCGCACCGAGGTGAAGCCCAGCTTGCGCGTCGACGTGGTCCGCGCGCTGTACGACATGGGCGTCGCCGACGCCGACCTGTCCGCGCGCGAGCGCGATCTCCTCAAGCACGTCGTGCAGCAGTTCAACCTGTCCGACGAGCAGCTCCAGCAGATCACCACCGAGCACTTCGGCGGCGCTGACAAGCACTACGAGGTGCTGGGGCTCACCGAGGCCGCGACGGACGACGAGCTCAAGAGCGCCTTCCGCCGGCTCGCCGCGGAGAACCACCCGGACCGCGTCGCCTCCCTCGGGCCGGCCGAAGCCGAGGCCGCGTCGGAGCGCTTCCGGCAAGTGAAGGACGCCTACGAGGCGCTGCGGAAGATCCGCGGTTTCTAGGGTCAAAACGAGGCGCCGAGGCCCGCGCCCAGGTTGAAGTTCGCGGCCGAGGCGTCGAACGTGACACCCAGCTGCGCGAGGAGGCTGAAGGGCCCCGCGACGGGAAACACGCCGGTGCCCAGGAGGCCGCCGGCGAGGACGCCGAGGCTCCCCGCCTCCGAGGACAACCCGACGTAGGACGGGCCGAGCGAGAGCGTGAAGCTGGTCTGACGCCCGAAGCGCACGCCGGGCGCGAGATTCACGATGGTCAAGGCGCCGCCATTCAGGAAGCCGAAGGTCGCGTTCACCACGCCCACGATGGCCACCCACGGCGCCACCCGGCCACCCGCCTGAGCGAAGACGCCGATCCCGGGGAGGAAGAGAGCCCCGTTCGCGACGACCAGGTCGGCGCCACCGAGGAGCCCCAGGGACGCCACGAAGGTCCGCTGCGCCGGCTCGCTCGGCGCCGCGGCCGGCGACGGGGCAACGCCCGGCATCGGCTGGCAGGCGCTCTGGATCTGCCCGTTCGCATCGATCGTCTGGTAGCAGAGCTGATCGCCGCGGCGCACGGTGCGCGGGAACTCGGGCGGCGCGTTCTCCTCGAGCGGGAAGTCCGGGGGCGACTGCGCCAGCGCCAGGGCCGCGAGCAGCGTCAGGGCCGACAGCATGCGATCCCCCTCTTCAGCGTGACGACCACCACGCCTTGAACTCGTCCCAGCTGATTCGGCCCGAGTGGTTCGCGTCGACGACGTCGAGGGCGATCGCCAGCTCCTCCTCGCCCACCTCCATGCCGAGCGCCTCGAGGAGACGCGCGAACTCCGCGCGGTCGATGCTGCCCGACGCATCGCGGTCGTAGGTCCGGAAGATCTCGAACACCTCGTCGCGCTCGCCGCTCGCGTCGTCGTCGTCGAGCTCGGGGTGGTCGACCGGCGTGTGCATCGGCGGCGCGCCGTGCGCCGGCGGCCGGAGCGGCGGTGGCGTCGGCGCCGACGAGGGCGTCGGGGCGGGCGGCGGCGTCGAGTCG
>JBFMAB010000013.1:0-117838 GCA_040755835.1 Myxococcota bacterium
CCCGTGCTTCTGGCCGCCGCGCGCGGGGCGGGCTTCGGGCGCGAGGCGGTGCCAGCGGGCACGGGCTGGGTGTGGCTGGTGGTGCTGCTGGCGATCGCCGTCGTTCCTCCGAGCCTCGTCGCCGCGTGCGTCGAGGGCGAGGGCACTGCGCCGGCGTGGCCGTGGCGGCTGCCGGCGTTGCTGCGCGGACTTGGGCGAGATCTCACGCCGTTGATGGTGGCGACCGCCGCGGCGGCGCTCTTCGAGGTGGTGGACGGCGCGATGGAGCCGTTCAGTGGCGAGGACACGAAGCTGGATCTCCACATCGTCCAGGCGTTCCTGCCTCGCTGGGCCTCGCTCGAGGCGCTCGCCGGGCTCGCCATCCTCGCGGGCGCGCTCGTCCGCACGCGCGCGACGGAGCTGGGCCACGGCGACCCGGCGGCGGATCTCGTGGCGCGGCTGCAGGAGCCGCCGGCTGGCCGGTGGACACCGCCGGCGCCGGACCCGGAAGTGGTCGCCGCCGAGCAGGCCCGCCGCTACGCGCCCATCGAGCTCGCGGATCCGCGGGACGTCATTCGCGAGGCCGTCGCCCGCAAGGACGTGGACGCGGCGCTGGTGCCGCTGAAGGGCGGCCACGTCGCGCCCGATGCCGTCGACGCGGACGTGCTGATCGAGCTCGCGCAGCTGATGGGCGGGCGCGGGCAGTTCGCCGAGGCGGCGCAGGTGCTCCGGGGCGTGGCGGTCCGGCCGCGGGGCCCGCAGACAGCGCGCGCGCTCGTCATCCTCGCGCGGCTATGCGTCGAGCGGCTGGGGGACGTCGACGAAGGCCGCGCGCTGTATCGCCGAGTCGTGGCGGACTTCCCTGGCACACCAGCGGCCGAGTTTGCCCGGGCGCAGCTGGCCGCCGACGGCGAGTGAAGGCGTCAGTCTCCAGGGCGCGGCTGGCGAGGTCCCGGGGCCGGCCCGGCGCGTCGCGGACAGTCCCTCGGCGCCGGCGCACGCGACACACGTTCGGCGCAGCAGGTGGCGCGAACCCGAGTCCTGACTCGTTGGTTCGTGACACGGTGCTGCGGCGTCCCGCACGCTCCGCAGTCACCGAGTCCACGGCGCATTCAGGTGGTCGCACCGGCGCGGCTGGTCCCCACCGAGGCCCGCCCCATCGCCGCTGCCACCTCGAGGCTGGTCGCTGGCGCCGGCCCTCCCACCGTGGACGTCGTGTCACGGCCATACGCCCACCGGGTGAGGTGCGCCCGCTTCGGCTACGGTTCGCCGCACCATGACCGACCGGCAGTCGACCTGGGTGACCCGCATGGGCGGCGATCGACCGCGCCGCGCGCTCGCCGTGTACACGCTGACGGTGGCGAAGGGCGCCGACCGCGGCAAGCAGGTGCGCGTCGACCGCCCGCGCTTCTCGGTGGGCGCGCTCGACGGCAACGGCCTCAAGCTGGTGGATCCGACGGTGTCCGGCCTGCACCTCGAGCTGTCGCACGACGACGCCGGCATCCGCGTGCGCGACCTCGGAAGCCGGAACGGCACCTTCGTCGACGGCGTGCGCGTGGTGGAGGCGATCCTCACGGGCGCCGCGACGCTGACGCTGGGCGCGACGGAGCTGCGCTTCGAGCCGCAGGCGGGCGCGGTGGAGCTCCCGGCGAGCGGCGTCGACCGCTTCGGACCGCTGGTCGGGAGTTCACTGCCGATGCGCGAGCTGTACGCGCAGCTCGAGGCCTTCGCGAAGACGGACAGCACCGTCCTCATCCACGGCGAGACGGGCACCGGCAAGGAGCTGGTCGCCGAGGCCCTCGTGCAGGCCAGCTCCCGCGCCGAGCGCCCGCTCGTGGTGGTGGACTGCAGCGCGCTCGCGCCGACGCTGGTGGAGAGCGAGCTGTTCGGCCACGAGAAAGGGGCCTTCACCGGCGCCACGCAGGCGAAGCCCGGCGTCTTCGAGCGCGCCAGCGGGGGCACCGTCTTCCTTGACGAGGTGGGCGAGCTGCCGCTCGAGCTGCAGCCGCGCCTGCTGCGCGTGCTGGAGCGCCGCGAGGTGCAGCGCCTCGGCGCGAAGGCCCCGACGCCCGTCGACGTCCGCATCCTCGCCGCCACGCACCGCGCGCTGGAGGCCGAGGTGAACGCGGGCCGCTTCCGCGCCGATCTCTTCTACCGGCTGTCGGTGCTACGCGTGGAGACGCCGCCCTTGCGCGAGCGCCGGGAGGACGTGCCCGCGCTCGTCAGGCACTTCGCCGGCCCCGGCTTCACCGTCGACGAGAAGACGATGCGTCGCCTCGTGGCGCACGACTGGCCGGGCAACGTGCGCGAGCTGCGCAACGCCGTGGAGCGGCTGCGCGCCGGCGCCCAGCCCCTGGTCGCCGCGCCCGCCGCCACGGCCCCCTCGCCCGGCGCCGTCGTGCGCCTCGACGAGCCCTTCCTGGTGCAGAAGGAGCGCCTGGTGCAGGCCTTCGAGCGCGACTACGCGAAGGCGCTCCTGGAGGCCTGCGGCGGCAACCTCGCCGAGGGCGCCCGGATGGCCGGCGTCAGCCGCATGGCCGTGGTGAAGATGCTGGGCCGGTTGGGCCTGCTACCGGGGTAGCGCGGGCTCGCAACCGGGGTAGCACGCCGCGGGCGAGGCAGCGCAGCAGGTCCGCGATCCGCCTCGAGTCCCCGGTGGGAACGGAGGTTGCTCTGACGTCCTCCCGCAACCCTTTCCCACGGAGACCCACATGAAGACGAGGATCCTGATCTCGGCGGTGCTGGTGCTGGCCATCTCGGCGTGCGACGACCCGGTGGACGAGTTCCGTGACGCGGCGCCGTCGGCCCAGGGCATCGACATCAAGATGCGCGGCGCGAAGGGCCAGGCGCTCGTCGGCGACCCGGCGTTGATGCCCGGCGTCACCGCGCTCGCGACCTTCGCCGTCAACGCGCACGTCGCCGTCATCCTCGGCACGGTGGCCTACGGCGTCTCGACGAAGCCCGCGTCGGCCACGCGCGACCGCGTCGAGTGGCGCGACGTCACCCGGCCGCTCTGGAAGGACGTCTTCAACCTCACCATGACGCGCACCGCGAACGGCTTCGAGTACGTGGTGGAAGGCAAGCCGAAGTCGGGCGGCACGTACGTGCAGTTCATGACCGGCGTCCACCGGCCGGGCCTCTCCCAGGCGACCGGCGAGTTCACGATGGACTTCGCCGCGATGCAGGGGCTGGCCTCGCCGCCGAACACCGTGGGCAGCGCGACCGTGAAGTACACGCGCACCGGCAAGGACATCACCGTCGACATCGCCTTCCACCAGACGGGCAAGCCGAACGGCACCGAGCGCGTCGACTCGCGCTACGCCTTCTCGCAGGTGGAGGGCGGCGAGGGCTTCTTCGAGTTCGTCGTCGACTCGGACTACGACAAGGCGAGCCCCGCGCTCGAGCGCCTCACCGTGAAGTCGCGCTGGCACTGGGACGGCGACGGCCGCTCGGACGTCATCGGCTCGGGCGGCGATCTCTCGGGCCCCTTCACCTTCTCGGAGTGCTGGGACAACGCGCTGAACCGCACCTACTACGGCGACACCCTGGGCCTGTTCCCCACCGAGGGCGCGGAGACGGACTGCACGTACGGCGAGGCGTCGTACTCGCGCCTGTGAGCCGACGCGACACACCCTCAAAACGACGCGGCGCGCGTGGGAGTTTCCTCCCGCGTGCGCCGTGGTGGCTCGAGCGGAGCTGCGACACGTCGCCCGCCGTGCGGTCGACGATGGCCGCAGCTCGTGGTCGCCCTGGCCGTCGGTGCACACGCTGAAGATCCGCGAGAAGGAGGCCGCCACCGTTGCGGTTCGCTGGGCGGGTGGACCCGGGAACTGCAGCCCGGGTGGCGTATGTTTCACCCGTGTTGCGGCGAACGATCCCCCTCCTGGCCATGCTCTGGACGCTCGGCGCCGGCGCCGCCGACCGCGTGAAGGAGGTCCGCACGCGCCGCGCCGACGACGTGAAGGCGCTCGTCACCGCGGCCGGCCTGACGTACCCCGTCGACGAGGTGTACCTGCGCGCCTTCAAAGAGGAGCGCGAACTCGAGGTGTGGGCCGGCAAGAAGGGCCGGCCGCTCACGCTGGTGAAGCGCTACCCGTTCTGCGCCGCGTCGGGCGAGTTGGGGCCCAAGCGGAGGGAAGGCGACCTCCAGGTTCCCGAGGGCCTCTACGAGGTGCCGGAGTTCAACCCGAACTCCAACTTCCACCTCTCGATGAAGGTGTCGTACCCCAACGCCTCCGACCGCGTGCGCAGCGACAAGGCGCGCCCCGGGGGCCTCATCTACCTCCACGGCAGCTGCGCCAGCATCGGCTGCATCGCGATCGAGGACGGGCCCATCGAGGAGGTGTACCTGCTCGCGCTCGACGCCCGCGTCCGGCCGATCCGCTTCGACATCTTCCCCCGGCGCCTCACCGACGAGGCCGTCGGCGCCCTCGACGGCTCGCCCCACGCAGACTTCTGGAAGGAACTCAAGCCCGCGTTCGACGCCTTCGAAACTTCGAGAAGGCCCGCCCGTTTCACGGTCGATGGGAAGACCGGCGCCTATCGCATTCGCTAAGCCACCGGAAGGACGGGTGCATTCTTCCTGGGAACCCGTTGCCCGGAAGGGTGTCAGGCCCTCTACGATCGGGCTTGTGTCCGGCTGGGAGGAAGAGGTGCCGAGCGACGTGCTGGAGCTGCCGGCTCACGCGATGGAGGAGCCGCGGGGCGCGGTTGAGGCGACCGGCGAGCTCCCCGAGCGGCTGCTCATCGCCCGCCTGCGACGGCGGGATCCGTCGGCCTTCGAGCTGCTGGTCCGCACGCATCAGCACCGCGTGTACGACTTCTGCGTGCGCATGGTGGGCGACCGCGAAGAGGCGTTCGATCTCACGCAGGAGATCTTCATCAGCATCCACCAGCACCTCGACAAGTTCCGCGCCGATGCGAAGCTGACGACGTGGATCTTCCGCATCTCCCGCAACCACTGCCTCAACCGCATCAAGTACCTCAAGCGGCGGGGCCGCGGGCGCAGCGAGGAGTTCGGCGAGACGAACGAGCTGTCGATCACCGAGTCCCTCGGCGGCTCGGCGCGGCCCGACGAGCACGTCAGCGCGCAGCGGGAGCGCGAGCTGGTGCACAGGGCGATCGCGCACCTCGAGGAAGACCAGCGCGCGCTGGTGGTTTTGAGAGACGTCGAGGGGCTGAGCTACGAGGAGATCATGGAGATCACCGAGCTGCCCGAAGGAACCGTGAAGAGCCGCTTGCACCGCGCGCGGGAGAAGCTGGCCGGCATTCTGGCGAAGCTTGAGGAAAGCCTCGCGGATCGAGGAGACTAGCCGTCGTGCGTCGCGAACTGTCCAGGGCTGAAGTGGAGCGGCTCTTCATGGGAGCCGTCGATGACGCGCTGGCCGGCGCGGACGCCGCCACGTTCGAAGCCGAGCTGGCGGCCAACGCCGAGCTGAAGGCGCGGTTCGAGCGCTACCAGAGGACGGTGGGGCTCCTGAAGGGTGCGCCGAGGGAAAAGGCGCCGGACGCGCTCGCCACGATGATCCTCCGTCGTACGCGGCGCCGGCGCTTCAGCGTGCGCACGCGCGACCTGCACGCCGCCTACCGGCTGCCGGCCGAAGTCGTCATTCCGCTCCTCGTCGCGGTGCTGGTAGCGATGTTCATGCTCCTCGCCTCGCCCTGACCTCCGCGTCATCCCACATCGGTGTACGACACGGCTGCCCTGATGCGCGCGCGGTGTGCGCAGGAGCCGGGTGCCGGATCGCGGGTTTCCGTGGCCTGGATCCGGCACTCACCTTGCGTCGGACCCGGCCGGCCGAAAGGGGACCCGATGCCTCGGCGTGCAGCGCTGCTCGTCCTTCTCCTCGCGGGGGGGCGAACTCATCAACCCCGATCCGACGAAGCCGCGGGCGACGCCGCCGCCGGTGGCGACGGTACCGGACCTGGAGCTCACGTGGCTCCCGTCGCTGCCGGACTCGTCGCTCAAGCTGCTGGCGGAGCTCTCCGGCGGCCGCATCGCCGTGGACCCGGACGCGAGAGACGCGCTCACCGGTCTGGCCGCGTGTACCGATCGCGTCACGTACTGCTACGCGCCAGGCAGCAAGGCTCTCACGGCCTGCCTCGATGCGATGCCGACGTGCGCCACCGAGACGCCGTGGCTCGAGGCGACGGCCTGCTGTCCCGGCGCGTGCAAGACCGCGTTCAACACGGCGGTCAGCGGCGGCGAAGCGCCCAACAAGGCCTTCGAGCGCCTCTTCTTCCTCGAGCCGGACTGCTTCCCGGGCGTCCGCGCGCTGCTGGAGGCGCCATGAAGCGCGCGCTCCTGGTGGCGGCGGTGGTGGCGGCGCCCGCGGCGTGGGCCTGGGAGTCGGCCTGCAGCGTGTATGCGAACCCGGCGCAGGAGCCGTCGGCGCTCAAGATGACGGAAGGGCTGCCGTGCGCGCCGCAGGGCGAGGCGACGGCCCGCGCGCGCTGGGTGGGCGGCTTCGACGAGCGCCGGCAGCTGTGGGAGGCGACGCGCGAGAAGGCGGGCCTGCCCGCGGCGCTGTCGTCGACGACGCCGTTGCAGGTCTTCACCACCGACGCCACGGTGATGGTGGGCGGCCAGGCGGCGCCGACGCTGCTGCCGGCGCCCTTCGACGCGGCCACGCGCATGCGCTTCCGCCAGGTGACGGTGGGCGAGCTGGCGCAGTTGCCCGACTTCTCCTACGCGCTGTGGGACTGGGCGTCGGGCCACGAGACGTGCCCGCTGGCCGGGGCGAGCGACGCGACGGACTGCCACGACTTCGCCGCGCACATGGGGCCGGTGAACTCCAACCACTTCCTGCCGCAGGCCGGCACCTCCTACGCGCACTACCACGCGCTCGCGCTGGGCCGCGCCGCCGCGTGCGCGGACATGAAGGCGAAGGTGGCCGGCGCCGGCGGGCGGTTCGACGCGTTCCTGCGCGCCTGCGAGCTCGAGGCGCTGGCCTTCGAGGCCGTGGGCCAGCACTTCCTGCAGGACGCCTGGAGCATGGGGCACATGTGGCAGCGCTGGGGCAGCGCCAGCCTCGCGGACTTCCCGCAGGGCAGCACCGAGGACCAGCGCGACCGCGCGGTGCTGGTGGCGCTGGTGTCGGGCCTCTTCCACGGTGCGCGCAGCGTGATGCAGGCCCTGCCGTCGTGGACGGGCTACGACGTGAACGACGCCATGTGCGCGCCGTGGGCCGACGTGCGCTTCATGACGGCCACCGGCACGCTGGGGCAGGGCATCGGCGACAACGACCTCAAGCTGATGGCGCCGTTCTCCGCCAACGCGCTCTACGACACCCAGTCGCAGACCTTCTTCTCGTGCGCGGCCTCCGGGATGCTCGAGGTGTACCGCGCGGCCGGGGAGAGCCACGGCCCGGCGACGCCGCAGCAGGGGCTCATGTCGGTCGACCCGACGAGCGCGACCTGCTTCGGTCAGCGCGCCACCAACGCGGCGATGGCGCGCGGCGCGGCGGTGAACCTGAAGGTGGGCGGGCTGCAGAGCACCATCCCCCTCGACGCGCGCTTCGTGTCCACCATGGTGCCCGAGGTGGCGAAGAGCCAGGGCAAGGTGCCGGTGTCCAACAAGCTGCGCAACGAGTTCCGCCTGAGCCTCTCGCGCTTCGTGACGATGGCGCGCATCCGCGCGAAGGAGGATCCGCTGGCCACCGACGTCGCCGACGGGCAGTGGGGCGACCTGCTGGGCGTGAAGCCGAACGGCCAGTACACGGCGCTCGCGCCGTACCTGGACCCGGTGCTGCCGTGGGACGCCGCCGACGACAAGGCCGTGCACGTGCGGCGCGTCTTCCACCGGGCGCACGCGGCGGACTGGTGCGCCTCCATGGACGAGCCGGCCCTGCGCGCGCTCAAGGCCCACGCCGCCGCCTCCTCGCTCGACGCGGAGGGCCGCGCGGTCGCCTGCACGGTGTGCGCGGAGTTCGCGGTGCGGCACCTGCGCCTGGGCACCGGCGCCACGGCGTACGACACCAGCCAGGAGCCGCTGTGCGCGTACCTCGCGCCGGGGAGCGCCATGCTGTACCGCGAGGAGTCCGGGGTGACCGATCCCTTCGCTGTCCCCTCGCGGTGGTGCTGTCCCTGAGCCCTGCGCGCGAGGGTGAGGTATGTCGAGTCAATCAGGAGTCACCCGCTCGCTCCACGGGAGGCTCCATGCGCCAGCTCACCATTCGAGGGTTCGACTCCGAGCTGGCCCGGGCGCTGAAGCAGCTTGCGCGGGATCTCGGGGTGTCGCTGAACCAGGCGGCGATCCAGTGGATGAAGCGCGGTGCGCGCGCGGGTCGGGGAAAGCCCGAGGAGGCGCTCGGTCGCCGGCCCGACGACTTCATCGGCGCGGATCCAGAAGCCGCGCGGGACATCGAGCGAGGCGAAAGGACTTCGAGCGCGTCGACGAGGCGCTGTGGCGGTGAAGGTCCTGCTGGACACCAACGCATACTCCGAGCTGCTCAAGGGCTCGCCGAGCGTCGCCAACGCGATCCGCCGGGCGCGTCGCGTCGTGTTCTCGGCCGTCGTCGCGGGCGAGCTGCTCCATGGCTTCCGTAACGGCAGCCGGTACCTCGGCGCCTGAGCGGGAAAGCCCTTGCCCGTTGGCGTGCCCCGTGGTGAGTGCCGCCCCATGTCCGACGAAGGGCTGATCGAACAGAAGATCTACACCGAGCGCGCGCAGAAGGCCGACACGCTGCGGGCGAAGGGCATCAACCCGTACGGGAACGGCTTCCGGGTCACCGACAACCCGGGGACGCTGCTCGAGCGGTTCAAGGACGTGTCCGCCGAGAGGCTGGACGCGGACAAGCCCGGCCCGTTCTCCATCGCCGGGCGCGTGATGAGCGTGCGCAGCTTTGGCAAGGCCGCCTTCGTCGTCGTGCAGGATCGCACCGGAGCGATCCAGGTCCATGTGAAGAAGGACGCGCTGGGCGACGACGCCTTCGCGGTCTTTCAGCTGGTCGACGTCGCCGATTTCGTGGGCGTCACCGGGACGCTGTTCCGCTCGAAGACGGGCGAGCTCACCATCGCCGCGACGAAGTGGGTGCCGCTCACCAAGGCGCTGCGCCCGCTGCCCGGCAAGTTCACCAAGGGTGACGACGCCGAGGCGAAGGCCTGGGCCGAGAAGCAGGCGCTGGCCGACGTCGAGGAGCGCTACCGCCGCCGCTACGTCGACCTCCTGTCGAACCCGTCGGTGCGCGAGACATTCAAGAAGCGCACGAAGCTGGTGCAGTTCATCCGCCGCTTCCTCGACGCGCGCGACTTCCTCGAGGTCGAGACGCCGATGATGCACCCGCTGGTGACCGGCGCCGCGGCGCGGCCGTTCATCACGCACCACAACACCTACGACATCGATCTCTACCTGCGCATCGCGCCCGAGCTGTACCTGAAGCGCCTGGTGGTGGGCGGCTTCGACCGGGTCTACGAGATCAACCGCAACTTCCGGAACGAGGGCGTCAGCACCAAGCACAACCCCGAGTTCACGATGCTCGAATTCTACCAGGCGTACGCCACGTACGAGGACCTGATGGACCTGACCGAGGAGATGATCTCCGAGGCCTGCGTCGCGGTGACCGGCGGCACGAAGGTGCAGTACGGCCCCGACGTCATCGACTTCCAGAAGGGCTGGCCGCGCATCCCGATGACCGAGGCCATTCGCCGCAAGGTGCCGGAGCTGTCCGAGAAGGACTTCGCCGACGCGGACAAGCTGCGCGCGATGGCGCTCAGGAAGGCCGAGGACGAGAAGCAGAAGACCGTCATCGGCTCGATGAACGTGGGCGAGCTCATCGGCCTGTTGTTCGAGCAGCACGTCGAAGGCGAGCTGGTGCAGCCGACCTTCATCACCCAGTTCCCGGTGGAGACGAGCCCGCTCGCGCGCCGCAACGACGCGAACCCGGCCATCACCGATCGCTTCGAGCTGTTCTGCGTGCGCCGGGAGATCGCCAACGCCTTCTCGGAGCTGAACGACCCCATCGACCAGGAGCAGCGCTTCCGCGCGCAGCTCGAGGCGAAGGCCCGCGGGCAGGAAGAGACCATGGACTACGACGCGGACTACATTCGCGCGCTGGAGCACGGCCTGCCGCCCACCGCGGGCGAGGGCATCGGAATCGATCGGCTGGCGATGCTGTTCACCGACGCGCAGTCGATCCGCGACGTCATCCTCTTCCCGCTGCTCAAGCCGCAGGCCAAGTGAAGCGCCCCCAGCTCCTCATCCTCGCCACGGTGCTCTCGCTGCTCGGCTTCGTCGAGCTCCTGGTGGGGCTTGTCCGCATGGACGTGTTGCGCCTCGTCGTGGGCGACCTGGCGGCGCTGGCCGTTGGCTTCGGGCCGTTCGTCGACCTCCTCGGCGCGCTGGGCTCGGTGCTGGCGTACCCCGTGGTGGTGTCGTCGTTGGGCCGCACGGTCGCGCCCGACGACTTCGCAGCGGGCCAGGTGCACGTCGTGGTGGGCGCGGCGCTGTGGATCGCCGGGTGGGCGACCGTCGCGCTGGCGCTGCGACAGCCGAAGGCCGTGGTGGCCGAGGCGTCGCCCGCGGTGGGCAAGGCGCTGCACCCGCGGCTCGCCAACTACGTCGACTTCCATTGGGGCACCCTGGCCGCGTACGGCTTCGGCATCTTCCTCGCCGAGGCGCTCTTCATCGGCAGCTACCTGGTGCTGGTCGGCAAGGGCAGCGTGCAGGGTGGGGTGGTGCAGGACGGGCTGTCGCCGGTCGCGGCCTTCCTCGTGGCGTTCGGGCTGTCGCTGGGCGTCGCCTTCCTGGGTGGCTTCGTCGGCGCGGCGAACGCCAAGCGCCTCGCGACGCCCGAGGCCACGCTGGCCTTCCTGTACTTCGGCCTGCCGATCCCCATCTTCCTCTCGGCGCTGCACGCGGTGCCGTCGCTGATGCTGCAGGCCGGCTACAAGCTGCGCGAGATCATCTACCTCTCGTCGCTGCTCGGGGAGGCGCGGCCGGAGCTGGGCTACTGGCTGGTCACCGCGGCGCTGGTGCTGGGGCTCTTCCTCGGCATCAACCTGGGCTTCGTGTCCACCTCGTCGGGGCGCATGGACCTGCGCACCTCGTACGAGCTGTTCATCGCCTCGCGGCACGTGTCGGTGTTCCGCCCGCGGCTGCTCCTGGGCGTGTTCGGCGTGCTGATCCTCGGCATCGTCCCGCCGCTGCTCATCTGGGCCATCGTCCAGGCGGCCGAGGCGGTGGTGGAGCGCACCCGCATCAAGCGCCTGGGCCTCGCCGATCCGCTCGCCGCCGCCGAGGCGCTCAACACGCTGAAGACGAAGGCGCAGACGCCGACGGCGATGATGACCGCGCTGTCGGTGGGCGGCGTGGGCGTCGGCGTGATGGCGCTCATCATCGTGCTGTCGGTGATGAGCGGCTTCGAGGCGGACCTGCAGAAGAAGATCCTCGGCACCAACTCGCACGGCGTCGTCCTGAAGTACTCGCCGGAGATGCCGGAGTACGAGGACGTGCTGGAGCGCGTGCGCAAGGTTCGCGGCGTGGCCGGCGCGACGCCCTTCATCCTGAACGAGGTGATGATCAGCTCCGAGGGCAACATCGCGGGCTCGATGATCAAGGGCGTCGATCCGAAGACGGTCGGCTCGGTGACGGATCTGCCGGAGTACCTCTTGCCCGGAGGCAAGCTGGAGTGGCTCGACGAGCCCGAGAAGATCGCCTCGAAGCGCCTCACCGGCCTGTCCACCGGCTTCGACGACACGCCCGCCACGCCGGACAGCGCGCCGCCGGAGAAGAAGGATCACGTCGAGGACATCGAGCGCGACCCGATGCTCGACCTGCCGTCGCCGGGGAAGGAGGCCGAGGTGGTGCTGCCGGGCCTGGTGCTGGGCCGGGAGCTGGCGTCGTCGCTCAAGGTCGTGGTCGGCGACCGCGTCAACGTCGTCTCGCCCGTGGGCGGCGAGCTCGGGCCCCAGGGGCCGATGCCGAAGAGCCGGCCGTTCCGCGTCGCCGGCATCTTCTACTCGGGCATGTACGAGTACGACTCGAAGTTCGTCTACATCCGCCTTCAGGAGGCGCAGACCTTCTTCAACGTGAAGGGCGCCACCGGCATCGAGGTGAAGGTCGCCGACATCGACAACGCGCGCGGCACGATGAAGGCGATCTACGACACGCTCGAGGGCTACCCGTACCGCACCAAGGACTGGGGCGAGATGAACCGGAACCTCTTCGCGGCGCTGCGCCTCGAGAAGCTGGTGATGGGGATCATCCTGTCCATCATCGTCATCGTCGCCGCGGGCCTCATCGTCGCCACCGTCATCATGCTGGTGCTGGAGAAGCGGAAGGAGATCGCCGTCCTGAAGGCGCTCGGCGTGCCCGACGGCGGCATCGTGAAGATCTTCCTCGCCGAAGGCCTGCAGATCGGCGTCGCGGGCGGCGTGCTGGGGTTGGTCGCCGGCCTCGCCTGGTGCTTCTTCATCGAGCGGGTGGGCATCAAGCTCGACCCGCAGGTCTATTACATTCCCGCGCTGCCGGTACGCATCGAGCCGTTCCAGACGGCGCTGTCGGTGGTGATCGCGATCCTCGTCACCTTCCTCGCCAGCATCTACCCGGCGTTGAAGGCCTCGCAGGTGGAGCCCGTGGACGGGCTCAAGTCGGAGTAGCCATGAGCGAGCCCTTCCTGGCGGTCGAAGACATCTACAAGTCGTACTTCCTCAACGGGAAGCGCATCGACGTGCTGCGCGGCGTTTCCGTCGCCATCGAGAAGGGCGAGCTCGTCTCGCTCGTCGGCGCGTCGGGCTCGGGGAAGAGCACGTTCCTGCACGTGCTGGGGACGCTGGACGTGCCGGCGGCGGGCCGCATGCTGTTCCAGGGCCGCTCGGTCTTCGACATGAACGACGGCGAGGTGGCCGAGTTCCGCAACCGGAGCATCGGCTTCGTCTTTCAGTCGCACTACCTGCTGCCGGAGTTCACCGCCTCCGAGAACGTGGCGATGCCCGCGCTCATCATGCGGCAGGACCGGCGGCAGGCGCTCAAGCGCGCCCGCGCGCTGCTCGAGCGCGTGGGCCTCGAGCACCGGGCCGACCACCGCCCCGGCGAACTGTCGGGTGGCGAGTCGCAGCGCGTCGCCCTGGCCCGGGCGCTCATGCTGGAGCCCGCGCTGCTGCTGGCCGACGAGCCCACCGGCAACCTCGACCCCGCGACCGGCGAGGGAATCCACACGCTCTTGCGCGAGGTGAACCGCGATCTCGGCGTCACCGCGATCGTCGTCACCCACAACGAGGCGTTGGCCCGCTCGATGCCCCGGCAGCTGCGGCTGCACGACGGGCTGGTCATTCCCGTCCCGGCGATCCCCGCACAGGCCTGAAATCGCCCGAGTTTTCGCTCGTACCCGGCCCGGGTTTGCCCCTATATGGTGCGCCGCTTTCGAGTGCCGTGAGAACGCCACGCGTCATCCTGCTGTGCCTCGCTCTGGCGGCCGCTGCGTTGCCGGCGTCGGCGCGCGCGCAGGCGCTCGACGTGCCGGCCCCGACGGACCAGGCGGATCGGATCATCGAGATCCGCGTCGAAGGCAATCGCCGCGTCGAGGCCGAGGCGGTGGCCCGCGCGCTCAAGCAGAAGGTGGGCGACGTCTTCGACCCGGGCCGCACGGCGGACGACCTGCGCGCGCTGTGGGCGCTCAAGTACTTCGCGGACCTGCAGCTGCTGGTGCAGCGCACCGCGAAGGGCATCGCCTACGTGGTGCGCGTCACCGAGAAGCCGTCGATCCGCTCGGTGTCGCTGTCGGGCAACGACGAACTCAGCAAGGACGACTTCAAGGACGTCATCGACATCCGCGCGTTCACCATCCTCGACGTGGCGGCGGTGAAGCGGAACGTGAAGAAGATCCAGGAGAAGTACCTGGAGAAAGGCTTCTTCCTCGCCGAGGTGACCTACAAGATCACGCCGAGCGACGACGGGCACGAGGTCGACCTCGTCTTCGTCATCGACGAGCACGCGAAAGTGGAGGTGAAGCAGATCAACCTGATCGGCGTGCACAAGGTCGATCCGTCGGAGATCAAGTCGCTGCTCGCCACGCAGGAGGGCGGCTACCTGTCCTTCTTCACCAGCGAAGGAACGTACCGCGAGGAGCTCTTCCAGCGCGACCTGCAGGTCATCCAGATGGCGTACCTCGACCGCGGCTTCGTCAACGTGCGCGTCGACAAGCCCACGGTCACCCTCACGCCGGACAAGCGCTACATCGCCATCACCATCCGCGTGGAGGAGGGCGAGCAGTACTCCCTGGGCAAGCTGGACTTCACCGGCGATTTGCTCGAGTCGAAAGAGACGCTGCTCGAGACGGTCAGCTCGCGCGAGGGCATGGTCTTCAATCGCTCGGCGCTCGCCCGGGACATCCAGGCGATCAACGACGTCTACTACGACCAGGGCTACGCCTACGCGAACGTCACGCCGGTCACCTCGGTCGACGCCGAGAAGAAGACCATCGCGCTCACCTTCGACATCCAGAAGGGCAACCTCGTCTACATCGAGCGCATCGACATCGTCGGCAACACCAAGACGCGCGACAAGGTGATCCGCCGGCAGCTGCGCGTCTTCGAAGGCGAGCTCTTCTCGGGCACCGGCATGCGGCGCTCGAAGGAGAAGGTCACCGCGCTGGGCTTCTTCGAGACCGTCGAGGTGACGCACAAGCCCGGCGCCGACAGCGAGCACGTCATCGTGCAGGTCGAGGTGAAGGAGAAGTCCACCGGACAGTTCCAGGTGGGCCTCGGCTTTTCGAACGTGGAGTCGTTCATCTTTACCGCGCAGATCGCCCAGCAGAACTTCCTCGGCTGGGGCCAGTCGGTGTCGGCGTCGGCGCAGCTGTCGGCGCTGCGAAGCTTCTTCCAGCTGCAGTACTTCGATCCGTACTTCCTCGACACCAACTACATCTTCTCGGTCGACGCGTACCGCACGCAGCTGGACTACTTCGGCTTCATCCGCACCGCGACGGGCGGCTCGCTGGGGCTGGGCTACTACCTCGTCCAGGACGAGCTCAGTCTGAACCTCGGCTACACGCTCGAGTCGGTGTACCTCGACGCCGGCCGCAACTACGTCGAGTCCGTCTCTTTGAGCAACCAGTTCCGCTCGGGCATCACGAGCGCGCTGCGCTTGTCGTCGACGTGGGACCGCCGCAACAACCGGCTGTTCCCCACCTCCGGCTGGTACGCGAGCGCGATGTTCGAGACCGCGCCCAGCTTCCTGAACCCGGCGCCGGCGAACCTCCAGTACAACTTCAACAAGGTGACCGCGAACGGCCGCGTGTACTTCCCGCTGCCGCTCGGCGCGGTGTTCAAGGCGCAGCTCACCGTCGGCTACATCCAGGACATCGGTGAGTACCCGCTTCCGTCGTCCGAGCTGTACTTCCTCGGCGGCATCAACACGATTCGTGGCTACCCGCTACGCAGCATCGCACCCAGCACGCTGGTGGGCCGGAGCACCGGGCCCGACGTCACGGTGACGCCGTTCGGCGTCGGCGGAAACAAGCAGGTGGTGCTGAACGCCGAGCTCGAGATCCCGCTGCTCGAGAAGGTCGGCATTCGCGGAGTGCTCTTCTACGACGCGGGCAACGCCTTCGCGAAGGAAGCGAACTTCTTCCAGCACATCCCCGACCAGGCGAACCGGAACCAGGTGCTGCCGCTCGGGCTGTACCACTCCGCCGGCTTCGGCGTGCGTTGGTTCTCGCCCATCGGTCCCCTGCGCTTCGAGTGGGGCATTCCGATCACCCGGCGCATCGCGGACCAGTCGATCCAGTTCGAGTTCACCATCGGCAACTCGTTCTAGCGGCTCACCGGAGCGCGAAGGACAAGCCCAGCGCGAGCGCGAGCCCCGCCGCGGCGAGGAGCGCGCCCAGGCCCATGAAGAGCACCTCGGGCGGAAGGCGGCGGCGCCGGGGCAGCGGCAGCGTCGAGGCGTCGGGCGGCGGCGGTTCCACCACCACCAGCTTCGGCGCGGGCTCGCTCACGTTCGGCAGCGCGGGCGGCGCCTCGGCGGCGACGGCGGGCGCCCCCACCACCGTCCGCTCCTCCGGCGCGCGCTCCGGGCCGTCGAAGCGCAGCATCGTCTGGCCCAGCTCCAGCACGTCGCCCGACTGGATCGGCGCCTCGCGCTTGAGCCGCAGCCCGTTCAAGAAGGTGCCGTTCATGTCCGACAGCGGTTTCACCCAATGCTGCTTCCCGCGTCGAAAGAGGCGCGCGTGCGAGCGCGAGACGGCGCGATCCTTGAGCCGCACCTGCGCGTCGTCGGCCCGACCGATGGAGACGACGTCGGCGGCGATGGGGAACGTGAGGCCCTTGTCATTCCCTGCGACGCAGGTGAACGACGCCGCGCGGGTGTCCTCGACGGCCACGTCGCCCGACAGCAGCTCCTTGGCGACGAAGGCCGTGCCCGCCAGCTTGCGCGACTCGCGGCGCTGCCCGTCGATGGGCTGTCGCAGCACGACGTCGTTCGGCAGCTTGAGCTCCTCGCCCGGCACCACCAGCCGCGGCACGTTGGCGGGGAAGAGCGCCTTGCCGATGCGGAGGCTGCGGATCGATCGGACCTCCACGCGGCCCGCGTCCAGCGTCAGCGTCAGCAGCCCGTGCGGCAGCCCCGCGAGCTGAATGTCGTCCTTCGCGCCGCCGCCCACCGTCACGCGGCCATCCACGAGGTCTACGGGGAGGATCTCTTCGTTCCAGACGATCTCGAGGCGCATGGTGACAGGTCCTCTGAGCAACCCGGACAGGCAACCCGGACAGAGCAACCCGGGGACCAGCCACAACCAGCCGGAATCAGGGGCTTCCCGTTTCCCCCGCCGTCCGCGACGTGGACGTGTAGTCTCGCGCGCCGCGATGCGAACGACGCGGATGTGGGTGTGGGTGCTGCTGGGGCTGGTGGCCGGGTGCCGGGACGAGCAGGCGGGGCCGAAGCCGAAGGCCCCGAGGCCGCCCGCGCCGGGCCAGGTGCGCACGCTGGACGCCGCGCCGCCGCTGACGTTCTCCAGCGGGGCCACCTTCGCCGGCGGCGCGGTGACGTACCTGGGCAGCGTCGTCGACCCGCTGAGGCCGAAGGCGGGCGACCAGGTCAGCCTGCGGCACTACTTCCGCGCCGACGGCGACGTGCCCCAGGGTTACCGCTTCTTCATGCACGTGCTGGACGCGGACAGCCGCCGGCAGCTGGGCAACCTCGACCACGAGATCCAGAACGGCGCCGCGCCGCTGGGCACCTGGCCGAAGGGCCGGGTGGTGGAGGACGCCCACGGCTTCCAGATGCCGAACTACCCCGGCACGCTGCAGCTGGGCCTGGGTTTCTGGAACGACGCGGGCCGGCTGCCGGTGGACACGACCGCGCTGTCCGACGGCGACAACCGGGTGCTGGGCCCGAAGTTGGAGTCGGCGGTGGCGTCGCTGCCCGAGTACCGCGCGCCGCGCGCGACGAAGGCGCCCACCATTGACGGCAGGCTGGACGACGAGGTGTGGAAGTCCGCGCCCGAGGTGACGCTGCAGGGCAGCTACGACGGCCGCCCGGTGATGCGAAAGACGACGTTCCGCGCGGCGTGGGACGACGAGCACCTCTACGTCGCCTTCTGGGCCGAGGACCCGGACGCCTGGGGCACCAAGCGCAACAAGGACGACGACATCTACAACGAGGACGCCTGCGAGGTGTTCCTCGACGCCGACGGCGACGGCGCCACGTACAACGAGCTGCAGGTCTCGCCGCACAACGTGAACTTCGACGCCAGCTTCGTCGCGCGCCGCTCGGACCTGCCCACCGCGATGAAGTGGGAGTCCGGCATGCAGACAGCCGTCTTCGTGAAGGGCACACTGGACGACGACTCGGACACCGACGAGTTCTGGTCGGCGGAGATGAAGATTCCGCTGAAGAGCCTGAACGCGGTGCCGCGCCTGCCCCCGCAGAAGGGCGACCGCTGGCGCTTCAACGCGTACCGGCTCGAGCACCTGAAGCGCCGCACGCAGATCGAAGGGCAGGCCTTCAGCCCGCTCTACGTCGGGGACTTCCACCACCTGCCGCGCTTCGGCTGGCTCGTCTTCGAGTGAGCGTCACTCGGAGAGGCGACGTGCCTTCGCGCGGAGCGTCTTCGGCACGCGGTCCAGCGAGTCGACGTACGTCTCGACGCCAGACTCGTCGGTGTAGACCCACACGCTCGTCCCCGCCGCCGGCTCGTCGGAGGCCGTTGGTGTCGGCGGCGGCGCCGTTCGCTGCGGCACGACGGCGCGCAGCGGCGGCCGAGGGGGCGGCGGGGGCGCGGGCGCGGTGGCCGGGCGCAGCGGCACGCGGAACAGCGCGAGGGGCCCGTCGAATGGATTCTCGGGCGTGGCGCGGCGGGCGACGATCAGCAGCGCGCCGTCGGGCAACAGCGCGGCGTGGCCGAGCTGGAAGTTCACGCCCGGCTCGTCGAGCTCGAGGATGCCGTCCTTCCCGAAGCCGGGCTCGAGCCGCGCGTCGGCGCGCCACAGCGTCAGCACCAGGCTCGCCCGGCGCTGCCTCCCGTCGTAGCTGGTGGCGGCGACCAGCCGGCGCTGGTCCGGCAGCACCACGACGTCGAACGGCCACTCGTTGCGATCGTCGTGCTGCGTCCAGGTGAGAGGATCGCCCACTTCGCCGGATGGCGACACCGCGCCGAGCTGCTGGCCGCTGCCGCGACCGGTGAAGTGGATCGTCCCGTCGGAGGCGATCGCAAGCGCGGCGGGCGGCCCGGCGCGGAGCATCACCCGCCCGTGGGTGCCGAACGTCTCGTCGAGCGCGCCGGACGGCGTGAGGCGGAACAGCTGGGGAGCCTTCGCCGTGCCGGACGCCACCACGAGCCGGCCGTCAGCGTCCAGCGCCGCGGCGAATTCGTTGTCGTTGGCGAAGCCGTGGGTGGTGAAGGGCTGCTCGCCTGACGTCCACTGGGGATCGGCCCGCCCGTCGGCGAGGAGCCGCCATGCGTACACCACCGACGAGGCGTCGACCGAGTTGGCGCGCGCGACGACGTAGGGCCGCCCCTGTCCGTCAATGAGGACGATCGCCCGCCCGCCGGTCGCGGAGCCGTTCGGGGCCGTGCGCGGGACCCGCAGCGTCGCCACGCCCGCCGCGCCGAAGGAGCGCACGAGGCTCCCGTCGTCCAGGCGGCGCGCCTCGAGGCGCACCACGACGGCGGCCGGACCCATGGCAGCCTGGGCGATCACCACCCGCCCGCCCGACGCGTCGACCGCCGCGGAGACGGGGTGCGTGCCCTTCGGCAGCACGACGCGGCCGCTCAGGCGCCCGCTGCCATCGAACCAGGTCAAGCTGCCGCGGGTGCCCTCGGGGCGCACGTGCGCCTGGTTCACCACCAGCGTGCGGCAGGTCGCGGGATCGGTCCACGCGAAGACGGGCGCGCCCAGCTCCGCGCGGCTGGCCGCGTCCGGTTCCCAGGCAGGGCTGCAGGCCGCGGTGAGCGCGGCGGCGACGAGCGTCAGCACGGCTCCCAGTCTAGCCCGGCGTCCGGGGCCGAGGCGTCTACCGGTGGTAGCCCTGCAGCAGCTTCACGTAGTTCGCGCGCTCGTAGCCCGACGGATCGGGGCTGCGCTCGAGGTTCATGCTGCCGACGAGCTGCTTCACCGAGTCGTACTCGTGCTCCTCGAGCCAGCTCTTGAGCCCGTCGCGCATCGCGGTGATGCGCCGGGGCCCGTTCTTCAAGATCTCGGACACCACCTGCACCGCGCTCGCGCCCGCCATGAGCGACTTGATGACGTGCTGCGTCTCGTGCACGCCGCCCGACGCCGCCAGGGGCAGCTTCGTCTTCGCCGAGAGGATCGCCAGCCACCGCAGCCGCATCAGCAGCTCCGACGGGTCCGACAGGTGCAGCACGCGCTCGAGCGACAGGTTCTCGGGATCGATGTCCGGCTGGTACAGGCGGTTGAAGAGCACCAGCCCGGCGATGCCTTCGCTCTCGAGCGAGCGCGCGAAGTTCGGCAGCGACGAGTAGAACGGGGACAGCTTCACCGCCACAGGGATCTTCACCGACGCCTTCACCTTCCGGATGATGAAGTGCTGTTCCTGCTCGATGGTGTGCGCGTCCTGCGCCGGATCCGACGGCAGCGCGTAGAGGTTGAGCTCCAGCGCGCTCGCGCCGGCCTGCTCGATCAGCTTTGCGTACTCGATCCACCCGCCGGGCGTGGTGCCGTTGAGCGAGCCGACGACGGGCACCTTCACCGCCGCGCGGATCTTTCGGATCTGCTCGAGGTACGCGTCGGGCCCGAGCGTGAAGTCCGAGGTCGCGGGGAACCAGCCCTGTGCCTCGGCATTCAGCTCCGTCCACGCGTCCATGTGCCGGTGCGCCGCCATCTGCTCGGCCACCAGCTGCTCCTCGAACAGCGAGTGCATGGTGATGCAGCTCGCGCCCGCGTCCTCGAGGCGCCGCACCATGTCCAGATCGTCCACCAGCGGCGAGGCGCCCGGGAAGATCGGGTGCTCGAGCGTCAGGCCGAGCCATTTCGTCGTCAGGTCCACGGCCATGTCAGTGCTTCTCCTTGTTCGTCACGTGCACCGCGGCGAGCTGCTCGTAGACGGTGCGGCGGCGCGCTGAGAACTCTTCGGCCGAGGCGACCAGCGCTTCGTATCGCTTCGGATCCCGCAGCGCGACCATGCGGAACCGGCCTTCGTTCTTCATGTAGTCGCGGGCCTTGATCTTCGGGCCCGGCGCGTCGAGCTGCAGCGGCGCGTCGCCGGTGGCGATGCGGCGCGGGTCGAACCGGTACATCGGCCACACGCCCGAGTCGACGGCCAGCTTCTGCTGCTCGGCGCCGCGCTCCAGGTCGTACCCGTGGGCGATGCAGTGGCTGTACGCGATGATCAGCGACGGCCCCGGGTACGCCTCGGCCTCGCGGAAGGCCTTCAGCGTCTGCGCGTCCTTCGCGCCCATGGCCACCGAGGCCACGTAGACGTTGCCGTAGCTCATCGCGAGCAGGCCCAGGTCCTTCTTGCCGATCGACTTGCCCGCCGCGGCGAACTTGGCCGCCGCGCCGATGGGCGTCGCCTTCGAGGCCTGGCCACCGGTGTTCGAGTACACCTCGGTGTCCAGCACCAGCACATTGACGTTGGCGCCCGAAGCCAGCACGTGGTCGAGGCCGCCGTAGCCGATGTCATAGGCCCAGCCGTCGCCGCCGATGATCCACACCGACTTCTTCACCAGCGCGTCGGCGATGCTGAGCAGCTTCCTCGCCTCGGGCTCCTTCATGGCCGAGAGCTTCTGCTTGAGTACCTTCACCCGCTCACGCTGGGCGGCGATGCCCGCCTCGTCGTCCTGGTTGGCGCCCAGCAGGTCCTTGACGAAGTCTTCGCCCAGCGGGCCGGCGAGTTGCCGCACCAGCGCCTGCGCCAGCTGCTCCTGCGCTTCGACGGCCAGCCGCATCCCCAGTCCGAACTCCGCGTTGTCCTCGAACAGGGAGTTGGCCCACGCGGGGCCGCGGCCGTCCTTGTTCTTCGACCACGGCGTGGTGGGCAGGTTGCCGCCGTAGATCGACGTGCAGCCGGTGGCGTTCGCCACCAGCATGCGGTCGCCGAACAGCTGGGTGAGGAGCTTCAGGTAGGGCGTCTCACCGCAGCCCGAGCACGCGCCCGAGAACTCGAACAGCGGCTCGAGGAACTGCGACGCCTTGAGCTCGGGGCCCACGGTGGCGCGATCGACGTACGGAAGCTGCGTGAAGAAGCGCCAATTCTCACGCTCGGCGTCGCGGATCGGCTCGACCGGCGTCATGTCGATGGCCTTGTGCCGCGGGTTCCCCTTGTCGCGCGCGGGGCAGACCGCCACGCACAGCCCGCAGCCGGTGCAGTCATCCGGCGCGACCTGCAGCGCGTACTTCCAGCCCGCGCCCGACGGCGCGTTGCCGAAGTCCTTCGCCTTGAAGTCCGTGGTGATGAAGTGCTTCGGGGCGCCTTCCAACGCGCGCGGGTCGGCCAGCTGCGTGCGGATCGCCGCGTGCGGGCAGATGAGCGAGCACTTGTTGCATTGGATGCAGATGCCCGGGTCCCACTTCGGAATCTCCAGCGCGATCGACCGCTTCTCCCACTGCGTCGTGCCCGTCGGCCACGTGCCGTCGACGGGGAAGGCGCTGACCGGCAGGAGATCGCCCTTGCCGGCCATCATCATGGCGGTGACGCGCTGCACGAAGTCCGGGGCCTCCTTCGGCACCACCGGCGGGCGGGGCCGGGCGCCGTTCATCGTCGCGGGCACCGTCGCCTCGTGCAGATTCGCCAGCGCCGCGTCGATGGCCGCGAAGTTGCGCTTCACCACCTCGCTGCCGCGCTTGCCGTAGGTCTTCTCGACGGCGTGGCGAATGTGCTCGAGCGCCTCGTCCATCGGCAGCACGCCCGACAGCTTGAAGAAGCACACCTGCATCACCGCGCTGATGTAGCGGTCGAGGCCGACTTCCCGCGCCACCTTGAAGGCGTCGATGACGTAGAACTTGAGCTTCTTCTGGAGCACCTGCTCCTGCACCTCGCGGGGCAGGTGCTTGAAGGCCTCGTCGGGCGCGTGGTGCGTGTTGAGCAGGAAGGTGGCGCCCGGCGCCGCGCTGGCCAGCACGTCGTGGCGCTCGAGCAAGGGCGCGTAGTGGCACGCCACGAAGCTCGCCGACTTCACCAGGTACGTGCTGCGGATTGGCCGCGGCCCGAAGCGCAGGTGCGACACGGTGATCGCGCCGGATTTCTTGGAGTCGTAGACGAAGAAGCCCTGGGCGTACCGCTCGGCCTCCTGGCCGATGATCTTGATCGTCTGCTTGTTCGAGCCGACGGTGCCGTCGCTGCCGAGGCCGTACAGCACCGCGCGCACCACGTCGGGGGCCTCCGTCTCGAACGAGTCGTCGTAGTCCAACGACGTCTTCGTCACGTCGTCGTTGATGCCGACGGTGAAGTGGTTCTTCGGCTGCGGCTTCTTCAACTCGTCGAAGACGGCCTTCACCATCGCCGGGGTGAACTCCTTGGACGACAGGCCGTAGCGTCCCCCCACGACGCGCGCGGTGCGCCCCGTCTCGGCGAAGGCGGTCACCACGTCCTGGTACAGCGGCTCGCCCAGCGCGCCGGGCTCCTTGGTGCGGTCCAGCGCGGCGACCGACTGCACGCTCGCCGGCAGCGCAGCGACGAACGCCTTCAAGTCGAACGGCCGGAACAGGCGAACGACGACGACGCCCACCTTCTCGCCCGCGGCGACCAGGTGGTCCACCGTCTCGCGGACCGCCTCGCTGCCCGATCCCATCAGCACGATGACGCGCTCGGCGTCGGGCGCGCCCGCGTACTCGTACAGCTTGTAGGCGCGGCCAGTCAGCTTCGCGAAGCGATCCATCGCCGCCTGCACGTGGCCGGGGACCGCCGCGTAGAAGCCATTGCACGCCTCGCGCGCCTGGAAGAAGACGTCGGGGTTCTGCGCGGTGCCGCGCAGCACGGGCGTGTCGGGCGTCAGCTTGCGCTCCCGCACCTTGACGATGTCTTCCTCGTCGATCACCCCACGCAGCGTGTCGTCGGGCAGCGCGACGATGCGGCTCACCTCGTGCGAGGTGCGGAAGCCATCGAAGAAGTGGAGAAAGGGCACCCGCGACTTCAGCGTCGCCGCGTGGGCGATGGCCGCGAAGTCCTGCGACTCCTGCACGTTGCTCGAGCACAGCAGCGCGAAGCCGGTGGTCCGCGCCATCATCACGTCGGAGTGGTCGCAGAAGATGGAGAGCGCGTGGGTGGCCACCGTGCGCGCCGCGACGTGCAGCACGAAGGGCGTCAGCTCGCCGGCGATCTTCAGCATGTCCGGCAGCATCAACAGCAGGCCCTGCGACGCGGTGAAGGTCGTCGTCAGCGCGCCCGCCTGCAGCGAGCCGTGCACCGCCCCGGCGGCGCCGGCCTCGGACTGCATCTCCACGATGCGGGGCACCTGGCCCCAGAGGTTCACCTTCCCGTTGGCCGACCACTCGTCCGACAGCTCGCCCATGGGACTCGCCGGCGTGATGGGGTAGATGGCGATGACTTCACTGAGGCGATGGGCGACCGATGCGGCCGCCTCGTTTCCGTCGACCGTCACAAAGCGCGATGACATAGGCGACCGCACCGGTGCAACCCGGGGACCATCTGGCTCCCGGGCACCTTGGGCCGGGCGGCGCGCAGAATCTGCGCGTGCTCCCCGATGGGCGCGCCTACTGCGCGTCTTCGGGTGGGACGGGGGTGATGCCCCAGATGTCCCTCGCGTACTCGCGAATGGTGCGATCCGACGAGAAGAAGCCCATTCTCGCGACGTTGATGATCGCCGAGCGCCACCACCGCCTGGGATCGCCGTACGCTTTCCCGGCCTCGCCCTGGATGCGCGCGTAGGCGTCGAAGTCGGCCAGCACGAGGTAGCGATCCTCGTTGAGCAGCGAGTCCACCAGCGGCTTGAAGAGGTCCTTGTCCTCTGGAGAGAAGAAGCCCGAGGCGACGAGATCGAGCACCTCGCGAACCGCCGGGTTCGACTCGTACACCTGCCGGCCGACGTACCCCGCGCGCCTGTGCTCGGCCACCTCGGCCTCGGTGAGGCCGAAGAGAAAGAAGTTCTCGGGCCCGACGAGCTCGCGGATCTCCACGTTCGCGCCGTCCAGCGTGCCGACGGTGAGCGCGCCGTTCATCGCGAACTTCATGTTGCCGGTGCCCGACGCTTCCATGCCGGCGGTGCTGATCTGCTCGGAGATGTCGGCGGCCGGAAAGATTCGCTCGGCCAGCGACACGCGGTAGTTCGGCACGAAGGCCACCTGCAGGCCCGTCCGCGCCGCGTCGCTGTTCACCACCTCGGCGATGCCGTTGATGAGGCGGATGATCAGCTTCGCCTGCCGGTAGCCGGGCGCCGCCTTCGCGCCGAAGAGGAACGCGCGCGCCTGCTGCGCCGTGGCCGGGTCGTGCCGCGCCTTCAGCCACAGGTGAATGATGTGCAGCGCGTTGAGCAGCTGGCGCTTGTACTCGTGCAGGCGCTTGATCTGCACGTCGTAGATCGCGTCGGGGTCGAGGCTCACCCACATCAGCGATCGGAGGTGTTCCGCGAGATCCACCTTGTTGGCGCGCTTCGCGGCGGCGAAGGCGTCGACGAAGGCCGCGTCGTCCACGTGCTTCTCGAGCTCGCGCAGGCGGTCGAGATCCTTCTCCCAGCCGGCGCCGATGGTGTCGGTGATGAGCGACGCGAGCCGGGGGTTGCACGACTTCAGCCACCGACGAGGCGTCACCCCGTTCGTCTTGTTGTTGAACCGCGCCGGAAACATCTCGGCGAAGTCCTTGAGCGTGTCCTCCCTGAGCAGCTTGGAATGCAGCGCCGCCACGCCGTTCACCGAGTGGCTGCCGACGACGGCGAGGTAGGCCATGCGCACCATGCGCTCCCTGCCTTCCTCGATCAGCGACATGCGCGCCAGCCGCTCGGCGTCGAAGGGCCACTGGATCTGCACCTGCCGCAGGTGGCGCTGGTTGATCTCGTAGATGATCTGCAGGTGCCGCGGCAGCAGCCGCTCGAAGAGCGACACCGGCCACTTCTCGAGCGCCTCGGGCAGCAGCGTGTGGTTGGTGTAGCCGAACGTGGCCTGGGTCAACGTCCACGCCTCGTCCCACGGCACGCGCTTCTCGTCGACCAGCACGCGCATCAGCTCGGCGATGGCGATCGCCGGGTGCGTGTCGTTCAACTGGATCGCCACCTTCTTCGGGAAGCTCACGAAGTCGGCGTGGCTCTTCAGGTACCGTCGCATGATGTCGGCGATGGAGCAGGCGACGAAGAAGTACTCCTGCTTGAGGCGCAGCTCCTTGCCGGCCTGATTCTGGTCGTTCGGGTACAGCACCTTGGAGATGACTTCCGAGTCATTCTTCTCGACGACGCTGCGCTCGTAGTCGCCGTCGTTGAAGAGCGCGAAGTCGAACTCGGCGGACGCGCGCGCCTGCCACAGGCGCAGCGTGTTGACGGTGCCGGCGCCGTAGCCCGCGATGGGCGTGTCCCACGGAATGCCCATGACCGTCTTGCCGCCCACCCAGCGCGCGTGCGGCCGGCCGTCGGGCAGCACCGAGTGCTCGACGTGACCGTAGAAGCGCACCGGCACCGCGCGATCCGGGCGCACCAGCTCCCAGGGGTTGCCGAACTTGAGCCACTCGTCGGCGCGCTCCACCTGGTACCCGTTGACGATGTCCTGCGTGAAGATGCCGAACTCGTAGCGAATGCCGTAGCCGATCGCCGGCAAGTCCAGCGTGGCGAGGCTGTCGAGGAAACAGGCGGCCAGGCGCCCGAGGCCGCCGTTGCCGAGGCCCGCGTCCGGCTCCATCTCCAACAGGCTGGTGAGGTCGACGTTGAGCCGCTCGAGCGCCTCCTTCGTCGACTCCCACAGCCCCATGTTGATGAGGTTGTTGCGGAGCGCGCGGCCCAGCAGGTACTCGGCCGACAGGTAGTACGCGCGCTTGGCGTCGTTCTGGTAGTGGCGCTTGTTCGTGCGCACCCAGCTCGACGCCAGGCGGTCGCGCACCGCGGTCGCCAGCGCGACGTAACGGTCCCACGCGCCGGCGGCGTCGAAGTTCTTCCCGCGGGTGTACTCGACGTGCTCGATGAACGAGCGGCCGATGGCCTCGGGCGTGCGCCCCGTGCGAGTGTCGGCGTAGCCGGAGTCGGCGGGCATGGTGGCTCCTCGGGGAACGGGGGAATTCATGGCGCCCTTTTCGTCCATTCAGCGGGCCTCCGCCACGAGGGAATGTGGGCGTGCCACCGCAGCGCGTCATGCCGCGTCACGGCGCTGCAACGGCGGCGAAGGGGCTGCTACTTCGTGCCGGCGGCCGCGACGGGGCTCGCGTTCAGCTTCGTGAGCGCGTCGGCGATGTGCGCCTGGAAGTCGGGCACCAGCTCCCTCGGCAGCGGATCCGCGCGCGGGAAGTTCTGGTTGAGCGGGTTCACCCACCGGCCGCCGCGCTTCATGCCGAAGTGCAGGTGCGGGCCGGTGGTGAGCTTCCCGGTGTTGCCGGACTCGGCGATGACCGTCTTCTGCGCGACCTTCTGGCCGACCTTCACGTTCATCTTCGAGAGGTGGAGGTAGCAGCTCTCGAAGCTCATCGCGTGGCGCACACAGACGGTGTTGCCGCCGCCGGACTCGTAGCCCGCGCGCGACACGGTGCCGTCGGCCACGGCCCACACCGGCGTGCCGACAGGCGCGTGGTAGTCCACGCCGTTGTGGTTCGAGTAGTAGTTGAGGACGGGGTGGTGTCGGCCACCGAACCTGCTGGTGACGTGGGCGTACTTGAGCGGTGACTTGAGAAACGTCTTCCGCGCGCTGGAGCCGTCCTCCATGAAGTACGACTCGGTGCCGTCGGGCAGGCGGTAGCGGAAGCTGCGGCGGGTGCCGACGGACGAGCCCACGTACTCGGCGGCCAGCACGTTGCCGTAGGACAACAGCTTGCCCTTGTGCATCGTCTTCTCGATGACCGCGCGCATGCGGTCGCCCTTTTGGACGTCGCGGTAGAAGTCGATGTCCCAGGCGAAGACGTCGGACAGCGTCACGGCGATGTCGGGCTTCTCGCCGGCCGCGATGGCCGCGTCCCACACGCTGGTGTCGATGGTCAGCTCGACGACGTCGACGCGCTGCTCGCGCTCGACCTCCCGCCTCCTGCCGACGTACTTCTCGCCGTGGCGGCGCACCTGCCACTCGGTCAGCAGGCTGCGGCGGTAGTCGAGCACGTCGAGCTGCCCCCCGCGGAAGACGAGGCGCAGCTGGTCGCCCGGCCGCGCCTTCCTGAAGTCGAACTCCGCGGCCGACAGCGCGCCGTGCACCGCGTTCACCGTCAGGTCGTCGAGGCCCGCGTCGTACAGGGCCCCGGCGACGGTCTGGTTCTTCTGGAGGCGGCGGTTCTTGACGACAGTGGCGTCCGTGGCTCCCGACAGGAGCGCGACGAGGGCGACGGCGGTCAGCATGAGCTGCGGAAGTGTAGCGGACTGAAGCGCCGGGGACAGTTCCCGGCGAGGTTTTCTCGAGGGACGGGTGTCGTGTCAGTGCAGCCTCGTGGCCGAAAGGCCACTGTTGGACTCGCGGCGCGTGCTTCATCCGCTGCGGCGCTGTCGAGGCCCCTACAGCTCGACCTTCTTCTCGCTGAACGTCGTCCCGTCGTGGCGCATCATCATCGACTTGCCGTCGACCTTCGTCACCACCGCGACCGGACGCCGCCACAGCGCCTGGAGGTTCTTCAAGGTCTCCTTGGCGTAGCCGGGGTCGAGGTCCATGCCGTCGTGTCGGTGGGACAGCACCAGCTCGCCCCTGTTCTCGTAGTTCGCGTCGACGACGTCGATGACGGGCTGCCCGAAGTTGGTGAGCTGCTGGAGCAGCTTCGCCTTCACCTTCTTGAACTCGCGGGAAGCGATTTCCCACGTGTTCTTCTTGTCGTTGAAGTTGAACGTGAAGAGTTTCTGTTCGAGGGCGAACTCGGGCGTGAGGAAGGCGTCGATGAAGGTGACGTCGTTGTAGTGCTTGCGGACCTCGAAGATCTTCTCCCGGCCGCCGCCCAGGTTCTTGTCCCACGCGCGGCGCGCGCGCAGGTCGTCGCACTCGTCCCACTCTTTGCCGAACCGGCCCTTGTTCCAGCGCTCCTCGATGTCGCGGAACAGCTCGATGCCCAGCTTGTATGGGTTCAGCTTGCCCGGCTGCGTGGCCATCGTGCCGGAGTGGTGATCGGCGTAGTCGATGATCTCGTGATCCTTGAGCGCCCGCGTCGTCATGATGGTGCTGTGCCAGTAGCTGGCCCAGCCTTCGTTCATGATCTTCGTCTGGCCCTGGGGCGCGAAGTAATACGCCTCTTCGCGGACGATGGAGAGGATCTCGTGCTCCCAGTCCTCGAGGGGCGCGTGCTCGAGCAGGAAAGCCAGCACGTCGCGCTGGGGCCGCTCGGGGAACTTCTTCGCGGCTTGCTTCTCGGCCTCGACCTGCTTCCGCTGCTTCTCGAGGAAGTCGGCCGGGTTCATGTACGGCCGCATGTACTCCTTCTCGACCTTGAAGCCGGTGGGGACGACGTTCACCTGCTCCTTCTCGACGCGCGGGTCGGGGTTGCGCTTGATGTGCGGCGCGTGCTGGTCGATCAGGTTTTCGAGCGACAGGCAGGTGTCGACGAAGTCCTCGACCTTCTCGACGCCGATCTTGTCGACCCACCGGCGGATGCGAGTGGCGTGGTTCGCCATCTCGTCGACCATCTTCCGGTTCGTGTACTTGAAGGTGAAGTTGTTCTTGAAGAAGTCGTTGTGGCCGTAGACGTGGGCCATCACCAGCTTCTGGTCGACCTCGGCGTTCGCCTCGAGCAGGTACGCGAAGCAGGGATCGTTGTTGATGACGAGCTCGTAGATCTTCGACAGCCCGTACTCGCTCGACTTTGAAAGCTGCTCGTACTCCATGCCCCAGCGCCAGTGCGGGTAGCGCGTGGGGAAGCCGCCGTAGGCGGCCACCATGTTCAGCTCGTCGGTGGACAGCACCTCGAAGACGGTCTCGAAGAAGTCGAGGCCGAAGGACTTCGCGTAGCCCTCGATCTCCTGCTTGAGGTCCTGCAGGCGCGGGGTGAGTGACTTGGGCATCGCCTAGCGACCCTTCCCCAGGAAGTCCTTGATCGAGCCGTAGATGCCGTCCTTGTCGGCGATCTCGCTGAGCGCCATCTTGTCCGAGTCGCCGAGCTGCTCGCGCAGATCCTTGATGAACTGGCCCGACCCGTACGGCGACTCGACCTGGCCGTACGCGAACTGGTTCACCACCGGCAGCATGTCCGTCTTCAGGATCTCGATGCACTGCCGCGTGTCGTCCGCCGACCAGTTGTCGCCGTCGGAGAAGTGGAACGGGTAGATGTTCCACGACGACGACGGGTAGTCCGCCTTGATGATGTCGCGGCACAGCTTGTAGGCGCTGGAGATCATCGTGCCGCCCGACTCGCGCGTGTGGAAGAACGTGTCCCGGTCCACCTCGCGCGCCACGGCGTCGTGAATGATGTAGCGCGTCTCGAGGCCCTTGTACTGGTGGCGGAGCCACGTATCGATCCAGAAGCTCTCGATGCGGACGATCTCCTTCTGCTCGTCGCCCATCGAGCCCGACACATCCATCATGTAGATGATGACCGCGTTCGTCTCGGGCAGGTTCTCGAGCTTGTACGTGCGGTACCGCACGTCCTCGCGGATCGGGATGATGACCGGCGAGTTTGGATTGTACGTGCCCATCGCGATCGAGCGCTTCAACGCCTCGCGGTAGGTTCGCTTGAAGTGCCGAAGCGACTGCGGGCCGACGGTGTTGATGCCTGTGTACTTGATGCGCGTGGTGACGATCTTCTCGGTGCCCCTGTGCTCGATGTTGGGCAGCTGCAGCTCCTCCGCGAGGATCGTCGCGAGCTCCTCGAGCGAGACGTCGACCTCCAGCACGTGCTGGCCTTCGCCCTCGCCGGCCTTGCCCGTGCCGTCGCCCGGCTGCGGCTGGCCCTGGCCGATCTGATCGCCGGGCTCGCCGTCGCCCTGGCCCACGCCACCCTGCCGTGAGCCGTGCTTGAAGCGGGGCACGTCGATGAAGGGCACGGGGATGGAGATGAAGTCCTTCCCCTTCTTGCCCAGCATCTCGCCCTGCTGAACGTACTTCTTGAGATTCTGCTTAATCTTCCCGCGGACGATCTGCTTGAAGCGGCTGTGGTCCTGGTCGATGCGCAAGGCCACGTGTCACTCCTTCGCATCCCCGCGCGCGAAGATGGACGCGACGAAGTTGAGCACGTCGGTCGCCGACTCCTCGTCGTACCCGAAGTTCTTGATCAGCCGGCCGCGCACCACGTCGATCTTCTCCTGCGTCTCCTTGTCGACGACGGAGCTGACCAGCGTCTTGAGCTTGATCGAGTCCTTCTGGTCTTCGAACAGTTTGAGCTCGAGCGCCTTCTGCAGCCGCTCGTTGGTGCGCCAGTTGAAGACCTTGCCCTCGATCGCGAGCGCGCCGATGTAGTTCATGATCTCCCGGCGGAAGTCGTCCTTCCGGCTCTCGGGGATGTCGATCTTCTCTTCGATCGATCTCATCAGCCGCTCGTCGGGCTCGTCGTAGAGGCCCGTGTACTTGTTCTTGATCTTCTCCTTCTGCGTGTAGGCCTTCACGTTGTCGATGTAGTTCGAGCAGAGCTTCGCGATCGCGTCCTCGTCGGCGCTGATCGCCCGCTGGACCTCGTTCTTTACGATGTCCTCGTACTCCTGCTTCACCACGTTCAAGAGCTCGCGGTACCGCTTGCGGGTGTCCTCACTGGGGATGAGCGAGTGCGACTTGAGGCCCGTCTCCAACTCGTTCAGAACCATGAACGGGTTGATCGACGACTCGGACTTGTCGCTCACCAGCGCGTTGGAAATCTTGTCCTGCACGTAGCGCGGGCTGATGCCTTCCAGGCCCTCGCGCGCCGCCTCCTTGCGCAGCTCCTTGATGTTGTCCTCGGTGAAGTTGGGCAACGTCTTGCCGTTGTACAGCTTCAGCTTCTGCAGCACCGACAGGTTGTGCTTCTTCGGCTCCTCGAGCCGCGTCAGCACCGCCCACATCGCGGCCATCTCCAGCGTGTGCGGGGCGATGTGCTTGCCCTTGATGCGCCGAGGGTTGAACTCCTTCTCGTAGATCTTGATCTCCTCGGACAGCTTCGTGATGTACGGGATGTCGATCTTGATCGTCCGGTCCCGCAACGCCTCCATGAACTCGTTCGACTCGAGCTTCTTGAACTCGGGCTCGTTCGTGTGGCCGATGATCAGCTCGTCGATGTCCGTCTGCGGGAACTTCTTCGGCTTGATCTTGTGCTCCTGCGTCGCGCCGAGCAGGTCGTACAAGAACGCCACGTCGAGCTTCAGCATCTCGACGAACTCGATGATGCCGCGGTTCGCGACGCAGAACTCACCGTCGAAGTTGAACGCGCGCGGGTCCGAGTCCGAGCCGAACTCGGCGATCTTCCGGTAGTTGATGTCGCCGGTGAGCTCCGTCGAGTCCTGGTTCTTCTCGTCCTTCGGCTGGAACGTGCCGATGCCGATCCGGTCCTTCTCCGAGAAGATGAGCCGCTTCACGCGGACGTGGCCGTACACCTTCTCGAGGTCGCCGTCGTACTTCGCCACCAGCTGCCGGAAGATGAAACGGCAGTGGGGGTTCAGCTCGCCGATGTCGGGGATCGAAAAGCCGTTGTCCGGCGGGCACAGCTCGGGGAACAGCTTCCCGCGCAGCTCGCGCGGAACGAGCTTCAGCGGCTCCTCGTGCAGCGGCGAAGGGATGCGACCGTGCAGCACCGAGCCGTCGGGCAGCGTCGTCTTCTCGTCGAAGACCCACTGGTACGTGTACAGCGCGCCTTCCGGTGTCTTCGTGTAGTCCTCGAGGCCGCGCTTCAGGCTGCGCGCGATCGTCGACTTCGAGCTGCCGACCGGCCCGTGCAACAGGATGACGCGCTTCTCGGCGCCGTAGCCGTGCGCCGCGGCCTTGAAGACGTTGACCAGCTTCATCAGGGGCACGTCGAGGCCGAACACCGCGTCGCGACCGTTGTGCGCCTCGTCCGAGAAGAAGTGGTAGCGCACCAGCCGCTTCTTGTTGTCGATGTACTCGGTCTTCCCGTGGCTCAGGATCATGTCGTACACGCGCTGGTACGCGGTACGGGTGACGCGCGGGTTCTGCCGCACGATGTCCAGGTACTCGTCGAAGCTGCCTTCCCAGTTGAGCGTCTGGTACTGCTTCTTGTCCTGGAGCGAGGCGATCTTCTGCGCCCAGTGGTTGGTGCTGGTCATGGGGGTGTCGGTTCCTTGCCCTTCCGAGGTCGGCCGGAGAATCAGTCTCCCCCGCCGCGGGCTTGGACCGCGGGGTGCGACACGGGGCGAAGAAACATCGAAATCGTCCCCAGTATACGGGGCGCATGCCGTCACATGCACGCACCTCTCCACCAGGTCAGGGGGGGGCGTCCACCCACACCTGGCGCAGGTCGTACCAGACCACCGACGGCGCGAGGCCGTGGACGCGCGCCTTCGCCGCGTCCAGTGTCTGCCGGTTCGTCATGAAGAGGTAGGGCTGCGTCTCCACCAGGCGGCGGTGCACCGCGCGCTCCAGCTCGCGGCGCTTCGCCACGTCGAACTCGCCGCGGACCTGGTCGAGCAGGCGGTCGAGCTCCGGGTCGCTGAAGCCGACGAAGTTCGAGCCCCCGTCGATCTGCGAGGAGTGGAAGTACGGGTACACGTCGTGCTCGCGGTCGAACTCCGTCCACACGCGGCTCACCACCTCGAAGTCGCGCTTCGCCACGCGCGCGCTCAGCGTGGCCGTCTCGACCTTCTCGATCCCCAGCTCGACGCCGACCGGCTTGAGCTGCTCCTGCAGCAGCGGTACCAGCTTGCCCAGGCGCACCGACGCGGACGGCAGGAGGAACGTGAAGCGCAGCGGCTTGCCGTCGCGGTCCCGCACGCCGTCGCCGTCGGAGTCGGTGAAGCCCGCGTCGGCCAGGAGCGCCTCGGCGGCGGGCGGCGAGAAGGGCACTGGGCCCAGGCCCGGCTCGCAGGAGTCGCTGCCGTGCAGGAACGGGCAGCTCGTCGGCAACTCGAGATCGAGGTCGACGACCCTCGCCACCAGCGTCGCGTCGTAGAGGTGCGCCAGCGCCCGCCGCACGCGCACGTCGGCGAAGGCCGGAACCGCTTCATTCCACGCGATGTAGGAGAAGCTGTTGTCCGCCGTGCGCAGCCGCCGGTACGACTTCGCCCACGCGTACTTCGGATCGTCCTGCTCCATCGCCCGCCACAGGACGGGCTGGATGCTGGTCATCACGTCGAACTCGCCCTTCTCGAACATCGCGCCGGCCACCGTGTGGTCCTTCACGAAGCGAAAGACGATGCGCTCGAGGTACGCCGCGCCGCCGGGCCGCCGCTCCAGGGTCAGCGCGCTGCCGCGCTCCCACGCCTTCACCACGAACGGTCCGCTGCCCACCGGCGCCTTCGCCAGCTCGGACCAGTCACCGGCCAGCTGCGCCGCCGAGTAGATCGGCAGTCGTACCAGCGCCCGCAGCGCGGCGGGCGACGGCGTTGCCCACGTGCATTCGACGGTCCGCTCGCCCTTCTCGGCGCAGCCTGACAGCCCGGCCAATTCGCCGCGCGCGGCGCCCGTCGCGCGCCTCGGATCGAGCACCGCCGCCACCGTCGCCACCACGTCCTTCGACGTCACGGTCGCGCCGGTGGAGAAGGTGGCGCCCGCGCGCAGCGTGAAGCGGGTGACGTGGTGCTCGTCGCGCTCGTCCCACGCCTCGGCCAGCGACGGTTGCAGCGAGAAGTCCTTCGGATCGACGGCCAGCAGCGACTCGACGACGAGCTGCCGCGTCAGCCGGGCCACCCACGCGTCGTGAAACGCGTCGTCGAGGAAGTTGAGGCCCGCGGGCTCGCTCATCACTCGAACGACGAGAACACCGCCGTCGGTGGGGCTCCCCGTTTCGGGCAGCGGCATCCCGTCGAGCCAGGCCTGCGACACCTGCGGCGTGGACGGTGCCGAGGCGGCGTCGGCGTCTGACTTCGAGCGACAACCTCCACAGGCCGCGAGCGCAGCGAAGACGAGTCCGACGACGAGGGGCCTCACGGGCGGGCAGTGTACGCCCGGCGCGGCGCCGTCAGGCGATCTTGGTGTCGACGGGCCGCTGCACGGCCATCACGACCTTCGGGAAGAGCTCCTCGGGCATGGAGCGGAGCACCCCGTACGGATCGCGGAATTGCACACGGCCCCCGGTGATGCGCTCGAGCGTGACCGCGTGGTTGTAGTCGCCCTGGTCGATGTGGAGAATGACGGGCCGATTCTGCGCGCCGCGCGCATCGAAGCCGCGAAGCGTCTCGAGGACCTTCGCACCTTCCTTTTCGTCCTTGAGGTTGTCGGTCGAATACTGCACCCCGAAGAGCCTCGTGAGCAGGTTGGCCTGCTGCGACGGCTTGATGCCGCGCTGCTCTTCGCCCGTGCGCGTGTCGACGGACTTGCCGGCGACGGGGTCGAAGTCGAGAAAACGGCCGTTCGCGTACTCCATGGCCGCGGTCTGGAAGATGGTCTGCGAAGCCGAGCGCCAGTCGCGCGCCAGCGCCGCCGCGTCGCCCGACTCGATCTTCAGCTCGCCGCCGCCGCGCATCGTCGCCTTGCCCGCCGGGCCGCAGAGGTCGGCCATGAGGCGCGCGTACTCGGCGGGCTCGTCCGCCACGAGCTCGAACTGCATCGAGGTGACGGTGCAGGTCGGCGCGGTGCCCTGATCGATGCGGTTCGGGTTGACCACGTCGCGCAGCACGCCGCGCAGCACGGACTCGGTGGTGGTGTCGCCCGCCAGCTTCGCGTTCAGCGGCTGCTGCGCGAGACGGGCGAGGTTCGACAGCAGCGAGCCGCCCCTGGAGTCCCTGTCACTGAAGAGCCTCGGCGATTTCTCGAGCGCCGCGCCCAGCAGGCGGAGGCCCTCTTCGTCGAGCCGGCCCATCACCGTCGACAGCTGCTCCTTCGCGGTGGCCGACATCGACTTCACGGCCTCGAGGTTCAAGATGCCCTTCGACAGCACCTCGGCGGCGCCCTTCGCACCCTTCGCGAGGTTGTACGCGAAGCTGGGGTTCTCGAGGCGGTCGAAGATCGCGTTGCGCAGCTCCACGCGCGCCGGATCCTGGTCGGGGCCAACCAGCGCGGAACGCACGGCATCGAAGCCGCCGTCGCCGATGGAGTCGTCCTGCACGCCGCCCGTCTTGGCGCGGCCGATGGAGTCGTCCTGCACGCCGCCCGCCTTGGCGCGGCCGATGGAGTCGTCCTGCACGCCGCCCTTCTTGGCGCGGCCGATGGAGTCGTCCTGCACGCCGCCCTTCTTGGCGCGACCCTCCGACGCCTTGTCCGCCACGCGTGGGGCATCGAAGGCGCTGCCCGCCGAGTAGCCCGTCCTTTGTGGCGGGGCCGGCTCCGGCGACTTCGCAGGCGTGGACGTCGTGTTGACCGTCACCCGGGGAAGCACCACTCCGCTGCGGATCTTGGGGTCGAAAGGCATGGCGGTCTCCCCACATTGTCGCACGGTCTCGGGGGGATGTTGCGCCCCAGAAAATGCCGGGAAAATCCGTAGATTGCGCTAGCTTTTGGCATCGTGGAGGAATTCGGCCCGTACCGGCTGGTCAAGCGCCTGGGCGCAGGCGGCATGGGCGAGGTCTTCCTCGCGCAGCGCGACGCCAGCCCGTCGACGGTGGTGGTGAAGCGGATCCTCCCGCACCTCACCGAGAACCAGCGCTTTCTCCGGCTGTTCCTCGACGAGACGCG
This sequence comes from Myxococcota bacterium, assembly GCA_040755835.1. Lineage (GTDB taxonomy): Bacteria > Myxococcota > Myxococcia > Myxococcales > Myxococcaceae > JADLDB01. The sequence continues at coordinate 36,169 of JBFMAB010000013.1, forward strand.
AATCGCCTCGCGGCTCCACCACCCGAACATCGCGGAGATCTTCGAACTCGGCGAGGTGAACGGCACCTGGTTCGTGGCGATGGAGCAGGTCGCCGGCAAGGACCTGCGCGAGTTGCTCAAACGCGTGCGCGCGCAGGGCGGCGAGGTGCCGATCGAGGTCGCGCTGCACATCGCCGTCGAGGTGGCGAAGGGCCTCGAATATGCGCACCAGGCTACCGACGCGCAGGGGCGGCACCTGAAGATCGTTCACCGCGACGTCTCACCGCACAACGTGCTGGTCGCGCGGACGGGCGAGGTGAAGCTGATCGACTTCGGCGTCGCGAAGGCGGCGAACAAGTCCGTCCACACGGCCACCGGCATCCTCAAGGGGAAGTTCCCGTACATGGCGCCCGAGCAGGCACACGCGCGGCCGGTGGACGCCCGCACCGACGTCTTCGCGCTGGGCATCGTGCTGTGGGAGATGCTCACCGGCCGCTACCTCTTTCGCGGGAAGACCGACGCGGCGACGCTGCGGCTCGTGCGGGAGTGCATGGTGCCGCCGCCGTCGTCGCTGCGGGAAGACGTCCCCGAGGCGCTCGACAGGGTGGTGCTGAAGGCGCTGCGGAAGGAGCCGAAGGACCGGTTCCCGTCGGCCTCGACGCTCCGCGAGGCGCTCGAGGGCGTGCTGGCGAACTACCCGCCGCCCGACGTGCCATCGTGGCTGCAGGACTACGACGACGTGCCAGGCCTCGACGACTCCGAGGAAGCCTGGGAGCCCGTCGATCCCTCGCCGCCGAAGCAGCAGCTCAACTCGGGCGAGGCCGAGACGATCCTCGAGGCCGTGTCGGGGCCCACCGTCCCGGTGCGGAAAAGGCAGGACCTCACGCGCTCGGACCGGGTGCCGCCGCCCATCCAGACGCCCGGCGGCGAGCAGCTCCAGCACGCCAGGAAGCTGCTCGAGCAGGTGTCCGGCCGCCCGACCAACATCGGCAAGCAGCCCACCAGCTTCGTCGGCCGCGTCGGCGAACTGGCGGACCTGCACCAGCTCTTCCGGCAGGGCGTACGGCTCATCACGCTGCTCGGGCCGGGCGGCACCGGAAAGACGCGCCTGTCGCTGCAGTTCGGGCAGCAGCTCGTCTCGTACTTCGAGGCGGCCGGGGAGCGCGGGCGGCGCCGCGGCGGCGTGTGGTTCTGCGATCTCACCGAGGCCACCGACGTCGACTCGATTTGCGGCGCGGTGGCGCGGGCGCTCAGCGTGCCGCTCGTGCCGGGCGACCCGGTGAGGCAGCTCGGGCACGCGATCCTCGCGCGCGGCGAAGTGCTGCTCGTGATGGACAACTTCGAGCAGGTCGTCGGCTGCGCCTCGGAGACGGTCGAGAAGTGGATGCGCGCGGCGCCGCAGGCGCGCTTCGTCGTGTCGTCACGCGAGCTGTTGCGCGTGCCCGAGGAGACGGTGTTCGAGGTGCCGCCGCTCCGCACGCCGAAGGAGCAGGAGGTCGCCAGCGCCAGCGCGTCCGAGGCCGTGCAGCTCTTCGTCGAGCGAGCGCGCGCGGTGCGCCCGAACTGGGAGCCCATCGAGGCCGACGTCGCCGCGATCGCCGAGGTGGTGCGGCAGCTCGACGGCATGCCGCTCGCCATCGAGCTCGCGGCCGCGCGCATGTCGGTGCTGAGCCCATCGCAGCTCGTGCAGCGACTGCCCCGGCGCTTCGATCTGCTCGTCGACCGCCGCGGCGCCACCGAGCGGCAGGCCACGCTGCGCGGGGCCATCGACTGGTCCTGGCGCATGCTGACGCCCGCCGAGGCCTCGGCCATGGCGCAGCTGTCGGTGTTCCGCGGCGGCTTCAGCGCGGAGGCGGTGGAGGCCGTGGTGAGCCTGGAAGGCGGGCTGGCGCCGCTCGAGCTGCTCATGACCTTGCGCGCGAAGTCGCTGGTGCGCGCCTACTTCCCGCACGGCGACGACGCGCAGACGCGCTTCGGCCTGTTCGAGAGCATCCGCGAGTACGCGAAGGAGAAGCTCGCTGGTCGGCCGGAGGAGGCCGGCGCGCTCGAGCGGCACGCGGCCTTCTACCTCGCGCTCGGCGAGAAGCTGTCCATCGGCGCGGAGAGCTCGAAGGCGCAGCTCGACGCGCTGGATCTCGAGCGCGACAACCTGAACGCCGTCTTCATGCGCGCGCAGGCCGAGGCGGACGACGGCGGCCGGGCGCTCAAGGCGGCGCTGGCGCTCGATCCGCTGCTCGCGCTGCGCGGCCCGTTCAAGGTACACCTCGCGATGCTCGACGCGGCGCTCGCGAAAGAGACGTCCGACGACGCGGCGCGCGCGGCCGGCCTCGAGGCGCGCGGCCGGGCGCGGCAGGCGCGCGGGCGCATCGCCGAGTCCGAGGAAGACCTGCTGGCGATGGCGGACCTCGCGCGCACGCTGGGCGACGTCGCGATGGAGGGGCGCGCGGAGTCGCACCTCGCGATGATCGAGCGCCTCAAGGGCCAACGCGGTGAGGCGCGCCGGCGGTGCGAGCGCGCGTTGGCGCTGTCCGAGCGCGTCGGAGACCGGCGGATGATGGGGCGCACGTTGTCCATCCTCGCGGGGCTGTTGTCGGACATGGGCCGCGAGTCGGAGGCCATGGACACCTACAACGAGGCGCTCGAGCTGCACCGCGCCGTCGGCGACCGCCGCTACGAGGGCGTCACGCTGGCGAACCTCGGCGTGCAGCAGCAGGCGCTCGGGCTGCTCAAGCCCGCGCGCGCGAACTACCAGGCGGCGCTGGCGATCCACCGCGAGTTGGGGAACCGGCGCAGCGAAGGCATCTCGCACATCAACCTCGGCGACCTGAACGCGGACCTCGAGCAGCCGGGGCAGGCGCGGTCGCACTACGAGAGCGCGCTCGCGATCCTGCGGGAGGTGGGCGCCCGCCGCTTCGAGGGCGTGGCGCTGGTGTCGCTTGGCTCGCTCTTCCAGCAGTACGGCGAGCTGGACGAGGCCGTCGCGCACTACGGCGAGGGCGTAGCGATCCTCGAGGAGACGGGCGACGCGCGCTACGAGGGCCTGGGCCGCGCCGGGCTGGCGGCCGCCCGCGCGCTGCAGGGCGCGCTGGACGAGGCGGAGGAGGGGATGGCGGAAGCGACGCGGCTCCTCACCGACGCCGGCGACCCGGCCTTCCTCGACGCGCTGGACGTCTACCGGGCGCACCTCGAGCTGGCCCATGCGCGGCAGACAGGCTCGGAGCACCAGGCGACGGTGCTCGAGGAGCGGATCGCCAAGCGCATCGCCCACGCCGAGCGCGCCGGCGCACCGGACGAGCAGCACCCGGGCGGGGTGCCGTCTCCCGCGGACCGTTCGGAGCACGTGCGGGCTGCGCTGCGATCGCTGCGCATCGCGATGGCGCAGTCCGGCCAGGAAGCATGAGCGAGCGCCCCGAGGTGGGCGGCCCGCGCGGGTGGGCGCTGGCGCTGGTGGTGCTGCTGCCGCGGCTCGCCGTCTTCCCGTGGAACGAGAACCTCGCCGGTGACGCGATCGTCCGGACCTGGCTCGCGCACGGGTGGCTCGGTCAGCCGCACCTCATCGGCTCGTTCGCCCAGGGTAGCCTGCAGTTCGGACCGCTGCACCTGTACCTGCTGGCGTTGGCGGAGCTGGTGGTGCCGGCGCTGGAGCACTCGGGCCGGGTGGTGAGCTTCGTCGCTGGTGCGCTGACCGCGGTGCCGCTCTTTTCGCTGACCCGACGGCTGTTCGGCCGGCCGGCGGCGGCCTGGGCGGTGGTGGGCTTCGGGTTGTGGGGGCTGCACGTGCAGGTGTCCACGACCGCTGCCAGCGAGGCGCTCAACCTCTCGCTCGTCACCTCCGCGCTGGCGCTGGTGCAGGCGTGGCGCGACGAGGGCCGCCGCGAGGCCTTGCTCGGCGCGGCGCTGGCGCTGAACCTCGCGTGCGCGACGCGCTACGACTCCTGGCTTTTGGTCCCGCTGGTGGCGGCCACCGTCGCCTGGCACTGCCGGAGTCTCCCCGCGGGCGCCTGGTTCGCGGTGGCGTCGAGCGCCTTCTCCGTCCCCTGGCTGGTGGGCAATTGGCTGGACGAGGGCCACCCGCTGTACCCGTTCGTCTTCATCGACGACTTCCACCGCGCGTGGTTCCCGTCGGAGGTCGCGCGCTGGGGCGCGTTCGGCTACCGGCTCATCTGCCTCGGCTTCTGGCCGGGCGCGGCGCTGGTGACGCTGACGCCGCTCGTCGCGCTGGCGGGGATGTTGGGCCTCCGGCGCGCGTGGCGCGAGCGGCGGGACACGCGGTGGCTCGTGCTCCTGGTGGTGGTCCCTCCGGCGCTCTACGCCGGGCGCGCGGTCCTCTTCTCCAGCTTCGTGCCGCTGGTGCGCTTCACCATGAAGGAGGTGCTGCTGCTGCTCCCCTTCGCGTGGTTCGGCGCGCAGCCGGTACTCTCGCGGTTGTCGCTTCGCGGCCGGCGGGCGACGGTCGCCGTGGCCGTCGCGTGCGCGGTGGCGTGGCCTGCCTGGCTCGGGTGGTTCTGCTTCCGCACCGAAGGCGCCGTCCCCGACACGTTGCGGCCGATCGCGCCGACCTCGACGAATCCTCCGCGGTTGATGCGCGTGGCGCGGTGGCTGCGCGACGAAGGCGCGGCGGGCACCGACGGCGTGCTGGTCGACCGCGATCCGCGCGACTACGACGACATAAACGTCGCGTTCTTCTCGGGCTTCCCCTACGAGCGAATCGTCCGGCGACGAAGCGTCCTCTTCGAGCAGCGCGTGGCGACCAATCGCATCGGCTACGTGGTGCGCTTCGAAGGCGGCCAGCTCGAGGCGGAGGGCCGCCTGCAGGTCGGCGCGGGCGGGGTGACCTTCGACGGGCAGCGCTTCGTGGAGGTCGGCGGCTTCGAGCCGCCCATTCACGTCTACCGACGCGCGCCCTGATGCAGGCCGAGGAGGCGCCTCGCGTCGGCGACGCATGAATCATCCTCCGGCCCGCGCTTGACGACTTCCCGGGCTTCGCGCTCGGACGCCGCGCGGTCACCGGACTTCGCCCACGCGAGCGCGAGGTTGTAACGCAAGCGGATGGCGCCGGGGTAGCGCTGCACCGCCGCGGCCAGGCGCTCGCGGGCCTCTGCCAGATCCGCCTTCGTGCCGGACTCGAGGAGCAGCACGCCCAGGTTGTTCGCCGGCTCCCAGCCGCCGCCCAGCTCGATTGCGCGCCGGTAGGCCACCTTCGCCGGCTCGGCGAGGCGGAGCGCGTCGTAGATGCAGCCGAGCTGGTGGTGGCAGCGCCAGTCGGTCGGCTTGAGCGCCAGGGCCTTCTGCGCGCAGCGCTCGGCGTCATCGAAGTCCTTGCGCATGACGGCCAGCGTCGCGGCGAAGCGCCAGGCGTCGGCGTCGCCGGGGGTGAGGGAGAGCTGACCGCGCACGTGCTCCGTCGCGGCCTTCACGTCGCCGCGCCGCAGCGCCAGCGCCGAGCGCCGCGCACGGATGACCGCGACGTCGGGCAGGCGCTCCTGGGCGTTGGCGAGCACCTCGTCGGCGAGGCCCGGCTGTTTCGTCTCGACCAGGACGTCGGCCAGCGTCACCACGGCGTCGACGTGCGACGGATCGTTCAGCACCGCGCGCGTCAGCATCGCGCCGGCGCCGTTCACGTCGCCGCTGCGGAAGGCCGCGACGGTCTCCAGCACCTGCACGTCCGTCTGGCCGGGCGCGAGCTGGTTGGCCTGGTGAAAGGCCGTTCGCGCCTCGCTCCACCGCGCGTCCTGCGCGAGCAGCCGGCCCAGGTTCGTCCACGCCGGGACGTAGCTGCGGTCGATCTGCACGGCCTTCTCGAGCCGCGCGAGCGCCTCCTTCTTCGCGCCCTTCACCTCGTCGGCCACGGCGCGGAAGGTGAGCGCCTCGACGCGCTGCGGGTGGCGGACGAGCACGGCGTCGAGCAGCTCGATGGCCTTGTCCGTCTTGCCCAGCACCAACGCGATGCGGGCGAGGCCGATCACGGGCAAGGGCGAGTGGCCCTGGTCGAGCTCGTGCGCGCGGCGGTACAACTCGGCGGCGCGGTCCACGTCCTTCCGGGCGAGGTAGTTCTCGGCTTCGGTCAGCAGCGGGGCGATGGTGATCATGGTGGCCTCGGTCCTCAAGCGGTGGCGGTGGCGGCGTCGGCGGAGAAGTCTTCGTCAGGCAGCGCGTCCGCCGCGCCCGCGCTCGTGGGCTGGGTGGTCGGCTTCGGCATGGCGCCGTCCAGGAGGGGCTTGAAGGTGTTCAGCAGCGCGGTGGCGTGCGAGCCGTCACCCTTGCCGCCGCCGAACAGCCCGGCGACCGCGCCGAAGATGCCGCCGAAGAAATCGGCAACACCCTTCGCGACGCCGCCCACGACGCTTCCGACGGCGCTCAGCACCCCCCCGACGATCGCCGCGCCGGCGCCGACGAGGCTCGAGACGGTGGAGCCGACGTCCTTGAAGTCGAGGGTGAAGTCGACCTTGAGGAACGCGCCGACGCCGATCGCCGCGCCGAGGCCGGCCGAGAAGTGGAACTTCCCGTCGGCGTCGAGGCCCGCGTGGAACTCGGCTTTCGCGCCGACGCCGGCCCAGGCCTCCGCTTCGACGCCGTACTCGATGCCGGCGACGCCGCCCTTCGCGCTGAAGCCGGCGCGCGCGCCCGCGAAGGCGCCGGCCGAGCCCTGGATGACGGCGGTGGGCGGATCGTAGGAGACGCCGACGTGTCCGGTGGCGACGGCGCCGGTGCCGGCCTCGGCTTCGGCGTCCGCGGTGCCCGTCACCAGGCCGCCCATGAGGTTGGCGTCGGCATGGGCTTCGGCGCGGGTACGGGCACCGACCTCCGCCATGCCCGCGGCGTCGGCGCCCTTCGTGTTGGCCATCACGTAGCCCTTCGCGCTCGCGTACAGCTCGGCGGAGACGGCGGCGTGGGCCCGGATGTCGCCGACGGGCGTGTGGAGGGCGCCTTTCGTCTTCGCGTAGACGCCGGCGGTCGCGCCGACGCTGCCTTCGGCGCCGACGCCGTCGGGACCCGCCCACGCGCGGCCGGTCGCAGTGGCCCGGGCGTACGCCTCCGCGTCGGCGGACGCGTCACCGGAGAAGCCCGCGCCCTCGAAGTGGCCTTCGGTGTGGGCGCGCTCGGAGACGCTGGCCGACTCCGACGCCTTCGTCTCGGCCTTCGGCACGAAGAGCTCGAACACCTTGCCGAGGATCGCGCCGAGGTCGAACAGCCCAGGGCTGCCCTGGCCCTGGCCGCCGCCGATCCCGAAGAGGTTGCCGAGGCCCCCGAAGAGGGCGGCGAACGGGTTCGTGTCGCCCTCGAAGGCGCCCACGGTGCTGCCCCGGGCGTGGTCCGCCTTCTTCAGGCAGTCCGGCGCGGCGTTGCCTTCGGCGTCGAAGCCCGGCGTGCCAATCCAGGCGAGCGCGGCTTCACGGTTGGTGATCTTCGGGTCGGACACGGGCGGCTCCTCTGGGCTGCGGGTGGTGGCAGGGCGCAGTGCAGGCGGAGGGCCGATGTCCTCGTCGAGGCGGGGCGCGGGGTTAGCGGGCGGGGGGGTCGTCCCGGTGGACGTCGCGGCATCCCGGCAGCGGGACTCACCCGCCGCGGGGCTGCGCGTCGAGCCAGCCCTGGAGGATGAGCGTGGCCGCGACCTGGTCGATGACCTCGCGCCGCTTCTGCCGGGACACGTCGCCCTCGAGCAGCACGCGCTGCGCGGCGACGGTGGTGAGGCGCTCGTCCTGGTAGATGACGGGGAGCGAGGAGGCCTTCGCAAGCGCATCGCCGAACTTGCGCGTGGCCACGGCACGCGGGCCCTCGGTGCCGTCCAGGTTGAGCGGCAGGCCGAGGATGAAGCGGTCGGCCTGGGTGTCCTTCGCCAGCTCGACCAGCGCGGCGAGGTCCTTCTTGAGGCTCTTCCGCTCCAGCGTCTTCAGGCCCTGAGCGGTGAGACCGAGCTCGTCGCTGACGGCGAGTCCGATGGTCTTGGTGCCCAGGTCGAGGCCGACGGCGCGCATGGAGATGCCCGTATACCGTCCACGGCGGGAGCCCGTCACGGCGGACGGTGGACTCGAGGTGTTCGAGCAACTCCGCGGGAACAGGAGCGGGCGACGCTGGCCCAACTCCTGCGATGCGGTGGAACCACCACTCGCCGCGCACGCGGCATTACCCCCCGGAGAGAACAATGAGCGGTAGCACGAACGGAGTCTCTGGAAACGGCCCCTACGGTAACATTCACCTCCTTGAGATCGATGGTTTTATTCAGATCCAAACGGTTGACCAGAAGACTGCTCGGGTCGACCAATCCAGCACTCACAGTGACGGCCCCGCCGGGCCCAGCGGTCGGGCGGACGTTTCGAAAGAGCGCCACGAGGCTCTGCAGTCCGTTCTGACCAAGCCGCAGGGCCAGGGCTACGCCAAGGATCCGCTTGAGGACCTGAAGAACGACAAGGACTACACGAAGCTGGTGGCGGACATCGAGTTCTTCGAGTCCCTCATCCTTGGGTTCGCCCATATCGATCAGCAGTTCGGCGGGGCCTTCTGGTCGGGTCTCGGCGACGGGAAGCTCGACATGGGCAACATCACTGCCGCAGCCTCGGACCCGTGCGCGCCGGGCCATGAAGTCGCCAAGAAGCTGCTGGCGCGGCCGGACATGCTCCTGAAGCTCAAGGGCAGTGACGGGCTCTATTCGATGGCAAAGCTCGAAGAGGTCATCCAGGGGCTGAAGACCGACAAGAAGAGCAAGGAAGATCAAGCGCGAGCTGCGACTTCGTCTGTGCCACCTCGTTCGAGTGAGCCATCGACCGAGGCCACATCGAATCCGCCGCCCCAGACCCCTCCGAATCAATCGACTTCGACGGAGTCGAAGGCGTCCGAAATCAAGGTCGACATGGGACAGGTCTCGGGGGGCGATCCGCTCAGCCGGTCGACTGAACGCCTGAGCAACGCACTGAGTTCGATCGAGACGCAGATCGACGACCTGATCGTGAAGATGGGCAAGGAGACAGATCCCGCCAAGCTGAAGCAACTCGAAGCTCAGCTGAACAAGCTCGAGCGGCTGCAGAGCATGTTCAGCAAGATCCTGGAACGCCTTCAGACGATGATTCAGAACATGGCACAGATGTACCACAAAATCCAGATGGCGGCCATTCAGAACATCGGGAGATAATCGTCATGAATCTCGCTCAGCAAATTGGCATGACCGCGGACGAGGCGGCATCCCTGGGGCGGCTCGCGGCAGACCTCATGGCCGCCGGCGATCCAGCAGGAGCATGCTTGCTCCTCGAGGGACTCACCGTGCTGAATCCAGACGATGCGATGAACTGGGCTGCGTTGGGTGTCGCCCACCACGCCGCGGGAAACACGGAGCAGGCCGAGGCTTCCTACCGTGAGTGTCTCAAGCGTGATGCCGCCTGCGTTACGGCACTCGCATACCTGGGCGAGCTGTTGTTGGGGCGCGGCGAACCGGAAGGCCGAAAACTCGTTCAGACGGCCATGGCCGACGTGACGTTCGCTGCCAGCGACGCCGGTCAGAGGCTCGCCCGGATTGCCAGGTAGGCGAAGGCGGCAAACCACTGAAACCGTTCGGCGTCGGTTGGCGCCGATCGGTTTCGTCGCCTCCGGCAACCCATCGTTTCGGGAGGCGCCTTCATGCGTCGAATGCTTCAGATCGTGGCGGTGTCGGGGGCAGTAGGCCTGTCGGCGCCGGCTTGGGCGTGTTCGAGGCACGCCGGTGGCTCAGTGGCAATCACCCTGGGCCAGTTTTTCCTTCGTTTCGGCCTGGCGCTCCCGTGCAGTACGTCCATCGAGGTGCGGTCCGATTCCGTCGTGCTGGCTCCCCCGCCCGTGTACGTACCGCCTGCGCCGGCGTACATGGCGCCGCCGGTGGTGATGGCGCCGCCGCCCGTCGCCTCCGTCGCGCCGCCGCCGGTGTACGAGCCCCCGCCGCCGCCCGTCGTCGCCGCGCCGCCGCCGCCGCCCATGGTGGCCGCGCCCGTGGCTGCAGCGCCGGTCGCGGCCGCAGCCTCCGTCAACGTGCGCGTGGAGAAGAAGGACCCGCCGCGTCCGGCGTTCCTCGGCCTCAAGTACCTCGGCGGTACCGCCGCGCTGGTCGACTGGAGCAGCGGCATGGACCTCAGCGGTCTCGGCTACGCGCACTCCATCGGCCTCGAGGGCCGCTTCAACCGCTGGCTCGCGCTGCGCAGCGACCTCGAGATGCGCTCGGACAGCCGCTCGTGGGATCTCCTCGGCGCGAAGCTGTGGGTGCCCACCGAGACCTTCAAGCCGTACGCGTCGGTGTCGCTCGCGATGAGCGAGGCGTACTCACAGCCCGGCAAGGTGCACTGGGGCGTCGTCGGCGCGGCGGGCATCGACATCTGGCTGGGCAAGCACTTCTTCATCGAGGCCGAGGCGCGCTACCGCGTCAGCCCCGGCGACTGCTGTCGCGCGGAGCCGCACCTCACCGGCCTCGTCGGCGCCGGCGTCGCGTTCTTCTAAGGCGAAAAGCGGCGCGCGAACTCCACCCGCTCGCCGATGGGCGGGTGGCTCATGCCTTTCAAAACCAACCAGCGCGGTGGCTCGGGGTCCATCTTGTTCACCTGCGCCGCCTTGACCAGCATCGACGCGAAGGCCTGCGGGTCCTTCGTCAGCTCCATCGCGTAGCGATCTGCCGCCCACTCACGCCGCCGCGACACCCAGCCGCTCACCGGCCCGGCGGCGCTCATCGACAGGTCGAACACCAGGAGGATGAGCGGCAGCGTGCGGATGTCGGCGCGCTCGGTGATGCCGAACCAGCCGCGCTTCGCCGAGCGCCGGAACAGCCACTCCACGAGCCCGAGGAACGCGAAGAGCGACACCGTGGACAGCACGCGCGCCGGCCAGCGCGGTTCGTGCACGTGCCCCGACTCGTGCGCCACCGCCGCGAGGATCTCGTCGTCAGTGAGGTTCTTCAAGAGCGCGTCGTTCAGCACGATGGTGCGCGTCGGCCCCGCGCCTGCGAAGTACGCCTGCAGCCGCACCGTGCGGCTCAGCGTCTCGTCGACCAGCACGTCCGCCACCTCGACGTCCGCTTGCTTCACCAGCGAGAGGATGCGCGCACGCAAGGGCCCGTCGGGCAGCGGCTTCTGCTCGACGTACAGACGGCTCCGGTACGGATCGAGCGCCGCGGACGCCGTCATCACCACCGACGCGACGACGCCCATCACCCACCACCAGTGCGGGAGCCGCCGCGCCAGGCCGAACAGCCCGAACGCCAGCGACAGCACGGCCACCGCCGTGAAGAGGTGCGCCTTGAACGAGTCGAGCGCGAACACCCACGGCGAGCTCGTGGCCAGCCCGTACTGGTGCTCGCGCACGAAGCCGAACCAGATGTCCGTCGGTAGCGTGACCAGGCTGAACAGCGCGAAGAGGAGCAGCGCGAAGACGACCGTCGCGCCCCAGCCCGGCCCCTTCCACACCCGGTCCAACACGGCCGAGCGCCAGCGCGCGGTGAGGCGCACGGCGAGGCGGTGGAGCGGCACCGTCAGGAAGCGCACCACCAGCACCAGCACGAGCGGCCAGAGAATGGTGTCGACCGCTTCGAAGGCGTAGCGGGGCGCGTGGTACGCCTTCACCTCGGCGAGCTGCGACGCGGTGAAGATGGGCTCCCCGGACACGCGGCCGCGAGGCTACCTCACGACAGGCGTCCGTCAGCTGCCAGGCGGCGGGGACGGGGGCGTCTGTTCCTCGGCCCGGGCCTCTGCCAGCAGCAGCTCCTTCATGCGCTTGAGGCTCTCGCGCGTCTGCTCGACGAAGGGGCTGGACGAGCCGATGCGCTCGGCGGCCTCCAGCGTGCGCTCGTAGACGGTGATGGCCTTGGAGATCAGCACGCGGATCTTCTTGCGCAGCTCGGCGCGGTAGACATCCTGCTCGGCCTCCGAGAGCTCCGCGGGCGCCGGCGCGTGGACCATGTGGTCGTACATGTTCTCGTACAGGTTGCCGATGCGCTGGCCCGCGGCGGTGGCCCAGTAGCCGTTGCCGATGCGGATCGCTCTCAGGTAGTGCCCCTGCGCGGACAGGAGCAGCTCGGATTTGTACTCCAGGTCCTCGGCCAGCTTGTCGGTGTCCTTGCTGCCGTCGAGCTCGATGGACTCGTAGTGGAGGCGGAAGATCTCCCCGAGGAAGAACTGCGCCTGCGCGGGGAAGTAGTCGTCGACGAGCTCCTTGTCAGGCAGCTCGTTCCAGGTGTTCAGCACCCCGCGGAACGTCGACTCGGCCACGTCCGTCTGGCCGAGCTCGAGCTCGCACACGCCCTGCTGCACGCGCGCCTCGATGCGCCGATCGACCGGGAGATCACCGCGGTCGGCGATCGTCTTCAGTACTTCGATGGCGTCGGCGTAGCGCTCCGAGTGGTACAGCGTCTCGGCCACGCGGTACGAGGCGTCGAGCGCGTCGCCGGTGCCCTTCGCGGGATCGGCCAGCTCGCTGAAGCGAACCCACGCCTCGTCCCAGGCCTTCAACTTCTCGAGCGAGAGGCCCGCGTTGTACAGCGCCGCGCGGCGATGGCGGCTGTTCGGGTGGAAGTCGCAGATGCGGCCGAAGTAGCGCGCGGCCTGCGCGAAGTCCTCCGCCGCGAAGAAGCTGGTGCCCGCGGCGAAGAGCTCCTCGTCGTTCAGCTTGTCCAGCTCGAGATCGCCGGTGATGACGACCTCGTCGAACGAGATCTCCTGGGCGTTGCCGGCGGAGCCGGCGCGTCCGTGCGCGCAGCCGGCCAGAGACGAGAAGGCGAGCGCGGCGACAATCGGGCTGAGCAGGTGGCGCATGGCGGCGAGGTCGCTCCCGGTGATTGGTTCCCGGCACGGACAGCCAGTGGACATCGCGGGTTCCGGCGTCAAGAGATGAAAAGCCTAACGCGCGGCGCCGGCCGGTTCGAGGCGGGCATCGCCCCAGAGCCAGCGCGAGGTCTCCCACAGCGTGGCCAGGTCGTGCACGTCCGACTCGAAGCGCGGCACCAGCACCAGCGGCGTCGGCCCGCACACCTCGGCCAACCGGGCGATTCCCCGGGCGTCCTGCCGTGCCAGGTGGTCGTTCTCCTTCAGCGTCTTCTCGAACTTCGCCTGGAGCGGTGGAGGCAGACGTGCCACCTCCGCCCACAGCGCGTCCGGCACGGGCGCATGAACGCGGTTCACCACCACGGCGGCGACGCGCATCTTGTTCTGCTGAAGCACGGTGTGGAAGTAGGTGGCCTCGTCGAGGCGGTCGGGCATGGGCCCGGTGACCAGCACGAAGGACGTGGACTCGGCCTCGAGCAGTGCGCGGGTCTGGTGGGCGCGCTCGCGGAAGCCTTCGTTCATGCCGGACATGTTCAGCATGAAGTCGGCGAGCGCCTGCAGGGTCTCGGTGCCGGTGAAGCGGGCGATCGTCTTGGCGACGTAGCTGCCGCCGAGGTTGAAGAGTTTGAGGCCGAACTTGCCGGCCGCCAGCGCCGGCGTGAGCAGCCACTTCGCCGCCTCGTTGTCGAGGAAGTCGAGGACTCGGTTGGGCGCGTCGAGGAAGTCCAGCGCGTGCGCCGTGGGCGGCGTGTCGAGGACGATCAGCGGCGCGTGCGAGGTGTTCCGAAGTTCCCACACCTTCTCCATCGCCACGTACTCCTGGCTGCCCGCGAGCGCGGTGGAGAGCGACTGGTAGAAGCGGTTGTTGAGGATCTTCTCGCGCTTGTCCGGCGGGGCGCGCTTCTCGATGAGCTCGTCCCAGGTGCGCTTCATGTCGAGCATCATCGCGTCCATCGTCGCGCGCGGCGCGAGGCCGGCCTTCGCGAACGTCTGCTCGCTGATGCGCGTCACGTGGTTGCCGAGCGCCTCGAGGCCGAGCGCGTTGGCGAGCCGCTTCGCCGGGTCGATGGTGCAGACGAGCGAGCCCGTGCCCTCCATGGCCGCGCGCATGGCCAGCGTCGCGGCGACGGTCGTCTTGCCGACGCCGCCAGAGCCGACGGTGATGAGCACCGAGCTCGATTCCACGGCCGCGCGCAGCGGGTTGATCACGGCGCGCCTCCGTCGAGGCGCTTCGCGATGTCCTCGATCGCCGCCTTGCCGAACTCCGGCAGGTACAGCCGCGGCACGGTGAGGAGCGGCACGCCGAGCGTCTTCAGCCGATCGGCCGCGGCGTACGACATCTCCGCGCGCACCTCGTGCACCCGGGCCACCTCGCGCAGCGCGTCGGGCACCTCGGGCGGGAGAGCCTCGGGCGCGAAGCGGCGATCGATGAAGCCGTTCAGCACCACGAGGCGCGGGTGCATCTTCACGCGCTTCGACAGCGCGGCGTGCAGCTCGAGCGTCTCGTTGACGGGCAACTCCTCAGGCAGCGACACCAGCACCACCGCCGTCGTCGTCGCGTCGATGAGGAAGTCGCGCATCCAGGTGACCTCGCTGGCCATCGCCCCCGGGGGGATGGTGTCGAGCAGCACCTGCGGCACCGAGAGGAAGGTGATCGCATGGCCGGTGGCCGGCGCGTCGATGATGACCTGGTCGAAGCGCCAACTGCCGTCGGGCCGCTTCTCCTTGAGGTGAAAGAGGATCTTCCCCAGCAGCACCAGCTCCTGCAGCGACGGGATGAAGCGCAGGAAGTAGCGCACCAGGCGGTTCTCGAAGACCGCGCTGTAGATGCTCTCGAACTTGAGGATCATCAGCGCGTACTCGCGCATCGCCTCCTGGGGCCGCACGTCGACGCTCCAGAGGTTCTCGTCGATCGCCGTCACCTCGGGGCCCACCGGAGCCTTGCCGAGCAGGGCGGTCACGCGCTCTTGGGTGTTGACCTCGCACACCAGAGTGCGGCGGCCGGCCCGGGCGCTGCGCAGCGCCAGCGCCGCCGACAGGGTCGTCTTGCCCACGCCGCCCTTCCCGGTCACCACGAGGAGCCGCTTGTCGTCGAGATCCGCCGCCACGAGCGACTGCACATTGACACGGCCCGGGTCCGAACGCAGCATCCGCCGCCATGCTCAAGGACAACCCCGTGATGAAGAAGCTCGTCGCCACCGGCGAGGAGCGGATCGGCAAGCTGGTGCAGCAGCTGATGTCCAACGAGAAGTTCGTCGCGGGGATCCAGACCATCGTGTCCCGGGCGCTGTCGGCCAAGGGCACGTTGGACAAGTCCATCCGCACGGCGCTCTCGGCGATGAACCTGCCGTCGACCGGCGACCTCGAGACGTTGCGCGAGAAGATCGACGACCTCGAGAAGCTGCTCGGTCAGCTCGAGAGCAAGGTGGATCGGCTCGTCGAGAAGAAGTGACGGCGCGCCCGTGACCCGGCGCATCGCCTTCATCAACGAGAAGGGCGGGGTGGGGAAGACCACGCTCGCCGTCAACGTCGCGGCGTGGTTCGCCCTCAAGAAGCAGCGGCGCGTGCTGCTCGTGGACCTGGACACCCAGGGGCACGCGGGCAAGTCGCTGGGCGTGGACGCGCGCGCGGCCTCGCCGAACGTCTTCCACCTGTTGACGGACGGGGCGGTGCCCTTCGACGCGGTGGTGCGGCCGACCTCGGTACCGGGGCTCGACGTCGTCCCCAGCTGGAAGGAGATGGCCGACTTCCCCACGGTGGCCGCGAGCGATCCCGAGCGGGTGCTGCGGCTGCGGCGCGCCCTCGAGCCGGCGCTGGGGCGCTACGACGCGGTGGTGCTCGACGCGCCGCCATCATTGGGCCTCACGACGACCAACGTGCTGCTGGCCGCGGAGGAGATCGTCATTCCCGTGGCGACGACGTACCTCGCGCTCGACGGCTGCGCAGAGATGAACGACACCGTCGCGCGCGTCGCGGCTGAGCACCAACACGCGGCGCTGCGGGTGACGCAGGTGGTGCCGACGCTGTACCGCAAGACGCAGCTCGCCGACGAGGTGGTCGCGATGCTGAAGAAGTACTTCCCGAAGCGGGTGAGCGAGCCGATGACGCTGAACGTCGCCATCGACGAGGCGCAGAGCCACGGGAAGACGATCTGGGAGTACGCGCCGTGGAGCCGGGGCGCCACCATCCTCCAGGCGGTGGCCGAGGCGATCGACCGCGCCGGGTGCTGACGCGCGCTACCTCTTCTTCTGCTCGAGCTCGCTGAGGCGCTGCTCGAGCTGCGCGATCCGCTGCACCAGCGCGTCGAGGTCGCGGCCGAGCGCGGGCAGGTTGCCCAGCACGTTCTCCATGACGGCCTTCACCCGCTCGTCGATGCGGGCCTGCCACGCCTCCATGACCTTCTGCGACTGTTGCAGCAGCGCGGCGGGGGTCAGCTCGGTGCTGGGTTCGCCTTCGCGGCCCAGCAGCTTGTCGATGCGCTGCGCGGCGTCCTGCTTGAGCGCGTCGACGCGGGGGCTCACCTGGGTCGAGATGAAGTCTGTGATGGAGTCGCCCGGGCGGCGGATGATCTCCCGCAGCACCGACAGCGGCATCTGGTTCTTCTTCTTTTCTTCCTCGAAGACGATCTGCGCGAGGGTGACCGAGGTGAGGTCCTCCTTCGTGCGGTTGTCGACGATCTTGACCTCGATCCCCTGCTTCACCATCTCGGCGATCTCGTCGAGCGTGACGTAGCGGCTCTCGACGGTGTCGTAGAGCTTGCGGTTGGTGTACCGCTTGATCACCTTCGGCTCGCGCGACTGTTCAGCTTCGCTCATAGGGGGACCCGGGTCTCGCGGGTTGACGCAGTGCGACGAGCGCGAATACCACCCCGATGACGCGCTGGGCAAGCGAAGGCGTCTGGTGCCGCGAAGCCTGAAAAGGCCCGGACAAGACGTATACTTCGCGGCGCGCCGGGCGGCGCCTGCCACATGATCGTCAAGTGCGAGCAGTGCCAGACCCGGTTCAAGATTCCGGACGAGAAGGTCACGGACAAGGGGGTCAAGGTCCGCTGCACCAAGTGCGGCCACACGTTTCGCGTGGCGAAGGAAGGCGGGCCTGCGATCGGGACGCCGTCGGCGGGCAGCCCCGCGACGCAGACGTTCCCGGTGGTACCGCCCGTGGCGCCGGTAGCCGGGGCGCGGCCGCTGCCGCCCGCGAAGAGCGTGGAGATCGGCGAGGAGCCCACGGTCGACCCGTTCTCGGCGTTCGGCCGGCCGCCGAAGATCCCCGACGACGAGGCCACCCGCCCCGGCGTCTTCGTCCTGGGCGTGGAGGCGTCGCGGGTGCCGGATATCGGCGCCGCGCCGATTCCGCCGCAGGCGCCGACGCCGGCCGTCGGGTCGGCCTTCGACTTCTCGAGCCTCGCGCCACCTGGCTCCGCTTTGGGCGCTGCCCCGGCCGCCGCGCCGCCGCTCCCCCGGCCGGTGCCCCGCAGCTCGTCCCCGAGCCCCGCAGGCGCCACCGCGGCGGCCCCGGCGCCGTTCGACTTCTCTTCGCTCGTGCCCACGTCGGCCCCGTCGGGCGGGCAGCCGGCGCCGTTCGACTTCTCGGCGCTGGGGACCGCGCCGGCCGCCGCGCCGGCGCCGCCCTCCTTCGACTTCTCGTCGCTCGCGCCCACCGACGGCGGCGCCGGGGCGCCCCTGCCCGCCGCGCCCGCGCCGCTTGGCCCGCCCCCCGCCGTCACATCGACGCCCGCGTTCGACTTCTCCGGGCTTGGGCCGCCGCCGCCCTCCGCGCCCGCGGTGCCGCCGCCGCAGATCCCCCTGGGCTCGCAGCCCGGCATTCCCATGGGCGTGTCGGCCTCGCAGGCACCCAGGGCGCAGGTGCCGGCCTTCGCGCCGTCGAGCGGGACGGGCACGCAGCCTGCGATCGCCTCGCCGTGGGGCACGACCGGGAGCAACCCCGCCGTCCGGCCGCAGTCGAGCGCGCCGATGTCCCTCGAGGAGCCGGGTGCCGATGCCATGCCCGCGCTCTTCGGAGGGCAGCCGCAGGCGAGCGCCGACGACTTCTTCGGTGGCTCGTTGCCCGCCGAGGAGAAGCGCGCGCCGCTGCCCGACGATCTCACCGGCGACGCCGCGCGGAGCGCGCTGTTCGACATGGCCGCCGCGCTCCCGGCCGCCCCGCCCGACGCGCCGGCGCCCGCGCAGCCCGCGCCGCCCGCGCCGCCCGAGGTCGCGTCAGTCCCGGTGGCCCGCTTCTCGGCGCCGCGGCCCCAGGAGCCCGAGGTGCCGCGCGGCCGGCGCACCGCGCTGGGCATCGTCGTGAACCTGGTCATCGCCGCGGTGCTGGTCGTGGCGCTGGTGGTGGTCGGCTCGGCGTACCTCAACGAGGGCGAGGTGACCGCCGACACGCTGTCGTGGGCTCATCTCAAGGCGACCTTCGCGCCGGGCAGCGACTTCGTGGCCGGCGACATCTCCAACGGCCTGTACGACACGAAGGCCGGCAAGGCCGTCTTTTTCGTGCGCGGTGACGTCACCAACCGCGGGACGACGGCGGTGCGGGTGATGGTGAAGGCCGAGCTCCTCGAAGGCGACACGTTGGTGCGCGCAGCGGAGTCGGCGGCCGGCGCGCCGGCTTCGCCCGAAGATCTGTACCTGCTGACGAGCGCAGAGGATCTCGAGGCGCTGAACGTGAAGGTGGCGGAGCGCGCTCCGGTGCTGGAGCCGGGCGCGTCGGCGCCGTTTGTCGTCGCCTTCTTCGAGTACCCGCCGGACCTGAAGGGCTTCCGCGTGCGGGTGTCCGCGCGGTCGATTACGGACGCGTCGACCGCCAAGCGCGAGCCGTGACCGGGCCGCTCGAGCGCGCGCGCCAGGTGGTGAAGCGCCTGGCGGCGCTGTCGGGCGGGGCGCTGGTGCGGCGCCGGGCCGCCGCCCGGGTGCTGGCCGAGGTGAGCGAGACCGAGGCGACGCAGCTGCTGTCCGACGTGATGCGCCTCGCAGCGGAGCGGGAGCCCGACGCGCAGGTGGTGCTGCAGGCCTTCCTTCACGCGCTCGAGGAGGACGGCGAGTTCATTCCCCACCTCTTCACCCTGCAGCGCGTGGCGTCGCTGCACGAGCAGGGCGACGTGGAGCTGCTCTTCGCCGAGGGCGAGCCGACGCGCGAGTACCACGTCGACGCGGCGGCCCGCGCCGACGCGCGGCTCTTCACGCTGCCGCTCGGCGTGCTCAAGTCCCGGGCTCGGCTCACGAAGAACCCCGACGAGCTGTCGCGCCTGGCGGTGGCGTCGAACCCGGCCGTGGTGCGGGAGGTGCTTCGCAACCCGCGGCTCACCGAGGACCTGGTGGTGCGCATCGCGGCGCGCCGGCCCGCGCGCCCCGAGCCGCTGGTGGAGATCTGGCGCGCGCCGCGGTGGTCCGTGCGCCCGGCCGTGCGGCGCGCGCTGGCCTTCAACCCGTACCTGCCGCCGGGGGTGGGGGCGAAGATCGTCCCCACGCTGCCCAGGTCCGATCTCGAGCTCGTGCGCGACGACACCACGCTGCACGCCTCGCTGCGGGAGCTCGCGTCGACGCTGCTCGCCGCCCCGCCGCCGAAGTGAAGCTCAGCTCTTCTGGCTCGACTCGCCCTCGACGACCTGCGCGTCCTCGCTGGCGCGCTCCAGCTTCTTCGGCGTCGCGTCCACCAGGTCGTCGCCCCTCGCCGCCTTCTTGAAGGAATAGACGAACTTGCCGACGGCGTTGCCCAGCTGCCCCATGCGCGACGCCGAGAAGATGATGAGCGCGACGACGATCAGCGTGATGACTTCTCCGGTGCCGCACGAGCCCATGGCTGCACCCTGCCCGATGCGCGACGGCTCCGCAACAAGGGCGCCTTGACGACCGGAGGACCGGGCCGTAGCACCCGCTGCCTGCATGCCGATGCGCATCCTGGGCCACCGCGGGGCGAGCGCCGACTTTCCCGAGAACACGATCGAGGCCTTCCTCGGCGCCGCCGAGCAGGGGGCCGACGGCGTGGAGCTCGACGTGATGCGCTGCGGCTCGGGCGAGCTGGTGGTGTGCCACGACGAGCGCCTCGATCGCCTCGCCGGCCTCCCGTGGGAGGTCGCGACGACCAGCTGGCGCAAGCTGTCGAAGGTGGACGTGGGCAGCCGCCTCGGCTTTCCGCCCGCGCGCATCCCGCTGCTCGCCGACGTCTTCGACGCGCTGCCTGAGCGCCTGGTGGTGAACGTCGAACTCAAGTGCGAGGACGTGGACGACCGCGGTCTCTCCGAGGCGGTGGGGCGCTACGTCACCGACGCGGGGCTGGCCTCCCGCGTCTTCTTGTCCAGCTTCAACCCGCTGTGCCTGGTGCGCCTCGCGCGCGCCTTCCCGTCGCTCAAGCGCGGCTTCCTCATCGACCCCGACAAGGCGTGGGCGCCGCAGGCGTGGTTCTGGTTGCCGGCGACCGCGTCCACCTCGGTGCACCCGGCGGCGGAGGCCTGCACCGCGGAGCGCGTCAACCGGTGGCACGCGCGGGGCTGGGAGGTAGCCGCGTGGACGGTGGACGACCAGGTCGAGGCGCGGCGCCTGCGCGCGCTGGGCGTGGACTGGCTCATCACCAACCGGCCCGGGGCGCTTCGGCGCGAGCTCACGGCGGTGGCGCCGGCCTTCGGCGATTAGAAGTCGAGGCCGATGGTGGTGTTGATCGCCAGCACCGCCGGCACGTCGATGTCCATACCGGTGCTCGCGTCGCGGAAGCGGCCGATGACCGAGTAACTCACCTCGGCGCCGATGATCGCCACGCCGCCGATGAAGCGGAAGCCGCCGTAGAAGCGGTTGTGCGTGTTGGCGGCGGCCTGCACCGAGTCAAAGACGTAGTAGTCGCGGAACTGCTCGGCCGGGAGGTCCGACTCGGCGAGCGAGCGCGAGGGGCGGAAGTCGATGTTCGACGAGGTCGCTCCCACGAAGAGCAGGTTCCAGCCGACGTACGGGGTGATGGTGATCATCCCGGCGATCGCGAACTGCTTTCCGATGCCGAGGTCGAGGCCGCCGCAGGTGACGTCGAAGTCGCGCCCGTTGACCAGCTTGGTGACGTTGCCGCGAATGCCGATGTCCGGCAGGTACCGGAAGCCCTCGTTGACCGCCCACTTGAGCTCCAGCGTGCCGGCGCCCATGCGGCTCTTTTCGATCCACGCGGCGCGCGCGCCGATCTCGAAGGAATACGGCAGGCCCTTGCGGACGTGGAGGCTGGGGATCAGCATCGGCCCCTTGAACTCGCCCTCCGTCGGCAGCGTGCCGCCCTGGAAGTCGACGATCGACAGCTCGGCATTGAAGGCGAAGCCCGAGTGGCCGAGCGTCTCCGGCGGCGCGAGGTTCACGCTGGTGAGCGCCGCGCCCATCTGCCGCACGAAGGCGCGGAAGTTGGCGTTCGCGCGCGGGGTGTGGCCGGTGCCGTTCGGCTGGGGGTTGCCCAACTGGTAGATTTTGAAGTCGTAGGCGTCGGCCCGGGCGACGCCGGCCACCGCCAGCACGAGGCAGGTGAGGGCGGCGGCGAGGCTTGGGCGGCGCGGGGCACGGCAGGCCATGCGACGAACCCTAGCCCCGGCGAGCGGGTGCATCAATTCTTCCGCGGGCTTCAGGCTTCGACAGCCTCAGGGGCCGGCGGGGCGCGGGTTGTTGGACTGGGCGACGGCGCTGACCGCCCGGCGGCGGATGACGAGCGTCTTCCGGGTGGCGAAGTCCTGTGACTCGCGGGCGACGACGGTGACCAGGTTGTTCCCCTCTTTCAAGGGGAATTCGGTGGTGAACTTCACTTTGTCGCCGTCCTCCGCGCTCCTACCCTTGAAGAAGACCTTCTGGTCGTTCACCAGGACGAAGAGGTCGAGGAGCTGCGGGTCCGCGACCACGCCCGACAGGGTGAAGCGGTCGCTCTCGGTCACCGCGCCGCCCTGCGCCGGGTCGACGTTCAAGGCGATCTGCGCGGGGCTGCGGAACTCGCTCCAGGCGATCTCCTTCGGGGCCGATGCCTTCTGGCCCTTCGCGTCGCGGAGATCGCTCGTCTTGACGAAGACGAAGCGATCTTTCTCGAGCTCGACCCGGGAGAAGGACGCGCCGCGGGCCTGCTCGACCAGCGTGGCGCCCTTCGGCAGCCGACCCAGCACCCGTTGGCCGTCGCCGGCGGAGTAGAAGTCCGCCCGGTCGGCGACGCGCACCAGCGAGCTCTTGCGCGCCTCGAAGACCAGGGCGGGCCCGTCGGTCGCCACCGGCAGCGCCAGCTTGTCGGCGGTGTACTCGTCGAGCGGCTCGTCGATGATCGCCAGCTTCAGGTTGAAGTCGGCGGCCTTGTACGCCTTCTTCACCTCGAGCTGGAAACGCGCGGTCTTCGTCTCGCCCGGCGCGAGCTCGCCCAGCTTGAAGCGGCCCTTCTCGATGAAGATGTTGGAGTCCGCCGCGTTGCGGATGGTCGAGAACGTGTCGAGCGCCTTGCCCTGGCCCACGTTGGTGACATCGACCACCAGCGTGACGTTTTCTCCGCGCTGGATGAGGCCGTCGCCGTTGCACGCGTCGCAGGTGTCGTTGACCGACCAGTTGAAGGCGAACTGCGGGCGGGTCTGCTCGGCGAAGTTCAGCTCGCCAGCGTCGACCTCGGCGAGCACGCCGCTGTCGTCCTGCAGCTTCACCTTCACGCCGTCGCGGCGCGACAGGAGATCCCTGGGCGTCTTCACCGTCACGGTCGACGACTTCTTCTCGCCAGGCTTCAGCAGGCCGTAGAGGAACTCGCGGCGGTCGATGATCCCATTCTCCGCCTCGATCCACGCGCGCAGGCGGCGCACCGGCTCGGCACCCTTGTTCTCGACGGTCAGCTCGAGCTGCACGGTGTCTCCGGCGATGATCTTCTTGTCGCCGTTCGCCCGGAGCGTGGCGACCAGCTGCGGGGCCTTCGGCGTCGCGCCGGCGGTCCAGTCGAGGCCCATCGAGCTGATCGCATCGGCGATGTGCTTCTCCTCGGCGGCGCGGCGGGCCGCTACGAAGCCCTTGCCGGCCTTCAACATCTCGTCCCGGCGAAGCTTCGGCGCCGCCAGGATGAACTCGCGCGCGAAGGTGACCTCAAAGTCCTCCTTCACCTCGTCCTGGGACTCGGCGTCGAGCTGGTCGTCCAGCTCTGCGTTATCCGAGCCCGGGGACTCGCTGTCAGTCAGCACGTTCTTGCCGCCCTTTGCCGTCTTGGGGTCCTTCGGATCGGCCCTGGCCACCTTCTGCGGCTCGTCCTTCAGGTACTTGAGCGACTCGGCCGGGCGCTCGCGCACCACCACGTCCTCGCGCTTCTTCGCGGCCTCGGCGTTGGACGGGTTGCCGAAGTGGTGGTCGAGATCGGCCTCGCCCATCGTGCGACGCGGCGCGAAGAGGTCGACGCGATCCGGCGTGACGCGGGTGGGGATCAGCTCGATGTCGGGGGTGATGCCGACCTCCTGGATGCTGACGTCACCCGGCGTGAGGTACTTGGCGATGGTCAGCTTGAGCGCCGAGTCGTCGGGGAAGTCGTACAACACCTGCACACTGCCCTTGCCGAACGTCTGCCGGCCGATGATCACCGCGCGGTTCTGGTTCTTCAGCGCGCCGGCGACGATCTCCGAAGCCGAGGCGCTGCCGGCGTTCACCAGCACCGCCACCGGGAACGCGTCGTCCTCATCGTCGGCGTGCGCGCGCTTCTCCTCGCGCAGCTTGTCGGACAGGCCGACGGTCGCGACGATGGTGCCCGAGGACAGGAAGAGGTCGGAGACCTGGATCGCCTGGTCGAGGAGGCCGCCCGGGTTGCCGCGCAGGTCCAGCACCAGGCCCCTGAGGCCCTTCGGGCTGCCCGACGACGCCGCCTGTTGGTTCAGCTCGTCGAGCGCCTGCTGCAGATCGCGGGTGGTGTTGCCCTGGAAGTTCTTCAGCCGCACGTAGCCGACGCCCTGCGCGAGCAGCTTCGACTGCACCGACTCGATGTTGATGAGCGCCCGGGTGACGGTCATCGACTGGGCCTTGTCCCAGCCCTTGCGCATCACGTGAATGGTGACGCGCGAATCGACCGGGCCGCGCAGCTTCCCGACGGCCTCGTTCAGGTCCATGTTGACCGTCGACTCCTCGCCGATCCGGAGGATCTGGTCGTCTTTCTTGATGCCGGCGCGAAAGGCGGGCGTCTTGGGCAGGACCTTCACCACCGTCAAGACGCCCTCGCGCATCTGGATCACGAAGCCGAGGCCGCCGAACTCGCCCTTGGTGGTGAGCTTCATTTCCCGGTACATCTCGGGCTTGAGCAGCACCGAGTGCGGATCCAGCGTCTGCAGCATGCCGTTGACCGCCGCGTACTCGATCTCCCGCGTGTCCTCGACGGGGCGCATGTTGCGCGAGACGAAGTCGAAGACGTCCTTCAAGGTGAAGCTCATCTTCCACAGCGAGTCGACGTGGGAGATGTCGAACTCCTTGAGCTTCCCGTTGACGTTGACGCGCACCTTGCCGGATTCGGCAGTGCCGTCGACCATCACGTCGGGCACGGTCTTCTCCACCGCCTCGAGCGACGCGACCATCATCTCCTTCGGGTGCACCCGCTTGGGGTCGACGTAGTTGTCCTTCACGTAGAGGATCACCTTCGTCAGCACGCGCAGCGACGACAGGTCGTGCGGGCTCTTGCCGCTGTCGTCAGCGGGCCGGCTGGGGGCCGCGACCGCGTCAGGCATCGTGAGGGTGAGCGGGGTGCGATCGCTGCCGCTGATCGCCCACGCGGAGACGAGCGCGGCGATCACGACAACACGGCGGAGAGTGGGCATGAGCGGAGTCGTCCCTTCAGGAGCAGTTGTGCGGAGTTGAGGAAAGCCTAATCACCGGGGTCAGCCCCTTCAAGGAAGGGCCAACACCCCGGCGAGGCCGCGCGTTCCCGCTTGACGGCTGGCCCCGCTTCGCTCAGGCGCGCGTGGGCGGCAGGGCGCCGGCGGCGAGCAGCCCGCGGTACAGCAGCGTGCCCGCCACGACGGCGACCGGCATCAGGAAACAGTTCAGCACCGGCACCCAGAGGATCACCCACAAGGCCGCGCCGAAGCCCAGCGCGAGCGGCAGCCGACGTCGCAGCGCAGTCACCACCTGTCCGAAGGGACGGAGGTGCCGCGCCATGGGGTTCGAGAGGTGCTCCACCGCCAGCCAGAACATCGACCACGCCGAAGAGACGACCACCCACACCACGTTGCCGGCCACCGGCACCAGATTGAGCGGCCAGAGGACGACGAAGCCCAGGGTCATGAAGCCGACGCGCAGCAGCGTGTGCGAGAGCGACTCGACGGTGCCGCGCACCAGCCCGCGCAGCGAGAAGGGCGGGGCGTCGAAATCTCCGCAGCGCGTCTCCGTGGCCTCCGACAGCGGATCCTGCAGCGGGGCCAGCACGAGGTTCGGCACCGTGAGCGCGGACACCACGAACGCCAGCGCGAAGACGAGCACGCCCAGGCCGGACGAGGTGACGCGCTGCCAGGCGGCGGCGTGGCCGACCAGCCGATCGGCCAGGCTCTGGGACGCGGGCCACAGCAGCAGCGCGAGCCCGGTCAGCGTCGCGGCGGTGACCAGCGCGGCCAGCGACGACCATGCGAGCAGCCGGGGCGTGCGGACGATCAGCCCGAAGGCCCGCAGCGGCAGGGACAGGCCGGTGAAGAGGTCGCCGGGACGGCTGGCAGTCGCCAGCGAGGGGATGGGAGAGGCCGCCATGCGCGAGGACGTGAGATGCCGGAGGGGAAACGTTATAGACGCGCGACCATTTCATGTCGCTCGACGCCAGCCACAGCGAAGAGGCCCCGACCCTCACGGATCCGGCCGAACTGGTCCGCTACTTCCAGGGCGCCGAGCGCCACGACGCGCCGCTGCTCGTGGGCCTCGAGCACGAGAAGCTGATCTTCACCGTCGAGGGCGCGCGGGCCGTGCCGTACGAAGGCGCGCAGGGCATCGGCGCGGTGCTGGAAGGTTTCCGCCGCTTCGGCTTCAAGGACTACCGCGAGGCGCCCCCGCTGCCGCCGATCGCCATGCAGCGCGGCATGGAAACCGTGTCCATCGAGCCGGGCGGGCAGGTGGAGCTGTCAGGCTCGCCGCACACCTCCGCGCGCGAGGCGCACGCCGAGAACGTGCGCCACCTGTCCGAGCTGCGGCAGGTGCTCACGCCCCTGGGGCTGCGCGCGGTGGCGCTCGGCTACCGGCCCTTCACGCCGTTGGCCGAGATGCCGTGGATGCCGAAGACGCGCTACCGCACGATGCGGGAGACGCTCGGCGCGCGGGGCCGTCTGGCGCACCACATGATGCTGATGACGGCCACCGGCCAGGTGAGCCTCGACTGGCGCGACGAGGGCGACGCCGCGCGCAAGGTGACGGCCGCGGTGCGCGTCGCGCCGCTGCTGGTGGCGCTGTACGCCAACAGCCCGCTCACCGACGGCAGGCCGAACGGCTACCTGTCGTGGCGCAGCCGGGTGTGGAACGAGGTCGACCTGGCGCGCTGCGGCTACCCGCCCTGCATGCTGGACGGCTCGTTCTCGTACCAGGCGTACGTGGACTGGGTGGTGGACGCGCCGATGCTCTTCCTCCGGCGCAACGGCCAGTACCTGAACCCGAACCGCACCTTCCGCCAACTGCTGGCCGAAGGCTGGGACGGGAAGCCGGCGCTGTACTCCGACTGGGTCGACCACCTCTCCACCATGTTTCCCGAGGTGCGGCTCAAGAAGGTCATCGAGATCCGCAGCGCCGACGCGGTCAACGCCGAGCTGACCGGCGCGCTCGCCGCGTTGATGCGCGGGCTGTTGTACGACGACGGGGCGCTCGACGAGGTGCTCGCGCTGCTGCCGGCCCGCCCGCCGGCCGAGCACCTCGCGCTGCACGCGGCCGCGCAGGAGAAGGGCCTGGGCGCGCCGCTCGGCGCCGGGACGCTGGCGGACTACGCGAAGGACCTGGTGGCGATCGCCCGCCGGGGCCTCGAGCGCCTCGACCCGCTCGACGCTCCGCTGCTCGACCCGCTGGTCGAGGTGGCGGCGCGCGGGCGTTCTCCGGCGCTGGACGTGCTGGCCCACTTCGAGGCCGAGCCGCGGCCGGACGTCTTCCTGCAGCGCTTCGTGCTCTGACCGAGCCGGCGAACCGGTCAGCGCGCCCCGGCCAGGGCCTTCTCGATGCGCTCGAAGCTGTACGAGTCCGGGCCGTAGCGGCCGAGGATCGTCTTCGTCGAGTCGATGAGGAAGGGGCCGTGGTTGCCGGCGGTCAGCGCGTAGCCGGCCTCGGGCTTCTCGACGACCAGCTCCTTCACGTCCTCGCCCTTGATGACCCGCTTCACCTTCAGCTTCACCGTCTGCGACGCGGTCTTCTGCCCGACGCTGGTGGCGCCCGGCTGCGCCTGCACCTTCGGCGGCGCGGCGCCCGTCCTGAGCACCTCGGTCACCTCGGCGTCCACGATCCACGCCGCCTGCGGCAGCACGTCTTCGATCGGTTCAGGAGGCTTGGCCATGGAGGGCTCCTCTCTTCGTCAGCTGACGAAGTACATCGTCTGGTACAGCTTGGTGAACTCTTCCAGCTTCAGCTTGAACACGCCGTCATTGGGGCCGTTGCCCGCCGGCTCCGACTCACCCCACGGGTTGCGCAGGATGACGAAGCGCTCGCCGTTGGCGCCCTTCTCGTAGCCGAGGATCGAATAGGCGTGGTCCGCGTACACCCCGGAGTTGGTGTACCGCGCCTCCTGGTCTTCGCCGTAGGTGCCAGCGCCCAGCGCCTTGTGGTTGTCCACGTTCGACACGATGCGGTCCCACACCTTGTCGGGGCTGGAGTACGACAGGCCCATCGAGCCCGTCTGCACGCCGAGGCAGTCCTCGAACACGTCGCTCACGTGGCCGCCGTTGCCGATCTCGTCGTAGCTGCCCTTCCACTGCGCGTAGGCCTTCTCGATCAGCGGAAACCACAGCTCCATCTTCCTGGGGTCGCTGCTGTTCGCCGAATGCCCGTACAGCGGGCCGCCCCAGGAACGCGTGTAGAGGTCGCCGTCCACCTTGATCGGCACGTCCTTCGCGCGCCCCGTCGCCCAGTCGCGCTGCTTGAAGGTGACGGTGTACGTCCCGTCGCCGTTGTCCTTCACCATGTTGGTGATGGCCTCGGGGTTCGACTGCGCGAGGGCGGCGATCGCCGCGGGGAAGTAGCAGTTGCCGATCTGCCCCTGCTTCACGTCGCCAGGCTTCGCGCCGTCGACGAAGAGCGGGCCGGTGAACGTCTTCTTGCCGAACTTCGGCGTCCCGTCGGCGTTGAGCTCGTCCTTGTGGAGCGCCGGATCGGGGACGAGATCCGTGTTCTCCGGGGTGCCGCCCGGCACGGTGACGTTGCCCACCGCCGTCGAGAAGTCGACGTTGTTGGTGCCGTCGGACGCCGCCACCGAGAAGGAGTCGCCGGCCTTGCCGTTCAGCTTGAAGCCGTCGGGGAAGCCGCCGGTCTCGGTGATCGTGACCTTCGTCTTCTCGCCGGTGCGGAGGTTGGTGAACTGCAGCTGCGCACCGGGCTCCGACACCTGCCGGCTCGCGTTGATGTTCTCGACCGCCACCTTGCCGTTGCCGGCGTCCGTCATGCCGATGCGGAAGAGCGCGACGACCGCGTTGCGCGTGTCCTTCGCCTCGATGCCGTGCGCCTTGATCGTCACCCAGTCCGAGGTGCTGCCGTCCGCGTAGCGCGCGCGCATGCGCACCAGGTCGCCTTCGCGCATCGCCTGGTCGCCGGTCAGCTTCGCGAGAGCGAAGCGGCCCTGCGCGTCGGCCTTCCCGACCACCATCGTGTCGTCCATGTGCAGGCGGCCCGCCGGCGCCGCGGAGATGTTGATCGCCTCGATGGTCGCGCCGGCCTTCGTCACGCCCGCGAGCCCGTCGCGCTGGTCGCCCGTCACCGTGAGACCGTTGACGCCCACCGCCCCGCCGCCGCCGCCGCTGCGGCCCACCACCGCCTCGAGAAACGCGCGCGCCGAGGGGTCGAGCGGCACCTTGCCCTCATCGAGGATCGTCTCGAGATCCTTCTTCTCGTTCTTCGACAGGCCTTTCTGCGCGAGCGCGACCTGCGCCTCCTGCGACAGGCCCGGCTTCTTCAACTCGTCGAGCACCCTGTTCGCCGACCACCCCGAGCGATCGCCCACCTGCGCGAGGATCTCCAGCGCCTGCTCACGGCCCAACTTGAAGTTGGCGCTGCGCTGCTGCTGCCGCTCGAAGTTCGCGTACAGGGTGGCCAGCTTCGAATCGGAGATCTTCGTCGGCATGTGCAGACTCCCTTCGGAATTGCGCGGCGGAATTCTACAGAAACAGCGGGTGTCAGCCGAGCGCCCCCGCTCTCATCCACCCACCTACATTGTCGGACAATGTGCTCCAGGGTTGCGGAGTCAAGAAACCGGAGCAACATCAATCCGTTAGCGACCGAAGAGCTTCTTGAGGCCGGTAAACAGGCCCGAGCCGGAGGAGCTGCGGACGCCGGCGTCTTCGCCGGGCAAGGGCGAGTTGGCCAACAGCTCGGCGTGGACGGAGTCGGGCGCGTCGGCGCTGGCGAAGGTCGCCTCGGCCCGTTTGCCGGTGGGCGAGGTGGCGGTGACGGTGAGGCGCCCGTCGGAGGACAGGGAGAACCGGAGCGACGCGTCGCCCGTGCGGTCGAAGGTGGTGCGCAGCGCGCCGAGGTATTCGTTGTCCTCGGCGAGGGGCGCGGCGCCCTGGAAGACGGCGAGCGCCACCGTCTGCCCCGCCTCGACGGGGACGGTGAGCGTCTTCTCCGCCGGCAGGCGCGTGTTGCGCTCGAGCACCCGGCGGATCTTCCCGCCGCGCACCGCGACGCCGATGGGTGAGGCGAGCACCTCGGACAGCTTGAGCCCCTGCTTGCCGCGCTCCTTCTGTACCAGCGCCTGGCCATACAGGGCCGCGCCGAGCGCCACGGCGCCCTGCGGATCGACGTCGTTGCGGATCGCGCGGCCCAGCACCGCTTCGAGCCGCGTGCGGATCGCAGGCGCCCGGCTCTGGCCGCCCACCATCACCACCTCGTCCAGGTTGGCGGGGGTGAGCCGCGCGGCCTCCAGCACCACCTGCGTCACCTCGACGGTGCGCTCGACGAGGTCCTGCGTGTTCGCCTCGAGGAAATTGCGCTCGACGTTGACGTGGAGGTCGACGGGCTTGCCGTCGTCGTCGTGGCTGACGAAAGGCACCCGCACCAGCGCCTCGGTCTTGTCGGACAGGGCGATCTTCGCGACCTCCGCCGCGTCGCGCACGCGCTCGACCGTCATGCGCGACTCGAGCAGCCGGTTGCGCGGCGACTCGTCCATCGTCGCGATGAGCGCGTCGGCGAGGCGGGTGTCGAAGTCCATGCCGCCGAGGAAGATGTCGCCGCCGGTGGACACCACCTCGATGTCGTCGCCGGTGATCTCCACCACCGACGCGTCGAAGGTGCCGCCGCCGAGGTCATAGACGAGCACGCGCTTGCGCGCGAGGCCGCGGCCGAAGCCGAACGCCAGCGCCACCGCCGACGGCTCGTTGAGCAGGCTCAGGATCTCCAGATCCGCCAGCCGGCCGGCCTCCAGCACCGCCGCGCGCTGGTGGTCGGTGTACCAGGCCGGCACACACAGCACGGCGCGGTACACCTCGCGGTGCAGGTGCTCCTGGGCGGCGTTCTTGAGCTCGCGCAGCAGCAGCGCCGCGCAGTCGGGCAGCGAGTACGTCCGCTCGCCGAGTTCGACGCCGACGTCGCCCTCCATGTCGGCGACGATGGGGAAGCTGACGTGACTGGCGATCTCCTTGACCTTCTTGGAGCGCGCCCGGCGGCCCATGAGCCGCTTGAAGCCGACGACCGTCT
Source organism: Myxococcota bacterium (assembly GCA_040755835.1). Lineage (GTDB taxonomy): Bacteria > Myxococcota > Myxococcia > Myxococcales > Myxococcaceae > JADLDB01. Next base: position 66,719 of record JBFMAB010000013.1, read on the forward strand.
GCTCGGGGTGATCGACGCGGTGCTTGCGCGCCGCCGAGCCGACCAGGAGCCGCGCCTTCACCGGGTCGAGCGCCACGGCCGACGGCATCGCCACGCCGCGCTCGGAAGGAATGGTGATGAGCCGCGGGACGCCGTCCTGCACGATGGCGACGCGGCAGGTGGTGGTGCCGAGGTCGATGCCCAGCACCACGTCCTCGGCGAGCGGGGGCTTGCCCTTCTTCGCCAGCGGCGCGGGCGCGGGCGGCTCCTTCGACGGCGGCGCCGGGGGCTCGGGCGGCGAGGGCTGGGTGACGGGGGCCTGCGCCACCACGCCCTCGCGCGCGGCGGCCACCTGGTCGAGGAGCGCCTTCGTCTTCGCGTCGATGCGCGTGAAGCGCACCAGCATGCCGCTCCGACCGGGCTGCTCGTCGGCCACCACGCGCTCCACCACGCCCTCGCCGCGCATCACCCGCGAGCCGTCGGACAGCACGACCTCGAGCGACAGCGGCGTGCCCTCGGGCTTCGACGCGCGGGTGGTGATGAAGATGCCGCCGGGCGCGAGGTGCACCCCGTACTTCTCGATGAACTCCGCCTCCGTCGAGAACGGGAGTCGGATCCGCAGAGGGATCCTCTTCGGCTCGTCGGGAGACGTCATTGCAGCGGGAGTTCTACCCCGCTCTCGCCCCCCGGCAGAATGATCTTCAGCCCGGGGCCGATCATTCCGGGGCTCACTTCGAAGAACAGCACCAGGTCCTGCTCGACGCCCGGCTCGATGGCCGTCTCCAGCGGCGAGCCCTGGCCGAGGCGCTGCACGTCGAGCGCCACGCCGGCGTGCTCGTCGCCGCGCACCAGCTCCACCTTGCCGAGGCTGAGCGGCGCCTTCTTCGTCGTCGTGGCCGTGAGGGAGACGCGCACGAAGCGATCCGCCGTCGACACCGCGGCGCGCGCCGTCTTGAGCGTCTGCATCACTTCGACGCGGCGCACCTCGAAGGAGATCGGCCCCACCTGCGCGCGGGTGCTTGCGGGGAGGTCGAGCGCGCGCGGCGGCTCCTGCGCGGCGGCGGCGGCGGCGAGCGGGTCCACCGGCTCTGGCTTCCCGGTGGGAGGCCCACCAGGCTGGCCGCCCTGCGCGAGGCGCGCCTGCTCCTCCTTGAGCTTCTGCAGCGTCCGGTCGTTCGCCGGGTCGAACGGCGGCGACTCCTCCTTCGGGCACCCGAGGAGCGCCACGGCCGCGGCGGCGAGGAGCGCGCGCGTCGTCACCGTCACGCGCCCTTCACGTGCTCGACGAGCTTCTGGAAGGCCAGCGGGATCTTCGACGGGTCCGCCCCGCCGGCCTGCGCCATCTCCGCCTTGCCGCCGCCCTTGCCGCCGAGCTCCGCCGCCATCACCCGCACCGCGTCACCGGCCTTGAAGCCCTTGTCGACGACGTCCCTGGTGGCCGCGACGAGGATGATCGCCTTGCCGTCGCTGGTCGCGCCGCCGAGGCCCACCACGCCCGACTTGAGCTGGTCCTTCAGGCGATCGGCGAGCTGCCGCAGCAGGTTCGCGTCGGCCGGGTCCACGCGCCGGGTGAGGACCTTGATGCCGTTGACGTCCTGCACGTTCTCGTCGGCCTTCGCGCCGGCCGCCTGCGCGTTGAGCCGCGCCTCCTCGAGCTGCTTCTCGAGCTCCTTGAGGCGCTTCTGGCTCGCCTCGATGCGCGTGGCGAGGTCCGCCGGCTGCGCCTTGTACAGCTCTGCCGCGCGCTTCAGGTGTTTCTCCAGCTCGCGCCCGTGCTGCACCGCGGCCTGGCCGGTGAGCGCGACGATGCGGCGCACGCCCGAGGCGATCGCCGACTCCTGCACGACGCGGAACAGGCCGATGTCGCCCGAGCGGTGAACGTGCGTGCCGCCGCAGAGCTCCGTCGACTCGGGGTGCACCGTCACCACGCGCACCCGGTCGCCGTACTTCTCGCCGAACAGCGCCACCGCGCCTGCGGCCTTCGCGTCGTTGAGGCCCATGACTTTCGTCTCGGCGCCCCGGTTCTCGCGGATCCACCCGTTGACCAGGTCTTCCACGCGCTCCACCTGCTCGGGCGTCATCGCGCTGAAGTGCGAGAAGTCGAACCGCAGGCTGTCGGGCCCCACCACCGAGCCCTTCTGGTTGACGGTCTCGCCCAGCACCACCTTGAGCGCCTTGTGGAGCAGGTGCGTCGCCGAGTGGTTCGCGCGGATCTTGTCGCGGCGCTCCTTGTCGACGGCCAGCGACAGCACGTCGTGCACCGCGACGCTGCCGCTGACCACCTTCGCGTGGTGCACGATCATCCCGCCGGTGGGCTTCTGCGTGTCCGTCACCTCGAGGCGCACGCCCTTGCCGGTCATCTCCCCCGTGTCGCCGACCTGACCGCCGGACTCGCCGTAGAAGGGCGTCTGGTCCAGTACGACCTCGACCTCGTCGCCGGCCTTCGCGACCTCGACGCTCTTGCCGCCCTTCACCAGCGCCAGCACCTTGCCCTCCCCGACGACGCCATCGCCGTCGTAGCCGAGGAACTTCGTCTCCCCGAGCCTGCCGGCGAGCTGCATGTACACGTCGGCGATGCCCTTCTCGGCGCCGAGCGGGCCCTCGTTGCGGTTGCGCTCCTCTTCGAGGAGCTGGTCGAAGCGCTTCTTGTCGATCGAGAAGCCCTGCTCCCGGGCGATCACCTCGGTGAGGTCCCACGGAAAGCCGTAGGTCTGGTGGAGATCCCAGACGATCTCTCCCGCCACGACCTTCGTCTTCGTCTGCTCGAGGCGCCCGAACTCCTTCGCGATGAGCGCGCGGCCCGAGCGCAGCGTGCGACGGAACGCCTCCTCCTCGTGCCGGGCGACCTCGAGGATGAACTCACGCTTCTCCCCGAGCTCGGGGAACTGGCCGCCCAGCGCCGCCACGACGGCGTCGACGCACTCGTGGAAGAAGACCTTTTCGAGCTCGAGCGTCTGGTCGCCGTGGCGGATCGCCCGGCGCATGATGCGGCGCAGGACGTAGCCGCGGCCCTCGTTGGACGGCTGCACGCCGTCGGCCACCAGGAAGGCGGTGGCGCGCGCGTGGTCGGCGATCACGCGCATCGCCGCGTCGTGGTGATCGGTCCAACTGCCGGCGTACTTGCGGCCCGACAGCTTCTCGACCGTCGCGATGATCGGCGTGAAGAGATCGGTGTCGTAGTTCGACGCCTTGCCCTGCACGACGGCGGTGACGCGCTCGAGGCCGGCGCCGGTGTCGATCGACGGGCGGGGCAGGGCGATCAGCGGTCCGCCCGCCACCCTCCGCTCGAACTGCATGAAGACGAGGTTCCAGATCTCCAGCCAGTTGTCGGACGGTCCCGGCTCGTCGCCGTCCTTCACCGGGTGGTCCGGCAGGTACCAGTAGATCTCCGAGCACGGGCCGCAGGGGCCGGTGTCGCCCATCGCCCAGAAGTTGTCCTTGAGGCCCAGCCGGAAGATCCGGTTTCTCGGCACGCCGGCCCTGGCCCACAGCTCGGCGGCCTCCTCGTCGGCGGGAATGCCGTCCTCGCCCTTGAAGACCGTCACCGCGAGCCGCGAGGGATCGAGCTTCAGCACCTTCGTGACGAACTCCCAGCCCCAGGCGATCGCGTCGGCCTTGAAGTAGTCGCCGAACGAGAAGTTCCCCAGCATCTCGAAGAACGTGTGGTGGCGCGCCGTGAAGCCGACGTTGTCCAGGTCGTTGTGCTTGCCGCCCGCGCGCACGCACTTCTGCGTCGTCGTCGCCCGCGTGTAGTCACGCGTCTCACGCCCGGTGAAGACGTCCTTGAATTGCACCATGCCCGCGTTCGTGAACAACAGCGTCGGGTCGTTGGCCGGGACCAGGCTGGACGAGGCCACGCGGCGGTGCCCGCGCGTCTCGAAGAAGGAAAGAAACGCGTCGCGCACCTGCGAGGCGGTCATGTGGGATGCCATGCGCGTGGGATATGCCAGCGGCTCGGGCTTCGCAAACGCCTGTTGCGCGCTACGATGCTCTTCGGTCATGGCCGGGGACCCCGTCGTCATGTGGTGGCAGGTTCGACGCCTGGGCTTTGTCCCGCCGACGCCTCGTCGTGGGAAGGCCGCTGCGTGAGCTTCCGCGGCGCGGCGTGCGCGCTCGTCCTGCTGATCGCGCTCCCTGTGTGGGCGGTCGAGGACCCGCGCGTCACGCTCCTCTCCAGGCAGCTCGCCGGCGCGAAGGACCCTCGTAACCGGGTCCAGATCGTCGTGCTGCTCGGCCAGACGAAGCACGAGTCGGCGGTGCCGCACCTGTGCTCGGCGTTGAAGGACCCGGAGCCCCTCGTGCGTACCGCGGCCGCCGGCAGCCTGGGCGAGCTCGGCTTGCCGTCCGCCATCGCCTGCCTCAAGGCGGCGCTCGGCGAGGGCGACCCGACCGTGCGCGCGGCGATGGAGCGCGCGCTCAAGGCCGGCGCCGCGGCGACCTCGGTGCCCAAAGGGGGGCTGTACCTCAGCCTCGAGCCCGTCCAGGACAAGGTCGGCGACCTCCCGGCCAACCTCCTCCAACTGGCGGAGGAGAAAATGCGTGAGAAGCTGGAGTCGATGGGCGCCACCTTCGCCCCGCCGGCCGAGGACAAGAAGAAGGCGGCGGCGCTCGTGCGAACGCAGCAGCTCAAGGCCTACCAGCTGCGCCTGCAGCTGCTGCCCGGTGAGTCCTCCAAGGGGCTCAAGGTGGAGATGTTGATCATGACGTACCCGGACCAGTCGCTCAAAGGCACGTGGAACGTGAAGGCCTCGGGCGGTAAGCCGGAGAGCCTCATCAAGGCGATGGTGCCGCGCGTCGTGGAGGACGCGGCGACCGACCTGGAGTGGAAGCACTGACGAAGGGCAGCGGGGATCGACACCATGTCTGACCAAAAGCCGGCGCAACAGGGAGGCTCACCGGGAGGCGGTCGTCAGAACCGTCGCCTGAGGAACTTCCTGCTCGACGCGCGCTTCCAGCTGAAGTTCGCCGCGTACTTCGTGGCGATGACCCTCGTGGTGGCGGGGCTGCTCGGCGTCTTCCTGGCACGCACGACGGGCTCGCTGTTCGCCCAGATGAACAGCGCGGTCGAGTCGCGGCAGAAGGCGGCCGATACCAGCAGGGAGCTGGGCACCTGCACGCTGAACAGCGACCTCGCCAAGAACATGGACGACCCCGAGTTCATCGGGAGGCTGGCGGAGAAGTCGAAGGCGATCGACGACGCCTACGAAGCCGAGAAGCAGGCCGTCGTGCAGCAGAAGGTCGAACTCGAGCGGCAGCAGCGCACCACGCTGTACGCCCTGGTCGGCTTCCTCAGCGGTTTCATCGTGTTGGTCGCCATCGGCGCGATCGTCATCACCCACCGCATCGTCGGCCCGCTCTTCCGCATCAAGCGCATGGCACGCGAGGTGGCTGGCGGCGTCATCCGCCCGCCCAGCTACGGCCTGCGGCCCGGCGATGAGCTGCAGGACGTGTTCGAGGTGATGGCGGCGATGGTCAAGGAGCTGCGCGAACGAACCGAGTCGGACCTGAGGATCGTCGAAGCGGCGCTGGCGGGCGACGCGGCGGCGATCGCGAAGCTGAAGGCCGAACTCGAAGCCCGCCTGGCGAAGTGACGCGTCAGCGGTAGTAATTCGCGGTGATGTTGCGCACGTAGGTCTGCGTCTCGCGGAACGGCGGCACGCCGCGGTACTTGAGCACGTTGCCCGGGCCGGCGTTGTACGCGGCCAGCGCGTTGCGCACGTTGCCCTTGAACATCTTCAGCATGCGGGCGAGGTCCTTCGTGCCGCCCTCGATGTTCTGTCGCGGATCGAGCGGGTTGCGCACGCCGAGCTCCCGCGCCGTGGCCGGCATGAGCTGCATCAGGCCGCGCGCGCCCACCCGCGAGACAGCCGTCGGGTTGAACTGCGACTCCTGCTCGATGACCGACTTGATGAGCCGCGCCGGGACGCCGTGCTTCGCGGACATCTCGCGGATGATGCCGTCGTACTGGTTGGAGCGAAACCCGCCGAGGTCGTCGCGGGCCGCGCCGGTGACGTTGCCGGAGGTGGGCGCCACCGCCGGGCGCGTCGCGCCGCAGCCCACCGGGCCGTCGTAGACGAAGTACTCGGGCTGCTTCGCGCCGAAGCCCTGACGCACGGTGCCGTCGTTGAAGTTCCGCCCGCCGGCCTGCGCCATGCGCGGCGAGCCCTGCGTCAGCTGCCCGGGGCGGATGACGCCGATGTGGCCGTGCCCGCCGGTGGGGTTCTTCCAGGTCGCCACGCAGGCCTTGCCCTGGTTCGCGAGCGCCTGCGCCTCGGCGGCCGTCACCTTGCGCCAGCCGTTCGACGGGCCCTGGGTGTTGAACCAGGTGTTCATCTGGTTCGCCGTGCCGGTCGGCACGTTCGGCACGCCCAGCGACTTCAGCGCGTCCTGCGTGAAGACGTTGCACCAGGTGGTGCGGCTCGCGGTGCCCGGCCGGCCGCTCGGCTGGTACTTCGGGTTGCGCTCCACGTTCAGTCCGTCGAGGACCTGCGAGAGCCGCGCCGCCGACGAGCCGCCGTCGGTGTTCGCCCCCGTCGTCGGCGCGAGCCGTTCCGTCCACACGCCGCCGCCACCGCCCACAGGGCCGTCGTCGAAGCCGTCGGACTGGCCGCCGGCGTCCATCTGCCGCGCGATGTCCTCGACGGCCTCGGCGATGGCCGACTCGAGGCCCGACGCGAGCGCCTCGACGAAGGCGTCGACGAGGGCGTCGATGAGCGGATCGCTCGCCGGCGCGCTGAGTGGTGGCAGGACGTCGCGCGTGGTGTCGCGGACGGAAGAGGTGGAGGGGAAGAAGCCGACGGTGGGGAAGCGGGTTCCGATGTCCATGTCCGGGGGACGAGGCTCGCGCGCCGACCGTGCGTGGCGCCGTGCGGCAGCCGCGAAGCTCCCGTGCTGTCGATGGGTTGCGCGGGAGATTGGCCTGCGGCCGGAGCGGGACGTGACGCTCCCGACGCGCGTTCTCGTGCGCGCCGAGCCACGCCTCGGCGCGTCCGCTGCCGTGGAAGTCGCGCCGATGGGCGGAGACGTCGCGAAGGCGCCGGGCCGTCGAGAGCTCGCCGCCTTCGGCGGGCCGCCACCGCGAGGCCGTGGTCGCCGGGAACTGCGTCGTCGGGAGGTGGCTGGACGTCGTGGTCGTCGCGGGAGGTCGCGAGACGCCGAGCCGGGCTCAGCGCAGGCCGCTGTCGGCGCCGCTCGGCTCTGGCTCGAGCCGCAGGCCGCCGTCGTCGCGCAGGTCGCCGAGGCGCGCTTCCACCTCGGCCCAGCGCTCGGCGGGCGTCAGCACCGTTACGTCGCGATCGCCGCAGGCCAGCACGGCGCGACGCACGTCGCGCACCGGGCCGATCAGCGTCGCCAGCGCGTCGGGCGGCGCGCCGTGGGGCCACGGCACCAGCGTCACGCAGGCCCCGCCCGGCGGCGGCGCGCCCGGCACGGTGCGAACGGCCAGCCCGGGGAAGGCCTCGCGCAGCGCCTCGGCGAACGGCTCCAACGCGCCTTCCGCGACGAGGTTCACCGGTCCGGCAAGCTGCAACGCGAGGCGGCCAGCGTGCGTGGCGACGGCGCCCACGCCGGCGACGCACGGCTCGAGCTCCACCGACGGATGCACCAGCGGCCCCACGCGGCGCGTCGGCCGCTGCGCCCAGTCCAGCCCGCCGCGGCTGCCCGTCACCAGCACCGCGGACCTCGGCAGCCGCGCGACGACCGCCGCATCGGGGTGGTGCGGCTCGAGCGCCAACACCGGAGGCTCACCCGGGTGCACGCGCGTCTCGAAGCCAGGCGGCGGCGGTTCGGCGAGGCGCGACAGCTCGTCCGCCAGCTGCGCCAGCGGCGCGGCCTCCGGCGCGTCGGGCGGGCGCTGCGCGAGCCAGGACGTCGTGTCCTTCCGGAGCCCCGTCAGCACGTCGCGCAGCCGGAGCCACGGGCCCAGCACCCGCGCCCGGAGGTCGATGGTCACGGGCGTCGTCTGCGCCACGAAGGCCAGCGCGCGATCGAGCGCCTCGGCGCCCAGCGTGAGCCGCTCCGCCAGGGCGTCGTCCGGCGGGAGCTGTCCCGCGAGCCGCGCGAGGCGCTTGCCGTCGAGGCGGATGGACGAGCGCCGCCGCTCGGCGCCGGGCAGCCGCTCCGCGTCGAGGATCAGCAGCGCCATCGGCACCTGCTGCTCGAGCCAGTCGAGCGCGAGCTCGTGCGTCACCAGCACCGCCGCGGCGGAGGCGTCCGCGCCCGGGGCGTACGCGCACGCGAGGCCTTCGCAGCGGCAGGGGCCCGCCGCGCGCAACAGCTCGCCGACCGACGGCACGCGCGACGAGAACCAGCCGCTCGGCACCAGGAGCGGGCTGCGCCGCAACAGCGCCGAGAGGTACGCCCGCGCGAGCCGCTCGCCGTCGTCGCGCCCGGGCGCCGCCAACAGCGCCTCGAGGCGCGCGCGGCACGTCGGGCGCCGCTGCACCAACGGAATGGGCGAGGCCGGCGCCAGCTCGCGCAGCGTGCGGCGCGGCACCGCGAGGACGAGCTGCGCGTCTGCGTCGCGCGGCTCTGGCGGCCGGCCGGCCCAGCCGGGGGCGCTCGGCCGCGGCGCCGCGGCCTCCGGAACGGTGCCGCTCGCGGTCCGCGTCCACCTCGCCCCGGGCGGAGTCGTCAACGCACGGCTTCCGGTCGCCGCCGCGCGCTCGGCTTCGCGCGCTTCCCTCCGGCGCAGCGCCACCTGCAGCGCCGCGGCGACGGCGCCGGCGCGTTCGATCTCCAGACTGACGGGCTCGCCCGCCGCCAGGCCTTCGGTCATCAAGCGCTCCAGACGGCCGTCGGCGCACGGCTCCGCCCGCACCGTCGCCCGCGGGAACGCCGGGGCCGCGTCGCGCAGCCGCCCGAGCACCTCCACCAGCGCGCGCGCCTCGTCGCCCGTCGCGGGAGAGAGCCGCTCGAGCAGCGCGTCGACGTCGTCCCTGCGGCCGTCCCGCACCACGCGCCTCAGCGCGACGTCGAGCACCGCGAGCGTGTCCTCCGCGTCGCCGAGCGCCCGGTGCTGCGCGCCCGCACCGACGCCGGCCCAACGCACCAGCGCGTCCAGCGAGTGGCTCGGCAGCTCGGGGTAGAGGAGATGCGTCAATACGCACGAGTCGAGGAACGTCGCCTTCGCCACCAGCGCGCCGAGGAAGCTGCGCTCGAAGGCCGCGTTGTGCGCGACCAGCGTCCAGCCTGCGAGCGCCTGGGCGATCTCCGCCTCCACCGCGCCGAGCGGCGGGGCGGCCGACAGCTCCGCGGCATCGAGCCCCGTCAGCGCGGTGATCCACGCCGGCACCGGACCGGGCGGCCGCACGAGCCAGCTGCGCCGCACCGGCTCCGCGCCCGGCGCCACGAACACCGCGCCCACCTCGATGACGTGCGCCGCCCCGGGGTCCAGCCCCGTCGTCTCCACGTCGATGACCGCGATCCGGCCGAGGATGTCGCGCCCTTCTGCCACGCGACCACCCTACACCCGGGGGCCGACATTCGAGGCCAGAGGCCCGATTTTCCGTGGTTTCCCGTGATCGGCTACTCCACCAGGAGCATCCCGCCGATCATCATGTCCATCGCGCAGCCGAACTTGACCTTGCCGGCCTTCGTCGGCGTCCAGGCCACCTCGACCGGCGTGTCCAGCGGCAGCGAGAGCTTGATGTCGGTGCCTTCGATGAGCAGGTCGCGCGCGCAGGTGTCGTCGGTCTTCCGCGTCACGCGGAAGGTGACCGGCTCGTTCGCCTTCAGCGTCACGTTCGCCGGCACGAAGCCGTCGTCCGTCACGGCGAGCTCGACGACGCGGCCGCTCGCCGGCTTCCCGGGGACCGCCGTGGGCGCTTCCGGCGGCGACGCGGGCTTCGCCACCTCGGGCGTCGCGGGTTTTGCCGCCACTGGAGGGGCCGCGGGCTCCTCCTTCTTGCAACCGGCGACGACGAGCGACAGCGTGAACGGAACGATGAGTGCGCGCATGTAAGCCTCCTGGGGATCCCGTCTACCGCGACGGCAGGCGCGGTGCACGGTTACGCTTCGGTTCGAAGGCGCGTGAGACGAAGGCGCGCGGGCTGCGCTCTGAGGAGTTGAAGGTCACGCGAAGGAGTCGATCGAATGCACTGGACGGCCTGGGGAGTGGAGCACCGGCGCGGCGAGACGCGCGAGGTGCACGTGCTGGTGTCGGCGGGCGTCAGCGCCGACGAGCCGCGCTCGCCCGTCATGGTGAACCTGCTGCTCGACCGCTCGGGCTCGATGAAGGGCGCGCCGCTGTCGGCGGCGGTGGAGGCGGCCGCGCAGTTCGTCGAGCTGGCGCGGCCCGAGGACTTCCTGGGCCTCGTTCTCTTCGATGGCGTCGCGGAGCAGCGCGTGCCGGTGAGCCTCATGGACGCCCGCGGCAAGCGCGCGATGACGGAGGCGCTCAAGGGCATCCAGACGGGGCGGGGGACGGCGCTGCACCAGGCGGTGTCGATGGGCCTCAAGGGCCTGCTGCGCACGCTGGTGCCCGGGCGCCGCCCGCAGATGCTGGTGCTGACCGACGGCGAGCCGTCCGTCGGCCCCGACTCCGTCGAGGCATTCCGGGATCTCGGCCACGAGCTGGCGAAGGCGAACGTGTCGGTGCACGCGCTGGGCCTCGCCAAGCACTACGTCGCGGAGATCCTCGACGCGCTGACGCAGCCGTCGGGCAACGCCTTCGAGCACGTCGACGGCCCCGAAGGCCTGTCGGAGGCCATGGGCGGGCTGTGCGCCCGGCTGTTCGGCCACGCGGCCAGCGAGGTGCAGGTGCGCGTGCAGCCCGACGGCCTCGCGGCCATCACCTGCCGGCACGGGTACCCGGCGTCGCTCGAGCAGGAGGCGCTGGTGGTGACGATGGGCGACGTCTCCAAGGGGCTCGCGCGGCGCGTGCTGCTGACCGGCACGGCGCTGGGCGACGGCGAGTGGTCGGTGCAGCTCCACGGTACCGCGAAGGAGCGCGCCGACGTTCGCCATGCGCGCATCGAGCTCGAGCGCGTGCCGGCGGAGTCCGCGCGCGGCCGCCTCGTGCTGGGCATCGATCGCGAGCTCGACCTGGTCGCCGCCGAGACGAGCGCGTGGCTGTCGCTGGCCCGGAAGGACCTCGAGCGCGCCGAGGAGCAGCTCGAGGACGCGGAGGCCCACCTCCGCGCCATCGTCGGCCTCGCGCCCGAAGGCATCCCCGTCCGGCGGCACCTCGAGCGCCTGGGCGATCTGCGCATGGCCGTCGAGCGCGGCGAGGGTGACATTCCGCTGCTGATCCGCCGGGCGCAGTCGGCGCGCGCGGGCACCAACGTCAGCCAGGTCATCCCCCTGCAGGCGTACCGCCAGCGCAAGTAGGCCATGAGCGACGGCGTGCGCCTCAAGGCGGCGGTCGAGGCCTTCGATCGGTCCGGCACCTTCGGGGAAGACGACTACCTCGCCCTCAAGCGTGCGGTGGCCGACGCGGGCCGGGTCGACGGGCGGCTGCTCGACGGCTTCGTCGGGTTGTTCTTCGAGCGGCACCTCCTCGACGACGCGCGCCGCGCCGAGCTCGTGGCGATGGCGCCGGACGAGCTGCTGCGCGCGGTGCGGCACCGCTTCAAGCAAGTGGTGGCCGGCGATCGCGACGCGCACCAGGCGTGGCACGCGCTGTCGGCGCACGTGCGCGACGCGCTGCGCGGCGTGGTCGGCCCGTCGCGCGCGGGCTACCCGGTCAGCATCGCGGGCGCCGCCGGCTTCTCGTCGGTGGCGGTGGAGGAGGCGGTGGGCGCGGTGTGGAGCGAGCTCGGCCGCAAACCCACCGTGCGGGAGGCCGTCGGCGAGCTGTTCAGCCGCTACGTCGCGGGGAGGATCCCGGACGCGCCGGAGAGCACTGCCAGCCGGGATCTCCCCGCTGTCATCACCGCGCACCTCGACGCCCAGCGGCTGGCGCGGGGCATGCTCGAGCTGTTGTCCGACGACGAGAAGGCGGTCTTGCGCGCGCAGCTCGACGGCGACTCGGTGGAGCAGTGGGCGCAGGCGCGGGGCGTGTCGCGCGCGACGGCGTACCGGATGATGGCGCGCGTGAAGGCGCTGTGCCGGGTCAACTTCGACAACCGCTCGAGCCGCACGCAGCTCGCGGTGCTGGACGCGCTGCGCGAGCAGCTCTGATGAGTGAAGGTCAGCTCACGGACCAGCTCAGCATCGCGTGCAGCGGCACGAAGAGCTCTTCGCCCGGGGCGCCCACCAACACGTCGAACGGCCCGACGGCGAGCAACTTCGCGGTCACCGTCAGCCCATTGCGGAGGTGGATGGTGATGGCGCGGCCGACGTGGTCGAGGAAGGTGCGCGGATCGTTCACCGGCCGGCGCGCGGGCTGCCGGGCCACCGCCGGCGGCTTCTGCGCCAGCTTCGGGTCGCGGCTGAGCGACGGCAGGAGGGCGTCCCAGGTGGCCCTGCGGGCGACCGCCACGACGTTCAGCTTCTCGACGCGGCCGGCGCGCTCGAGCACGAAGGCGACCGGCTGCACCTCGGTGATGACGTCGAGGGCGGTGCGCTCGCCCATGACGATCGCCAGCTCCGCCTTGTCCGCCTGCCAGCGGGCCACCAGCTCGTCCACCGCCGTGCCGGACACGGTCGCGCGGGCGGCCTTGATCGCCTCGCGCTTCTTCGCGCGCGCGCGCCGCGCCTGGAATTCGGCCACCGACAGGCCGCTCTGCACCACGCCGAACGCGTCGGCGAGGTCGAGGCCCGGGTTCGCCGCCATCACGGCGTAGGCCTGGTCGAAGCGCTTCGCCTCCTCGGCGTGCAGCTTCTTCCAGACGCGGCACTTCATCTTCCCTTCGAGGTCGCCCTTGGCGATGCGCGCGGGCACGCGCTCCTTCTTCGCCAACTCGGCGACCTGCTCGGGCGTCGGCGGCGGGCGCGGCGGGCCACGCGGCGGGCCGCGGAACGGTGGGCGGCCGGAAGGACCGCCGGGTGCGGCGGGGCGGGGGCCGGACGGGCGAGGGCCTGCGGCTGGACGGGCCGGCGCCGTCGCGGGCTTCGCGGCGGGCTGCACCGGGCGCACCGGCACCACCGGGCCCTGCGCCGGCCGGCGAAGCACCTCGATCCGCGGTCCTGGTTTTTTCGGCCGATCGCTCACGGCGCCCCCGCCTTCGTCGCGTACAGGTCTGAGAGGTCTACCACCCAGCGGCCCCCGTCTTCCTTGACCATCGTGACGCGCGTGCCCGAGACCTCCAGCACCGCGCGGTCGGCCGACTGCTCGACCACCTTCACCTCGCCCAACGGGCCAGGCCGCGTGCCGGACTGGAAGAGCATCAGCGCGGGCTCGTCCTTCACCATGCCCTGCGACGCCTCGGAGAGCGTCTTCGAGCGGGCCTCCACGAGGGCGCGGGTGGACTTCGAGAGCGCGGCGTAGGCTGCCTTCGTGTCGCCCCGGCGCAGCGCCACCGCGAAGGCGTTGTACGCGGCCTCGGGGGTGGCGGCGGCGGGCTTCTCGCAGGCGCTGAGCGTGAGGAGCGCGACGATGGCGGCGGCGGGGCGCATCGGTCCCTCTCTATCCTCCCGAATGCGCCCGCGCTCAAGCACTCGCTGCTGGTTGATCCGTCAGGCCTCGCCGTCCTGCCGGACCTGGTTCCGGCCGCTCTGCTTGGCGACATACAGACATTCGTCAGCGGCCTGCACCAGCGCTTCGGCGCTCTCGATGCCCGCGGACGGGAAGGTCGCGACGCCGATGGACACGGTGCAGCGCACCACCACCGGCTCGGGGCCGTTGCGGTTGGTGAGGCGCATCGCCTCGACGCCCAGGCGCACGCGCTCGGCGGCGCGCCACGCCTCCTCGGGCGTCGTCTCGGGGAGCAGCGCCACCAGCTCCTCGCCGCCGTAGCGCGCGAGCACGTCGACGTCGCGCAGCGCGCGTCGCGCGACGCCGGCGACCTCCTTCAGGACGAGGTCGCCGAACGGGTGGCCCCAGGTGTCGTTCACCTTCTTGAAGTGATCGATGTCGAGGAGGAAGCAGGACAGGGGCGCGCGGTAGCGCTCGGAGCGCGAGAACTCGGCGGCGAGGCGCTCCTCGAAGTGGCGCCGGTTGATGAGCTGCGTGAGGCCGTCGGTGCGCGACAGCATCAGCAGCTCCTGCCGCTTCTCCTCGAGCTCGCGGTTGGCGCGATCGAGCTCGCGGTTCTTGTCGACCAGCGCGTCCTGCAGCGCCTTGAGGCGGAGCATCGAGCGCACGCGCGCGGCGAGCTCCAGCATGTCGAAGGGCTTGGTGAGGTAGTCGTCGGCGCCGAGCTCGAGGCCCTCGATCTTCCCGGTGGTGCGGCGCGCGGTCATCAGGATGACGGGGATGAAGCCGAAGCCCTGCGCGCCCTGGTTCGCCTTGACGATGCGGGTGATCTCCACGCCGCCGAGGCCGGGCATCTCCACGTCCATGAGGAGGAGATCCGGCTGGGCCTTGCGCAGCGCGGTCAGCACCTCGGTGCCGTCGTGCGCCTCGACGAAGTGGTAGCCGAGGCCCTCGAGGCCCGCGCGGATCTGCGCCAGCACGCCGCGGTCGTCGTCGGCGATGAGCAGCGTTCGCCCCTCGAGGCGGGCGCTGGGCTCGTCCTGGCGGCGGGTCGCCTCGAGCGTCTTTCGGCGCGGCGCGGGCATGCGGCTTGAGGCCCTCAAGGCTACGAGACGGGGGCCCGCGTGGCGAGCGTCAGCCCTTCAGCAGGCGGGCCCGGTACACCGGCTGGCCCGTGGCGAGGTAGCGGCGCTCGCGCGTGGACGGCACCTCGTCGGGATCGTACGGGTGGAAGGCGCCCGGCCCCAGCGGGTTCACGAAGCCCGCGCCCTCGAGCACCGCGAGGCCCTGTTTCGCGCGCTCCTCCACGTCGGTGCGGAAGTCGAAGCGCCCGCCGGCCTTCAGGCGCGTGCGGAGGAAGGCGGTGAAGTCCGGCTGGAGGATGGTGCGCTTCTGGTGCGCCCGCTTCCACCAGGGATCGGGGAACTGGAGGTGGATCGCGTCGAGCGAGCCGGCGGCGAAGAGCCGCGGCACCGCGTCCCGCGCGTCACCCTCGATGACCTTGAGGTTCTTCAGGCCGTGCTTGTCGGCGCGGTGCTGCACCTCGCGGGCGTACTTCTTGCGCCACTCGAAGGCGACGTAGCGGAGCAGCGGGAACCGGCGGCAGTATTCGAGCGCGAAGCCGCCGGCGCCGCAGCCGATCTCCAGCTCGAGCGGCCCGTCGAAGCCGAACACCGCCTTCCAGTCGGGCGGCGCCTGGAGGCGGTAGAGATCGTCACCCACGGGCAGGGGACGCAGGGAAATGCGGGACATGGCGGGCGCGAACGCCTAGCCGGTTTCCCCGGGCAAGGGAACGCTTTCCCCCGGCGCTGCGCGGCCGCGGGCGCTATGAAGGGGCAGGCATGAAGGTGTACTCGTCACTGGAGGCTGCGAGCGACGGCTCACTCGAGGGCGTGGCGCTGTGCCTGGGCAACTTCGACGGCGTGCACCGCGGGCACCGCGCGCTCTTCGACGAGGCGAAGGCCCACGGCCCGGTCGTGGCCGTCACCTTCTCGCCGCACCCCGGCAAGGTGCTCAAGCCCGACCTCGCGCCCCGCTGCATCACCACGCACTCGCGCAAGCTGGAGCTCCTCGAGGAGTGCGGCCTTCTCGCCACCATCGTGCAGCCGTTCTCGCTCGAGTACGCGAAGACGCCGCCGGCGGCGTTCGAGGCCGCGCTGTTCGACGGCGTCCGGGCGAAGCACGTCGTGGTCGGCCATGACTTCACCTACGGCGCGGGCCGCGCGGGCAGCATCGCCTCGCTCGAGGCGGCGGCCGCGGCGCGCGGCGCGGGCGTGTCGATGGTGAGCGCCGTGACGGTGGACGGGGTGGTGGTCTCGTCGAGCAAGATCCGCGAGTACATCCTCGAGGGGCGGGTGGAGGCGGCGGCGCTGCTGCTCGGCCGCCCGTTCGACCTCGAAGGGCTGGTGGTGCCCGGCGCTGGCCGCGGGCGCACGATCGGCTTCCCGACCGCGAACATCGACACGCCGAACGAGCTTCGCCCGGCCGCCGGCGTGTACGCGGTGCGGGTGCGCGAGCAGGGCGCGACGCCCGGCGCGTGGTTCGGCGGCGCCGCGAATATCGGTGTGAAACCCACATTCGGCGGCACCGAGGTGACGATCGAAGCGCACCTCTTCGACTTCGAGGGAGACCTGTACGGCAGGAAGGTGCGGGTGCAGTTCCTCGAGCGGCTGCGCCCCGAGAAGCGCTTCGGCTCGGCGAGTGAGCTGGCCGGGCAGATCGCGCGGGATCTCGAGGCGGCGCGGGCGGCGGTGGCGCGCGGACCCTGACGCCTGGCGCGAAAACGCGCTTTGACAGGCCTCACTCCGCCGACCAAGATGCCCAGGCCTTTTTCACACTGATTTTCCTCGACGGGAGAGGCACACACGACATGTCTGGCCGCCTGGGTGAACTGCTCGTTCGTGAGAACCTGATCTCGGTCCAGCAGCTGCGGAAGGCGCAGGAAGAACAGCAGAAGACCGGGACGCGCATTGGTACGGCGCTGATCAAGACGGGCGCGATCGAGGAGTCGAAGCTCACCGATTTCCTCTCGAAGCAGTACGGCGTCCCGGCGATCAACCTCAAAGAGTTCGACATCGACGCCGAGATCATCAAGCTGGTCCCGAAGGACGTGGCGAACAAGCACCTCGTGCTCCCGGTGAACCGCGCCGGCAGCTCGCTCATCGTGGCGATGTGCGACCCGTCGAACATCTACGCGGTGGACGATCTCAAGTTCCTCACCGGCTACAACATCGAGCCCGTGGTGGCGTCGGAGCCGGCGATCCGCGAGGCGATCGAGCGGTACTACGCCGAGAAGGGCCCGAGCCTCGAAGACATCGTCAGCAACATGGACGAGGACGACGTCGAGCTCGCGGAGGACTCGGACGCGGGCAACGTCGAGGAGGCGGCGAAGGCGGCCGACGACGCGCCCGTCGTCAAGCTGGTGAACCTGATCCTCAAGGACGCGATCGCCAAGCGCGCCTCGGACATCCACGTCGAGCCGTACGAGAAGGACTTCCGCGTCCGCTTCCGCATCGACGGCGTGCTGTACGAGGTGATGAAGCCGCCGATGAAGCTGCGCAACGCGATCACCTCGCGCCTCAAGATCATGGCGCAGCTCGACATCTCCGAGCGGCGCCTGCCGCAGGACGGCCGCATCAAGATCAAGATGGGCGGCGGCAAGGAGATGGACTTCCGCGTCAGCGTGTGTCCCACGCTGTTCGGGGAGAAGATCGTCATGCGCCTGCTCGACAAGTCGAACCTGCAGCTCGACATGACGAAGCTGGGCTTCGATCCCGAGCCGCTCAAGTGGTTCAAGGACGCGATCGATCGACCGTACGGCATGGTGCTGGTGACGGGCCCGACGGGCTCTGGCAAGACGACGACGCTGTACTCCGCGCTCTCGGCGCTCAACGATCCCACCGTGAACGTGAGCACCGCGGAGGATCCGGTCGAGTTCAACTTCGCCGGCATCAACCAGGTGCAGATGCACGAGGACATCGGACTCAACTTCGCCGCGGCGTTGCGCAGTTTCCTGCGGCAGGACCCCGACATCATCATGATCGGCGAGATCCGCGACTTCGAGACGGCGGAGATCGGCGTGAAGGCCGCGCTCACCGGCCACCTGGTGCTGTCGACGCTGCACACCAACGACGCGCCGGGCACGGTCAGCCGCCTGCTCAACATGGGCATCGAGCCGTTCATGGTGACGGCGTCGCTCAACCTCATCCTCGCCCAGCGCCTGTGCCGCCGCCTGTGCAACGCCTGCAAGCGGCCCGTCGAGCACGTCGACGAGCAGGCGCTGATCGACGCCGGCATTCCCCCGGAGAAGATCGGCACCTTCACGCTGTATGAGAAGGGCGGCTGCCGCGAGTGCAACGACCGCGGCTACAAGGGCCGCGTGGCCGTCTACGAAGTCATGCCGTTCTGGGACGGCCTGAAGGAGATCGTCATCAACGGCGCGTCGGCGGCGGAGCTCAAGCAGGAGGCGATCCGCCTCGGCATGCAGACGCTGCGCATGGCGGCGAACGCGAAGGTGATGGCCGGCGCCACCACCATTGAAGAGTCGGTGTCGAACACCGCCCCCGATCGCTTCTAACCACTCACCGGAGGGGCACGACGTTGGCGAACCTGAACCTGCACCAGCTGCTCAAGGCCATGGTGGATCGTGGCGCGTCGGACCTGCACATCACGACGGGCTCTCCGCCGCAGCTCCGCATCGACGGCGAGCTGGTGCCGCTCAAGGTGAACCCGCTGACGCCGGTCGAGACGAAGCAGCTGTGCTACTCGATCCTCACCGACGCGCAGAAGCACAAGTTCGAAGAGGACAACGAGCTCGACCTGTCGTTCGGCGTGAAGGGGTTGTCGCGCTTCCGTTCGAACATCTTCATGCAGCGCGGCGCGGTCGCCGGCGCGTTCCGGACGATCCCTTTCAAGATCCTCACCTTCCAGGAGCTCGGCCTGCCGCCGATCGTCCAGGAGCTCTCGAAGAAGCCGCGCGGCCTCATCCTGGTGACCGGGCCGGCCGGGTCCGGCAAGTCGACGACGCTCGCGTCCATCATCGACAAGATCAACACCGATCGGCACGAGCACATCATGACGATCGAGGATCCGATCGAGTACCTGCACCCGCACAAGAATTGCCTGGTGAACCAGCGCGAGGTGGGCGCCGACACCAGGAGCTTCAAGACGGCGCTCAAGTACATCCTCCGGCAGGACCCGGACGTGGTGCTCGTGGGCGAGATGCGGGACCTCGAGACGATCGAGTCGGCGCTGGTGATCGCCGAGACCGGTCACATCGCCTTCGCGACGCTGCACACCAACAGCGCGGTGCAGACGATCAACCGGATCCTCGACGTGTTCCCCCCGTACCAGCAGCCGCAGGTGCGCGCGCAGATGAGCTTCGTGCTCGAGGGCATCTTGTCGCAGTCACTTTTGGCGAAGGCGACGGGGGGCGGCCGCGTGCTGGCTCTCGAGGTGATGATCCCGAACCCCGCGATCCGGAACCTGATCCGCGAGGACAAGGTGCATCAGATCTACTCGCAGATGCAGGTCGGCCAGTCGAAGTTCGGCATGCAGACCTTCAACCAATCGCTCGCGGCGCTGCTGTCCCGCAAGCTGATCACCATGGAAGAGGCCTTCGGCCGCACCTCGGACCCGGACGAGCTGAAGAACATCATCGCCAGCGGCGGCGGCGCGGCGCTGCCGGGGCACTCCGCGCAGGGCGCGATGGCGGGTCTCGGACAGCGCCCGCCCGGACGCTGACCTGCCAGGTAGTCAGGGGTAGGCGCCGGTCGCGCATTTGGAGTTTCCCCGAAGGCGAGTAGGCTTCAGGCACTCTTTCCGATTTCCCTCAAGCGCATCGAGCGAGGTTCGAGCACATGGCGACTCCGGGCGCGTCGACGGTCAAGTCTGCGCAGCGAAGCAAGAGCAAGACGCCCATCTACCTGTGGGAAGCGAAGACGCGAGCGGGCGAGGTGAAGAAGGGCGAGATGGAGGCGGCCGATCCCAAGGCCGTCGAGGCGCGCCTCGTCTCACTGGGGCTGTCGCCGACGAAGGTCAGGAAGAAGGGCCTCCTCGACGCGAACATCAGCCTGCCCGGCAGCATCAGCGGCAAGGACATCCTCATCTTCACGCGGCAGTTCGCGACGATGATCGACGCCGGTCTGCCGCTGGTGCAGTGCCTCGACATTCTCGGCAGCCAGACCGAGAACGCCGCGTTCCGGAAGGTCATCTTCGCGATCAAGACGCGCGTCGAGGCGGGTTCGACGTTCTCGGACGCGCTGAAGGATCACCCCAAGGTGTTCGACGAACTCTTCGTCCAGCTGTGCGCGGCCGGTGAGGTCGGCGGCATTCTCGACACGATCTTGAACCGCCTCGCGCAGTACCGCGAGAAGAACGAGAAGCTGAAGCGGAAGGTGAAGGGCGCGCTGACGTATCCGGTGGCGGTCATCTGCATCGGTATCGTGGTGACGGCGGTTCTGCTCATCAAGGTCACGCCGGTCTTCGCCAAGATGTTCGCGGACTTCGGCTCCTCACTCCCGGGGCCGACGCAGGTCGTCGTGGACATGTCCGAGTGGCTCCAGCACTACATCATTCACATCGTGCTCGGCATCGCCGCGATCGTCGTGGCCTTCACGGCTTTCTACCGGAACCCCCGTGGTCGCGAGATCTTCGACAAGGCCATTCTCTACGCGCCGATGGTGGGTGACGTGATCCGCAAGGTGGCGGTGGCGCGCTTCACGCGCACGCTCGGAACGATGATCAGCTCCGGTGTTCCGATCCTCGACGCCCTCGACGTGACGGCGAAGACGGCCGGCAATCGGACGATCGAGTCGGGCATCATGTACGTCCGCACCAAGATCTCCGAAGGCAAGAACATCGCGGGTCCTCTGGCCGAGACGAAGGTGTTCCCGTCGATGGTGGTGCAGATGATCGGCGTCGGCGAAGCCACGGGCGCCATGGATCAGATGCTGAACAAGATCGCCGACTTCTACGACGACGAGGTCGACGCCGCGGTCGCGGGCCTGACGTCGATGATCGAGCCCATCATGATGGTCTTCCTCGGCGGCGTGGTCGGCGGCTTCCTGATCTCGATGTACCTGCCGATCTTCTCCATCGCTGGTGCCATCAAGTGACCGTGTAGGGGGCGGGCCGACCGCGCCGTCGGGCGCCGAAGCGGCCCTCGACCTCCGCACTCGCCTGTTGTGGGTGATGTTGTTCCGCACGGTCGCCACCGTCGTCTCGGTGGTGGCCCTGGGGCTGCGTCGATTCAGCGCACCCGAGTGGACGCGGCTCGACTCGCTGGCGTTCGGGCTGGTGGGCACGGTGTTCGCGCTTACCCTGGCCTACGCGGTCGCCATGCGGCGTGGGCGGGTGACGGGGCGCTTCGCCCGCCTGCAGGTGCTGGGTGACGTGCTGTTGGTGTCGGCGGTGGTGTTCGTCACCGGCGGCGCGGACTCTCCGTTCACCTTCCTCATGCCGCTCGCGGTGTTGCTGGGCACCGTGACCCTCATGCAGGAAGGGGCGCTGTTGTCCGCGGCGGGCACGGCGATCGCCTTCAACTCGATGATGCTCGGACAGCAGCTGGGTTGGTGGCGTCCGCCGATCGGCCGCGCCGTGCTGCCGTGGTCGGAGGTCATCTTCGTTTCCTCCGGCACCATCACCGCGCAGTTCCTGGTGGCGGCGCTGTCTGGCTACCTGGCACGGCAGGTGGTGAAGGCGGGCGGGCGCGTCACGCAGCGCGACGAGCGCATCCGCTCGCTGCTCGACCTGCAGCACCAGATCGTCTCGTCGATGCCGTCAGGGCTCCTGACCTGCGACCGCGACCACGTCGTCACCTTCGTGAACCCCGCCGGCGGGGCGATCCTCGGCCTTGCAGACAGGCTCGAAGGACGCGCGCTGCGCGACGTCCTCCCGGGCCTGGTGTGCGGGCCCGGCGGCGTGCAGCGGGAAGAACTCGTGGTCACCACGTCGCGAGGCGATCGCACCCTGGGACTGTCGGCGACCCCGCTGCCGGGCGACGATGGGGGCTGGCTCGTGGTGTTCCAGGATCTCACTGAGCTGCGCGAGAAGGAATCGCAGTTGCGTCGCGCGGACCATCTGGCGTCCCTGGGCAAGGTGTCGGCGCAGCTGGCCCACGAGCTGAGGAACCCGCTGGCCGCGATGCGCGGGGCGGCCCAGCTGCTGTCGTCCACCGACCGCGTCGAGGACGTGGCCCGGCTGACGCAGATCCTCGTGCGCGAGTCCGATCGCCTCAACCGGTTGGTCGACGACTTCCTGCGCTTCTCGCGGCCCCCGCCGCAGCGCCTGGAGCGGGTGGATCTGGGACGTCTCGCGAGCGACGTAGTGGAACTCATGCGGACGGATCCGCTTGCGCGCGGCGTTGGCCTGGAAGTGGACGCGCCGTCGCCGGTCTGGGCGGTGGTCGATCGTTCGCAGTTCGAGCAGGTGCTCCTGAATCTCGTCCGCAACGCCGCCGCGGCGCTCGAGCACCGGGGCGCGGTACGGCTCTGCGCGCGCGAGGAAGGCGGCAGCTCCGTCCTGACGGTATGGGACTCGGCCGGCAGCATTCCTCCAGAAGCGCTGGGCCGTCTCTTCGAGCCGTTCTTCAGCATGAGGCCAGGAGGGACGGGGTTGGGTCTGTCCACGGCCTACGCGATCGTGCGGGCCCACGGCGGTGACATTCGGGTACGGTCGCAGCCCGACATTGGCACGGAGTTCCGGATCACGCTGGACGCCGCGGGGGCGAACCGGGCAGGCACGCCATGAAGATTTTGATCGTCGACGACGAACAGTCCGTGCGGGAACTGCTCGAGATCCTCTTCCGCGGGTGGGGCTACGAGTTCGCCAGCGCGTCCAACCTGCAGCAGGCCCGGGCCGCCCTCGACGCGGGCGACATCGACCTGGTCGTCACCGACATGCGGCTGGGTTCCGACTCGGGCATGGACGTGCTGCGGGCGGCGCGTGCGACGGCGTTTCCCCCCGAGGTGATCATGCTGACGGCGTTCGGCACGCCCGCGACCGCGATCGAGGCGATCCGCGAAGGGGCGTACGACTACATCACCAAGCCGTTCGACAACGACGAGCTGCGGCTGCTGACCGCGCGGGCGCTCGAGAAGCGCGAGATGCGGGGCGAGGTGCTCCGCCTGCGGCGCGGACTGACCGACTCGCGGGTCGTGCTGGGCGAAAGCCCGGCCATGACGCGCGTCTGGTCGCTGGTGGACCGGGTGGCCGCGTCTCCCAGGTCCATCGTCCTGGTGACGGGCGAGAGCGGAACGGGCAAGGAGGTGGTGGCGCGAGCGATCCACGACCGCTCCGAGCGGGCCCGCAACCCCTTCCTCGCGATCAACTGCGCGGCGATCCCGGAAGGGGTGCTCGAGAGCGAGCTGTTCGGCCACCGCCGCGGCGCCTTCACCGGCGCGGACCGGGATCGCGACGGGTTGCTGCTGGCCGCGGGGCAGGGGACGCTCTTCCTCGACGAGATCGGCGAGGTGTCGGCAGCGATCCAGGCCAAGCTCCTGCGCGTGCTCCAGGAGCGGACGGTGCGGCCGGTGGGCGGCTCCCGGGAGGTCTCCGTGGAGGCCCGGATCATCGCGGCCACCAACAAGGACCTGGAGCAGGAGGTCCGGGCGGGCCGCTTCCGCGAGGACCTGCTGTACCGCCTCAACGTCATCACCATCGAGCTGCCGCCGCTGCGAGAGCGCCAGGAGGACATTCCCGCGCTGGCCAACGCCTTTCTGTCCCGGGTCGCCGCCGAGCTGCAGCGGCCCGGGCTGCACTTCGCACCCGAGACGATGGAAATGCTTCGCCGCTACGCCTTCCCAGGCAACGTTCGCCAGCTCCAGAACCTGGTCGAGCGTGCCGCGACCTTGTCCGAGACGGACGAGCTGGGACTCGACAGCTTGCCACCCGCGCTGCGCGGTGTACAGGAGTCGGACGGAAGCCCACTCCAGCTGGCCGAGGGCTTCTCATTGGAGCGGCACCTCGACGAGCTCGAGCGACGGTACCTGCTGCAAGCTTTGAAGGCGTCCGGAGGAGCGAAGACCCGGGCGGCGGAGCTGCTGGGCCTCTCGTTCCGCTCGTTCCGGTACCGGCTCGCCAAGCACGGCCTCACCGACGCGGACGAACCGAAGCGGTCCTGACGATTTGCGGCAGCTCCCGGTGACGAAAAACGTCAGGGTCACGTGGTGTCGCCCGCGTCCGCGCGCCAACCAATTGATCCACCGCCACCACCTTCGTTTGTTGCCATTGGACCGAGCATTGCTAGGCTCCGCGTGCCTCACCTGACGTACAACCCCCCAAGGAGAAATTCCGATGCGCAAGCTGCGTGGCTTTACCCTCGTCGAGCTCATGATCGTCGTCGCCATCATTGGCATTCTGGCCGCGATCGCGATCCCCAACTTCATCAAGTTCCAGGCGCGTTCGAAGCAGTCTGAGGCGAAGACGAACCTCAAGGCGCTGTTCCAGGCCGAGAAGTCGTTCTTCAGCGAGCGCGACACCTTCAGCGATGCGCTCAACCAGTTTGGCTTCATCCCGGAGCGTGGCAACCGCTACTCGTACCAGACGCAGCTCGCGCCCACGACGTGGCAGGCGCGCAGCACGGCGAACCTCGCGGTGCTGGCAGCCGACGTCCAGGGCATCGAGGTCGACTGCTTCAAGCTCTTCCAGGGCGTGTGCCCGGCCGCCACCCCGGCGCAGCCGGCGCGTGACGGCGCGGCGGCGACCCCCGCCATCACGTACGATCCCGGCGTGACGGGCCCGGTCGACACTGGCCTCACCCCCGGCTCGAACGGCGGCTTCGTCGCCGAGGCTCGCGGCACCATCGACAACGACACCCAGGCCGACAGCTGGCTGATCTCGTCGGGTACCGTCAACATCGCGGTCGGCACCCAGTGCTTCGAGGCCCAGAGCGCCGTGGCCGGCGTTCCCGCGAACACCTACAACGACGTCTCCTGCCCGTAAGCTGGCGACGGTTGAGCTGAGCTTCGCGGCGGGTGGGCACGAGGTCGCCCACCCGCCGGTTTCCTTTTCGAGGGCCCGCAGTGGGAGGCCCGGCTGAATCCCCCGTTTCGCGCGCGACCTTCGACCCGATGCGCCTCGCACTGCTCGTCTTCGCCGCGATGGGCCTCGTGCTGCTCGCTCGCCCGCCGCGGGCGAACTTCGGCGACGACCCCCGGTTGCTGCTGCCGGAGCCGCGGTTGGTGGCGCTCGCGGGCCGCAGTCACCTGTCGCTGATCACCGACTACTACTGGATTCGGATGACCCACCTCGCGGCTGTGGCCCGCACTCCCTATGAGGCGCGGGCCCTGGTGGCGCTCGGCGACTTCGTGACGGAACTCGACCCTCGGTTGTACTGGGCCTATGTCGTGGGAGGCCTGCTCGGGCCGGTGCTGGACGGCGGGAGCGCGGCATGGCTCAACGTTCCCGAGAGCACGGCGCTGCTGGACAAGGGTACGCGCCACATCCCGGAGGACGGGCGCCTCTACCTGCTGTTGTCCTACGCGCAGCTCAACTACCTCGACGACAAGGCCAGCGCCGCGAAGACGCTCGAGCGGGGCGCGCGGCGCGCGACGAAGCACAACGAGTTCATGGCCCAGCTGGGCACGCGCCTGTTCGCGGCCTCCGGACGCTTCGACGCCGCCCGGTCATTCGCGCGAACGATGATCGAGAATGCCGACACGCCGGAGACGAAGGCCGTGTTCGAGCACCGCTTGAAGCTGATCGATCTCGAGGAACGGCTGGCGCAGGTCGATGACGCGATCCGCCGGTTCACCGCGCGCATGGGGCGACGGCCGTCGGGCATCGACGAGCTCGTGGCGTTCGGTGAACTGGGGGCGCTGCCGGTCGATCCCATGGGCGGGACGATCGAGCTCGGCCCCCGGGGCGCGTACTCCACGGCAGCGCGCGAGCGGCTCCAGGTCTTTCGCCAAGGGCAGACGGAATGACGGACGTGGCGGCGGTGAGCTGCGCGGGCCTGGGCAAGGTGTACCGCCTGGGCGTGAGGGCGAAGAAGGTGCGGGCGCTCCAGGGCGTGTCGCTGACGGTCGCGCCGGGCGAGGTGTTCGGGCTGATCGGCCCCAACGGCGCGGGCAAGTCCACCACCATCAAGATCCTCCTCAACCTGATTACCGCGACGGAAGGCGAGGCGAAGCTCTTCGGCGTCGACGTACGCGATCGCAAGGCGCGTGTGAGCCTCGGTTACGTGCCCGAGTCGCCGTCTCCCTACGAGCACCTGACCGGGCGGGAATACGTCGAGTTCCAGGCCGCGCTCGCCGGCATCTCTGGCCCGGAGCGGACGAAAGAGGTCCACCGCGTTCTCGAGCGCGTCGAACTCGGCCCGCTGTCGCGCGTGGCGATTCGTCGGTACTCGAAGGGCATGGTCCAGCGCGTGATGCTCGCCGGCGCGCTGCTGGGTCACCCGCGCCTGTTGGTGCTCGACGAGCCGACCTCGGGGCTCGACCCGCTCGGTCGCCGTCTCGTCCGCGAGGTCATCCTCGAGCAGCGCCGGGCTGGCGCCGCGGTGCTGTTCTGCTCGCACATCATCAGCGACGTGGAGTCGCTCTGCGATCGCGTCGCGCTACTGGTCGGCGGAAACATCAAGCGCGAAGGCCGGGTCGGCGAGCTGATCAGCGGTAGTGGGAGGACCCACGAGGTCGTGGTGGACGCGGCGGCGAGCGAAGTCCAGTCGCTCGTGGGGGCGCTCGTCGAGGGCCTGGAAGAGGTCAGCGGCCAGGCGATGTTCCGCGTTGGCAGCGACGGGCTGCAGCGCGTGCTGCATGCCCTGGTGACGGCGGGCAAGCGCGTGGAGCGCGTCCAGCCGATCCGGTTCTCTCTGGAAGACACGTTCCTCGCGGAGATGCAGAGCACCGCGAGCCGGGTGGGCGGGAGCCTCGAGTGAGCGTCATCGGAGCGTTGGCCACCGCCTCCTTCCGCGAGGCCTTTCGGAACAGGGTGACGGTGGTGCTGGGCGTCTTCGCGGTGGTGATGATCCTCCTCACCTCGGTGGTGCTGAACACCACCGTCTTCACGCTCGATCGCGCCGTCACCGACTTCGGCCTCGGCGTGATGAGCCTGTTGCTGGTGGGCCTCACCATTTTCCTGTCGGCGGGGCTGCTCACGCGGGAGATCGAGCGCCGCACCATCTTCCTCGTGGTGTCGCGCCCCGTGTCCCGCGCCGCGTTCATCTTCGGGCGCTACCTCGGGACGTTGGTCACGCTGCTGCTGCTGCAGGCGGTGATGACGGGGCTGTACCTGCTGCAGTTCGCGCTGTTCGACGTACCGCTGACCCAGGCGGTCGTCGCGGCGCTGCTCGGGCTGGTGGTCGAGCTGGTGCTGCTCACCGCGATTGGGTTCTTCTTCTCGTCCTTCTCGGGGCAGCTGGTCTCGGGCGTGTCGGCCGTCGGGCTCTACCTCATCGGTCACCTCAGCGGGGACATGTACCTCGTCTCGAGGACCAACGAGTCCCCGGTGCTCGCGAGCCTCGCGCGCATTGGCTACTACGTCCTGCCCAACCTCGATCGCCTCGACTACCGCGTCACGGCCGCGCACCAGGGCACGGTGCACTGGGGGGAGTTCGCCGGCTCCT
Source organism: Myxococcota bacterium (assembly GCA_040755835.1). GTDB lineage: Bacteria > Myxococcota > Myxococcia > Myxococcales > Myxococcaceae > JADLDB01. Next base: position 93,778 of record JBFMAB010000013.1, read on the forward strand.
GCGCCTACGGCCTCGTGTACGCCGCGCTCCTGTTGCTGGCGGCCACGCTGATCTTCGATCGCCGCGACTTCAAGTAGGCGGGCGCTTTCCTTGCGGGCAACGGGCTTCTGGGGCTTGCTCCCTGACGGATGAAGTTGCGTGTGGCCCTGGCCTCGCTGGTGATCGCGCTCGTGGGCTCGGGCGCGGCGTGGCTCACGGTGTGGCCGATACTGAAGCTCCTGCTCGGGGCGCCGCACGGCGTCTCGGCGATCGTGGATCCCGGGATCCAGAAGTGGCAGCAGCTGCTGCCGTTTCTCGTCGGCCTCGACTTCGTGGTGGCGAGCGCCGCGGTGTTCCTGGTGCTCTACCTCACGGTCGGCGTGCCGCTCGCGCGGGTGGAGGCGGCGATCGATCAGGTTGCCTCCGAGAACGTGACGACCGTGAGCAGCGGAGGGCCGCTCGTCTCCCGGGTGAACCAGGCGCTCCGGCGGCTGAGCGCCGAGCTCTTGGCTGAGCGCGAGCGCAGTGAAGCTCAGGTGGCCGAGCTCGAGCGCCGCAACGCCGAGCTGGTTCGCCTGCAGGCCGAGCTGGTCGCGGCCGATCGCCTCGCCACCGTGGGCAAGCTCGCGTCGGGCGTCGCGCACGAGGTGGGCAACCCGCTCGCGGGTATCCTCGGCTACCTGTCCATCATCCGCATGCGGGCCAGGGGCAACGAGGAGCTGGGCGCGGTGATCGACCGCATCGAGCACGAGGTGCAGCGGATCGATCAGATCGTCCGCGCGCTGCTCGAGCTCGGCCGGCCGTCGCGGGGCAAGGCGCAGCCGGTCGACGTGCGGCCCGTCATCGACAGCTGCGTGCAGTTGCTCTCCGCGGGGCGCGAGTTCCGCGAGGTGACGGTTCGCGTCGAGGCGCCCCAGTCGCTGTGGCTGCGCGCCGAGAGCGGGCCGTTGTCGCAGGTGCTCGTGAATCTGCTCATCAACGCGGCGCAGGCCATGGGCGGCAAAGGCCAGGTGACCGTGCGCGCCGGAGAGGACGGGGCGGGGGGGTACATCGCGGTGGAGGACGAAGGGCCGGGGCTTGCGCCCGACGTGCTGCCGCGCCTCTTCGAGCCCTTCTTCACCACCAAGCCGGCGGGTCAGGGCACGGGCCTTGGGCTCGCGGTGTCGCGGCACCTCTTGTCGCAGTTCGAAGGCACGCTCGAGGCGGGCAACCGGCCCACGGGCGGCGCCGTCTTCACCATCACCCTGCCGAAGCCCTGAAGTCGGCAGACGCCGCTGGCTCTGGTAGAGAAGGGCTCGAGGCATGGCGACCTTCCGCTCGGTGCTGGTGGCTGACGACGAGGCGTCGATTCGCCACGTGCTGACCCTGGTGTTGAGCGAGCACGGCTACGACGTGCGCGCGGTCGCCGACGGCGAGGAGGCGCTCAAGGAGCTCGGGGCGCGCGATTACGACGTGGTCATCTCCGACGTGCGCATGCCCAAGCTCGACGGATTGAGGCTGCTCGAGGCGGCGCGCGCGGCCCGGCCCGAGCTCACCTTCCTGGTGATGAGCGCGTACGGCTCGAAGGACCAGGCCCTCGAGGCGGTGTCGAAAGGGGCGTACGACTTCATCCAGAAGCCGTTCAAGCCCGAGGAGATCGTCTTCGTCCTGAAGAAGGCCGAGGAGCGGCAGCGGCTGGTGCGGGAAAACCGGCGCCTGCGCGGCCAGGCGGAGGCGGCGAGCCCGCTCGATCGCCTCCAGGGCGCCGGGGAGCCGATGGCGAGCCTGAAGCGGCAGCTGGCGCGCGTCGCGCCGGTGACGACGACGGTGCTGATCGCCGGCGAATCGGGCACCGGCAAGGAGCTGGTCGCCCGCGCCATCCACGAGCTGTCGCCGCGCGCGCAGGAGCCGTTCATCACCGTGAACTGCGGGGCGATCCCCGCGGGGCTCCTCGAGTCCGAGCTGTTCGGCCACGCGAAGGGCGCCTTCACCGACGCGCGGCAGGCGCGGCGCGGCCTCTTCTCCGAGGCGGACGGCGGCACCATCTTCCTCGACGAGGTGGGCGAGCTGCCGATGGCCGCGCAGGTGAAGCTGTTGCGCGTGCTGCAGGAGGGCGAGGTCCGCCCCGTCGGCGAGTCGCGCGCCGAGAAGGTCGACGTGCGCGTGGTCGCGGCGACGCTGCGCGATCTCTCGCGCCTGGTGGAGAAGGGCGAGTTCCGCGAGGATCTCTACTTCCGCCTGAACGTCGTGCAGCTCAAGGTGCCGCCGCTGCGCGAGCGGAAGGACGACGTGCTCCCGCTGGCGCACACGTTCCTCGCCCGCTTCAACCGGGAGTTCAACCGCGACCCGCAGGTCGAGCGCTTCTCGCCCGAGGCCGAGGCGCTGCTCACCTCCTACGCGTGGCCGGGCAACGTGCGCGAGCTGGAGAACGCCATCGAGCGCGCGGTGCTGCTCGCCGACGGCCGCGTGGTACTCCCCGAGAACCTCCCCGAGAAGCTCTGGGCCGCGCGCGCGGCGCCGTCGCCCAGGAGCGGAGAGCTCGCGCTGCCTGCTCCCGAGGCGGTGGAGTACTCGCTGAAGCGAGCGATCCACGAGGTGGAGGACCGCTTCATCCGAGCGGCGCTTCGCAAGACGCGCGGCAACCGAACGCGCGCCGCCGAACTGCTGGAGATCAGCCACCGCGCGCTGCTGTACAAGCTGAAGGACTACGGCATCGACCCGGACGCCGAAGGCGAGAAAGGCGCCGCCGAGTCCACTTCCGACGAGAAAAAGCGCGTCCGCTGATGATCTACCACCCGTGGTGGTGCGACCTCCACCCACCCACCGTCGCTCGTATAAATACATATCTTTGACATATAATTATGTGCTCAAAGAGAGATCAGTCCTGTTGACACGGTTCCCCCAAGGGAGGGACGCTCCTGATCCGATGAGCGGGGACGGCAAGAGGAATCGGGTGCAGCAGCTCCGCGAGGAGCGGCTGCTGTCGAAGGCGGAGCTGGCGCGACGGTCGGGCCTGTCGGTGCTCACGATCGACCGCGTGGAGAAGGGCAGTCCGTGTCGGCTGGACACCAAGCGCAAGATCATCCTCGCGCTGGGCCTCAAGGTTTCCGAGAAGGACCAGGTCTTCGACGACTAGTCGGCCAAATTTTTCGTGGTGGAGCGGAAGGGCCGTAGGCTCAGCGCTCGCGAGGGAAGGAGCAGCGACCGAGATGGCGAAGGGCAAACTGGCGCTGGGGCTCGACATCGGCTCTTCCGGTGTGAAGCTCATTCAGCTCAAGGAAGCGCGGCGGCGCGGCGAAGTCGTCTACTCGCTGCAGAGCTTCGGCATGAAGCCCCTGCCGCCCGAGGCGATCGTCGACGGCGCACTCATGAACTCCACCGCGATCGTCCAGGCGATCCAGGAGCTGTTGGGTGAGCTGCGGGTCAAGCAGAAGGAAGTGGCGATCGGCGTCAGCGGGCACTCGGTGATCATCAAGAAGATCTCCATGCCCCGCATGTCGCCGGACGAACTCGACGAGGCGATCCAGTGGGAGGCGGAGCAGCACATCCCCTTCGACATCAAGGACGTCAACCTCGACACCCAGATCTTGAAGCCCGACGCCAACGACGCCACCGGCCAGATGGACGTGCTCCTGGTCGCGGCGAAGAAGGACATGATCAACGACTACACGACGGTCGTCTCCGAGGCGGGGCTGACGCCGGTCGTGGTCGACGTGGACGCGTTCGCGGTGCAGAACTGCTTCACCGCGAACTACGAGGTCCCCGAGAGCGAGACGGTGGTGTTGATCAACGCCGGCGCGGCGGTCGTGAACATCAACATCGTTGCGGGCGGCGCGACGACGTTCACGCGTGATGTCACCATCGGTGGCAACCAGTTCACCGAGGAAATCCAGAAGCAGCTGTCGGTTTCCTACGAGGAGGCCGAGGCGCTGAAGGTCGGCGGGGGGCGGGCCGACGCCGACGCCGTCGTTCCGCAGGAGGTCGAGAAGGTGATGGCGCAGGTCGCCGAGCAGGTGGCCGGCGAGATCCAGCGTTCCCTCGACTTCTACGCGGGCACCGCGGCCGACGCGAACTTCGCGAAGGTGTTCCTGTCCGGCGGGACCGCGAAGGTGCCGGCGCTGTTCAAGACGATCGAGGCGCGGGTCGGAGTGCCGGTGGAGATCCTGAACCCGTTCAAGCGCATCGAGATCGACAACCGCAAGTTCGACCCCGCGTTCATCATGGACGTGGCGCCCCAGGCAGCGGTGGCCGTGGGGCTCGCGCTGCGCAAGCCGGGCGACAAGCTGGGCTAGGAGACTGACGCGATGATGATCCGCATCAACCTCCTGCCGGTGAGGCAGGTCCAGAAGCGAGAGGCAGGCCGCCAGTACATCATCGTGCTCGTCGGCATCGCCGTCATCGCCCTGATCGGTAACGGCTATTGGTACTACTCGCTCGATAGTGAGCTCGCGGACCGGCAGCGCAAGCTCAACGACACCAACGCCCGCATCCAGCAGCTCGAGAAGGTGATCGGCGAGGTGAACAACCTCAACAAGCGAAAGAAGGAGGTCGAGGAGAAGCTGAGCGTGCTCGACAAGCTGCGCAAACAGCGCGGCGGACCGGTCAAGCTCCTCGACGCCCTGGCGACGTCGATTCCCAAGAAGGTGTGGCTCACGTCCTTCGAAGAGAAGGGCGGCGCGGTGAAGGTCACCGGCGGCGCGGACAGCTTCGAAGACGTCTCGGAGTTCATGCGCGGGTTGAACAACGCGGTCTGGACGCCAAAGGGCATGGGCCGGATCGTCGAGATGAAGCGCGACGGCTCGGCGGCGCGGGTCGAGCTCCTCTCCGAGGACAGCGCCATCGAAGACTTCGCCGGGAGCGAAGTGGCGCACTTCTTCAGCAACATCGAGTTGAAGGGCAGCGAGTCCACGGCGCCGCCCGCAAATGCCGGACGAACCAACCGGCTCGTCAAGTTCGAGCTGTCGCTCAACGTCAACTACGCGATCTGAGGTCGGCATGGAGCAATTGATCGAAAGAATCAACAAGCTCGCGACGCCGGTGAAGATCGGTATCGTGTTGGGCGTGGCCGTCGTGCTGACGGCCGCCTGCTACTTCCTGCTGATCACCGACCTCGAGACGCAGATCGAGAGTCTCAAGACGCAGCAGGCTTCTGCCGACCGCACGCTCGCCGAGAAGCAGGCGATCGCCGACAACCTGAACGAGCGCCGGAAGGAGATGGACGCGCTCGAGCAGCGGCTGCAGGAGGCGCTCACCGAGCTGCCCGAGAAGAAGGACATCGAGGAACTCCTCGCGCAACTCAACGACGTCGGCCGCAAGTCGGGCCTGGAGATCTCGAAGGTGACGCCGGGCAACGAGGCGCCCGAGGGCTTCTACGCGAAGATCCCGATCACCGTCGCGGTGTCGGGCAACTACCACGAGATCGCGATGTTCCTGCAGGAGATCGCCAACATGCGGCGCATCGTGAACGTGAACAACATCAAGTTCTCGACGCCCACGTTGAAGAACGAGAAGGTGATTCTCACCTCCGACTTCCTGGCCACCACGTTCCGCTTCAGCGAGTCGAAGGCCGGCGACAAGAAGGGAGGGCAGAAGAAGTGAAAGGCTCTGCTCTGATCCGCCACGCACGCGTGAGCGCACTGGGGCTCGCGCTGACGCTGGCGGCCTGCGGCGACTCCCAGCCGACGAGCGCGCCCGTTCCGACTCCCGCGAAGGCGGCTCCGAAGAAGAACGCCGAGCCGGCAACCCCGGCGATCGCCAGCAACGTGACCTACATGTACAACCCGGTCGGCAAGCGCGATCCCTTCCGTGGGCTGTACATGGAAGGGCCCGGTCCGCGCGTGCTCACCGAGGGCCCCGAGGAAACGGTGTGCTCCGAGCCGCTGTGCCGCTTCGACCTGAACGAGCTGACGGTCGTGGCGGTGGTGAGCGGTGACGCGAACCCGCTGGCGATGGTCGAAGACAAGGCGGGCGTCGGCCACCTGGTCCGCCGCAACACGAAGATCGGCCGGCAGGGCGGGAAGGTGACGCAGATCCTCCGGGACTGCATCGTCGTCACGTCCTTCGTGTCGGGCCCCGATGGCAAGGCCCAGCCCAACAAGGACAACATGTGCGTGAAGGCAGACGTTCGATCGGCCCCGGTGCTCGACCTGCTCGGAGGCAAGAACTACCAATGAGGCGCGCGCTCGAGGGAACGATGATGAAGGAGAACCACACGATGAAGGCCGCCCTGCTCCTGTCCGGGTTGCTCTGTGCGACGGCACAGGCCACTTCGCCCACCAACGAGCTCAAGGCCGTGACGGTGGCGCCGCGCGGTGGCGGGGTTGACGTCAAGGTGTCGTGCGCGCAGGCGCCCGTCTTCAACGTCTTCCGCCTGAACGACCCTGACCGACTGATCGTGGACGTCACGCAGGCCTCGGTCGCTGCGATCAAGGGCCACCACGAGGGCGCGGGCCCCGTTACGGGTATCGTCGCGTCGCAGTTCTCCGACGAGCGCTCGGAGGTGGGACGTCTGCTGCTCGGCCTGTCGAATGCGCGCAAGTATGACGTGAAGGCGGTGGGCACCGACCTGGTCATCTCCATCGAGGGGCAGCAGGCCGCCCCCGCCCCAGTCGCCGCGGCGGCGCCGCTGCCCGAGTCCGCGGCCGAGGCGCCGAAGACCGAGCCGGTCGTCGAGGCGAGCGCTGCGCCCGCGCCAGTCGTGGCCCAGGGAGCGCCGGGCGAGACGATCGTCGCGTCGCGGATGGACGAGAAGCCGGTGAAGAACCCGGCTCACCGCCTGAAGGCCGTCACGTTCAACCATGGTGGTCTCAAGCTGGCGACCGACGGCGAGGTGGCTCGCTTCGAGGTCATCGAGCTCGCCGCCCCCCCGCGCCTGGCGATCGACCTGTGGGGCCTCAAGGGCACGCCGAAGGCGCCGCGCGGCCAGCTGGCCAACGTGCGCGACGTGCGGCTCGGAGCGCACGCCGACAAGGTGCGCGTGGTGGTGGAGTTCGACCAGGCGGCCCCGTTCAACGTGCGCCGCCGCGCCGACGGCCTCGAGGTCTGGTTTCAGAGGCCGCCGGTGGCCGCGAAGGCCGAGCCCGCGTCTTCTTCGCAGGGCGAGGCGATGATGGAGATTGACGGCGAGCGCGTGGTGACCGAGAGCGCGCCGATGGTGGCGAGCGCGCAAGCCGAGATCACCGACGTGTCCTTCCGTGACTCCGAGGCTGGCGGCGCGGTCGAGATCAAGCTCAAGGGCAGCGTGCGCTTCAGCGTCGAGCGCCCGGACTCGAAGAGCGCGGTGCTGAACCTCGAGGGCGCGCGCATCGCGCACCGGCTCGAAAAAAGCTTCGACACCAGCGCGTTAGAGACGCCGGTGAAGATGGTGAGCGTGTTCTCGGTGCCCGGGGCCGCTCCGCGCGTGCGGCTGGTGGTGGCCGGCGGCGAGGCGCTCGACCAGGTCGTCACGCAGCGCCCCGGCTCCCTGACCTGGCGCTTCTCGAAGAAGGGCATGACCGAGTCGGTGGTCGCCGAGACCGAGGCGGCTGGCTTCTCGACGGAGGCGGATGAGGTGGCGGAGGAGGGCGCCCCGCAGCAGCGCCGTGGCTACGTGGGCAAGCGTGTGTCCTTCGAGTTCAAGGACATCGACATTCACAACCTGCTCCGGATCATCGCGGAGATTTCCAAGAAGAACATCGTCGTCGCCGACGACGTGTCCGGGAAGATCACCATCCGTCTCCGCAATGTGCCGTGGGACCAGGCGCTCGATCTGATCCTGCGCTCCAAGAGCCTCGGCAAGGAGGAGTTCGGGAACATCATCCGCGTGGCGCCGCTGTCGAAGCTCGAAGACGAGGCGAAGAGCCGTGCTGAGCGGAAGAAGAATCAACGGCTGCTGCGAGACCTGACGGTTGCGTTGATTCCGGTGAACTACGCGACGGCCGAGGCCATGTCCGCGCGGGTGAAGGACGTGTTGACCGAGCGCGGGAACGTCACCACCGACACGCGTACCAACACGCTGATCGTGCGTGATCTGCCGGAGAACATGGGCAAGATCCGCTCCCTCGTCAGCAGCCTCGATCTCCAGACGCCGCAGGTGCTCATCGAGAGCCGAATCGTCGAGGCGAGCACCCGCTTCGCTCGTGAAATCGGCGTGCAGTGGGGTGGGCAGGGCGTGATGTCGGCGGCCAACGGCAACCCGACGGGCCTCGTGTTCCCGAACTCGGTCGCGGTCACCGGCGGCGTGGCGAGCGAAAACAACGCGGGCACCGCGTCGCCAGCGAACTACGCGGTCAGTCTCCCGGTCGGCGCGGGTGACGGCGCCGGCGGCGCGGTCGGCATGGCCTTTGGGTCGGCGGGAGGCGCCGTACAGCTGAATCTCCGCCTGAGCGCGCTCGAGAGCCAGGGCGCGATCAAGACGATCTCGGCCCCGCGCATCACCACGCTGGACAATGCCACGGCGAGCATCAGCCAGGGCGTGTCGATCCCGTTCAGCCAGGTGTCCGCGGCCGGTGCCAACACGCAGTTCGTGCAGGCCCGCCTGTCGCTCGACGTGACGCCGCACATCACGCAGGACGGCAGCGTGCTCATGGACATCAAGGCCGCCAACAACCAGCCTGACCCCGCCAACACCGGCGCCAACGGTCAGCCCGGTATCTCGCGCAAGGAAGCGAGCACCAACGTTCTGGTGAAGGACGGCGAGACGACCGTCATCGGCGGCATCTACGTCCGCACGGGCTCGTCCAACCAGGCCGGCCTGCCGGTGCTGAGCAAGATTCCGGTGCTCGGCTTCTTCTTCCGCAACTACCGCGAGCTCGAAACCAAGAACGAGCTGCTCATCTTCATCACGCCCCGGATCCTCAACAGGTCCGCCGTGGCGCAGAACCCGTGAGGACTGCCATGAAGCGAATCCTGACCCTGATGGTTGTGATCACGTGGGCCACGGGCTGCGCCCCGCAGCCCACGCCGCTGAGGATCGATCGCTTCGCGCCGATGGACGAGGCCACTTGCACGGTCACCGACGATGAAACCCTCATCGCGACCGCTGGCACGCTCGACGTGGCTCCGGGCAACACCCCGTCGTTCATCGTCGGGATCTCCATCTCCGGGGGGGCCGACTTCGTGACGCCGGCGGTGACGTTGAACGGCGGTCAGGTTCTCGAGCCGGAGAACCGGAACCGTCCTATCCTCAACCAGGTCGTCACTTCCTATGTGGCAAAGCCAGCGTCGGGTCTGAAGCTCCCGACCTCGGTGACGAGCAGGTCGTTTCCGCTGACCGAGGACGGAAAGCTGCTGACGGCCATCGAGTTGATCTCGCCTGACGTGGCGACCGAGCTGGCGGACGTCGTGCAGCCCGGAGATGACATCGAGCTGACCGTGACGGTGGAGATTCGCGGGTATCTGAGTGGGAATCGGGCGGCGGTGACCACTGGGCCGCTGGCGTTCCCGCTCCGGGTCATCAAGACCGACCCCTCGACCTGCACGGTTCGGCAGCCCGCCGCGGGCCAGTGCCTCTACCCCGGTCAGCTCAGTGCGACGAACCGCTCGGTCTGCTGCGAGGAACTGCTGGGCGCTTCCGGCTGTCCTTGATCGACCATGTCCTTCTCCGAGCACCTCCAGAACATCGTCACGCAGGTCGATGGCGCCATCGCCTGCAGCGTGATGGGCTTCGACGGCATCGCCGTGGAAACCTTTCAGGCCGCGGCTTCCGCGGACGCCGCGCAGGAGCTCGAACTGTCGAACGCCTGGGTCGAGTTCGCCAACATTCTGTCGCAGCTGAAGAACACCGCCGAGACACTGAAGACGGGCAAGGTGGCCGAGTTGTCGGTCAACACCGAGAAGGTCATCACCCTGATGCGCATGGTGAACCCGGACTACTTCCTCGTGCTGGGCCTGCTGCCGTCGGGGAACTACGGCAAGGGCCGCTACGTCCTGCGCATCAAGGCCGGCGAGGTGGGCAAGGAGCTGTAGCGCTCCGCTGGCCGACGCCGTTGACGCGCCGCGTCCGGGACACCCCGGGCGTGGCGCGCGGCGTTTTCCGGTCCGCCCTTCTGGGCTTGCCCCGCACCGGCCCCGCAGGTAGAGAGCCCGCCACTTTCCTCTCACGAAGCGCGGGGTTCCAAGCCATGGCTGGTGTGTACGACACGTCTGAATTCCGGAAGGGCCTGAAGATCGAGTACGACGGCGAGCCGTACGAGATCCTCGATTTCCAGCACGTGAAGCCCGGAAAGGGCGCGGCGTTCGTGCGGACCTCGATCAAGAACCTGCTGAATGGCCGCGTGCTCCAGCCGACGCTCAAGTCGGGTGAGAAGGTCGGCCGCCCGGACATCGAGGAGAAGGACATGCAGTTCCTCTACGCCCAGGGCGACGAGTACCACTTCATGGAGAAGAAGACGTACGAGCAGACCTTCGTGAGCGCGAGCGTGCTCGGCGAGGCGAAGAACTTCCTGAAGGAGAACATCGACGTCGCGGTGATGTTCTACAACGGCAAGGCGATCGGCGTGACGCTGCCGAACTCGGTCGAGCTGAAGGTCACCAAGTGCGATCCGGGCGTGCGCGGCGACACCGTATCGGGCGCGCAGAAGCCGGCGGTGCTCGAGACGGGCTACCAGGTCAACGTGCCGCTCTTCATCAACGAGGGCGACGTCCTCAAGATCGACACGCGCGACGGCAAGTACCTCACGCGCGTGGCCGTCGCGGGCTAGAGGCGATCGATGGCGGCCGGCAAGTCGAACGGGAAGAAGACCGGAGCGGACGGCACGAGCCTCGACGTCGAGGCGCTGCGGCAGATCGTCGAGCTGCTCGAGGCCAGCGAGGTCACGCGCTTGGTGTGGACGAACGGGCGTGAGCGCCTGTCGATTCGCCGCGGCCCGCCCGCGACGCAGGTGGTGCAGCAGGTCGCGCCGCTGGCCTCGGTGGCGCCCGCCGCGGTGACGGTGGCGTCGAGCCCGGCCGTGCCGGCCCCGGCCCCGGCCGCCTCGCCGTCCGAGGTCCGGGCGCGCCCGTCGGCGCCCACCCGCGCGCCGGTCGCGGACGCAGGCGACAAAAAGGGGCACGTCATCACATCGCCCTTCGTCGGCACGTTCTACCGCTCGCCGGCGCCGGACCAGCCGCCGTTCGTCGAGGTCGGCGCGCCGGTGCGCAAGGGCCAGGTGCTCTGCATCGTCGAGGCGATGAAGCTGATGAACGAGATCGAGTCGGAGGTCGCCGGCAAGGTGGCCGAGGTGCTCGTCCAGAACGCCCAGCCCGTCGAGTTCGGCCAGCCGCTGTTCCGCATCGAGCCGGCCTGAGGTCGCGCGGAGGCCACGTGTTCAAGAAGGTGCTGATCGCGAACCGCGGTGAGATCGCCCTGCGGGTGATTCGCGCGTGCAAGGAGCTGGGCATCGCCACCGTCGCGGTGCACTCGACCGCCGACGCCAACGCGCTTCACGTGCGCTTCGCGGATGAGTCGGTGTGCATCGGGCCGCCGCCGTCGCGCGAGAGCTACCTCAACGTGCCCGCGCTGCTGTCCGCGGCGGAGATCACCCGGGCCGACGCGATCCACCCGGGCTACGGGTTCCTGTCGGAGAACGCGGAGTTCGCCGAGGTCTGCCGCAAGTGCCAGATCACCTTCATCGGCCCCCGGCCCGAGCTGATCCGGCTGATGGGCAACAAGGTGCGGGCGCGCGAGGCGGCGAAGGCGGCGGGCTTGCCGCTGCTGCCGGGCAGCCCGGGCGTGCTCAAGAGCGCCGAGGAGGCCGAGGCGATCGCGCGCGAGGTCGGCTTCCCGGTCATCCTGAAAGCGGCGGCGGGCGGCGGCGGGCGCGGCATGAAGATCGTTCGCGAGCCGCGCGCGCTGGCGCAGGCCTTCGCGACCGCGTCGGCCGAGGCGGTCAACGCGTTCTCGAACGGTGACATGTACCTCGAGCGGTACGTCGAGAAGCCGCGCCACATCGAGATCCAGATCGTCGGTGACGAGTACGGCAACATCGTGCACCTCTTCGAGCGCGAGTGCTCGGTGCAGCGCCGGCACCAGAAGCTCATCGAGGAGAGCCCGTCCGCCGGCGTGAGTCCCGCGCTCCGAGAGGAGATGGGCCGAGTCTCGGTCGAGGCCATGAAGTCGATCGGCTACACGAACCTCGGCACCATCGAGTACCTCATGGACGAGAAGGGCCGCTTCTATTTCATGGAGATGAACACCCGTGTGCAGGTCGAGCACCCGGTCACCGAGCAGGTGACGGGCATCGACCTCGTGCGGACGCAGCTGCGCCTCGCCGCGGGCGAGAAGCTCTGGTTCACCCAGTCCGACGTGCACCTCAAGGGCGCCTCCATCGAGTGCCGCGTCAACGCCGAGGACCCGACGACCTTCGCCCCCTGGCCGGGGAAGATCACCGGCTACAACCCGCCCGGCGGCCTCGGCGTGCGCGTGGACTCGGCAGCCTACGAGAACTACACCATCCCACCTCACTACGACTCGCTGGTGGCCAAGCTGATCGTCACGGCTGACGATCGACCCCAGGCGATCGCGCGGATGCAGCGGGCGCTGGGCGAGTACGTCATCCAGGGCATTCGCACCAACATCCCTTTTCACCGGGCGGCGCTGCAGGAAGACAGCTTCTTGCGGGGGGACTACGACACCCGCTTCGTCGAGCGGATGCACGCGTCGGAGACCGGCAGCCAGCGCCTGAAGAAGGCGATCGAAGAGACCCCCTGACGATTCGAGCCGCCTGCTCCTTCGGGCGAGCACACCGGGGCTGGAAGCTTCTTGGAGCGCTTCACCCGCTCTGCTAGCGTCCGAAGGCCGCTGCCGCCGTTTTCGTCACGCAAAACCCGAGTCGTTCCGGTTCCTTGGACAAGAACAAGATCATCGAGGCCGCCGCGAAGCTGGTCGCCAAGGGGGCCTACGACAAGGCGATCAAGGAGTACCAGAAGATCCTGGAGGTCGATCCGAAGGACGTTCGGATCCTCCAGAAGATGGGAGAGCTGTACCAGAAGAAGAACGAGCCGGCGCAGGCGGCGCAGTACTTCACGCGCGTCGCCGAGAGCTACACCGCCGACGGCTTCTTCCTGAAGGCGGTGGCGCTCTACAAGCAGGTCCTCAAGCTGGATCCGTCGCTCATCGAGGTCAACATCAAGCTCGCCGAGCTGCACCAGCACCTGCAGCTGCTCGGCGAGGCGATGGCGTACTACCAGATCGTCGCCAACCACTACGACAAGCAGGGCGATACGCGGGCGAGCCTCGACGTCCTGCGGAAGATGGTCGATCTCGACCCCGACAACGTCGCGTCGCGGGTGAAGTTGGCGGACCTCTACGTGCGCGAAGGCCTCAACGACGAGGCGATGGGCGAGTTCTCGCGCGCGGCCGAGCACCTCAAGCGCAGCAACCGCATCGACGACTACCTCCGCGTGGCCGAGCGCCTCTCGGCGATGGACCCGAACAACCTGGGGCTCGCGCGGGAGCTGGCCCAGCTGTACCTGCAGCGCAACGATCAGAAGCGCGCGCTCGCGAAGCTGCAGATCTGCTTCAAGGCGGACAGCCGCGACATCGAGACGCTGCGGCTGCTCGCGGTCGCCTTCCAGGGCCTCGGGCAGACCTCGAAGACGATCAGCGTCTACAAGGAGCTCGCGCGCGCGTACGAGGACCGCGGCCAGCACAGCGAGGCGGACCAGACCTGGGCGCAGGTCGCCCAACTCGATCCGAACGACCCCGACGTGCAGGCGCGCCACGCGGCGCTCGCGCCGCCGCCCGCAGCGGCGCCGTTGCACGCGCCGGCCGCGCAGACGGCGGCGGCCCCGGCCTACCAGCCGGCGCAGCAGGCGACCGCGGTGCAGGCGGCCCACGCGCCCCCGGCGGCGGCCAGGCCCAAGGGCGACAACATCAGCAAGCTGCTCACGGAGACGGACGTCTACGTGAAGTACGGCCTGCACGACAAAGCGCTCGAGCACCTCCGCAAGGTGTTCAACGTCGACCCCGAGAACATCGACGCGCACGAGAAGGCGTACGCGATCTACGTCGCGTCGAACAACCACGCGCAGGCCTTCGAGCAGCTGCTCAACGTGCTGCGGCTCCACACGCGCTCGGGGGACGGCGCGCGCGCGCAGCCGTACCTCGCGGCGATCCTCCAGCAGAACCCCGGGCATCCGGAGGTGCCGGTCTTCCTGCAGGCGCTGCGCGTGAGCGGCGTGGCGGCCGTCGAGGCCCCGCAGGACGCGGTGCACGACGAAGCGATCCTCGTCGACTCGGCGGACGACGAGGTCATCGTCGCGGAGGAGCCCGTCGACGACGTCATCTCGGCCGAGGTGTCCGTCGCCCACGACGAGTCGCCCGAGGAGGTGGCGCTCGAGGCCGAGCCCCTGGCCGACGACGAGCTCCTGCTGAACCCGGCCGACGCCGCCGCGGAAGCGCGCTACGACGTCGAGCCGCCGCCCGTCATGGACGACGGTGGCTACGGCGAGCAGGCCGAGGGGCACGAACAGGTCGTCTCGGATTTCGACTCCGAGTACAGCGCCGACTTCGAGGAGCCGAAGACGGGCGAGTTCAGCGTCGCCGAGAGCCAGCACGCGCAGCCCGAGTTTCAGGAGCCGTCGTACGAGGAGCCCGCCTCCGCGCCGCTGGAGGAGGTGGACGAGCCCACCGGGGGGATCGGGCGCCCGGTGCAGCAGATCCCCGCCACCACCGCGCCGGTCTACCAGTTCGACGCGCCGCCCGGGCTGGGCGACGACGAGCACGAGGCGCCGACCCGGGTCTCGCCCAGGCTCGACCCGTCGGCGCTGAAGACCGCGGTGGGCATGCGCTCGCCGGTGGGCCAGCCGATCCAGCAGCTGGAGAGGCCGTCGTGGGAGGCGCCGGCGGAGCACGAGGCGCCGACCGGCGTGCAGCCCGTCGACGAGACCAGCTTCGACGGCGCCGCCGAGACCGGGAGCTCACGCCCCGTCGAGGAGCCGATGGACGACGGCTCGGCGCCGGCGCCGGTGGAGGAGGCCGTCGAGGCACCGCCCGAGGAGGAGCCCGCGTCGGAGGAGTGCGACGAGGCCACCTTCTTCATCGAACAGGGGCTGTACGACGAGGCCCGCGAGATTCTCGAGACCATCGTCATCGCCTACCCGGACCACCGGCGCGCCGCGCAGCTCATGGCGCAGCTCGAGCAGGCCGAGGCGGGTGGTGGCGCGCCGGTCGCCGCCGCGGGCGACGGCAACGGCGCCACGTCGAACGCGTTCGACCTCGCGGCCGAACTGGCCAACGAGCTGGGCGACTCCGCCGAGGACGCCGCGGCGTCCGATCTCGGCGGCGGGCTGGGCGACGACTACCAGGTGTCCGTCGAGGAGGTCTTCGCGGAGTTCAAGAAGGGCCTCGAGAAGGTCGTGAAGCCCGAGGACGTCGACACGCACTACGACCTCGGCGTGGCCTACAAGGAGATGGGTCTCATCGACGACGCGGTCAGCGAGTTCTCGATCGCGCGCAAGGGCTGCATCGGCAAGCGCAAGGAGATCGACTGCCTGTCGATGATCGGCCTGTTGCAGTCGATGAAGGGCGACTACGGCCAGGCGGTGGAGGCTTTCGGGCAGGCGCTGCAGAGCGAGCACGCCACCGGCGACACCGAGAAGGCGCTCCGCTACGACTTCGCGGCCGCCTGGGAGGGAGCGGGCGAGGTGGGCAAGGCGCTGGGCCAGTACTTGCGCGTCCAGCGCCTCGACAGGGGCTTCCGCGACGTCGCCGCGCACGTCGAGCGCCTGTCGGCGATCGCCACCCCCGAGGACGACAGCCCGCCACCGGCTCAACCTCCGAGCGGCGGAGGCCGCCCGCCTTCAGGAGGAGGCCGGCCCGCGCGCAAGGTCGGCTACGTGTAAAGCGCCATGAGCTACCTGGAGTACTTCGGCCTCAGCTCGGAGCCGTTCAGCAACGCGCCGGTCAGCCGGTTTTATTACAACGCTCCGCAGCACCAGCAGGCGCTGACGCGGCTGTTGTACGCGGCGAGCTCGATGAAGGGCCTGGCGGTGCTGGTCGGTGACATCGGTGCGGGCAAGACGACGCTCGCGCGGCGCCTGCTCGATTCGCTGCCTGAGGAGGAGTACGAGGCCGCGCTGCTCGTCATCATCCACTCGGGCATCACCGCGAGTTGGCTCTTGAAGCGCATCGCGCTGCAACTCGGCGTGGAGAACCCGGCGCAGGAGAAGCTGGCCTTGCTCTCGCAGCTCTACCAGCGGCTGTTGCAGATCTACGAGCAGGGCCGCAAGGCGGTGGTGCTCATCGACGAGGCGCAGATGCTCGAGACCCGCGAGCTGATGGAGGAGTTCCGCGGGCTGCTCAACCTGGAGGTACCGGAGCGGAAGCTCATCAGCTTCGTCTTCTTCGGTCTGCCGGAGATCGAGCAGAACCTGAAGTTGGATCCCCCGCTCGCGCAGCGCGTGGCCATGCGGTACCGGCTGGAGTCGTTCAGCGCGGAGTCGACGGACGCCTACGTGAAGCACCGCCTGCGCCTGGCGGGGAGCGCGAAGATGCCGTTTACCAGCGAGGCGATCCTCGCGGTGCACCGGCGCTCGGGCGGCACGCCCCGCGTCATCAACACGCTCTGCGACAACGCGCTGTTCGAGGCCTTCCTCAACCGCACCACCGAGATCACCGGTGGCCTGATCGAGCAGATCGCCGACAACCTCGGCCTCGAGGCCAGCCGGACCGCGCCCGCCGTGGTCGCGCCGGTGGCCCCCGCCGTCGCGCCGGTCGCGGCGGTGCCGACCGGCGCGTCGGCACCGCCCGCGGCGGCCGCGCCGATGCCGACGGCTCCGGCGATCACCCCCGTGATGGTGCCGTACCGCTCGTCGGCCGCGACGGCCGCGCGGCGGGAGCCGGTGGCGGTGGGCCCGGAGCCGACGGCCGGTGCCGCGGCCCCTCCGGGGAATGCCGCGCCCGCGGAGGCGGTTGCCCCCGTGCAGCCAGGCGCGTCCGCGGCGCCCCTGCCGCCGTCCCCGGCGCCGCCGGCCGGAGCCGTGGGAGCGAAGCCGAAGGGCAGCGTGGACCTCGCGGAGATCGACCGCTACCTCGAGGGGCTGGGGAAGCTCTAGCCAGGTCCGGCCCGTCCTCAGGAGGAACGCCGTGATTGAGCCGCGGCGCAATTGGCGCAGGGCGCTCGGAGTCGTGGCGCTGATCGCCGTCGGGGCCGTGTTTCTGCTGCGCACGGACAGGGCGGGCGAGCTGGCCTGCGGCGAGTTACGCCGCCGGCTGCCGGGCCTGCTGGGGCTCGACGTGGAGGTCGGCAGGTGCCGGCTCGACCCGCTGGGCCTGGGCGTCGCGCTCGAGCAGGTAGCCGTGTCTGAGCCGGGCGCGGCCACGCCGCTGGTGTCCGCGGACTCGGCGGAGGTGGCGTTGCGCGGCCTCTTCCCCGGGTACGTGTCCCTGCAGGAGATCTCCGTCGTGCGCCCGAAGGTGGACGTGCGCGTGCATGGCGGTGACGGCAAGCCGGCCGACGGCTGCCCGCTGGACGCGCTCAAGCGGGTGCGCATCGGCGCCGTGAAGGTCGAGCAGGGCCGAGTGCGCGTGGAGCTGCCGGGCGGACAGCTGGTGCAGCTGGAGGGGCTCGACCTCGACGCGAAGCTCGGCCGCCGCAGCGCGGAGCTCGACGTGCAGGCGCGCTCCGGAAGCGCCACCGTGCAGGGCCGCGTGTGGACGCTGGGGCGGGTGCGCGGCGACGCGGCGTTGGACCTCGAGGGCCGCGAGCTCGAGCTGCGGCGCTTCGAGGCGAACGTCGAAGGCGTCTCTGCCACCGCGTCGGGGCGGGTGGAGTCCTTGTGCGACGCGCTCCCCGTGCTCGCGCTCAACGCGCAGGCCTGGGTGCCGCTCGACGCGCTGCCGCGCCTGGGGGTGGCGCTGCCCGAGCCGTCGGGGCAGGTCGTGGGCCGCGTCTCGATGACGGGCCGCGCCGACGCGCCGGTGGTGCGCGCGGAGCTGGTGGCCACGCAGGTCGCGCTGGGCCACTTCCACCCGGGCGACTTCTCGGTGAAGGGCACCTGGTCGGGGCAGACCGTCACCTTGGACGAGTTCCTCACGTCCTCGGGCGACGGGGAGGTGCGGGTGTCGGGCGAGCTGTCGCTGAAGGAGGGCCTGCCGGTGCGCGCGCGCGTGGAGACGCGCGACGCCTCCTTCGCGCGCATCCTCGATCGCGCGGGCGTGCCGGGCTCCTGGGTGGAGTTCCCCGCCACGGTGAGGGGCACGGTGTCGGGCCGCCTCCTGCCGGTGCCTGCGTTGTCCGGCGACATCGACTTCGCCACCGGGCCGTTCGTGCTGGCCACGCACGGCTGGGATACGCCGAAAGGGAAGGCGCTCGACATCCTTCGCTTCAAGCAGTCGGCCGGCAGCTTCCGCCTGGGCGTGTCGGGCGAGGGCGTCAGCTTCGACGCGGTGCGCGTGCGCGTGGGCGCGGACGCGTCGACGCAGGTCGCGGGCCGGGTGACGCTCTTCTACGACGCGCGGCGGGGCCTGGAGGTCGACGTCGAGTCGCAGCAGATCGACCTCTCGGATTTCGGGGCGATCGCCGAGCTGCCGTGGTCCGGCGTGGGCACCGCGCGCGCGCGCATCGCCGGGCCGATGCTCCCCGGCTCGAACGGCGTCGTCGTCGACGCGCAGACGACGCTGCGCGACTTCAAGCTGTGGGGCTACTCGCTGGGCGTGGTGCAGTCGCCACTCAAGTACCAGGGCGACACGCTGTCGCTGCCTGCGATCGTCGCGCAGAAAGGCCAGACGCAGTACTTCGGCGACGTGGCGCTCATCTTCCGCGAGCCGGGCCTGCACGCCCGCGCCACGGTGCAGCTGCCCGATGGCCGCGTGGAGGACATGGTCGATCTGCTGGCCGACCTGAGCCCCACCATGGAAAACCTGCAGGACGGGGTTCTGACGGGGCGCGTGTCCGGCCTCGCGGCGGTGGACAGCCCGGTGTCGGAGCTCACCGGCGTCATCGCGACGCACGTCCGCGACGTGCGCTACTACGGCCGCCACCTCGGCGAGGCAAACCTCATCACCCGCTTCGACGCCGGGAAGGCGCTGGTGCTGGAGCCGGCGCTCTTCACCGGCCGCCTCGGCCGCTTCTCGGCGGCTGGGCGGTGGGAGTTCGCCGGTCCGCTGGACTTCGACATGGGCATCGCCGGTGGCAGCCTCGCAGAGCTCATCGACCCCGGCGGCGTGGACGCGGTGCCTGTCGGTGGCCCCTTCACGGCGCAGGCGAAGGTGGGCGGCCACGTCGACCACATGCTGGTGGACGGCTGGCTCGACTCACCCGACGCGACCTGGAAGGGCAAGTCGCTCGGCAAGGGGCGCCTGGTCGCGAAGGTGGTCGGCCGCGACGTCGACGTCACCGGGCCGGTGTTCCAAGGCCTGACGGGGCAGGTCCGCTTCAAGATGAAGGGCGACTGGCCATACGGCGGTGAGTTCCAGGTGGACTTGACGGATCTCACGCCGTTCCTGCCACCCTCCGCGGCGCAGCTCGCCGTTGCGCTCGCGGGCAAGGTGAACGTGGCGGGGTTGCTCCTCGACTGGCGGCAGTCGCACGCGCAGGTCCGCCTGGAGAAGCTGGCGCTGGCGCGCGGCGACTTCCAGGTGGCGAACGTGGGCCCGGTCGAGTTGGGGTGGAACGCTGGCGCCGTCGACGTGCGCCGGCTGAACCTGAAAGGGCAAACGTCCGAACTGGTGGCCGAGGGCACCTGGGGACCAACCGTCGTCGACCTCAAGTCGCGCGGCGCGCTCGACCTCTCCATCCTCTCCAGCTTCCTGTCCTCGCTCGACCGCACGCAGGGCCAGCTGTCCTTCACCGCGGCCTTCTCCGGGCCGGTGACGGACCCGGCGCTGGTGGGCAACGCGGAGTTCGGCGACGTGCGCTTCGCCTGGAAGGGACAGGACGTGCAGGTCCGCGCGCTGGGCGGCCGCGCGAACTTCTCGGAGTCGCGGGTGCTGCTGCAGGACGTGCAGGGCTTCCTGAACGACGGCACCGTGCGCGTGCGCGGTGACGCGCGGCTGTCGGGGCTCGATCTCTCGACGCTCGAGCTCCAGTTCGACCTCGACGGCGTCACGCTGCGCGTGCAGCCCGAGGTGCCCGTCACGCTGTCGGGTGGCCTGTTGCTCGCCTCCCGCAAGAAGGGCGTCTACCAGCTGTCCGGCGCGCTCGACGTCGATCGCTTCCTCTACACCCGGCAGCTGTCGCTCGAGGACCTGCTGGCGGCGGCGCGCGACCGCGGCGTGCCCAGCGACGAGAAGCCCGAGGAGTGGCTGCGGTACGACGTCGACGTCAGCGCCGCGGGGGACGTGCGGCTCGACAACAACCTCGTCCGCGCGAAGCTTTTGGGCAAGCTGCGCCTCACCGGCACCAACGTGAAGCCGGTCATCATCGGCGCCATCGAGACGGCCGAGGGCGCGCAGGCCTTCTTCCGGAACAACACGTACCGCATCAGCCGCGGGCTCTTGCAGTTCAATGGCCTGTGGCCGACCTTCGACCTGTCCGCGCAGGCGACGGTGCGCGACTACCTGGTCAACGTCAAGGCCTTCGGCCGCTTCGACGACCCGAAGCTTTCCCTCACCAGCGAGCCGTTCCTCCCCGACGGCGACATCATCTCGCTGCTCACCATCGGCGTGACCTCGCGCGAGCGCGTCACCAGCGACACGGCCACCAGCCTCGCCGCCGAGGCGCTCCTGTCGGCCTCGGGCCTGGATCAGCAGGTGCAGCGTTTCCTCTCGCAGTCAGTGGGCCTCAAGGACCAGCAGGTGCGCTTCACCACCAGCTTCAACGAGGCGACCGGCACGTCGGAGCCGGCGGTGGCCTGGGAAGCCAAGGTGCTGGACGAGAACCTCAAGGTGGGCGTGACTCAGCCCGTGACGGGCCGGGGCACCAGGGCGCAGGCGGAGTACCGCATCAACCAGCGCGTGTCGGCGCGCGCCCAGTGGGACAACCAGAACCAGAACACCACCATCGGCAACCCGGGGCTCGACCTGCGGTTCCTCTTCGAATGGGAATAGCGCTCGTCCTGGCGGCGGCGCTCCTCGCCCAGGCGCCGGCGCTCGAGGGGGAGGGCGCGCCGCTCACCGTGAGCTCGGTCGAGGTGCGCCTGCCCGCGGGCGCGGACGTGAGGCTGCTCGACCGGGTGCCCAACCTGGTGGCCGTCCGTCAGGGGCAGGCCTTCTCGCGGCGCGCGGTGCAGCGCACCATCGAGAACCTCTACGCCACCGGCCGCTTCAGCGACGTCGAGGTGGTGGGCGTGCGGACCGGGGCGGGCCTCGAGCTGACCATCGAGCTGACGCCCCGACAGTCCGTCGTCGACGTGTACGCCGAGGGCTGCCAGGCGCTGACGCCGGCGGAGGTGGTGGCCGCCTCGCGGCTCACCCGCGGCGCCGAGTACTGGCCCGAGCGCGCGGCGCACGCCGCAGAGAAGGTGGCGACGCTGTACCACCGGCGCGGCTACCGCGAGGTGAAGGTGCAGACCCGCGTGTCGGACAGCACCGACGCGGACGCCCCCGGCGTCAACGTGGGCTTTTTGGTGGACGAGGGCCCGCCGCTGCGCATCTCCAGCCTGTCGGTGGTGGGCGAGCCGGGCGTGGAGCTGTCGCGCCTGCGCCGCGAGCTCGAGGTGAGCCCCGGCGACGTGATGGATCTCGACGCCATCGAGAAGGGGTTGACCCGCGTGCGCGCCCTGCTGCAGCGGGAGCGCTTCTACCGCGCGCGCGTCGGCGCCCCGCAGGTGCAGGACGACGGGCGGCTGGTGCTGCCCATCGTCGCGGGCCCGCGCTTCGAGCTGGTCTTCTCGGGCAACGAGCACGTCGCGTCCAGCACCCTCGCGGCGGTGCTGGCCTACTCGGGCGAGGAGCTCCTCGACGGGCTGATGGCGGCGCGGCTCGCGCAGAAGCTCGAGCGCTTCTACCGCTTCCGCGGGTTCCACGACGTCCGCGTCACCACCGAGGAGGTGGTGCGGCCCGGGACGCGCAGCGCGGCGCTGGGCTTCGTCATCGAGGAGGGCGCGGCGCTGCGGGTGGTGGAGCTGACGTTCGACGGCAACACTGCGGTGTCCGACGGCGAGCTGCGCGACGTGCTGCTGCGCGTGATGGAGGCGAGCGCGCCGGAGGTGGGCTTCGACGTGCACCCGCTGGGCGACCCGCTGCGGCTCGAGGGCCGGGGGCCGGTGGCGCCGCTGAGCGAGCTGCCCAGCCCACCGCTGGACACGGTGCTGGTGGAGGAGGTGTGGGCCGACGCGGCGCGGGCGATGACGGCGCTGTACCGGCAGAGGGGCTACCTGTCGGGAACGGTGGTGCTCGACCACGTGGCGATCGACCGCGGCGGTGCGCGGGTGCGCTTTCGCGTCGAGGAGGGTGCCGAGGCCCACTACCACTCGCTGACCGCGCGCGGGCTGCCCGAGGGTTTCACCTCGGAGGGGATGCGGCAGGTGCAGAAGGGCGCCGTCTTCAGCCCGCAGGCGCTCGATCGCCTCCGCCAGGACGTCGCGCGCGAGCTCGGGCGCTCGGGGTACGTGTTCGCGCAGGTGGCCGCGGAGTACCGCGTGGGCGACGAGGGCCGGAGCGTCGACGCGGTGCTGACGGTGGATCCCGGCCCGCTGGTGCGGGTGCGGGCGATCCTCCCCGTCGGCAACGACCGGACCTACGACGACGTGGTGCTGCGGCAGGCGACGATGCTGGAAGGCCAGCCGCTCGACGCCGAGACGCTGGCGACGACGCAGGCGAACCTGATGGGCCTGGGCATCTTCCGCAGCGTCGAGGTGGAGATGCTCGCGCCCGATCGCCCGGAGCCGCTCAAGACGGTGCTGCTCAAGACGCGCGAGCGCGCGCGCATGTCGGGCGAGTTCGGCCTCGGCTACTTCCTCGCCGACGGCCCCCGCGTGGTGGTGGATCTGAGCGCCCCCAACCTCGGCGGCCGAGCCATCAACCTGAACGCGCACCTGCAGGTGAACTTCTTCGCGCTGTCCGCGCCGGCCTTGTCGAAGCAGGTCGACGTGAGCGACCTCGCCGCGTACGAGCAGATCGGTGGTCGCGGGAACGTGTCCGTCTCGAGCCGCAGCGTGCTGCCCAAGGGCTTCGGGCTGCGCTTCGACGTCATCGGCGAGCGGGTGTTCCGCCAGCAGTTCCGTTTCACGCGGTTCGCCGGCGTGCCCACGCTGGACTGGCAGCGGATCTTCGAGATCCCCCGGCTCGAGTGGCTCAAGCCGAAGCTGACCCTGGCGCTGCAGTACGAGCTCGACTGGTCGCGCGTGCTCCCGACCAGCGCGTCCACGGATCCGACGCAGACGACCAACGTGCTCGATCAGGAGCGCCTGCGCTTCTTGTTCGGCAACTTCTTCCTGCAGACGGTGCGCTTCAGCCCGACGCTGGACCTGCGCGACAACGCGGCCAACCCGCGCAAGGGCCTGCTGGTGCAGGGCGCGGCGGATCTCACCGGGGCGCTGAGCGCCATCGACGAGAAGGGCGCCGAGGTGGTGGTGAACTTCGTGAAGCTGTCCGGGCTGCTGACGGGCTACGTGCCGCTCGGCAGCCGCTTCGTGCTGGCGCTGTCGGCGCGGGCGGGCCGCATCTTCCCCCTGTCCTCGGGCTCGACCACGCCGCCGGTGAAGCGCTTCTTCCTGGGCGGCTCCACGTCGATGCGCGGCTTCAACGAAGATCAGCTGCTCGCCGAGGACCAGCGGGCCCAGTACCGGCAGGAGGTGCGGGACTGCGGGGTGCTGGCGAACAAGGACGGCTGCTCGTCGGCGGCGCTCACCATCCGTTCGGGGCGGCAGGTGCCGTCCCAGGGCGGCGAGCTCTTCGCGCTGCTCAAGGCCGAGCTGCGGTTCCCGGTGTTCTCCAGCGTCGACCTGGGCGTCTTCTTCGAGACGGGCAACCTCTGGCTCGCGGTGCCGGACAGCATGTGGCCGTTCCGCGCCATCGCCGGCACCGGCCTGCGCTACGGCACGCCCGTGGGCCCCCTGGCGCTCGACGTGGGCTTCAACCTGTCGCCGGACCGCGTCATCAACGAGCCGAGCTTCGTCATCCACTTCAACATCGGCGTCTTCTAGCAGGTTGCTGAAAAACGCCTCGAGACGATCGACTGGCCGTACCGAGGCGTGATCTGGTGCTGGCCATGCGTGGAACGAACGACGGACAGGGCTCGATGCTGGTGCTGATGTCGCCGGA
>JBFMAB010000014.1:0-54202 GCA_040755835.1 Myxococcota bacterium
CATCGCGTGGAGGTGGCGCGCTGGAGGACTCGTGGCGGGGCTGCGCTGCGTCCAATTCGTCCCGTCCCACTCCCACGTGTCGGAGAGCAAGGTGTTGCTGGTGCCCCGGCCGCCAAACAGCACCACCTTCGCACCCAGCGTCGCCATCGCGTGGTAGGCGCGGGCCGGAGGATTCGTCGCGGGAAAGCGCTGTATCCAATTCGTTCCGTCCCACTCCCACGTGTCGGACAGAGGGTTACTGCTGGTGGAATTGGTGTCCTTGCCGCCAAACAGCACCACCTTCGTGCCCAACGTCGCCATCGCGTGGAATTGGCGCACAGATGGCGCCATGTTGTTCCAACCCGGCAACTCCACCACCGGGTCCACCAGCACCGGGTACGCACGAGGTTCCTCCCGCAGGGCGACGGCCAGCCGCGTCCCCGTCACCTCCAGCCGGCAGTCGAGTCGCCGCCCCTCACCATCCACCGCCACGGGAGGACGCACCCGCAGCACCACCGCGTCCTGCTGGTTGAGGAGGGACGCGCCCCCGTCGGCGTCCAAACGCAGCCGCTTCATCCACCCCGGCGCGTCCACCTCCCACTCGAAGCGCCGCGGGCCCGCCTCGTCCTTCAGCAGCCAGAGGGCCTCGACGAAGTCGCTGCCCCCCACCACGAAGCCGTCCGTCGCGGGGTACTGGTTGGCGTACACCGCATACGTCCCACTCCTCTCCAGCTTCGACGAAGCGTCGGCCCCCACCGGCCGAAGCGTCACCTTCACAGCGCCCAGGGCCACCTCCACCGCCCCGGCGCCCGACGCAGGAAGCGCCACGGACAGCGGCTGCGTGAAGCCCGCCGGCAGGGCCAGAGACGTCGCTCCCTCCCCTCCCGGCGCGGCCTGCCACGGCACCAAACGCCCCGTCGACAGCCGCTGCGCCAATTCGAGGTGCTTGCCGGCCAGCACCTCCACCGCCCGCGCCCGCGCCTCCGCCGTCACCGCGGTGGCCACCGCGGTGGAAGGCCCTCGCACTCCGCCGGCCTCTCCACACGCCGCCGCCACCAGCGCCAGGGACAGCGTCAGCGCACCCGCACCCGCCACCGCCCAGCGCACTCCACCCCTCCAGCCACGCCGCTGTCTCGACATCTGCCTCATGGAAACCTCCCCGTTTCGGTGTGTCCTGTGTCTGGCAATGTGCCGTGATGGGGGGGCGAGGCGCAAGGACTCGAAGTGCCGCCTTCCAGCACACGGCAGGCGAGGCACGCGCCAGCGCGTGCGGCGTCTCCAGACGCGGCCTGCGCGGCGGCAGGAGGAGTGGCGGCGAGGGAGGCATTCGCCCGGCGGGGAAGCACATGCCGGGTCGGCGCTTGCGGAGCTGCGCAAGCGGCTGGTGATTCTCGCTTGCGTCTTGAAGTTCGCTCGCGGGGCGCAGCGGAAACGGCTGGCGCAGCCTGTGCGCACGCTCGAGGAGGGCGCTGCCGCTGGATGCGTCCACGCAGGCGCGCTCGAAGCGGCTGTACCGGCGGCTCGCCCGCGCCCGCGCCGACGGCGACGTGCTGCGCCGCACGCCGCGCCACGGGACGCGAAGACGTCTGTCTGATCTGAGCGGGAAACGCCCCTTCCCCGGAGGCGTGGGGCGGCAGGCGCATCCGACTTGACACTTGGGGGACTTGACAGGGACTTTCATTGCCGCCGCGCTTCCGCAGTTTTACGTGGAATTCCACATATGGAGACGACGGTGAAGACGAGGTGGGCGACGGCTGGCGTGGCGCGCATCGGCCGGGGCGCGCCGGCGCTGGCGGTGTAGCAACGGGCACTCCTCGAGCCGCGGTTGCCGCCGGGGCTGCTGGACGGACTGTCGGCCGACCTCGATGGCTTCGAAGGCAAGCGGGCCGCCGCGACGCTGGCCTCCGAGGCGCTGCGCGAGGCCACCCGCACCCAGGACGCCCACCGCCGAGTGCGCCCAACTCCAGCGCCGCATCGAGAAGGCCGTCGACGCCATTGTCGCCGCCGGCACCGTCGCCTTCGTCCTCCAACCCGAGATGGCCGCGCGCTTCCAGGCCCTCATGCCCTCCGACGGGAAGGGCGCGCGCAAGAAGTCCGACTCCACCGCCACCCCCGCCTGACTCGCGCCCGCGCGCGACGCCCTCGCCGCCGCCCGGAGGCACCCTGCTGCCGCCCGGCGTCGGGTCGAAAGCGCTGGAAGCGAAATCGCGCTCTTCTGAATGGAAGGGGAGAGGCTCTGTTCTCCTACCTCCGGCTCCCCGATTCCCAGGCCAGGGCCCAGCGGTGGGGAAGCGTCTGGCTCAAGAGGAGGAGAGATCATCGCATCGGGCGTTGCATCCGGTGCGGAGTTCCTCCGGGCACTCACACAGCGCAGGGCGAGTGGTTTCGCCGGGCCGCGGAGGCGATTCGGGCGGCGCGCCATCGCCGTCCATTTCGCCGTTGGCGCCGAGGTGCGGGCCCGGACGGCAGGCGCCGCGCCGCCGGGCAGGTGCCGAGGGAAGCTGGGAGGGACATGCGAGCGGCGCGGGAGGCTGCGCACCTCACCTCACGTGTTGAAAGCCGCCGGGGCCGCGGTGCGGGCGGCCGTCCACGCGCACCCCGCGCACGCTGGACACGCGGCCCAGCCGGTGGGCGTCGAAGCCGCCGCGGGCCATGGCGCGCTCGAAGGCCTCGGCCCTGCGCTCGGGCACGGTGGCCACCACGACGTAGTCCTCGCCGCCGGTGAGGGCGAGCCGGCGCGCGCGCTCGAAGGACACGGCGCCGCGCAGGGCCGGGGAGATGGGCAGCGCCTCGCCGTCGAGGTCCACGCCCACCCGCGACGCGCGGCAGACGTGCCCCAGGTCCTGCACGAGGCCATCCGAGACGTCGATGGCGGCCGAGGCGAACGGCGCCGCGCACAGGGCCCACGCGAGATGGGGCGCGGGCCGCCGCTGGGCCTGGGCGAGCGCTCGGGGCACGGGCCGGCGCGCGGTGAGCAGCTCGAGGCCCAACGCCGCGTCGCCGAGGAAGCCCGACGCGTAGACGACGTCACCGGGGCGAGCACCCGAGCGCAGCAGCGCCCGTCGTCCGCGCGGCACCTCGCCGGCCGCGGTGACGGTGACGGTCAGCTGCAGCGAGCGCGTGACGTTTCCACCGACGAGCGCCACGCGGTGCACGCGGGCCAGCGCCGCCATGCCTCGGCCGAGCGCCTTCACGTCGCGCGCGGTGACGTCGGCCGGCAGCCCCAGCGCGCACAAGGCCCAGGTGGGCCGGGCGCCCATCGCCGCGAGGTCCGACAGGTTGACGGCCAGCGCCTTGTGGCCGACGTCCTCGAAGCGGAAGGTGCGGCGGGTGAAGTGCACGCCTTCCACCAGCGCGTCGGTGGTGACGCAGATGGTGGCGCGGCCGGGCGGCAGCACCGCGCAGTCGTCGCCGGGCCCGAGCGGCGGCGGCGGCGCGTCGAAGGTCGCGACGAAGGCGTCGATGAGCTCGAACTCGTTCACCTCGGTGGGAAACCCTACTCCCGCGGGCTCGAAAGCGGGTGGGCGAGGAGTGCGCGGGTCCGCCCGGCTCGTGCTATCCACCTCGCCGCAGCCGTGACACAGACGCTCGGGCGGTACACCCTCGTACGCAAGCTGGCCGTCGGCGGCATGGGCGAGGTGTGGCTCGCAAAGCAAAAAGGGCCCGCGGGCTTCGAGAAGCTCGTCGTCGTGAAGACGCTCCTGCAGCACCTCAAGGAGGACCAGGAGTTCGTCAACATGTTCTTCGACGAGGCGCGCATCGCCGCGGTGTTGAACCACCCGAACATCGCGCAGATCTACGACCTCGGCGAAGACAAGGGCGAGTACTACATCGCGATGGAGTACGTGCACGGCCTGTCGCTGCGCGACGTGCTGGTGCACGCGACCGAGAAGCGTGGGGGCATGCCGCTGGCGCTCAAGTGCCGCGTCATCGCCGACGCCGCGGCGGCGCTCGACTTCGCGCACCAGGCGAAGACGCCGTCGGGGCAGCCGCTCGATCTCATCCACCGCGACGTCAGTCCGCAAAACATCCTGTTGGGCTTCAACGGCTCGGTGAAGCTCATCGACTTCGGCGTGGCGAAGGCGGCCAACAAGCTGGTGCGCACCGCGACGGGCATCATCAAGGGCAAGTACGCGTACATGTCGCCCGAGCAGGCCTACGGGAAGGACCTCGACGGGCGCAGCGACGTGTTCGGCCTCGGCATCGTCTTCTGGGAAATCCTCTGCACCGAGCGGCTCTTCAAGCGCGAGAACGAGACGGACACGCTGCGCGCGGTGGTGGGCGCGCCCATCCACCCGCCGTCACAGCTCGACCGCGGGGTGCCCAGGGCGCTCGACGCCATCGTCCTGAAGGCGCTCGATCGCGACCGCGAGTCCCGTTACCAGACGGCCGGCGAGCTGCAGAAGGCCATCGAGAGCTTCCTGGCCAGGCAGCGGCTGCCGGCGACCAGCGCGCACCTCGCGGCCTTCATGCGCGAGCTGTTCCCCGAGGACGTCGAGATCGAGCCGGTGCTCACCGCGCCGGGCGAGGTGACGCACTCCACCGACAAGTCGGCGCCCACGCTGGACGAGCTGGCGAACGCCCCGCGGTCCACGAAGCAGGAGCGCAACACGGGCGGCGTGCTGGACGCGCGCGAGCTCGAGGCGCGCATCTCGGGCACCGCGCCGACGGACACGATGCGCGGCATGTTCTTCAACGCGCTCATCGCGGCGGTGCTGCGGCTGGTGGGCGCGTCGGCCGAGCCGCAGCTGCGGAAGGCCGCGAAGGAGCCGAAGGCGTACGTCGACTCGCTCGCGTACCCGACGCCCGAGTTTCTGCGCTTGTTGTGGAAGGCCGTGGAGCTGCTCGCGCCCAGGCGCCGCAGCGTCGAGGACGCCTTCGAGCAGCTCGGCCACTACACGATGGACGCGCTGCTCAAGTCGCCGTTCGGCAAGTCGCTCGAGACGCTCAAGGCCGGCGGGCCGCAGTCGCTCTTCAAGCCGCTGCTCGCGACCGTGAACCCGATGATCGCCCCCGGGCACCGGCTGGTG
The DNA here is from genome assembly GCA_040755835.1 of Myxococcota bacterium. Classification (GTDB taxonomy): domain Bacteria; phylum Myxococcota; class Myxococcia; order Myxococcales; family Myxococcaceae; genus JADLDB01. Next base: position 5,010 of record JBFMAB010000014.1, read on the forward strand.
AGCGAGTCGTCGGCGAACAGGGCGAAGCTGGTGTTCAAGGAAGAGGTTCTGCCCATCCAGGTGTACGTGGGCCTCTTCCGCTCGCTGGCGTCGAGCCTCTTCCACGTCGAGCTGCACGCGAAGTGGGAGAAGACGGCCGCCGAGCGCATCGAGCTCGAGCTCAGCTGGCGCTGACGGCGCTTGAGAATCGAAAGCCCTCGCCGCGGTCTCCGGAGTGGCGCGCCGAGGACTCCCGCACGAGGTGCCGCCGCTGTCACCACGACGGCCATCAACCCAGCCGAAGCCATTGACTTGGATGGAGGTGCTGGGCATACGCCGCCGCGTCTCGCTCGCCGGGGGTGACACATGGCTCGCAACGGGTGGCTGTCGATGGCGCTGCTTTCGCTCGTGGGCCTCGTGGGCTGCGGTGGCCCGGACGCGACGGCGATGCTGGGGGCGGACGACGGCGTCGACGACGTGGAGACGGTCGAGGGCGAGCTGACCGCGACGAGCCGCGCCGCGACGTGGCTGCCGATGCAGGAAGGCAACACCTGGGTCTTCACGTCGGCTTCGGGCGAGCGGACGGTGAGGCTGACGGACGTGGGCGACGGCATGGCGCTCCTCTCCGGGCTGTACACGCAGCCGGTGTGGGTCGGCCAGGCGAGCGCGAACACCACCACGCTTCTCCTCTGGAACGGCGCGGCGTGGGTGCCCTTCGTGCGCTTCGGTTACGCGCGCACGAGCTGGACGCTGGGCGAGGGCACCTGCAGCCGTTTCACGGTGCGCCGCGGCGCGACGGGCGCGCGGGTGGAGACGCCCGCCGGGGACTTCACCGACACCCGCACCATCACCTTCTCGCAGCAGCCGGATCCGACGGCCTTCTGCGCGCCGCCGGCCTTCACCGAGCTGTCCTTCGTGCCGCGCGTGGGCCTCGTCGCCTTCCGCACCGGGCGCGGCGAGCGCTTCGTGCTGAAGGAGGCGCTGGTGAACGGCAAGCCGGTGCCCGCGGCGGCCACCACCGCGCGCGTGTCGCTGGACGCGGCGTCGTACACCTCGAAGCCGAACACCATCGCCTGCATCACCACCCCGTGCCCGTCGAACGCGGAGACGGCGGTGGCGAAGGTGCGCTTCGAGGTGAAGAATGGCTCGAGCGCGACGCAGGACTTCCGCTTCACCAGCGGCTGCCAGTTCGAGCTGGAAGTGGTGTCGGCGAGCGGGCGCACGGTGGCGCGGCTGTCCGAGCGTCAGGTGTGCACCTTCGCGATGACGACGCTGACGCTCGCGCCGGGCGAGGCGAAGACGTACGAAGCGGACTTCGCGCTGGAGGACAGCGCGGGGCTGCAGCTCGACGGCGACTTCACCCTGCGCGCGACGCTGAATTCCGGCGCGGGCACGCCGCCGTCGGCCTCGGCGCCGGTGTCCGTGCACGTCGCGCGGTGACCGGCGGCGAAGCGCCCGTCGGCCGTCCCGTGCGGGCGCGCACCCGCCCCGGCCGCCTCGCTGCCCTGGACGCCTGGGTGTGTCACGAGCGCGCGTCCGTGCTGCGCCTGGGCGGCCGCGTGCTGGACGTGGGCTACGGCGCCCTTCCGGTCACGACGCTGGAGTTGGCCGCGGCGGTGCGCGCGGTGGCGCCGGGCCTCGAGGTGGTGGGCGTCGAGCGCGACGCGGCGCGGGTGACGGCCGTCGAGGGCGTGCGCCTGGTGCGGGGCGACTTCGGCGCGCTCGCGGCGCTGGGCCCGGCGTGCCTGGTGCGGGCGATGAACGTGCTCCGCGGCTACCGCGAGGACGAGGTGCCGGCGATTCACGCGGCGCTCGGCGCGGCCGCGGGCGAGGGCGGCCTCGTGCTGGAAGGCAGCACGGACACCGAGGGGTGCGTGACGGCGGCGTGGGTCCTCCGCAGGCGCGGCGGCCGGCTGGAACGCGAGGCGCTGTTGTTCCACACCGACTTTTCGCGCGGCTTCTCGCCGTGGCTCTTCCGCGACTGGCTGCCGCGAGACGTGCGGCGGCGCGTGAAGCCGGGCGAGCCGGTGCACGCGTTGCTCACCGCGTGGGCGGATGCGGTGGAGGCGCTGGGGCCGCACCAGGCGCCGCGCGTGCGATTCGAGCAGAGCCTCGAGGCGATGCAAACCCATGCGCTCGAGGCGAGCGAGTGGGAGCGGGCGAACGGCTACGCGCGCTGGCGCGTCGGCGGGGCCTCGTGAGTTGCGCAAGGCGGCATGGCCGGCGCGGTGCCGACCGGCCAGCTCGCCCGCCCCTCGACGCCTCGGGGCATCGATGCGCCGGGTGCGGGTGGCTCGGGCACGAGGAAGGCGCGAGCGGTTTCACCCGAGGCGCCACGCCAGGTCTCCTCAAGCCATGCTGCTCGACCCGGGCGCGCAGACGCTCCTCCTGCGCGCGCAGCTCCGGCGTGACCGCGTCGCCGAAGTCGTCCGCCTCGAGGAGCGGTCGGACTTCCAGGCCCCCGTCCCCGCCGGGCGCCAGGCGCCGGCTATTGCGCGCCGCCTGCGTCGCTGGCCAGAAACTCGATCGGCCGGACCTCGCACTCGCCCTCGAACTCGGGCCAGTGCTGGCGGTACAGCTCCAGGAACTCGGCGGTGAGCCGCAGGATTTCTGCCCTCGAGTCCGCCTGCATGATTGCCCAGCCGCCGATGACCTCCTGGCTCTCGGTGAAGGGGCCGTCGACGGTGGTCAGCTTGCCTTGCGCCACCCGCATCCGGAAACCGTCTCGCGTCGGGCCGAGGCCGCCTGTGTCAACCAGCACGCCCGCCCTCTGGCTCTTCTCGATGAACTTGCCCATCGCCTCTCCCAGGGCCGCCGGCATGGGCAGGTTGCGGTACTTCTCGGAGGCGCGAAGGATGCTCAGGTACTTCATGTGGGCTCCCTGGGTGGAGTTCGACCGGTCGACGGGCGAGCGCGCCCGTCTCCGGCGTTCCTGCTCGTCAGGAGGCCTTGTCACACGAAACCAGCGCCCCCTTCAACACCTTGAGGGGCTTCGACCCCGGCGGCGTGGGCTGGCCTGGGTCGACCTCCCAATTCCGGGCGGGTTGCGCGACGAGGACACGGGGACGAGGTGGTGACTGCGTGGTGGCTTCACGCCGCCGAGCGACGGGCAACGGTGCGGACGGCTCGGGCCGAGCGCACCCATGCTGGCGCGATGCGCACCCGAGGCGTCCACAGGTTCCGCTCGCCCGCTTTCGTGCGGCGACTACACTCGGGTGCCGTGCACGGGCTGCTCGTGGTCCTCCTCGCGGCGACGGCGCCGGCGCCCGACACGGGCTACGAGGAACGTCTCATCACCTGGGCGCTCGAGACGCACGGCCGCGTCCTGGAGCCGAACCCCGACGGGAAACGCATCGAAGAAGTCCTCATCGTCCAGGAAGACATCTTCGCGCCGTCGGACCCGTACCCGCTGTTCCTCAACGTCTTCCACAAGCGCACCCGCGAGTCCGTCATCCGCCGCGAGGTGCTGCTCGACGAAGGTGACGCGTGGGAGCCGTCGCGAGCGCTGGAGACCGAGCGCAACCTCCGCCGCCTCTTCGTCCTCGCGGTGGTGAAGGTGGTGCCGGTGAAGGGGAAGGGCGGTGGCGTGGGCCTCATGGTGGTGACGAAGGACCGCTGGAGTCTCCGCCTGACCAACTCCTTCACGCTCATCGGCAGCCTCTTGCAGTACCTCGCGCTCGAGCTGGTCGAGGTGAACTTCAACGGCTGGGGCCAGCGCGTGTCCGTCAACCTGGTGCTGCGGCTCGACACCGTCAGCATCGGCCAGTCCTTCATCGAGCGCCGGCTGTTTGGCTCGCGGCTGTACGTCGGCGAGACGGCCTCCATCGTCCTCAACCGCCAGACGGGCCGACCGGAGGGCACGTCGGGCAGCGTCAGCTTCGGGAGCCCCCTCATCACGCTCGACCAGCGGTGGGGTGGGCTCCTCACCGCGTCGTGGAACGTGCGCAAGCGGCGCGTCTTCCGCGGCGCCAACATCTGGCAGCTGCCGTACCCGGACGAGAGCGGCAGCGAGACGGTGCCGTACGTGTACGACGCGCGGGAGCTCACCACCGAGGCGTCCGGCACGCGCAGCTTCGGCCGCGCCATCAAGGTCGACCTCACCGCCGCGCTCGGCGGCTACGTGCGGCAGTACGCCGCGCCGACCGAGTCGATGCTGTCCCGGGCGCAGGCCGCGTGGCTCAACGACAACTACCTGCCGCGCTCGGAGAACGTGACGTACCTGTCCGCCTTCGCGCGCGCCTTCCCGTCGGACTTCCAGGTGCTGCGCAACGTCGACACCTACCAGCTGTCCGAGGACTATCAGCTCGGCTGGCTGGTGCAGGGCGGCGCGCGTTGGGCGGTGCCGCTCTTCACGCCCAACCACTTCGTCGAGCTCGCGGCGGCGGTGCGCTATCGCTTCCTGAAGGCGGGCGATCTCTTCACCGTGGCGCTCGCCGGCGGCGTGCGGCTCCGGCCGGGCCAGTCGCCGGCCAACCAGCGCGTCGCGGCGGAGGTGGTGAACTACTCGCCGGAGTTCTCCGGCGGCCGCTTCGTCGCGCGCGTGCTGGTGGACTTCAAGTGGAACGACCTCGACAACCGGCAGCTGCTGCTCGGCGGCAGCACGGGCCTGCGCGGCGCCTACCCCGACGAGCTGTCGGGGCGGCAGATGGTGCTGGGCAACCTGGAGTACCGCGCGCGCGCCTTCGAGCTGTGGACGACGTGGGTGGGCGTGGTGCTCTTCTACGACGTGGGCAGCGCCTTCGACGCGAAGCCTGTCTTCGTGCACACCACGGGCGTCGGCTTCCGCATTCTTCTCCCGCAGCTCAACCGCGAGGTGCTGCGCATCGACTTCGGCTTCGTCATCAACGGGCCCAACCCCGGCCCCGATCGCCTCAACGCGAGCTGGGGGCAGGTGACGGACATCCGCCCGGCGTTCCTCGACGATCCGCTGTAGGCGCGGCCCGGGACCGGCGGCAGGTCATCCCTCGATGAAGGGGCTCTGCAGACGGTCCCCGAGCCGCCGCCTTGCTCGCCATGGGACATGCGAAGCGGTGCCTCGGTCGCGCGCACACCGCTGGCGACGCAGTCCAGCGGTTCAGCCGAATTGCACGGAGCGCCTGGTGAAGGTGCCGGCGAAGAAGCCGGTGATGGGGAAGGACGCGGCCTCGCCCAGCGCCGCGCCCTGGGCGACGAACAGCGGCACGAAGTGCTCGTGCGTTGGCAGCGCGATGTCCACGCCCGGGCCCTTCACGCGGTAGTCGAGCAGCGAGTCGACGTCCTTGCGCGACAGCGCGTCGGCGACGAAGCCGTCGAAGTCCGCCGCCCACGCCGGCGTCTGCGGGTTGGGCCGCATCGAGAAGGTGCGGAGGTTGTGGGTGATGAAGCCGCTCCCGATGAGGAGGACGCCTTCGTCGCGCAGGGGCGCGAGCGCGGCGCCGAGGTCGAGCAGCGTCCGCGGATCCATCGTCGGCAGCGACACCTGCAGCACCGGCACGTCGGCCGTCGGGTACATCGCCACCAGCGGCACGTACGCGCCGTGGTCGAGGCCGCGCTGGGGAGCGTCCTGCACCTTCTGGGTGGCGCCGACGAGCTGCCGCACGCGCTCGGCTAGCTTCGGCGCGCCGGGCGCCGGGTACTGCTGGCGGTAGTACTTCTCGGGGAAGCCGGAGAAGTCGTAGATGAGCGGCACCGTCGTGGTGGCGCCGAGCGTCATCGGCCGCTCCTCCCAGTGCGCCGACACCATGAGCACCGCCGTCGGGCGCGGAAGCGCGTCGGCCCACGCCTTCAGCTCGCCCACCCAGTCGGGCATGTCGAGCAGCATCGGCGCACCGTGCGCGAGGAACAGCGAGGGCATGCGGCCGGTGGGGGTGGCCATGGGCCTCCTCTCCTGGGTTGACGGCGCGTTGCGCGACAGCGCGCGGCCGACGCCGGTCGCCGCGGCGGCGCCGGCGAGCGCCAGGGCGAGGCCCCGGCGGCGGGTGAAGCGGCTGGGCGGCTGACCCATCATGGTCCTTCATATGCGGGCGACGGTGCTGACGCACACGTGAAGCGCAGCGCAATCGTCCGTTCCACGGGCGGAACGCGCTCGACCTCCTGCTGGTCTTCAGGGCGGTCGCCGACGCGGGCAGCATGACGGCCGCGGCGTCGGTGCAGGGCCAGCCGAGTCGTCGGAGCGCCGCCCGGCGATCTCGGGGCGTACGACGGGGTCGGCCTCCCAGGCCTCGAGCTGCCGCCGCTTCCGAGGCGGCCCCGGCTGCGGACGCTGGCCGACGACGTGCTGATACGCCGCGAGCTGGTGCGCGAAGGCGTCGCAGCGTGCCCGCTCCTCGCGCGCGCACGTGGCCGCGGGCTCGCTCGTGCGCGCTGAGCGCTGCACCGGGCTGCCCGTCGAACCCGTCATTGCCCTGCTGGCGTACCTCGACGAGGCGCTCGAGCGGGACTCCCCGCGCTGACTCACAGCCAGTGCCGCAGCCGGAACGCGAGCCACGACAGCGCGCGCGCGATGAAGCCGAAGCCCTTGAGCGTCTCCAGCGTCACCCGCTCGCAGTGCTCGAGGTCCTCGACGAACAGCCGCTCCACGGCTTGCGAGAACACCGGATCCGCCACCACCGCGTTCACCTCGAGGTTGTGCCGCAGGCTCATCGCGTCGAGGTTGGCGCTGCCCACGGTGCTCCACGTCCCGTCCACCACCGCCGTCTTCGCGTGCAGCACGCGGCCCTTCCACTCGTACACCTCGACGCCATTCTTCAGGAGCCGCGGGTACAGGCCGCGCGCCGCGTACAGCACCAGCTTCACGTCGGTGGACGCCGCCAGCACCAGCGCCACGCGCACGCCCCGCTGCGCCGCGTGGATGAGCGCCTTCAGCACCTTCCGCGGGGGCACGAAGTACGCGTGCGTGAGGAAGATGTGCGAGCGCGCGCGGTGAAAGGCGTCGAGGTACGCTCGGCGCACGCCCTTGCGGTCGACCGCGAAGTGGTTGCCGATGATGCGCAGCCTCTGCGAGCCGGCGGCGCGCGGGCGCACGAAGCGCGCGGCGTCGAAGGCCGGCCCCTTCTGCGCGCGCCACGTCTCCAGGAAGAGTCGCTCGAGCTCCTGCGCCGCCGGGCCCGCCATGCCGAGGTGCGTGTCGCGCCAGCCGCGCCCGCCGTCCTCCGGGGCCGCGTAGTCGTCGGTGAGGTTGAGGCCGCCGGTGAAGCCGAGGCGCCCGTCGATGACGAGCGACTTGCGGTGGTTTCGCCGGCGGAAGAGCGCGACGAGCCGCCCCAGCGACGGCGTGAAGCGCACCGGGCGAAACGCCAGCACCTTCACGCCCGCCTCGCGCAGCCGGCCCACCGTCGCGGGCTGCACGTCGGAGCCCCAGGCGTCGAACATGAGCAGCACCTCCACGCCCGCCTGCGCGCGCTCGATGAGGGCGTTGATGAAGCGGGTGCCGTTGAGGTCGTCCCTGAGGATGTACGTCTCGAGGCAGACGGTGGACTGCGCCGAGGCGATCGCCGCCAGCATTGCGGGGAAGGCCTGCAGGCCGTCCTTGAGGAGCGAGACGCGGTTGGGGCCCAGCGTCACCCGCGCGAACGGCTCGCGGCCGGGCGGCGCCGGGGGCAGCTTCGCCGGCGCGAGCGGGCCGCCGTTCACGGCCCCAGCGTGACGGTGACGTCGGTGGGCCCCGCGCCCGCGGGGCCGTAGCCTTCGACGAAGAGGTAGTAGGTGCCGGCGGCCAGCACCTCGCTCAGGCTGTCGGGGCCCGGCGGCGCCGCGTCGTTGCAGGCCACCTCGACGCCGCTCGTCTCGTCGCACGCCGCGCTGCGGAGGTAGAGGACGGCGTCGGTGTTCGCGCCGGCGCTGGCCCTGGCGGTGACACTCACGCGGCGGCTGGAGCTCAGCGTCAGCGAGTACACGGCCTCGGGGCTGTTGGGCTCGAGGTTGCAGCTCGCCGACGTCGAGTCCGTGGCCAGCGAGGTGTCGATGCTGAAGCTGGTGGTGGTCGAGCCCTGGGGGAAGGTGATGGCGCGCGGCGCGGCGCAGGTGTCGTTGGCCGGCGGCGGGCTGGGCGGCGACAGCGTGGCGCGCACCGTCACCGTGCCGACCGCCGGGCCGACGCGCTCGACGATGATGTAATACGTGCCGGCCGCGAGGCTGCGCGCGATGAGCGTCTCGCTGTCGGTGGCGCCCGCGTTGAAGCAGCTCAGCTGCGCGCCGGTCGCGCACGGCGAGCGCCGCAGCGCCAGCGCCGGGTTCAGCGTGCCCGTCCCCGTCGCGGTGACGACGAGGTCCTGCGTCGTCGGCAGCGTCACCGCGTACACCGCCTCGGGGCTGTTCGCGGCGGAGTTGCAGCTCACCTGCAGGTCGTCGTCGGCGGTGGACAGGTCGACGGTGACGTCGGTGCCGGGCGTCAGCGCCGCGGCGGTCGCGCACGTCTCGTTGGGCGGCAGCGTCGGCGCGAGGAGGTCCACCGTCACGTCGACGCGGCCTGACGTCGCGGCGTCGTAGCTGTCGACGACGACGGTGTACGCGCCGGGGGGGAGGCTCTTCAGGCGGAAGGTGGCGGTGCCGCCCAGCCCGTCGGTGCAGGCCAGCTCTTCGTCGGCGCGGCAGCTCCGCCGCAGGGAGATGACGGGCTGCGCCAGCGAGGCGACCGCCGCGCGCGCCGTCACCCGCACGTCCGCCGTCGCGTCGAGGACGAAGGTCCACAACAGGTCCTTGCCGCCGCCGCTCGCCGCGCCGCAGCTCGACACCACGTCATCGTTGGCCGCGGCGAGGTCCGCGGAGAAGGCCAGCGACTGGCCGCAGGTGTTCACGATGGGCGCCGACGCGCAGGCCTCGCCGCCGGCGGGCAGTCCCGCGTCCGCAGCGGGCGCCTCGCACAGGCCCTGTGGGTTGCACTGCGTGGTGGGGCAGGCGCAGTCGGCGTTGCTGAAGCACTGGACGCAGCGGCCCGTCGCCCGGTCGCACACCTGGGGCGAGACGCAGTCCGGGACGCAGGCGAGGCCGGCGTCGACGCCCGCGTCCGTCTCGCCGGCGTCCTCGCCTCCATCCATCGAGATGATGGGCAGGCCGCCGTCGGGAAGCACGCACGCGCCGGTGGCCTCGTCACACACGCGAATGCCGTCGCAGACGACGGTGGCGCAGCGGGTGCGCGACGTGCCGCACGCGCCAAGCAGCGCGCCGACGAAAAAGGAAGCCACCAGGACTGGGACGACGGGGCGGAGAGACATGCTTCGCCTGCTTATCCCCCGAGCGTCGCCGTCGCACCAGTGTTAGGGCACGACGAACGTCATCGGCTGCGTGCCCGCGTTGGTGCCGCCGCCGTCCTCCCAGCCCGCGCCGCCCGCGACGAAGACGCCGCAGGAGCCCATGAAATGGGTGCCGACGCGCACCTCCACCTCGTACGGCACGACCGTCGTCGCCGACGCGCCATGCTCAGATGGCTCGCCCGGCTCGCGGGCTGAGGCGCCCGCGTCACTTCGGTCCGAAGTCGAAGCGGTAGATGTCCTCGAGCGGCGTGCCGGGCTTCATCAGCGCGAGCTCCTTCAGGTAGCCCGAGCGCAGGTCGTACACCCAGCCGTGCAGCGTCGGCCGCTGCTCGGTGTGCCACGTCCGCTGCACCAGCGACGTCTCGGCCAGGTTCTGCACCTGCTCGCAGACGTTGAACTCCACCAGGCGGTTCGCGCGCTCGGCGGGGTCGGCGATGGTTTCGAGCTCGCGCCGGTACATGCGGTACACGTCCTTGATGTGCCGCAGCCACTTGTTGATGAGCCCGAAGCTGGTGTTCGTCATCGCGTTGCGCACGCCGCCGCACTCGTAGTGGCCGCACACGATGATGTGCTTCACCTTGAGCACCTCGACGGCGTACTGCGCGACCGAGAGCAGGTTGAAGTCGGTGTGTACCACCATGTTGGCGATGTTCCGGTGCACGAACAGCTCACCGGGCTCGGCGCCGGTGATGTCCTCGGCGGGGACGCGGCTGTCGGAGCAGCCGATCCACAAGAACTGCGGCTGCTGGTCCTTCGCGGTGCGCTCGAAGTAGTCGGCGCTGATCGCCAGCTTCTCGGTGACCCAGGCCTTGTTGGCCAGCAAGAGCTTCTTGTACGAGTCCATACGCGAATCCCCCGAGACGTCAGCGCGCGGGCCGCTTCCCGCGCAGGTTCTTCTCCTCGACAGTGATGTTGCGGAACGCGGCCGTCGCCTCGAAGTCCGCGAGCACGTCAAAGATGTCCCGGTCCAGCGTCAGCGCCCGCGTCCCGTCGACGATGAGCGTGGCGCCTTCGGGGATCGTGTCCAGCTTCGCCTTCAGCTCGGCCTTGTTGAGGAAGGTGAGGTCCTTGTTGAAGCGCAGCAGGTGGTAGCGGTCCTGGCTCACCAGCGTCATCGCGGCGTGCCGGTTTGCGCGAAGCACGACCAGCACGCCGAACGCGAGGCCGATCATCACGCCCTTGAGCAGGTCGGTGAAGACGATCGCCACGACCGTGGCGATGAACGGCGCGAAGGTGATCGGTCCCTCGGCCCACATCTCCTTGAACAGCTTCACCGGCGCCAGTTTCACGCCCACGACGATCAGCACCGCCGCGAGCGCCGAGAGCGGTACGTGGTTCAAGATGCGCGGGAGCAGCACGGCCGCCAGCGCGAGCAGCGCCGCGTGTGCAAGCGCGGAGCGCCGCGTGCGCCCGCCCGCCTGCACGTTGGCCGAGGTGCGCACCACCACCGACGTCACCGGCAGGCCGCCCAGAAGCCCCGACGCGATGTTGCCCAGCCCCTGCGCGAACAGCTCGCGGTGCGGCGACGCATAGCGGCGGTAGGGGTCGAGCTTCTCCGACGCCTCGAGCGACAGGAGCGACTCGACGCTGGCGACCACCGCGAGGGTGATGCCCGTGACGTACACCTGCTGCGTCTTGAGGGCGCCCCAGTCGGGCGCACGCAGCCCGTCCCACACCGCCTGCAACGACTCCGGGACCGGCAGCGACACCAGGTGGCCGGCCGACGCCTCGAGCGCGAAACCCGGCCACAGCAGCGCGAAGAGCTCGTTGAGCGCCGTGCCCGCCAGCACCGCGACCAGCGCGGCCGGCAGCACCTTGAGCCGCGGGAAGCGCTTCGTCACCTGGTCCCAGGTGAGCAGCACGCCCAGCGCCGCCGCCGTCACCAGCACCGCCGCGCCGCGGAAGCTCAAGACCGCCTTCACGATGGCCGAGAGCGTGTTCTCCTTGCCGTCGGGCTCGAGGAACGCCATCTCGCCTTCGAAGTCGAAGTCGCGGCCGAGCGCGTGGGGGATCTGCTTGAGCACGATGACGATGCCGATGGCCGCGAGCAGGCCCTTGATGACGGAGCTCGGCACGTAGTCGCCGAACACGCCGAGTCGCAGCGCACCGAACACCAGCTGCACCACGCCGGCGATCACCACGGCCGCGAGGAACGCCTCGTAGCTGCCCAGCGTGGTGATGGCCGAGGCGACGATGACGGTGAGCCCGGCCGCCGGCCCCGAGACGCTGACCTCGGAGTCCGAGACGAGCGCCACCACCGCGCCACCGACGACGCCCGCCACCAGCCCGGCGATGAGCGGCGCGCCCGACGCCAGCGCGATGCCCAGGCACAGCGGCAGGGCCACGAGGAAGACGACGACGCTGGCGGTGAGGTCCTGGCGCAGGGGCATCTCGGACTCGGCGGCGGACATGCGGCGGTAGACGTACCCCAGCGTCGTGTCATTTCGCCACACCAAGCACCGCGACCGCGGGAGCGCCCGACGTGTTCCGGAGGGTTGGCGTGTCAGCCGGTCACGTCGCGGCTGAGGAGACGGGCGCCGACCGCCAGCGTCAGGCCCGCCGCGAGGAGGCACCCGGCCGCGAAGAGGAGCTGCAGGCCGACACCGCGGGTGAGGCCGTCCACCAGCACCGCGCCGAAGCCGAGGCTGAGCAGCCCGATGAAGAAGGACGTGAATTGCATCGACGTGCGGACATCGGATGAGCGCGCCGAGATGACCGTGCCCAGCGCGCCGACGAAGGCCGCCGCCGCCGGCGCGCCGACGAGGAAGGCCACCCACCACGCTGGCGCCGCGCCGAACTTGTGCGCGAATCGCGCGAGCGACGGCAGGCGGCCCAGCGAGAGGCTCGCCACGCCCACCAGGACGACGTGCAGCGCGAGCGGTGGTGGGCCGCAGGAGCCCCGCCATGAGGAGCAGCAGCGTCGACTTCCCGCCGCCGTTGGGCCCGACGATGCCGACCAACTCCCCGCTGGACACGGTGAGCTCGAGGTCCGCCAGCACCGTGCGCGCGCCGAAAGAGCGCCCGGCGTGTTCGAGCACCACCACCGGCTCTCGCCGGCCCTGCGTCTTTCGGCTCATGGTCGGGCGCACGACACCATACGGCGCGGCGTCGCGATACGCTGGTGGCGCCTCGTCCGCGGCGCCGGGCCGCCGTGGTCGCGCCTCCCGGCGAGCGACGACAGCGTCGTCGTGGCAGGACGTCGCGGGTCCGCGCTGGAGCGCGCGGGGCGTTCGGCGGGGACTGAGACGCGGTGTCGTCGACTCGAGGCGGCAGCGCCGCGGGCGAGGGCACCGTAGGCTGCGGGTGATGAGCCGTCGAGAGCGCGAGGGGCGTCCGGCGCGGTCGCGCGCCGTCGCGTGGAGAGCGTTGGCGCTCCTCGCCGCGTCGGCGGCCGGCCTGGCCTGGTGGTTCCGCGGCACCTCCGGGCCGGTGCCCGCGCCGGTGAAATCAGCGCAGCCGATGTACGTCGGCGGCGAGGTGTGCGTCGGCTGTCACGCGCAGGAAGCGGCGGCCTGGCGCGGCTCGCAACACGCGCGGGCGATGCAGCCCGCCACCGCCGCGACCGTCCTCGGCGACTTCGCCGACGCGACCTTCTCCGCGGGCGGCGTCACCAGCACCTTCTTTCAGCGTGACGGCGGCTTCTTCGTGCGCACCGACGGGCCCGACGGCGGCCTCGCGGACTTCGCCGTCACCTGGACGTTCGGCCTCACGCCGCTGCAGCAGCTCCTCGTCGACTTCCCCGGTGGGCGCAAGCAGGCGCTGGGCATCGCGTGGGACGCGCGCGCCGCCGACGCGGGCGGGCAGCGCTGGTTCCACCTCTACCCGGGGCAGGAGCCGGCGGCGGGTGAGCGCCTCCACTGGACGTCCATCGATCAGAACTGGAACCACCAGTGCGCGGACTGCCACTCGACGAACCTGCGCAAGGGCTACGACGAGAAGACGGACACCTTCACCACCACGTGGACCGACGTCTCCGTCGGCTGCGAGGCGTGCCACGGGCCGGGCTCGGCGCACGTCGCATGGGCGAGCTCACCGGCGCGCGCGGCCGACGCGGGCCCGGGGCTCACCGCCGCGCTGGACGAGCGCCGCGGCGTCGCGTGGACCTTCGCGGGCGGCGCGGTGACGGCCACGCGCACGACGCCGCGCACGAGCGCGCGGGAAATCGACGTCTGCGCGCGCTGCCACGCGCGGCGGGGGCAGCTCACCGATGAGCACGTCGCCGGCCAGCCATTCCTCGACGCCTTCCGCCCGGCGCTGCTGGAGCCGGGGCTGTTCTTCGCCGACGGCCAGCAGCGCGACGAAGTCTACACCTGGGCCTCGTTCCTCCAGAGCCGCATGCACGCCGCCGGCGTGACGTGCGCCGACTGCCACGAGCCGCACACCGGCAGGCCGCGTGCGCCGGGCAATGCGGTGTGCGCGCCGTGCCACGCCGCCGCGACCTTCGACGCGCCCGAGCACCACCACCACGCGCCGGGCAGCGCGGGCGCTTCCTGCGCCGGCTGTCACATGCCGCCGACGACGTACATGGTGGTCGATCTCCGGCACGACCACTCGATGCGAATTCCGCGGCCCGACCTCTCGGTGACGCTGGGTACGCCGAACGCCTGCACCGGCTGCCACGGCGAGCGCGACGCGGCGTGGGCGGCGCAGGCCGTCGCGGGCTGGTTCCCCACGCGCCAGCCCGGCTTCCAGGACTTCGCCGAGGCCTTCGCGGGCGCCGATCGCGGCGAGCCGAAGGCGCTCGCGCGGCTGGTGGAGATCGCCTCGAGGACTGCGGAGCCCGCCATCGTCCGGGCGAGCGCGCTCTTGCGGCTCTCGCGCTTCCCGTCACCGGAGGCGTTCGCCGCGCTCGAGGCCGGCGCCCGCGACCGTGACGCGCTGGTCCGCCTCGGTGCCGCTGAAGGCCTGGGCGCCATCGACGCTCCGACGCGCGCCGTGGCGCTCGCGCCGCTGCTCGGCGATCCCGTCCGCGTGGTGCGCATCGAGGCGGCGCGGGCGCTGGCCGGCACGCCGGCCGTGCAGGACGCGCGCGGCCAGCGGGCGCTGGATGAGCTCGTCGCGGAGCTGCGCTTCGGCGCCGACCGCCCCGAAGCACACCTCGCGCTCGGCAATCTCGCCGTCGCGCGCGGCGACGACGACGCGGCCCGCGTGGCGTTCACCCGGGCCCTCGCCATCGAGCCGTCCTTCAGCGAGGCCGCGGTGAATCTGGCCGACGTACTCCGCGCGCGCGGCGACGAGGCGGGCGCGGAGGTGGTGCTGCGCGACGCGCTGACGCGCGGGCCCGCCGCCGGCGTGCACCACGCGCTCGGCCTCTCGTTGGTGCGGCAGCATCGGCCCGACGAGGCGCTCGCCGAGTTCTCGCGCGCCGCGGCGCTGGCGCCGGACGACGCACGCTTCGCGTACGTCCAGGCCATCGCGCTCCATGACGGCGGCCGGCTCGCGGACGCGCTGCGCGCCGTCGACGCCGCGCTCGGCCGGCACCCGTGGAACCGCGAGCTGCTGCTCCTCGGCGCCACCTGGTACGCGGAGGCCGGGGAGCGCGAGCGCGCCGTGTCGCTCGCCCGCCGCCTCGGCGAGCTGGCCCCCGGCGATGCCGCCGCGCAGCGGCTGCTGCAGGCGCTCGAGCGGTAGCCGGAAAACCTCGGGGTTGCGGTGCCCTGCTCCCCGTCCAACTCCTCCCACGCGGCGTCCTGCGGGCCACCCGCTCAGCGCGGCGAACAGCGCGACGGCGACGACCGGAGGCGCGCCGTCACCCCAGCGCGCCGCCCTGCGCCGCCGCGAGCAGCCGCGCGTACACGCCGCCCTGCGCCGCGAGCTCGTCGTGCGTCCCGGACTCGGCCACGACCCCGTCCGCGAGCACCACGATGCGCTGGGCGCGCCGCACCGTCGACAGCCGGTGCGCGACGACGAGCGTCGTGCGCCCGGCCATCAGCTCCGCGAGGCCGGCCTGCACCTCGGCCTCCGTCGAGGCGTCGAGCGCGCTGGTCGGCTCGTCGAGCAACAGCAGCGACGGCTCGACGAGGAACGCCCGGGCGATGGCGAGCCGCTGCCGCTGCCCGCCGGACAGCCGCGCGCCGCGCTCGCCCACCTCCTCGTCGAGGCCCTTCTCGAAGCCCTTCACGAAGTCGTGCGCGTGCGCGCGCTCGAGCGCCTTCCACAGCGCTGCGTCGTTGGCGTCGGCGCGGCCCAACTTCAGGTTGTCGCGCACCGTGCCCGACAGCAGCACGGGCTCCTGCGGCACCCACGCGAGCTGACGGCGCACGCTGCGCGTCGACAACTGCGAAAGCGGCGTCCCGTCCCAGCGCACCTCGCCGGACGTCGGCGGTACGAAGCCGAGCAGCACCGACAACACCGACGACTTGCCCGCGCCCGACGGCCCGACGAGCGCCACCATCTCGCCGGCCTTCACCTCGAAGTCGACGCCCTTCAAGGCCTCGCGCCCGTCCTGCCAGGTGAGGCGCAGGCCCTTCACCTCGAGCGCCTGCGCGAGCGGCTTCGCCTCCGCGCCCGCGTCGGGCGGCACTTCGGCGTCCAACACCTCGAACAGCCGTGCCGCCGCGCCCGCGCCCGCGCTCACCTGCTGCGCGGTGTGCGAAAGCGCCTTGAGCGGCTGGTACAGCAGCAGCGCCGCCGCGAGGAAGGAGACGAGCCGGCCGGCGAGCTCCGGCTCGGCCAGCACCGCGCGCGCGCCGAACACCACCGCCGCCGACACGCCGATGAGCCCCAGGAACTCCGTCGTCGGCGAGAAGGCGCCGCGGATGAAGAGCGACCGCTTCATCACGCCGAGGTACCGCGCCTGCTCGGCGTCGAACTTCTGAAGCGCCGCGCCCTCCAGCGCGTAGGCCTGCACCACCGGCAGGTGATGCAGCTGCTCCGCCGTCAGCATCGACAGCGCGCCCAGGGACGCCTGGCCCCTCGTCGCGGTGCGCTTGGCCGCTTTCGAGAAGCGCTGCACGGGGATGATGGTCCCCGGCATCACGATGAAGACGACGAGGAAGAGCCGCCAGTCGATGACGAAGCACACCGTCAGAAGCCCGAGGATCTGCAGCGTGTCCTTCGCCAGCGTCGACAGGGCCTGGCTCACCGAGAACTCCACCTGCGTCACGTCGCTGGTGAAGCGCGACACGAGCTCGCCCGAGTGCCGCTGCTCGAACCAGCCCGGCGGCAGCGCCAGCAGCCGCGCGTAGAGATCCCTGCGAAGCGTCCCGAGCACGCCCTGCGCCACGCGCGCCATCAGCCCCGCGTGGAGCCACCCGCCGAGGCCCTTCACCAGCGCGACGGCGACGAGGCCGAGCGGCAGCTTCCCCACCAGGTCCGCCTTCGTCAGGACCAACGGGCCCCACGTCACCGCCCCGCCCTTCAAGACGCCCTGCGCCAGCGGCCCCACCAGCGATGCCCAGGTGCTGGCCGCCGCCGCCGCCACCAGCGACGCGAGCACCGCGAGCGCCAGCGTGCCGCGGTGCGGGCGCACCCGCGCCACCAGCCGGAGCCAGACCCGGCGGTCGGCATTCTTCTGCTGCGAGGAGAGGGCGCGCATTGCCGAGGGGGAAGGGTGCGTTATAGAGGCTGCCGCTCATGTCGGCTTCGAAGCGGGACTACTACGAGGTGCTGGGCGTCGAGCGCAACGCCGACGCGGATTCGCTGAAGAGAGCGTTCCGCAAGGCGGCCATGCAGTACCACCCCGACCGCAACCCCGGAGACAAGCACGCCGAGGAGAAGTTCAAGGAGGCCAGCGAGGCCTACGAGGTGCTGTCGGACCCCGACAAGCGCGCCCGGTACGATCGCTTCGGTCACCAGGGCGTCGAGGGGTTCCAGAGCGGCTTCAACACCGTCAACATCAACGACATCTTCGGGGAGATCTTCGGCGACATCTTCGGGGGCGGGCGGCGCGGCCGGCAGCGCAACCGCGGCGCCGATCTCCGCTACAACCTGGAGCTCACCTTCGAGGAGGCCGCCTTCGGCACCGAGGTGAACGTCAAGATTCCACGCCCGAAGCGCTGCGCCGAGTGCGACGGTACCGGCTCGAAGTCGAAGCACATGCGCACCTGCCCCACCTGCGGCGGCGCCGGGGAGGTCCGCTACACGCAGGGCTTCTTCGCCGTCGCCCGCGCCTGTAGCCAGTGCAACGGCTCGGGCCAGGTGGTGTCGGACCCCTGCAAGGCCTGCAAGGGCGAAGGCGTCGTCGACTCGGTCAGCGAGCTCTCGGTGAAGATCCCCGCGGGCGTCGACACCGGGACCCGCGTGCGCCTCGCCGGTGAAGGCGAGCCCGGCGAGCACGGCGGCCCGCCGGGCGACCTCTACGTGGTGGTGCACGTGAAGGAGCACCCGCTCTTCCACCGCGAGGAGTACGAGGTTTTCTGCGAGGTGCCGATCAGCTTCGTGCAGGCGGCGCTCGGCGCGCAGCTCGAGGTGCCGACGCTGGACGGCATGGTGAAGATGAAGATCCCCGAAGGGACGCAGTCCGGGAAGATCTTCCGCCTCAAGGGCAAGGGGGTGCCGCACCTCCACGGCAACGGGCGCGGCGACCAGCACGTGCGCGTCATCGTCGAGACGCCCCAGAACTTGAGCAGCAAGCAGCGCGAGCTCCTCGCGCAGTTCGCCGAGCTCTCGGGGGAAGACATCAACCCCCACGCGAAGAGCTTCTTCCAGAAGGTCAAGCAGCTGTTCTCGAAGGAGTAGGCGCGGCAGAACCTGCGACCCGCCGGCCCGGCACGCACTTCGTGCGCGGCCGGGGGTTGGCGACGCCTGTCGAGGCAGGAGGCACGAGCGCTGCAGCGCCCGACCCCGACCGAGTCGAGGGCAGCGCACATGCGGGGCGAAGGTGACCTCACGATCCAGCTGGACGCGGCGGACGGCACCGTCCGGCGGGTCCACCTCGTCGCGCCACAGCCGCCGGACCTCGAGCGCCACGCGGCAGGCCTGCTCGCCGCGGACGCGGCCGAGTGGGTGAGCAGCGCGTTCTCGCTCGATCGCGTCGCGCACCAGGTGGCCGCGCGCCGCGCCGTGGAGATGGCGGTGGGCCTCGAGGTCGACCTCGCCGAGCGCCGGTACCGCGAAGCGCGGCTGCGCGCCGAGCGCGTGCAGCAGCACGCCTTCCAGCTCTTCCTCGCGTGGCCGGGCCTCACCGGGAAGGAGCCGCACTCGCGGGCCCTTCGCCGCCTGCGCCAGGCCGTCGATGGGCTGTGGGCGACGGGCCGCTGGAAGCTCGACGGGCCCTTGCTCTCGTGGGAGTCGCCGGCCAGCGCCACCGCGCTCGTCCAGTGGGCGATGACGCACGACGAACACGCGGCGCACCTGATCCGCTACCTCTTCGAGCACCACCTCGAGTCCGCCGGCCAGTCCGACGTGCCGCTCGCCCCGATGCTGCACGCGGCGTGGTTCGCCGAGCAGGTGCGCGCGAAGGACTTCGTGCGCCAGCCGGTGGTGAACGGCGCGCCCCGCGAGGTGGGTCCGCTCGCCCGCCTCGTCGACCACCCGCTCGTCGGCGACGTGCTTCGCACCACCGGCGCCGGGCTGCTCGCCCGCTTCACCGCCCGGCTCGTCGCCCTCGCGGAGGACCTCCAGTGGCTCGAGCGCGCGCAAAGCCTGCGGTCGGTCAAGCCGCGCAAGCTGCCGCTGCGCTCGGGCGGCGGCGCCGCGGTGGTGGAGACGGTGCGCGGACCGCTCGCGCATGTCGTTGAAGTGGCGGGGGGACGCGTCGCGTCGTGGAAAGTCGTCTCGCCCTGGCAGTGGAACTTCCACCCGGAAGGGCCCCTGGTGGGGGCGTTGCTCGGGACTCCGGCATCGGGCCTGCAAGAGCGGACCCGGTGGCTGGTCGCGGGGTTGGATCCCTGTGTGACCTGCCACGTCGAGGTCCACGGCTCCACGGGCGCCTGACGCCGAACGGGCCGGCGCCCCCGGCGGCCGGTGTTGCGCATCAACCTGAGGGAGGTCGCCCATGTGCGGTGTCTGCGGTTGCGGGAAGCCGGAGGGCGTGGAGCACGAGCACGTGCTGCCCGACGGGACAGCCGTTCGCCACGCCCACGGTGACGAGGCGCACGCGCGCCAGCACCCCCACGACGAGGAGGGGCACGAGCACACGCACACGCTGCCCGACGGGCGCGTGGTGACGCACCGCCACGCCGCCGCCGACGACGGGCACTCGCGCGAGGAGGAGGTGGCCCGCCGCGTGCGCGTGGAGAAAGACATCCTCTCGCGAAACGACGCGCAGGCGAGGACGAATCGCGCGCGCTTCGCGGAGGCCGGCACCTTCGTGGTGAACCTCATGTCCAGCCCTGGCAGCGGCAAGACGACGCTGCTGGTGCGCACGCTGAAGGAAGTCGGGCGCCGCTTCCCGCTCGCCGTCATCGAGGGCGACCAGCAGACCAGCATCGATGCCGATCGCATCAAGGACACGGGCGTACCGGCGCTGCAGGTGAACACCGGCAAGGGCTGCCACCTCGACGCGACGATGGTGGAGCGCGCGCTGGGCACGCTGCCCACCCCGAGGGGCGGCGTCCTCTTCGTGGAAAACGTCGGCAACCTGGTGTGCCCGGCGGGCTTCGACCTCGGCGAGTCGGCGAAGGTGGTGGTGGTCAGCGTCACCGAGGGCGAGGACAAGCCGCTCAAGTACCCCGACATGTTCGCCGTCGCCGACCTCGTGCTGGTGAACAAGGCCGACCTCCTGCCGCACCTCGACTTCGACGTGGGCGCGCTCGAGCGCAACCTGCGGCGGGTGAACCACGACGTGCAGGTGCTCATCGTCTCGGCGCGCACCGGCGAAGGCTTTCCCGCGTGGCTGGGTTGGCTCGAGGCGCACCGGCCGAAGCCTGTGAAGCCAGCGCAGCAAGGGGTCCGGGCGTGACGGCCGCCGACGCGGCGGCGCCCGTGTCTCGCCTGCAGGTGCGCGTGCGGGGCCTGGTGCAGGGCGTCGGTTTCCGGCCGCACGTGTACGGGCTGGCGCAGCGCTACGGCCTGACCGGCTGGGTGAAGAACGACGAGCAGGGCGTGGTGCTCGAGGTGCAGGGCGCGGACACCGACGCCTTCGTCGCCGCGCTGTCGAAGGAGGCGCCGCCATTGGCGCGCGTCGACGCGGTGGAGGCGAACGCCTGCGCGCCGGTGCCCGGTGAGGCGGGCTTCTCCATCGACGCGAGCGCCCGCGCGGGGAAGGCCACCGTCGCCATCGGCCCGGACGCCGCGGTGTGCCGCGCGTGCGTCGAGGAGCTGCTGGACCCCGGCGGGCGGCGCTACCGTTACCCGTTCCTCTCGTGCACGCACTGCGGGCCGCGCTTCACCATCACCCGCTCGCTGCCCTACGACCGCCCGCAGACGTCGATGGCGCACTTCCCCATGTGCCCCGACTGCGCGCGCGAGTACGGCGACCCGCTGGACCGCCGTTTTCACGCGCAGCCCATCGCCTGTCCCGCGTGCGGGCCCGTGCTGTCGCACCCGCTCGAGCTGGTGGTGGCGCAGCTCAAGGCCGGGCGCATCGTCGCGCTCAAAGGGCTGGGTGGCTTCCACCTGGTGTGCGACGCGCACGACGGCGACGCGGTGGCCGAGCTGCGGCGCCGCAAGCACCGCGACACCAAGCCCTTCGCCGTCATGGCGCTCAACGTAGCGAGCGCGCGCCGGCTGGGCCGCGTGGGCGACGAGGAGGCACGACTGCTCGACGGCGTGAAGAAGCCCATCGTGCTGCTCGAGCGCACCGACACGCTGGCCCGCGCCATCGCGCCGGACCTCTCGTCGCTGGGCGTGATGTTGCCGTACACGCCGCTGCACGTGCTGCTCTTCCACGAGTGGCTGGGCCGGCCCGCCGGGCTCGGCTGGCTGGACGCACCATGCGACGTGACCCTGGTGATGACGTCGGCGAACCCCGGCGGCGAGCCGCTCGTCATCGGCAACGAGGAGGCGCGCCGGCGCCTGGCCGGCATCGCCGACCTCGTGGTGACGCACGACCGGGACATCCTCATCCGCGCGGACGACTCGGTGGCGCGGGTGGTGGCCGGGGCGCCTGCCTTCATCCGCCGCGCGCGCGGGTACGTGCCCGAGCCGGTGGCGCTGCCGCGCGAGGGGCCGCCGGTGCTGGCGGTGGGTGCGCACCTCAAGAATACGGTGTGCTTCACGCGCGGCCGCGAGGCCTTCGTGTCGCAGTACGTGGGCGACCTCGACGACGCGCCCACGGTGCGCTTCCTCGACGAGACGGTGCGGCACCTCGAGAAGACGCTCGAGGTGACGCCCGTCGCGGTGGCGCACGATCTCCACCCGGACTTCCACTCGACGCGCCTCGCGGAGTCGCTGGGCCTCACCACCGTGCCGGTGCAGCACCACCACGCGCACGTGGCGGCGGTGCTGGCGGAGCACGGCGTGACGACGCCCGCGGTGGGCCTGGCGCTCGACGGCTTCGGGCTGGGCACCGACGGCGGTGCGTGGGGCGGCGAGCTGCTGTACGTCGACGGCGCGCGCTTCGAGCGCCTGGGGCACCTGCGGCCGCTGCGGCAGCCGGGTGGCGACGTCGCGGCGCGGCAGCCGTGGCGCATGGCGGCGGCGGCGCTCTTCGAACTGGGCCGCGGCGGCGAGGTGGGGCGGCGCTTCGGCGCGGTCGGCGCGTCGCCCGCCTTCCTCGAGATGGTGGCGAAGGGCGTGCGCGCGCCGTGGACGACGTCGTGCGGCCGGCTGTTCGACGCGGCGTGCGGGCTGCTCGGCGTGCGCCTGGTCGCCAGCTACGAAGGCGAGGCGCCGATGGTGCTGGAGTCGCTGGTGCGCGCGCCGCGCGTGCTGGGCGGCACCTGGCGGGTCAAGGACGGCGTGCTGGACGTGTTGCCGCTGCTCGACGCGCTCATCGGCCGGCCCGCGGACGACGGCGCCGACGTCTTCCACGGCACGCTGGCGGCGGCGCTGGTGGACTGGGCGCTGCCGCAGGTGCGCGAGAAGGCCGATGGGGTGGTGGTGCTGTCCGGCGGCTGCGTGATGAATCGCGTGCTGACCGAGGCGCTCGTGGCGGGCTTCGCGCGCCACGGCGTCACGGCGCTGGTGCCCCGCCGGGTGCCGGCCAACGACGGTGGCTTGAGCCTCGGGCAGGCGTGGATCGCCGCCCTCACCATGGGAGCGTGAATCATGTGCCTCGCCCTGCCGGCCCGAGTGAAGGCGTTGCATGACGGCCAGCTCGCCACCGTGGAGCTGGGCGGCGTGCGGCAGAAGGTGTCGGTCGCGCTGCTCGAGCACGTCAACGTCGGCGACTACGTGGTGGTGCACGTCGGCTACGCGCTGACGAAGCTGGACCCGGTGGAAGCGGAGCGCACGCTGGCCGAGCTCGGGCGTCTCGAGGAGGCGGCGTCATGAAGTTCATCGAGGAGTTCCGCGACGGCGCGCTCGCGAAGAAGCTGGCCGCCGAGCTGAAGGCCGAGGCCACCGGCAGCTACCACTTCATGGAGTTCTGCGGCGGGCACACCCACGCGCTGTGCCGCTACGGCCTCATGGACCTCTTGCCGCCCACCGTCCGCATGGTGCACGGCCCGGGCTGCCCGGTGTGCGTGCTGCCCATCGGCCGGCTGGACCAGGCCATCGAGCTGGCGAAGAAGCCGGGCGTCATCCTCTGCACCTTCGGCGACATGATGCGCGTCCCCGGTCGCGACCGCGTCAGCCTGGTGAAGGCGCGCGCGCAGGGCGCCACCGTGAAGATGGTGTTCGGCAGCGGCGAGGCGCTCAAGGTCGCGCGCGAGAACCCGGACAAGCAGGTGGTGTTCTTCGCCATCGGCTTCGAGACGACGACGCCCACCACGGCGGTGGCCGTGCAGCAGGCCGCGAAGGAAGGCCTCACGAACCTGTCCTTCTTCGTGAACCACGTGCTGACGCCGTCGGCCATCGACGCGATCCTCGGCAGTCAGGAGGCGCAGGACGGGACGATCCGCGTCGACGGCTTCATCGGCCCCGGCCACGTGTCCACCATCATCGGCTCGGCGCCCTACGAGCGCTTCGCGCGCGACGCGGAGAAGCCCATCGTGGTGTCGGGCTTCGAGCCCATCGACCTGCTGCAGTCCATCCTCATGCTGGTGCGGCAGAGGAACGCCGGCCGCCACGAGGTGGAGAACCAGTTCACCCGCGCGGTGGTGCGCGAAGGAAACCGGAAGGCGCAGGCGCTGGTGGACGAGACGTTCGAGCTGCGGAAGTCCTTCGAGTGGCGCGGGTTGGGCACGCTGCCGGACTCGGCCTTGAAGCTCAAGGCCCACCTCGCAGCCTTCGACGCCGAGGTGAAGTTCGAGCTGCCGTACACCGCGGTGGCGGACCACCCGGCGTGCAGCTGCGGGGAGATTTTGCGCGGCATCAAGAAGCCCACCGACTGTCGCATCTTCGGCACCGCGTGCACGCCCGAATCGCCCATGGGCTCGTGCATGGTGTCGCCCGAGGGCAGCTGCGCCGCGTACTACCTGTACGGCCGCCACCGCGCGCCCGCGCAGCCGAGGAGGACCGCGTGATGCGACGGAACCCCTTCCCGAAGAAGCTGGAGCTGGCGCACGGCCGCGTGGAGCTGACGCACGGCACCGGCGGCAAGGCGATGGCGCAGCTGGTGACGCAGCTGTTCGCCGCGGCCTTCGACAACCGGCACCTGGCGCAGGGCAACGACGCGGCGCTGCTGGAGCTGCCCGCCGGGCAGGTGGTGATGTCGACGGACAGCTTCGTCGTCTCGCCGCTCTTCTTCCCGGGCGGCGACATCGGCAGCCTCGCGGTGCACGGCACCGTCAACGACGTGGCGATGGGCGGCGCGCGGCCGCTGTACCTGTCGGCCGGCTTCATCCTGGAAGAGGGCTTCCCGCTCTCGGACCTCGAGCGCATCGTGCAGTCGATGGCGAAGGCCGCGCGCGCGGCGGGCGTGCCCGTGGTCACCGGCGACACGAAGGTGGTGGAGAAGGGGAAGGGCGACGGCGTCTTCATCAACACCACCGGCGTGGGCGTGATACCCCTCGGCGTGACGCCGCCGGGCGGCGAGCGCGCGAAGCCGGGCGACGTGGTGCTGGTGAACGGCTCCATGGGCGACCACGGTGTGGCGATCCTCTCGAAGCGCGAAGGGCTGTCCTTTGAGACGGACATCGAGTCGGACTCGGCGGCGCTGCACGGGCTGGTCGGAGAGATGCTGGCGGCGGTGCCCGACATTCACGTGCTGCGCGATCCGACGCGCGGCGGCCTGGCGACGACGCTGAACGAGATCGCCCACCAGTCGGGCGTCGGCTTCCGGCTCGAGGAGCGCGCGATTCCCATCAAGCCGCAGGTGAGCGCGGCCTGCGAGCTCCTCGGCATCGACCCGCTCTACGTGGCGAACGAAGGCAAGCTGATCGCCATCTGCGCGCCAGGTGACGCGGACAGGCTGCTCGGCGTGATGCGCGCCCACGAGCGCGGGCGCGACGCCGCCATCATCGGCACCGTGGCGGAGGACGAGAACGGCTTCGTGGAACTCTCGACCAGCTTCGGCGGCCGCCGCATCCTCGACTGGCTGCTCGGCGAGCAGCTCCCGCGCATCTGCTGAGTGGCGGCGAAGTCGGGTTGCGCCCGAGCGGCCCGCGCGGGGAGCCCCGTCCGCCGTCTCGCCTCCACGCGAGGCGACTCACCGGCGAAGCACGTCATCCTGGCCGCCGCCTCCGACGAGCACGGCGAGGCCTCGCGCGAGCTCGAGGACGACAGAGGCCGCGTCAGGACAGCCCGGGGATGGTGCCGGCGCGCGTCCAGCCCCGGCCCTCCGCGCTGAAGATGCCGACCCCGTAGCGCCGCCCGCGCGCCTCGATGGTGCGCCCGTCGCCCAGGCTGATGGCGATGTGGTTGGGGTTACCTGCGCGGAACAGCAGCGCGCCCGGCGTGCGCAGCGCCTCCTCGACTGACATGGGGCGGGCGGCGTTGATTTGGTTGATGCTGCCGTCGGGGACGCTGACGCCCGCGCGGCGCGCGGCCCACTCCACCAGCTCCGAGCAGTCGAAGGCCGGGGGGTTGGGGTCGCTGACGCGGGCCTCCGCGCCGTACACGTACGCCTTGCCCTGTTGGCCCAACGCGTTCCAGAGGAACTCCTGCGTGGTGCGCGTGCCGGTGCCGTTGGGCGGCGGCACGGCAGGCGCGGTGCCGTCCACGCGGGGTGGCGGCGCGTCGAAGCCCGACAGCCCCAGCGCACCGGCGGTGGCTGGCCCGGCGATGCCGTCGACGTCGAGGCCGCGCGCGCGCT
Source organism: Myxococcota bacterium (assembly GCA_040755835.1). Lineage (GTDB taxonomy): Bacteria > Myxococcota > Myxococcia > Myxococcales > Myxococcaceae > JADLDB01. Next base: position 30,399 of record JBFMAB010000014.1, read on the forward strand.
GGAAGGCTCGCACCGCGCGGTCGGTGAGGGGGCCGAAGTCGCCGTCGAGCGGGCCGGGGTCGAAGCCGGCTTCACGGAGCTTCTGCTGGAGCGTGAGGACGTTTTGACCGGAGCTGCCGATGCGGAGGTTCATGGATTCGTTGTCGGCGCGTGGTGGGCGCGAGTTGCGAGCGTGTCCACGGGCCGGGGGCGCCCGTGATGCGACCACCCCGTCACCGAAACGCGAGTCGTGTTATTCGAGCCGCCCATGTTGAAGGCGCACTTCCGCCGCTTCCTCGAGGCCGAGCCAGGCCGCCTGCACTTCGCGGCGCACAGCCACCACCCGTGGCCCGACGCCAGCTTCGATGGGCACGCGCAGGCGTGGAGCGACGCCGCGCGCTTCGTCGACGACAAGTGGGACACGGTCTTCAGCGCGGTGGTGCCGGAGGCGCAGCGGCACGTGGCGGCGGAGCTGCATCTGCCGGACCCGTCGTCGCTCGTCTTCGCCCCCAATACGCACGAGTTCGTCCTGCGGCTGTTGTCCGTACTGCCCGAGCGGCCGCGCCTGGTGACGACGGACTCGGAGTTCCATTCCTTCGAGCGTCAGACGCGCCGGCTCGAGGAAGACGGCCTCGCCGTCGTCGAGCGCGTACCCACGGAGCCCTTCGCCACGTTCCCCGAGCGCTTCGTGGCCGCGGCGCGGAAGGCGAGCCCGCAGCTCGTCTTCTTCAGCCACGTCTTCTTCAACTCGGGCTTCGTGGTGCCGGACCTCCCGGGGCTGGTAGCGGCGCTGCCGGCGGACGCGCTGGTCTGCGTCGACGGCTACCACGGCTTCTGCGCGGTGGAGACGGACCTCTCCGCGCTGGCCGCGCGCAGCTTCTACGTGGCCGGCGGCTACAAGTACGCGATGGCGGGCGAGGGGGCGTGCTTTCTCCACGTGCCGCCGGCCGCGTCGTCGCTGCGGCCGCGCAACACCGGCTGGTTCGCGGCCTTCGGCGCGCTCGAGGAGAAGCAGGCGGGCCGGGTGCCGTACGCCGCCGGCGGCGCGCACTTCATGGGCGCGACGTTCGACCCGTCGGGGCTGTACCGGCTCAACGCCGTGATGCGGTGGAAGGCGCAGGTGGGGCTCACCACCGCGTCGGCGCGGGCGCACGCGCTGGGGCTCAAGCGGCGCTTCCTCGCGGGCCTCGCCGGCACGCCGCTCGCGCAGGAGGCGCTGGTGGTCGAGGACGAGGCGCGGCGCGGGCGCTTCCTCACCTTCCGCACGCCGCGGGCGCGCGCGCTGGCCGACTCGCTCAAGCAGGCGCGCGTCATCACCGACGCGCGGGACGACCGCCTGCGCTTCGGCTTCGGGCCGTACCAGGACGACGGCGATGTCGACGCGGCGTTGGAGCGCCTGGCACGCCTGACGCATTCCTCCTGAGAAAAGCCCCGCCCGCGGCGCCCCGGCCGCACGGCGAGGCTCTGCACCCACGCCCCCGGGGCGGCGTGGAAACACCCTTGGGGAACGGACGGTTCTTGCTATGTCGATCGCCATGCGTCCGCTGCTCGCCGTCGTCGCCGCCCTGGCCCTGTGCGCCTGTCCCCGCCCCACAGGGACCACCGGCCACAACACCCCGCGCGTCGAGGTGAAGGTGGACCCGCAGGCCGACCAGGCGCTCGCCGCGGCCATCAACACCGCCGACACGAAGGGCCGCAAGGCGGGCATCGAGGCGCTGCTCCTCGTCCGCAAGACGTACCCCGAGTCCACCGCCGGGCAGGACGCGCTGTACCGCGCCGGCGTGCTGGCCTTCGAGGAAGGCGACTACGTGCAGGCGCGCAAGTCGCTCAACGAGCTCGTCTTCGAGAACCCGCTGCACCCGAAGGCCGACGACGCGCGCCTGAAGGCCGGCCTCGCCGCCGTCGAGCTCAAGTCCTGGCGCGACGCGTACCAGACGCTCTCCACCCTGGTGGACAAGCTGTCCGGCGAGGACAGGCGCCTCGCCGAGGAAGGCCTCGCCAGGGCCGCCGCCGCCACGCAGCAGTTCTCCGAGGCGCTTCGCATGGCGCTCAAGAAGGTGGACGCCGCCAGGAGCCCCGAGGACACGAAGGCCGCGCTCGACGAGCTCGAGGTGGTGGTGGAGTCGAAGACGGACTTCCGCTCCATCGCCGAGGCCTGGGAGGACCTCTCGCCGTCGGACCCGGCATGGCCGCTCCTCACCTTCAAGCTGGCGCGCGTCTACTACCATCTGCGCGACTACCCGCGCCTCGAGGAGCGCCTCACCGCGCTGCTCGAGAAGGCGCCCAACTCCCCGTGGGCGAAGGAGGCGCAGGCGCTCAAGGCCCGCGTGTCCCGCCGCGCGCAGGTGCGCCCGAAGGCCATCGGCGCGGTGTTGCCCATGTCCGGCAAGTACAAGGCGTTCGGCGAGACGACGCTCCGCGGACTGCAGCTCGCGCTCAAGGGCAGTGAGGTCGAGCTGGTGGTGAAGGACACGCAGGGCGACCCGGCGCTCACCGGCAAGCTGGTGGAGGAGCTCGCGCTCGACGAAGGCGTCATCGCCATCGTGGGGCCGCTGCTCACCGACGACGCGCGCCGCGCGGCGCTGCTCGCCGAGGAGCTGCAGGTGCCGCTGCTCACCATGTCGCGCGCGCCGCAGCTCACCGAGATCGGCCCCCACGTCTTCCGCACCATGGTGACGAACGAGCAGCAGGCGGAGGCGCTCGCCGACTATGCGATGGGCACGCTGGGCTACAAGTCCTTCGCCATGCTGTACCCGAACACCCCGTTCGGCGTGGAGCTCACCAACGAGTTCTGGGACGCGGTGGTGAAGCGCGGCGGCGAGGTGCGCGGCGTCGAGAGCTACGACCACGACCAGAAAACCTTCACCGAGGAGGCCAAGAAGCTGGTCGGCCGCTACTACCTCGAGGATCGCTACGACTACATCGAGCAGCTCCGGGAGATCCGCGACAAGGAGAACGACGAGTTCCGTCGCCGCAAGGCCATCGAGAAGATGAAGGCGAAGCTCGAGCCGGTGGTGGACTTCGAGGCGCTCCTCATCCCCGACTCGTGGCAGCAGGTGTCGCTGGTCGCCCCCGCGCTGGCCGTCGAGGACATCATCACCAACGCGTGCGACCGGAAGGACCTCGAACGCATCCAGAAGACGACGGGCAAGTCGAAGCTGAAGACGGTGACGCTGCTGGGGCCGTCGACGTGGAGCTCGCCGAAGGGCGCGTCCGGCGACCCGATGCTCATCGAGCGCGGCGGCAAGTACGTGCTGTGCAGCGTCTTCGTGGACACCTTCTTCGAAGGTAGCGACCGCAGCGGCACGAAGCGCTTCGTGACGGCCTTCCGCGAGGCGCACCGCGACGCCACCATCACGCTGCTCGACGTCGTCGGCTACGACACCGGCGCCATCGTCCGGACGCTGGTGGAGAAGGGCCAGCCGTCCTCGCGGCAGGCGTTCCGCGAGAAGCTCGCCGCGCTCAAGGGCTTCGAGGGCGCCACCACCTCCATCTCCTTCGACGACAAGCGCGAGGCGAAGCGCGACCTCTTCCTCCTCAACATCACCCCGAAGGGCATCAAGGAGGTGCAGGCCGCGCCTCCCAGACCGGAGGGGTGATGCGGACGCTGCTTTTCGCCGCGTTGGCGCTGGCCGCGGCCGGCTGCCGTACGCTGGCGCCCACGCCGCAGCCGGTGCTGGACGCGCTGGCCCGGGCGCCGGGCGCGCACCTCGCGGGCACTCCGTCGGGCCTCGGGCCGCCGGTGGTGCTGAACGCGGAAGACTTCGTCTACGACGCGAAGCCGTCGCCCGACGCGAAGACGGTGGCCGTGTCCCGCCTGGGCCGGAAGTACTTTCACCTGGCGCTGCACGGGCTTGGCGGGGAGAAGCCCGAGAAGCGCGCCGACGTCGAGGTGACGCCGCTCGAGTGGGACGTCGACGCCGTGGAATTCTCTCCCGACGGCGTCGCCGTGGCGACGGTGTGCCGCGACGGCGCGGTGCGGGTGTACGCCGCCGCCGACGGCGCGCCCAAGGGCGCGTGGCTGACGGAGGAGCCGCTGGTGACGCTGGCCTGGGCGCCCGCTGGCGATGTGCTGGCGGTGGGCAGCGCGAAGGGCCTGGTGACGCTCTTGTCCTGGCCGGGCCTCTCCTTTCTCGGCGAGGTGCGCCCGCACACCGACGAGGTGCGCGGGCTGGCCTTCGTGCAGCGCGACGGCGCGCTCGAGCTGGTGTCCGGCGGCTGGGACAAGCGCCTCGTCGTGCACCGCGTGACGCCCGCCACTTCGCCCGGGCGCACCGCGCGCCTCGCGTTGACGAAGAAGAATGGCGTGGTGCTCTTCCGCGCGCTCCTCGACGGCCGCGCGCTGGGGCAGGTGACGCTGGACAACCGCGTGCCCGGCGTCGTCGTGCGCACTGCGCTGGCGGCGTCCGCCGGCATCGACGTGAACGCCTTGCCCGACACGACCCGCATCAACACCGGCCTCGGCACGCAGCTGGCGCGCGTCGCGAAGGGCCGCACGCTGGCCTTGAAGACGCTCGTCCTCGAGAACGTCGACGTCGCGGTGTGCGACGCGTGCGTGCCGCCGGAGGCGCAGGGCGTGCTGGGCACGGCGCTGCTCGAGGTGGCCGACGTCGCCTTCGACGAGGCCGCGGGCGCCGTGGTGCTGACGGCGAGGGACGGCGCGCCCGTCGCGTCGGTGCGGGCGCTCGACGCGACGCCGGCGCGCGCCTTCACCTTCCCCGCCGCCATCAATGACGTGTCTGTCGACGCCGCCGGGCAGGTGCTGGGCGTCGCCTTCTCCGAGACGAAGGCCGAGCGCACCCGCGCGGTGTACGAGGCCGAGAAGCGCGGCGACGTCGAGCCCGAGCGCGAGTGGGACTGCGGCGCGCGGGTGGACGTCGCGTCGGGCCGGGTGCTGGAGAAGCTGCGCGGGCACCGCGGCGTCGTCGCCACCGCCGGCATCAGCCCCGACGGGAAGACGCTGGCCACCGGCGGCTGGGACAAGACGGTGCGCCTGCACCTGCCGCCGCCCGCCGAGAGCCCGGTGGACGACGACTACGGCTGGGCGGTGCGCCGCGTGCGCTTCTCGAAGGACGGGCGCTGGCTCGTCACCGCCGCGTGGACGCCGCAGAACCCGCTGGGCAGCCACCAGTCGAATCCGTCGGCCGTCGTGTACGAGGTGCGGTACGTCGACGCGGCGGTCGTGAAGTAGCGGAGTCAGGCCAGCGCGACGCGGCCCGGCTGCACCCGCGCGCTCAGCGCGTACACCGCCGGCAGGCTGCGCAGGCCAAAGCGCGTCAGCTCGTGCTCGAGCAGCCAGCGCTTCATCTCCAACCCGCCCGCGTAGCCGGTGAGCGAGCCGTCGGCGCCGATGAGCCGGTGGCAGGGGATGATGATGGAGACGGGGTTGCGCCCCGCGGCGAGGCCCACCGCGCGCGACGCCTGCGGGCTGCCCAGGCGCTTCGCGAGCTCGCCGTACGTCTCGGTGGCGCCGCAGGCGATGGTGCCCAGCGCCGTCCACACCTTCCGCTGGAAGGCCGTGCCTTCGGGCGCCACCGGCACCTCGAAGCGCGTCAGCTTCCCCTGGAAGTACGCGTTCAGCTGGTCGCGCACGCCGGAGAACCAGCGGTCGTCCCGCTTCCACGCGCTGGTGCGCGGCGGGACGTCCGTGTGCGACTCGGGGAACAGCCCGGTCAACGAGAGGCCGTCGCTGGTGAGGAGGAGGGTGCCGACTGGACTCTTCATCGTGGCGAAGCAGGTCACGGTCGTCATGTGGCGCGACATCCTACGGGGTGGAGATCGCCGTGAGAAGCGAAGACTCACCCGCCCGGATGATTCAGGTACACGCGCTCGGGCGGCAGGCCTCGGCGGGCGAGCGCGTCGCGCACTTCGTCCACCATCGCGCGCTGCCCGCAGAGGAATGCCACGGCGTCGTCCACCAGCAGCTCGGCGAGGTGTTGTTGCACGCGGCCCACGCGGCCGGTCCACGACGCGTCGGCGGCCGTCAGCGTCGGCAGCACCGTGAGGCCCTGCGCGGCCCACGCGTCCAGCTCGGCCTGCCACGCGAGGTGCGCGCGCGACGTGACGCCGTAGAGCGCGGTGACGCGGCCGAAGGCGGCCCGTTCCCTCGCCACCGCGCGCAGCACGCTGCGAATCGGCGCGAAGCCGGTGCCGGTGGCGACGAGCACCAGGTTGCGGCCGCGCGCGAGGTGCAGCGGGAAGCCGGGGCCCTCCGGGGGCGTCACCTCGACGGCGTCGCCCGCCTTCGCGCCGTCGAGGAGCGCGGCGCCCGCGCCGGCCCGCTTCACCAGGTACTCGAACGGGGCCTCGCCCGGCGTGGAGGCGATCGCCAGCACCGCTTCCTCGAGACTGGACGCGCGCAGGCGGTGGTACTGTCCCGCGGTGTGGAACTTCGAGGCGACGTCCCGCGGAACGGCCAGCGACAGGTGGACCAGGCCGGGGCCGGCGTCGTCGAGGGTGGTGATGGTGGCGCGGTGCCAGCCCGGCATGGGGCTTCGTCGTACCATCGCCCGCCGCCGCCGAGGAGACGTTCACCGTGCGTTCGCTGAAGGGTTGTTTTTTGATTGTCGTGCTGGCGCTGATCGCCGTCTGCGTGGTGGCGCCGGCGACGTGGCTGTACACCCTGTCCAACCTGCCGAACGCCATCGACAGCGAGCTCGACATCGAGACGCACCTGCGCCAGTCCATCGAGAGCGAGCGCCAGAGCGTCCAGATGTCGCGGCGGCCCAGCGAGCGCGAGAGCGTGAAGTGGGAACGCCCGGACTTCAGCAAGCTGCCGAAGAACCTGATCGCCTTCTACATCACCGAGACGGGCTGCCCGACGTACTTCCAGACGCCGCGCGAGGACGGCTGGGCGTGGACGAAGCGCGAGCTGGCGATGGTGGCGCAGAACCGCATGCTGGACGGCGACGGCGCGTGCGAGCTCATCTTCGCGCGGCGCCTCGCGCGCCGACTGGGCGCCAAGACGCCGATGCAGATCGCCGTGGCCAGCGACCGCGTGCACCGCTTCCTCCAGAAGGACCAGCTGGTCGCCTTCGACCTCACCTCGATGCAGTTCGAGCACGGGATGATCGGCGTCGAGGCCGCTTCGCGGTGGCTCATGCAGAAGCCGCTGGCCGAGCTGACCCTGGCCGAGCTGGCCGAGTTCCAGCTCGCCATCCCGCCCTGGGACTACTGGGAGGAGATCAAGAAGTGCCAGAACGCGTCGCTGGTGCGCGAGTCGCGCGACACGTTGCTCTCGCGGCTGACGATGGTGGGCCTCATCTCCGCGGAGATGGCGAAGACCGCGTCGGCGCAGCCGGTGCGGTGCCTGTCGGTGAAGCGCTGACGTCCCGCGAGCCGCGGACGGCTCTGCTACAGTCACGAGCGCATGAGCGGCGCGGTGAAGAAGAACGCGACGTACGCGGATCTGCTGGCGGTTCCGGCGCCGCTGGTCGCGGAGCTGATCCGCGGCACGCTGGTGACGATGCCCCGGCCGGCGGTGCGTCACGCCCGCGCGGCGACGCAGCTGACCGGCGAGCTCCATGGCTTCGGCTCGCGGCGTGGCGGGCCCGGCGGCTGGGTGCTGCTCGACGAGCCGGAGCTGCACCTGGGAGAGGACGTGCTCGTCCCGGACCTCGCCGGCTGGCGCCGCGCGCGCCTGCCCGAGCTGCCGGACGCGCCGTTCCTCGAGCTCGCGCCGGACTGGGTGTGCGAGGTGCTGTCACCTTCGACCGAGGTCGTCGACCGCGCCGACAAGCTGCCCATCTACGCCGAACAGAAAGTGGCCTGGGTCTGGTTGCTCGATCCGATCGTGCAGACGCTCGAGGTCTTCCAGCTCGACGGCCGCACGTACCGACTCCTGCGCACGTCGAAGGAAGACCAGAAGGTCCGTGCCGAGCCGTTCGAGGCGCTCGAGCTCGACCTCTCCGTGCTGTGGGAGCGCTGACGTCACGCCGCGAGCGGCGTCGCCCAGCGCGTGCCGTTCACCACCAGGTCCAGCTTCCCGTCGCGCTCGACGAAGAAGTTCGCGAGCTGCACCTGCGCATCGCGGGAGAAGCGCGCCTTCGCCTTCCCGCCCTTCACGCGCACCGTCAGCACGCCTTCCTCATCCAGCGCGAGCGAGCCCACGTCGAGCCACTCGGCGGTGCGGTCCGACAGGCGCACCGACAGCCGGTTTCCTTCCGACACGTCCACCGCGACCACGCCGAAGGCGCAGTCCTCGACCTCGATGAAGCACCAGTCGGGGCCGAAGTGCAGCGTGACGCGTCCGTCGTCCTCGACGCGCAGGCCGCGGTTGAAGGCCTCGATGATGTTCGGGTGGTCGATGATTTCGCCGTCGTGGAACCAGCGCAGCTGGCGGTCCAGGCGGAGGCCGCTGTCCTCGCGGGTGTGCCAGCGCCCTGGGGGTGGCGGTGCCATGGCGGGGCCATAACCGAGGATGCCCCGCCAGGCGACCGTTGACGCGCCCGTCACTCGCCGGCGCGCCCGAGCGCGTTGCGTCCGGCTTCGCCTTCCTGCCTGGCGTGGTGCTCCACGCCGTGGGCCGCCTGACTGACGGCCACCTCGGCGGTGAGATGCGCGGCCCCGTGGACGACGCCGTGGGCCGCCGCGTGGGCCACCTGGTTGTCGAGCACCTTCGCGGAGCCGTGGGCGAGGCCCTCGGTGACTCCGTGTGCCGCCGCGTTCATGGCGGTGCCCAGGGCGATGCTCACCGGGACTTCCGCCGTCGCAAGCGTCGCGTGCAGCGTGGCCTCCCGGCCGGCGCCGGCCTTCATCGTGCCCGCCGCCTCGCCCGCCTTCGCCGTGTCGACGGCGCTCCAGGCCTGGGCGGCCGACGGCGCTGACATGACCACCGACGCTCCGATGCCCATCGCCGCGCCGCCCAGGCCACCGCTCAGGACGCTCGCCAGGACGCCCGTCGCGAGCTTCAGTCGGCCAAGGGTTTCCCGCTCGTCGACGCCTCGCGTCTTCACCGCGTCCACCTGCGCAGCGAGGAAGCTGCCCGGCGCCATGCCCGCCTGCTTCATGAAGGTGTCACCGAGATCCTGCTCGGCGAGCGCGCGGAAGCGCGTGGGAACGCCGTGCCCTCGCATGTTGGCGGCCCCGGCGTCGAGCAGCTTCGCGCGTGCCTCGAGCGCCGCGGCCAACGCCCCCGGGGCCACCGTCCGCTGATCGGCCTCGATGCCGAAGACCTCGCGGAGGCTCTTCGTCTTCGCCGCCTCCTCTGGCGTCTCGCCCCTTCGGCTGAGGCGCGCGGCGAGTCCCTGGAGCCTGGCGGGACCTCCGGCCACTGCGCGGAAGTCCTTCGCCGTGTCGCGCATCATCTTCACGGCCGTGTCCTGCAGCTTGAAGGCGGCGCGGTCGCGGAGGTGCTCGCCCGCTTCCTGCGTGAGGCGACGCGCCAGCACGAGCTGCGCGTCCTGGGGAAGGTGGGGCCACGCCTGCCGTACCGCCGCCTGCACCTGGCCCCCGAACTCGCGGGGCGACAGGCGGGCCGCCGCCGCCATGAACTCCTCCGAGCCGACGAGGGCGCCGAAGGCCGGCCCGTCGTGCGCAGGATGCAGGCGGCGGATGGCCGCGCGCCGCTGTTGCTGGAAATGGTGGCGCCAGGTAGCGGACACACGGAGTACTCCGTCACGCAGCGCTTGCCGAATGTGGCGGAGCGTCGGAAGGCCGGGGCGCTTCCTGTCTCGCGGCGCGTCTTCGCGACGGTGGTGGGGGCCGCCCTCGGGCTTGGTCTCGCGGGTGCGGCCGCCTTCGCCTGGGCGTTCGCCCTTCCTGCGAGTCGATCTGGTTCGACGCGGAGGAGCAGAAGCTGTCCGCGCGCGTTCGCGCCGCGTCCACGCCCGGCGAGTGCGCGGCCGTCGAGCGCGCACTGGCGCAACTCCGGCGCGAGGTGCTGCCGCCCGGGCCAGCGCGAGGGCCACCTGCGGTCTGCCTCGACCTCGAGACCTGGAGGGCTGCCGTGCGGCGCGAGCTGAGCGCGCTGGAGAGCTTCGTCGCTCGGAGCGACGCCCTGGCCGACGACTTCGAGCGCCACAGGGCCGGCTTCGACTACCTGCACGTCACCGACGCCGCCGGCTGCGCGCGCGTCGAGAAGAACCTCGACGCCTTCTGCGCCGCGCACGGCCTCGCCAGGTGACGGCGTGGAGGCGGCGGGCCGGGCCGAGCCGGCGCAGCGTCAAGTCCAGCGACGCACCAACTCGGTGTAGCCGCGGAAGGCGACGGCGCCCCAGAAGTTGACCACGACGGCCAGGGCGGCGAGCGCCAGCGGCAGCGGCTTCTTCAGCTTCCAGCCGCCGAGTGCCACCAGGAGGACGACGTACGGGGTGTAGTCGATGCTGAAGCGGAAGCCGAACTGCGCGTAGCCGGTGTTCTGGTACAGGAGCCCGGGCAGCATGCAGGCGAGCAGCGTCAGCAGCACCGGCACCAGCAGCCGCGGCGCGTCCTTCTGCTTCACCCACTCCCACGCGAGGTAGCCCAGCGCACTCAGCGCGCCGGCCAACACCACCCACGCCGCTGGGAGACGCCAGCCGATGGGCGGTTCGCCGGGCGGCGGCGGCAGGGCCGGGAAGAGCGCGGAAGCGACCAGCGCCGCACCCATCGCCGCGACGGCCCACAGCGCCTTCTTCGGCTGCGTGGCCGGCACGAAGGCGAGCGCGATGAAGGGCAGGGTGAGGAACAGCGACAGGCCCCACGGGTCGTACTGCAGCGTCAGCGGATTCGAGTGGAACAGCGGCAGCTTGAGGAAGGCCGCGTCGAGGTTCCGCGTCAGGTAGTGCGGGTGGAAGAGCCCCCAGGTGTCGATGTCGACGTTGACGCGGTTGTTGTACAGGAAGCGGTGGCCGAACTCGGTGAGGCTGCCGAAGCGCGCCTGGTTGTACGCGGCCGCGAGCAGCCCCAGCGGCGCGGCGCCGAGCGCGAACTTCCCCAGTACGGCGAGCTTCGGCTTCGGCGCCTTCAAGAAGGCCTTCCATTCGGCGGCGCGCTCGCCGCGCGTCGGCGAGACGACTTCGAGGACGATGAAGAGCCCGGTGAAGAAGAGTGGCGTGCGCGTCAGCACCGCCATCGACCAGAAGAGCCCGGCGAGCACCGGCCGCCGCGCGCGCACCGCGTTGCGCAGGTACAGCGCCGTGAAGGCCACGCCCATCACCTCGGCGGAGAACCACACCTCGCCGCGGATGGCCGCGTAGAAGAAGACGGTGCCGACGCCGAGCAGCGCCGCGAGCGCCGCGTTCTCTCCCTGCGTGCGCTGCGTACCTTCGAGCTCCGACAGCAGGCGCAACAGCGCGTAGAAGAGCGCCAGCGCCAGCGCCGCGATGAGGACGCCGAAGCTGGTGTCGTTGAGCTGGTACCCATTCACCGCCACGAAGGGCAACATCACCACCGCGGGGAACCAGGGGAAGGACGAGTACCAGCGGTCGCCGGGCCTGAGCGGTCCTTCGCAGCGCTGCTTGACGCCGTTCACCTCGCGCACGCACGCCCAGTCCTCGATGTTGGGCAGCACCTCGGGGTCGATGTCGCCGCGCCCGTCGAGCCAGGCCTTCGCCTGGTACACGAAGTGCGGCGCGGCGCTCTGCCGCAGGAAGCGCTGGGCCGAGAAGGCGGCGAAGAGCGCGAAGGCGGCGACGAACAGGATCAGCTCGACGCGGTACGCGGACCCGAACAGGCGCAGCGCCGCGTGGGCGGCGTTCTTCGCGCCGGGGGCGTTCGTCGGCGGGGCGGCGGTGGCCTCGGTGTCGCTCATGGCGCGCACCTTCTCCAACGTCGTGATGCAGGACAAGCGCCGTGTGTGGGCCTCGCCGCGGCACCTCCGGGTCGCAGGGTACGGCGAGGCGCCAGGGGAGCGGACCACGCGGACCACGACGCTCGCGGTGATGCTCGCGGCAGCGAGCCGTCGGCACCGAGAAGCGCCCCACGCCCCGGTGGACGGCTCCGTCCGCACCTGGACCTCCACGATGTCGTCGTCGGCGGGCTTCCGCCCCAAGGCGGACGACGGTCACCGAGGGCCGTCAGCCGGTCCGCCGTGCCGCGAGCGCGAGCCGCAACAGGTCCAGCGCGGCGTGGCCGCTGAAGCGCCGCACGCGCTCGCGATCGCCGTGGAACTGAAAACGCTTCACGGTGGTGCCCGCCGCCGACGAGACGCCGATGTACACGGTGCCCACCGGCTTCGTCGGCGTGCCGCCGCCGGGGCCCGCGATGCCCGTGGTGGACAGGCCCCATTGCGTCCCGGCTACCGTCCGCACGCCCTGCGCGAGCGCCGCGGCCGTCTCCTCCGACACCGCGCCGAACTGTGCGATGAGCCCTTCCGGCACCTGCGCCCACGTCGACTTCGCCGCGTTCGCGTAGGCCACCGCGCCGCCGTACAACGCCTCGCTGGCGCCGGGCACGTCGGTGAGTAGCTGGCAGATGAGGCCGCCGGTGCAGCTTTCGGCCACGGCCAGCCATTCCTTCCGGGCCTTGAGCGCGTCCAGCACCACGCCCGGCAACGTCTCGTCGTCGGCGCCGAAGACGTGGTCGCCCAGCAGCGCCCGGGCCTCGGCCTCCGCCGCGGCCAGCGTCGCCTTCGCCTCGGCCTCCGTCGCGCCCTCGGCGAGCAGCTTCAGGTGATTCTCCGGCAGGTGCGTGCGGAAACCGAAGGTGACGCGCGGGTACTTCTCGGCGAGCGGCTTCACGCGCGCGTCGAGGTGCGATTCCGGCAGGCCCACCGTCTTCAGCAACCGCAGCACGCGCACCGGCTGCCCGGGCGCCAGCGCGGCGACGCGCGGCACCACGTGCGCCTCGACGAGGTGCCGGTACTCGCGCGGCACGCCGGGCACGAAGAAGGCGGTGCAGCGGCCCAGCTTCAGCACGAAGAGGGGCGCGCTGCCCTCGGCGTTCAGCACCACCTCGGCGCCGCGCGGCACCAGCGCCTGCCGGCGGTTGTTGGCCGTGAGCGCGATGCCGCGCGCCTGCATGCGCGCCTCGAGGTGCGCGAGGACGGCCGCGTCCTCCACCAGCGGCACGCCGGCGACGCGCGCGGCGCACTCGGCGGTGAGGTCGTCCGCCGTCGGGCCCAGCCCACCGGACACCAGCAGCACGTCGCAGCGCTGCGCGGCGGCGGCGAGCGCCTCTTCAATCTCGTGCGCGACGTCGCCCACCACCGTCCCGCGCGCCACCGTCAGCCCACAGCGCTCGAGGAGCAGCGCCTGAAAGAAGCGGCTGTTGGTGTCGCTGGTGAGGCCGGTCAACAGCTCGTCGCCGGTGCAGAGCGTCTCGATGCGCACGGGCCATCGTCTATTCCGGGCGCGCGCCGACCGGAAGCGCGGCCGCCTCGGGGCCCCCGGGTGTCCCGCCCATCAGCTCGTCCACCACCCGCAGCACCGCCTGGAGCCACTCGCGTCGAGCCACGTGCTCCGGCAGGGAGGGCGCGTCGGGGCACACCGCGGCGCGCTCGAGCTCGAGCATCTCGAGGCGCAGCGACGACAGCTTCAAGTCCAGCGCCGCGCGGCCTTGGCGCTCGGCAGCGACGAGCGCGTCGAGCGTCGTGACCGCCCAGGCCTCGAAGTCGCGGCGTCGCTCCGGCTGGGCGCGGAGCGCGGCCTCGCACCGTGAGAGCGTTCGGGACAACACCTCGGGGGCGGAACTCATGGGTCGGGCGCTCCGCGAGCATGGGCCGTGCCACGCGTAACCACGCGCACGCGCGAGGCTGCCCCCGAGTCAACGGCCGCTCGAGGGGTGGGCCTGCACCCGAGGCGAAACCGCCCCGCCGCCGAGGCTTCGCGGGGCGACGGCGGCCACGTCCGTCACCACGCGCTCCAGCCGGCCGTCGTCGTCGAGGTCGCGCACCGCGAGGCCGGCGAGCAGGGACAGCCGAGGCTACAGCACTTCCTGGTCCACCGGCGCCTCACCCGACTCGCCTTCTTCTTCGTCCTCGTCGATGACGTCGGCCAGCGACGCCGACGCCTTCTTCTCTGCGAAGTAGCGGCGCAGCATGAAACCCGACTCGATGAGGCCCGACAGGAGGTACAGCCCGAAGTACGTCACCAGCACCCACGCCGGGTGCGAGACGGCGGCGATCGCCACGCCCGCCGCGATGATGCTGATCAGCAGCGCCGCCATCTTCGGCGACGGCTTCACGTCCTTGAAGGTGCGGTAGCGCACCGTCGACACCATGAGGAGCGCGAGGAAGGTGACGACGCCCAGCACCGGCCAGCGCGCCTCCTCGGGCAGCGGGCCGCCGCGCGCGTTCTGGAAGGCGATGATCATCGAGATGACGCCCGCCGCCGCGAAGGGGATGGGCATGCCGACGAAGAAGCGCCCGCTGCTGCTGCCCGGCGAGCGAATGGCCAGCACGTTGAAGCGCGCCAGGCGGAGCGCGCCGCAGGCGGCGAACAGGAAGGCCACGAAGACGCCGAGGATGCCCAGCGGCTGCAGCGCCCACTTCCACACCAGCAGCGCCGGCGCCGCGCCGAACGTCACCACGTCGGCCAGCGAGTCGAGCTCCTGGCCGAACATGCTCTGCGTCTTCGTCAGCCGGGCCACGCGCCCGTCGAAGCCGTCGAAGAAGATGCCGAAGAAGATGGCCAGGGCGGCCTGGTACAGCTGCGTCGGAGAAGCGTCGCCCGTGCACAGCGTCATCGCGTAGAAGCCGCAGAAGATGGACGACACCGTGAAGAGGTTCGGCAACACGAACATCAGGTCGCGCAGCTTCATCGCCGGGCGACCATACTCCGGCGCATGACCGGCGCACTGCTGATCAGCGCGATCGTCGTGGCCGCCCTGGCGGTCGCCTGGGCCGTCGTGACCTGGATCTATGGGCTGAACGAGGATCGCCCTTTGGCGCTGCGCGCGACGACGGCCGACGGCTGGTCGCTGGCGGTGTGGCACCGGCCGGCCGGCACCCGGCGCTTCGACGAGGCGGTCGTCCTCTGCCACGGCCTGGCGAACAACGCGGCCTTCATGGAATTCCAGGCGCCGCAGAACCTCGCGGCCTTCCTGGCGCAAGCGGGCTACGACTGCTTCAGCGTGGACCTGCGCGGCGCGGGACAGTCCCGGGCGCCCGACGAAGGCCCGCTCGACGCCACCTTCGACGACCACGTGCGCCTCGACGTGCCAGCGGTGCTGGACCTCGTGCAGCGCACCTCGGGGGCGAGGCGCGTGTGGTGGGTGGGGCACTCGCTGGGCGGCCTCGTCGGGCTGGCCGCCGCGTCGGGCGAGCAGGGTGGGCGCTTCGCCGGCGTCGTCACCCTGGGCTCGCCGCTCTTCTTCCGCTTTCGCCCGGCGATGGGCTGGCTGGTGAAGGCCGGCTGCGTCCTCGCGGCGCCGTGGGGCCGGCTGCCCACCGGCGCCCTGTCGCTCGTCGCCCCGCTGGCCGGCCGCCTCCCCGCGCCGCGGCTCGCGCGCCTCACCGCCAACCTCGACAACCTCGCGCCGCTCGCGCAGCGGCAACTCCTGGTGAACGTCTTCGCACCCATCTGGCGGGGGGTGATGACGCAGCTGGGCGACTGGCTGCAGCACGACGCCTTCCGCTCGCTGGATGGCGAAGTCGACTACCGGCAGGCGGTGGGCCGGCTGCAACTGCCGGTGCTGGTCATCGGCGGCACCGCCGACACCATGGCGCCGCCCGACGTGTGCCGCGAGTTCTTCGACCTGCTCTCCACGCCGGACAAGCGGCTCGAGCTGTTCGGCCGCAGCTACGGCCACGCGCTGGAGTACGGGCACGGCGACCTCGTGGTGGGCACGCACGCGACCGCCGAGGTGTACCCGGTGCTGCGCGACTTCCTCGTGCCGCGCTCGACGGTGGCGCCCGGTGGTTGAGCGCGCCGGGACAAGGGGCGTACAACGGCCCCGCAGGACGTCCGACATGAACGAGGAGGCGACATGACGAAGAAGACGGTGGGCGTGGTGCTCTCGGGCTGTGGGTTCCTCGACGGCGCGGAGATCCACGAGGCGACGTTGACGCTGCTCTCGCTGGACCGCCGCGGCGTGAAGGTGGTGCCGCTGGCGCCCGACGTCGAGCAGATGCACGTGGTCGACCACGTGAAGAAGGCGCCGGTGGAAGGCCGCCGCCGCGTGATGCAGGAGGCCGCGCGCATCACCCGTGGGGACATCCGCGACCTCGCGACCGTGAAGGCGTCGGAGCTGG
Source organism: Myxococcota bacterium (assembly GCA_040755835.1). Lineage (GTDB taxonomy): Bacteria > Myxococcota > Myxococcia > Myxococcales > Myxococcaceae > JADLDB01. The sequence continues at coordinate 46,486 of JBFMAB010000014.1, forward strand.
ACGCGCTCATCTTCCCCGGCGGCTACGGCGCGGCGAAGAACCTGTGCACCTGGGCGGTCGACGGTGTGGGCATGAAGGTGAACGGTGACGTCGAGCGCCTCATTCGCGAGATGCACGCGGCGAAGAAGCCGCTGGGCTTCATCTGCATCGCGCCGGTCATCGCGGCGCGCGTGCTGGGGCACGGCGTGCGGCTCACGGTCGGCGACGCGGCTGACGACGCGGCGAAGGGCATCGAGGCGTTCGGCGCCAGGCACGTCGCACGCGCCGTCGAGGAGATCGAGGTCGACCCGGCCTTCAAAGTCGTCTCCACGCCCGCGTACATGCTGGGGCCCAGCATCGCGCCGGTGTCCCAGGGCATCGATCGGCTGGTGGGCGCGGTGCTCGAGCTCGCGTGACGCGTCAGGGCGTCGCCGGCCCGGTGCGCCCGATGGTGATGCAGTCGGCGGTCGGCTGCTCGAGCGTCGTCTCGAGCACGCTGACGGAAACGGCTGCGCCTGCGCGGCAGTCCGCGGCGATCGGGAGCTCGGCCTGGCCGCCGATGGAGAGGCGTCCGACGTCGACGCGCGCGCCGTCGGGCACGATGACCGCGGGGCCCAGCGTGCCGTGCAGCACGAGCTGTTTCGCGGTGACCGCCGCGCCGCGCTCCGCCAGCAGGAGCCCGCCTCCGGTGCGCCACGCCTCGAGCCGCCCGACCGTCACCCTGGCGAAGGCGGCCGCGTACACAGCGGCGCCCTCGACGTCCTCTACCGACACGTCGTCGACGTCGACGACCGCGTCGCGCAGCATCAGCGCGTCACCCAGGACTCGGCTCCCATCGACGTTCACCTCGGCCCGCACGCCGGAGACGGTGAGCTGCCGCAGCCGAACGGCGCCCTTGCGGACGAACACCCCCATCGCGCCCGCGTCACGCACGTTCAGGTCCGTGAGCTCCACGTCGGCGCCCAGCAGCTGCACGCCACCGCCCGGCCCCGCCGCCGTCACGCTGACCTCCCGCAGCGTGCCGGTCGCGCCCATCAGCACCAGGCCCGCCGAGCTGGGACGCGACGCGCTGAAGCGTCGCACGTCGAGCCTGACGCCGGGGCGCGTCTGCAGGCCCACCTCGTGGCCGTCGACTTGGACGTCCTCGACGCGCGCTGCCCCGCCGGAGAGGAAGACCGCCGGACCGCGTCCGCCGATCGCCCGCGCGCGTTGCACCGTCAGGTCGGCCTGCCGAGCGTTCAGCAGCGTGTTTCCGCCCAGGCTGCGGGCGTCCGCGATGACCGCCGTGCCTCCGTTCAACCAGAAGCCGTGCTTGAGATCGCCCGTGAAGGACGCCCCGGAGACGTGCAGCGTCGCGTTGGTGGCGCGCACGCCCAGCGCGCCGGCGATGGTGCCCACCACCTCGAGCCGCTGCGCGTCGAGCCGCGCGCCGGGCCGCACGTCCACGCCGACCTCGCGGTGGCCGCTCACGTGCACCGCTTCGAGCCACGTCTGCCCGGTCAGCTCGAGGCCCACCGCGCCGCCCTGCACCGAGAGGCGCAGCAGCGCCAGCCCTTCGCCGGTCACCACCACCGCCGGCGCCGCCGCGTGCAGCACCACCTCGCCGTGGCCCTCCACGCGCGCGCCCACCGGCAGCGCGAACGGCCCCTCGTAGAGACCGCTCACCAGGTGCAGGTCCACCCGCTCGGGCAGCGCCGCCGGGATCTGCTTGAGCGGCCGCTCGCGGCTCCCGTCGCCGCCCGGCCGGCTCGAGGCGTCCACCCACAGCTGCGGCCGCTCCGGGGCCGTCGCGATCGGCGCTGGTCTCTCGCGCACACAGGCGCACAGACACAGCGCGCCGAGGATTACCCAGCTCCGATCGCGCACGCCCGAAGCCCGATCTGCCCGGGTTGCCAAACCCCCGGCGCGCCGCGGGAAACCGACCCGGGCGTGATCGCGGGGCGTGGAGTTCAGATCAGACACGTTGGGCGAGGAAAAATCTGTTTGTATTACATTGACGCGTGCGATCGCGCTCTGGTACCTGTGCGCTCCTCGCAGCGGAGGGGCTGCGGGGTTTCGAGGCTTGACGCTTCACTTCGGAGGGGATCCGACACATGACGAAGGCAGAGCTGGTTGAGGCCGTTGCGCAGCAGACCCGGTTGACCAAGAAGTTGGCGGCCGAGCTGATCGACGTGGTGTTCGACAACGTCGGCAAGGCGGTCAAGAAGGACACCCGCTTCAGCTACCCGGGCTTTGGGACCTGGAGCATCCGCACCCGCAAGGCGCGCAAGATCCGCAACCCGCAGACCAACGAGATCATGAAGCTCAAGGCCACGAAGACCATCGGCTTCCGGCCGGCCAAGGAGCTCAAGGAGACCCTCTGAGATTCCGCTGAGGGACGCTCCTGCAGGACGCGAGGCCTCGGGCCGTTGCCCGGGGCCTTCGTCGTTTCGGAGGTCGGCGACGGGGCGGGGCACGTCAGCTCCCCAGGAGCAGCGGCTCGCCGGGGCCGTCCGGCCGGAAGCGCCGCATGAGCTCGTCCGCGTCCAGCCCGCGCTCGGCGCCCACGCGCACCGCGAAGGGGCCGGCCTCGACGAAGTACAGCCCGTCCCCCGTGAAGAGCGAGACGAAGACGCCGCCGGAAGCCGGCAGGCGCACGCCGCGCGACGTGAGGAAGTTGACCAGCTTCGGCAGCACCTTCTGCGCGAGGAACGCGTCGGGCGAAAGCCCCGGCAGCACCACCTCGTAGCTGACGCCCCGACCCTCGAAGCGCTCGCGCGCGCCGGCGATGGCCAGGTTGGCCTGCGACGGCTCCGCGCGCTCGAAGGCCAGCGCGCACAGCTCCGCCACCAGCGGGCCGCCGCTCACTTCCACCCCGCGTGCGTCACCAGCGACGGCCCGGGCGCCGGCATGAACTCCTCCGGGTCGACGGGGTCGCCGTCCTTCACCAGCTCGAAGTGCAGGTGCGGGCCCGTCACCTGGCCCGTCTCGCCCGCCAGCCCGATGATGTCCCCCTGCTGCACCTGCGTGCCGGCAGGAATCAGGAGCGCCTGGAGGTGGCTGTACCGCGTGGACAGGTGCCCGTCGTGCTGTACCTCCACCTGCTTGCCGTGCGCGCCGTTCCACCCGGCGAAGACGATGGTGCCCGGCGCCGCCGCGCGCACCGGCTGCGACAGCTCGGCGAGCAGGTCGACGCCCGCGTGGAAGCGCACCTCGCCGTGCAGCGGGTGCACGCGCGTGCCCCACGGCGAGGTCAGCACCACCGGCTGCACCGGCCAGCGGAACGCCGCCGGGTCGGCGGGGCGCTTCGGCTTCGCCGCCAGCCGCGCCAGCGCCGTGGTGAGGCGCCGCGTCGTCGCGGGGATGCGCTCCGCCAACTCCGCGGGCACGTCGCCGAAGGCGCCCCGGTCGCTCGACAGCTCCGTCTCGAGCGCGAGGCGGGCCTTCGCGAGCTCGAGCGGCGAGGTCTGCTTCGCGGGCCGCGCGAGCAGCGCGTCTACCTCGTCGAGCAGCTCCGACCAGGCCGCGGCGTGGCGCGCGGGCATCGGCGCGCCGGACGGCGTGGAAAGGCGCACCGCCCTGGCCTCGGCCTGGAAGCGCTCGAGCGCCGGCCCGAAGCGGGGCGACGCGCGGGGCTCGACCACGGCGCGGCGGCGCGCGGGCCCGAAGGCCTCGTCGCTGCTCAGCTTCGGTGCCGGCGCGGTCGCGCAACCGGCGAGGCAGACGAGGAGGAGGCCACTGCGCCACATGCTGGGCTCGAAGGTTACCGCAGGGCCTGGCTCCGGAGGAAACCGTTGCCAGAAAGGGGGCACGTGGCCCAAAGAGGGCCTCGCATGGCGACGAAGCGGGAGACGACCGACGAGAAGCGGGCGCGGGCGCTGGAGATCCTCCGGCGCCTGGACCACGCGATGCCCGAGGCGAGAATCGAGCTCGACTACGCCACGCCGCTCGAGCTCCTGGTGGCGGTCGCGCTGTCGGCGCAGACGACGGACAAGCGGGTCAACCTGGTGACGCCGGCGCTGTTCAAGGACTTCCCCACCGCGCAGCACTACGCCGACGCGACGCCGCAGCAGCTCGAGAAGTACATCAAGACGGTCGGACTCTTTCGGAACAAGGCGAAGAACCTGGTGAAGCTGGGGCAGGTGCTCGTCGAGCGCCACGGCGGCGCAGTGCCTCAAACGCGCGCGGAGCTGGCCGAGCTGCCGGGCGTCGGCCTCAAGACGGCGGGCGTCGTTTCGATGCACCTGGGCACCGACCACGCGTTTCCCGTCGACACGCACATCCTGAGGCTGTCGAAGCGCCTGGGCCTCTCGACCAGGACCGATCCCGACGGCGTGGAAGCGGACCTGCAGAAACTGGTGCCGAAGGCCTGGTGGTTCCAGGGCCACCAGCTGCTCATCTGGCACGGGCGCCGCTGCTGCGACGCGCGCGCGCCCGAGTGTCACCGCTGCGTGGTGGCGGAGCTGTGCCCGAAGAAGGGCGTGCCGAAGAAGCAGCCCGCCAGGCGCTGACCGCTCAGCGCGCCTCGGCGCGGGCCGACTTCCTCGCCGGCTTCTCGTCGGCCTTGTCCTCTTTCATCGACGCCTGCAGCTTCTTCATCCGCTTGCGGATGAGCTCGCGCTTCAGGCTGGAGATGTGGTCGACGAACATCACGCCCTTGAGGTGATCCGTCTCGTGCTGCACGGCGATCGCCAAAAGGCCCTCGGCCTTGAGCGTCTGCTCGTCGCCGTTCTCGTCGAGGTAGCGCACCGTCACCACGGACGCGCGGTCGACGTCCTCGGCCTCGCCGGGCACCGACAGGCAGCCTTCCTTGTACGTCGTCTTCCCTTCGAGCTCGATGATCTCCGGATTCACCATCGCCACCGGCTTCGCCTCCGGCTGCCGCGGCGTGGTGTCGAGGACGATGACGTTCTTCAGGACGCCGATCTGCGGCGCGGCGAGACCGACGCCGTCGGCTGCGTACATCGACTCGAACATGTCCTTGATGAGGGTGCGGATCTCATCGTCCACCTTCGCCACCGGCTGCGCCTTCTGCTTCAGCACCGGATGGGGCCACACCAGGATCTCACGAACCATGGCCTCCGTTGTAATGCCTCGTGCGCCCCGGCGCAAACGCGCCCGCGGCCCGAACGGGCCTGTTTCCGATGACTTGGGAAGGTGGCCTGCTCAGTCCAGCAGGTGCCGCGCATACTCTGCGCGGCGGTGATCGTCCTCCAGCGCGCGGGCGGCTTCCTCGAGGAGGTTGTAGACGACCTGGGCGCGCTGCTGGAGCGACGGGTCCGGGTGGCCGGAGAAGCGCAAGGGATCGAACTCGCCGCCGAGGCGCTGGAAGGCGCGCTGCACGTCCTCGGCGCCGGCGGAGCGGGGCAGGCCGAGGATGGTGAAGTAGTCGGCGTCCTGCACCTCATCGTACTTTGCCTCGAGGCGGCGCACGTCGAGGTCCGGGTCGGCCGGCGGCGCGCTCACCTCGGGCGCGCGCAGGGTGACGACGCCGAGCAGCTTCGCGACGAGGAGCGCGCGGAACGCGACGTCGGGCTTGAGGCCCGAGGCGAGCGACAGGTCCTCCACCGTCGCCTCGCCGTCCACCCACGTCAGCATCTTCCGCTCGCGCTCGGAGAAGCCCAGCGTGCGGAGGTCGAGCTCGGAGTCGGTGGACTGCGGCACGGCCTCGCCGCCGCCGAGGCGCTCGAGGAGCTGCTCCGGCGGGATGGCGCGGCGCAGCGCCTCGGCCAGCATGGGCAGCGTCGCGCGCGGCACGGCGGCGATCAGCACGTTCCCCGCAGGCGGCTCGTCGGCGAGGCGGTAGTTGGTGGTCGGCTCGGTGAAGGCCTCGAGCGACGTCTGCTCGGTGAAGCGCTGCACCAGCGGCACCACCTCGGCGTCGCGGATGACGCCGCGGCCCTTCATCGCCTCGAGCTGCTCGCGCGGCGTGGCCGTCTTCAGCATGCGCAGCTCGGCCTCCTGGCGCGCGTCGATGAGGCCGTCGCGGCGCGCGCGATCGACGAGGCTCTCGTACTCCAGCGTCGACTCCGCGGCGATGACGGCGCCGCGCCTGAACCAGAGCGTGCGGGTCCCGCCGGGGACGGCGAGCTCCAGCCGGCCGTCGGCCTGCGCCAGCGCGAGCTGCGCGACGAGGTGCGCGAGGCCTTCCAGGTCGACGCTGCCGGTGCGCGGCACGCCGATGGTGCGGTTGCCGGGCAGCGCCAGCGGCGCCACCGCCTGTTTCTCGAGCGACGCGGCCCTCTCCTGCGCGAGCGCGGCGCGATCCTCCGCGGCCACGGCGCGGGTGGTGAGCTCCTCCAGCGCCTTCTCGCGGGCGGACAGCTGCTCGCGGGCCTCCTCGGCGGCGCGGGTGAGCGCGGCGATCTCCCCGAGCGCGCGGTCCAGCTCGCCGGTGGTGCGCTCGAGGTCGCCCTGCGTCACGCCCAGCGCGGTGCGCAGCTGGTCGCGCTCGTTGTTCGCCTCGTCCAGCTTGTCGGTGGTGGCGCCGAGGTCCGCTTCCAGCGCGGACGCGCGCTGCGTGGCGGCGGCGAGCTGCTCGCGGGCCTCGTCGCGCGCCTCGATGGCCTCGGCCAGGGACTGCTCGGCGGCCTCCGCGCGGTCGGTGGCTTCGGCGAGCGCCGCCTTCACCCTGGTCAGCTCGTCCGCCTGCGCCTTCGCGGCGGCGGCGTCGGACTCGAGCTGCGAGGACAGCGCGTCCACCTCGACGCGGGCCTCGTCGCGCTGGGCGATCGCCTCCGACAGCTCCTCGCGGGCGCCCTCCAGCTCGGCGCGGGTCGACGCGAGCGCGCCTTGGACCTCGGCGCGCCGTTGCTGCTCGGCGGCCAGCGCCTGTGACAGCTCGGCCTCGCGCGCGGCGAGCGCGTCCGACGACTGCGCGCGTGCGGCCTCGAGCGCGGCGGCGGCGTCGGCCCGGGCCCGGGCGAGCTGGGCCTCCAGCTCGGCCAGCGCCTGCTGGTGCTCCGCGAGCGACGCCTCGACAGCGGCGCGGGCCTCGCGCTCGGCCTCCAGGCTGGCCTCGGCCTGCTCGGCGCGGCGCGCGGCGGCTTCGAGCTCGGCGCGCTGCCGCTTCGCCTCGGCGTCAGCCTCGCGGCGGCGGGCTTCGGCGGCGGCGCGTCCCTCGAGGAGCAGCTGCTCGGCGCGCGCCAGCATCTCGGCGGCGCGGCTGGGCTGCGTCGGCTCGGCAGCCGGGGCGGGCTCGTCCGACAGCCCGCTGAAGTCGCTCTCGGTGCTCTGGAAGGGCGCGCCCGACTCGGGGAGCGGCGCGGGCTCGGGCGCCTCGAGAGTGACGGGCGGGGCGGCGCGGGCCTTCTGCTCGCGGGCGAGGCGGCGGCGCTGCGCTTCGGCGCGAACCTCGTCCTCGAGCCGCTGGAGCTCGTCGTCGGCCGGCGGCGCCGCGAGCGAGGATTCGACTCTTGCCATCACCTGCGCCTCGACGTCGGCGTGCATCGCCGCCTCGAGGTCGGGGAGATCGGTGAAGAGCCCGTCGCCCAGCGAGCGCGGCGGCGTCGTCGCGTCGGCGTCGGCCGCGCCAGCCGGCGCGGGCGCCCCGGCCGCGGAGGCCTCGCTCGGCGGCCGTTCTCCGCGCGCGGTCTCTTCGCCCGGTGCGTCCTCGCCAGGCGACGGCGCCCCCACGGCGTCCTCGCCCGTGGCGCCCGCTCCAGTGGGTTCCTCGCTCGCGCGCGCCTGGTCGCTCGGCGCCTCGTTGCTCGGCTCGGTGAGCGCGGTGGACGCGGCGTGCAGCGCGCCGTGCGAGGGC
>JBFMAB010000015.1:0-48283 GCA_040755835.1 Myxococcota bacterium
GCCGGCCGCCGCCGTTCGCGGTGGCGCGACGCGGCGGGGTGGGCGCCTCGTCGGCCTGCGCTGTCCACGGCGTGGGCGTCGCGCTCGCGGGGCGTCGTCGGTGCGCCCGTCGCCGTCAGCTCGCGGGATCGACGGGGCCGGGCACGGGGAGCCGTACACGGAACGTCGTCCCGCGGCCGGGCACCGTGTCCACGTCGATGGTGCCGCCCAACTCGGTGACGATCTGCCGGGAGATCGCCAGGCCCAGCCCCGTGCCGCCGTCCTGCTTGGTGGTGAAGAACGGGTCGAAGATGCGGCCCAGCACGTCGGCGGGGATGCCGGCGCCGGTGTCCGCCACCGACAGCACCAGCGAGCGCCCGTCGCGCTTGAGCGAGACGCGCACCCAGTTGGTGTTGCGCTTCGCCGGGTCCAGCGCCTGCACCGCGTTGATGAGGAGGTTCAGCACCACCTGGCCCACCTGCGTGCGCGACGCGCGGATCCGCGGCACCTCGTCCAGCGCCTCCTCGAGGCGGCCGCGCGCCTTGAGCTCGCCCTGCACCGAGCGGATCGCCAGCGAGACGATCTCCCGCAGGTCGACCGCCGCGGTCTCCCGCTGGCGCGTCGACAGCTCCATCGCGCTGGTGATCTCCACGATGCTGTCCACCGCGCGCGCCGCGTCCTCCAGCGCGCGCCGGGCGCCCTCTCGCTGCTCCGCGCCGAACGGCTCCTCGCTCACCAGCTGCTGCGCCAGCTGCACGCACAGCGACAACGAGGTGAGCGGGTTGCGCAGCTCGTGGGCGATGCCCGCGGCCACCACGCCGAGCGCGTAGGTGCGCTCGGTGGCCAGCAGGCGCCGCTCGAGCTCGCGGATCCACTTCGACGCCTGGTAGCGCTCGCGCGCCTGGCTCAAAGCGAGCTTGAGCTCCACGGGCTCCCAGGGCTTCTTGAAGTAGGCGTCGACGTGGCCCTTGTTGATGGCGTCGATCGACGCCTCGATGTCCGAGTACGCGGTGATGAGCATCCGCACCACCTCGGGGTGCTCCGCGTGCACGCGCTCCATCAGCTGTACGCCCGTCATGCCCGGCATGGAGCAGCACCGCCACCTCGTGCCGCTTGAGCAGCTCCAGCGCGGCCTCGCCGCTCGAGGCGGTCAGCACGGGGAAGGCGGCGCCGAGGCCCGACTCGAAGACCACGAGGTTGGCGGCGTCGTCATCGACGTACAGCACGTACGGACTCACGGGTTCTCCAGGGGAAGATCGACGATGAAGGACGCACCGCCACCGGGGCGGGGGACGTGGGCGAGACTACCGCCGAAGCGCTTGACCGACTCCGACGCGATGAACAGGCCCAGGCCCGTGCCTTCGCCCGGGGCGCGCGTGGTGGCGAACGGCACGAAGAGGCGCGCGGCGACTTCCGGCGGCACGCCCGGCCCGTCGTCGCTGACCGTCACGCGCGCGCGGCCCGCCGCCGCCTCGACGTCGACCCACACCTGCTTCGCGCCGGCCTTCCGCGCGTTGTCGATGAGATTGAGGAACACCTGGTTCAGCTCGGCGGCCGGCGCCACCACCTTCGGGCGCGCGGCGAAGCGCGGGTGCACCGTCGTCGCCGCCAGGTCGTGCTGCATCAGAGCCAGCGTCGCCTCGATGCCCTGGCACACGTCGACCGGCCGCCAGCCGCCGCGATCGCCCGGGCTGGCGTGGCTCAACAGCGCCGCGCTGATGCGCTCGATGCGACCAGCGCCTTCCTCGACCACCTTGAGCAGCTTCTGGTCGGCGGCGCTCACGTCGTCGCGCGACAGCATGGCGCGCACGCCGTTCAGCACCGCGTTGACGGGGTTGCGCACCTCGTGGCCCACGCCGGCCGCCAGCGTGCCGATCGCCGCCAGCCGGGCCTGAGACGCGAGCTGCAGCGACAGCGCGCGCAGCTTGAGGTGCGCGGCGACGCGGGCCAGCAACACGCGCGGGTGAAACGGCTTCTCGATGAAGTCGTCGGCGCCCGAGCCGAAGCCCTCCAGCGCCGACTCGGGCCCCGAGCGCGCGGTGAGCAGCAGCACCGGCACCGAGCGCAGCGCGGGCTCGGCTTTCAGCGCCTGCGTCAGCGCCGTGCCGGGCAGCCCCGGCATCATCACGTCGGACAGCACCAGATCCGGCAGCTCGGCCTTCGCCATCGCCAGGCCCTGAGCGCCGTCGACCGCGAGCTGCACGTCGCAGTGCGGCGCCAGCAGGCCGCGCAACAGCTCGCGCATCTCGTCGTGGTCTTCGACGAGCAGCACGCGCGGGCGCCGGCCGCCTTCGAAGGTGACGTTGGCGGTGGGCAGGCTGACCGGCCCGGACTCCTCGCCGGGGAGCGGCGTGGTGGACGGCGGCGCGTCGTCGGCGCGGCGGCCTTCCTTCACCTCGTTCTGCACCCGGCGTCGCTCGAGTACCTCGTCGCGGAAGTGTGCCTTGCCGTGGGGCAGGGTGAGGGTGAACTCCGAGCCCTTGTTGAGCTCGCTCTGCACGGTGATGGTGCCACCGTGCAGCTCCGCGAGGTTCTGCGCGAGCGCGAGCCCGATGCCCATGCCGCCGCGGCGGCGCACGGCGTCGCTGGTGCCCTGGTAGAAGCGCTGGAAGAGGTGCGGCAGGTCCTCCGGGGCGATGCCCGGCCCCGTGTCCCTCACGCGGATGACGACGCCCGCCGCGCTGTCCTCCACCGAGACGGTGATGCGCCCGCCGCCGGGCGTGTACTTGAAGGCGTTGCCCAGCAGGTTCGCCAGGATGCTCTCGAGCCGGTGGCGGTCGCCCCACACCTCGACGACGGTGTCCGGCACCGACGCGGACAGGGAAACGCCCCGCGTGTCCGCCGCCCGCTGGAAGGCCGCGAGCTGGCCGCGGGTCAGCGCGGCGATGTCCACCGGCACCACGTCGAGGCGCAGGTGCCCCGCGTCGATGCGCGAGAGGTCGAGCAGGTCGTCGACCAGCCGCAGCAGGCGATCGGCGTTGCGGCGAATGCCCGCGAGCAGCTCGCGCTCTTCGGCGGTGGCCGGGCGCTGCAGGCGGTCGTCCAGCGGCGCGAGGATCAGCGTGAGCGGCGTGCGCAGCTCGTGCGACACGTTGGCGAAGAACTCGCTCTTCGCCGTGTCGAGCCGCTTGAGGCGCTCGTAGGCCGCTTCGAGCTCGCGGGTGCGATCGGCGACGCGCTGGTCGAGCTCGACGTTCGCGCGGTGGATCTCGTCGGCGCGGCGCTGCAGCTCCTCGATGGAGCGCGTCATGCCCGCGGCCTGCTCGTCCAGCCGTGCGTTCCGATCGGCCACGACCCTCCGCAGGTCGAGCCACCCGCCCAGCCCGAAGCCGGCGAGCACCAGCCCCGTCACGTCCAGCGCCGACACCGGCAGATCGGCCAACGAGAGGGCGAGGCTCGCGGCTCCGGCGCCGGCGGCGAACGCGACCCGCCGCCAGCTGAGGGGTGGGCGATCGGCCCAGGTGAGCTCGTACCGGCACGTTGGCGCGCCCTCGGCGAGGCACTGCGTCTCGACGACCTGCGCGTCCGGCAGCCCCCAGATGCTGGGAAAGGCCGCGTAGCTCGCCTTGCGCATCGTGCAGAGCTTCTTGTCCTTCTCCGGCACGCTGCTCGCGTAGGTCATCGTGAGGTGCGTGCGGCCCTCGGATTCGATCTCGAACGTGCCGACGCGGTTGTAGGTGGGCCCGAGCTCGATGGCCTTCCGATAGGCGAGCTGTGGAGAGCCGACGCTTCGCAGGAGGTAGTAGGGAAAGCCCAGGGCCTCCGGCGTCGCGATGTGGCGGCCCGCCTTGTCGAGGAAGTCCGGGTCGCCCGAGGCCTCGAGCAGCGCGTCCATCAGCAGCTCGAGGAACGCCACCGAGACGTAGTTGGACAGGTCTTCCACGTGGGACAGCGGCAGCGGCAGCTTCGCGTCGCGCCACACCTGCTCGAGCCGGGCGCGGCCGTACGTCCGGCTGAAGTACAGGAGCAGCACCTTGAGCGCGCGGACACCCAGCTCCGGCGTGTCCCACCGCGCGCCGTCCTGCGCCGGCGCCGCCTCCGTCATCGCCGCTTCCCCTCCACCGTGAGGATGACGGAGTACTTGAAGGCGCGCTCGTCGGCCAACAATTCGAGGTACGCGTTGGCGAAGGCGCGGTACGACGCTGCGCCGCCGAAGGCCGGCTCCATCACCGGGGCCAGCGCGTCGAAGCGCGTGCGCCAGTCGTCGAGCAGCCGAGCGTCTGCGGCCCCCGCGGTGACGTGGAACGGCGAGAGGTGGACGCGGACGTCCGCGAGGCCCGCCTCGAGGAAGAGGCCGTACAGCTTCCTGCCGATGAAGAGGTCGAAGCCGGTGGCCGCGAGCGCCGTGAGGAATGTGTCGCGGCCGGCCTGCACGGCTTTTGGCTCGGGCCAATACCCGAGCCCAAAGCCGTCGATCTCGGACACCACGACTCGTCCGCCCGGGCTCGCGATGCGCACCAACTCGCGCAGCGCCCCCAGTGGCTCCCTGAGGTACTCGAGCACGTACTGGCACCAGACGTAGTCGAAGGCACCCGAGGGCAGACCGGTGTCGGGCAGTCCCCCTTCGATGAAGGTCACCGGGGCCGAGGCGTCGACGTGGCGCCGGGCTTCGGCGAGCCGCTCCGCGCTCGGGTCGAGCGCCGTCACGGCGCCGGCTGGACCGACCATGGCGACCATCGCGGTCGTCACCGCGCCGGCGCCGCAGCCGACGTCGACGGCCCGTTGACCGGGGCCGAGCCCGGTCAGCGCGAGGCGGTGGGCGCTGGGGTTCGCGGCCTCCTGCGCGAGCAGTCGCTGCGCCTCGCCGGCGCCCTCCATGAGGTAGCTCATGCGTCGTCGGGTCCCCCGGCGTCCTCGCGGCCCCGCCGCGCGAGCCGCTCGAAAATCGACATCAGCTGCGCAGTCATCTCGCGGTTCATCGAGCGGTGGGCGCAGAACTCGATCACCTTCCCGAGGTTGGTGAAGCCCGAGGCCTCGAGCCACGGCACCTCGGCGTCTGAGGCCAGCACGTGCGTGTACTGCCGGCCGCGCCGGCGCGCGTCGTCGAGGCCGTACGAGGCGAGCGCGAGCGTGACGGCCGGCGCGTCCGGCGCCTGGGGCTCGGAGAGGATGATCTGGAAGGCGTCGTACCACTCGGCCCAGAAGAGACCGGGCGTCATCCGTTCGATGAGTACCCAGCCGCGCGGTCCCTCGGGCCCCTCGACGACGCCGACGTGGCGGCTGCGCTCGAGGCCAACCGACGCGTAGCGCCGGGTGAGGGTCGGCATCGTGAGCTCGTCCTCGTTCAGGTCGTTGGCCAGCAGTCGGACCGGGTCCCACGTGCGGCGGAGGTGGGCGACCAGCAGGCGGCGCTCTTCCTCCGTGGCAGCCCGCGCCGTCCCCCCGGCCGGGACTCGCGCCGAGAGCGCGGCCCGCATCGGCGTGAACTCGGACAGGCACGAGAACCCCGGCCGGAGCAGGCGCGCGGTGGCGGCGCCGTACACGCGACACGTCCACCGGTTGGACGTGCGCCACAGCCCGCGCAGGTAGTCGACGTCGCCGAGCGCCTCTGCGTAGTCGAAGCTCAGGTTCACCAACGTCTGCGAGATGTGCGTCTGGCGGTGGTAGCCCGAGCGCACCACCAGGTGCTGCGAGAGCCACGTGCGCGAGTGCGTGCGCAGGCCCGACGCGTGCCCCAGCACGTCGCCGTCCTCGTGAAAGACGAAGGTCTTTCCCAGCCCGTGCCGGCCGTCGCCCATCGCGAGGTGCACCTTCGTCAGCGTGGGCAGCGTGCCCGCCGCGTCGAAGGGGTAGTCGGGGAAGCGCACCCGTTCGCGCTCGAAGAGGCCCCAGAGCGTCGCGAAGTCGAAGCGCGAGCCGCACGCCACGTCAGGCACCAGGAGCGCGAGCCACGCGTCGATGAGCGCCTGCCGGTCGGCGTCCGACGCCGGCTTGAGCCTGAGCCCCACGCGCCGCCGGGTGCCGTCCTCGTCCAGGGCCGGCGCGGACTGCACCACGGCGGCGCAGCGCGCGCGGCGGCTCCCCAGCTCCAACTCCACGTCGCTCAGCACCAGGCCGGGGGGCACGGCCTCGGGCCCGCCGTCCAGCTCGAAGGACGCGCCCAGCGGGTGGAGATCGACCAGCCGGCGGCTCAGCACCGTGCCCGTCAGCGGCGAGCGCAGCGTCACGAAGCCCGGCGCGTCGTCCGTCGGGCGAACCCGCAGCGCCTCGCGCCGCTCGCGGCGCAGCGCCGAGCGCGGCGACGCCACCACCACCCGCGTCTCGTCCGCCTCGAGCAACACGGTGACGGCCTCGACCTGCGAGCCGAGCAGCTCGAAGGACAGGCGAACGATCTCCCCCGCCGAGAAGGCGTGGCCCGGCCTCGGCTGCCGCAGCACCAGGCGGCCGTCGGCCTCCAGCGCGGGCTGCGTGTACTCGCGCCGCGCCGAGCCGTCGGGCACGTGAAGCACGAAAGACGCCCGCCGCGCCACCGCCCGCCGCACCAGCCCGCGCACGCGCACCTCGTCGTTGAGCCGCGTGGGCGGCCGGCCGTGCGCCTCACCCGGGGCCGGCTCCACGTGCACGCCGACGTGCACCCCGCCGGCGCCGCCGGGCTCCCGCCGCAGCGTGCGCACCACCCACGTGCGCGCCTCCAGCACGACCCCATGGCCGCCGAGCACCGTCGCGCGCTCGAGCGCGAGGCCCGGCGTCAGCGCCTCCACCGGCGCCGTCGGAGGCAACCGCAGCCCCAGGCCGTCGGTGCTCAGCTCCACCACCTCGGCTTCGAGCTCGCGGCCACCGGCCATGAAGCGCGCCCGCAGGGGCTCCACCGGAACGACGCGCGCCGCGCCGCGCGGCGCCACCAGCTGCCGAACGTGCTCCAGGTTGTCCTCGTGAATGGTGGCGAACTCGTAGCCCTCGGCCGCCAGTTCGGCGAGCTGCTTCAGGGCGCCCGGATCCTCCGGGCACAGCACGGCGCGCGGCGTCCCCGGCGTGTGGCGCTCGAGGTCGCGCAGCAGCCGTCGGAACTCCAGCGGGTGGGCGAGCACCAACGCCAGGCCGGTTCGGGTCAGCAGCGGCACCGCGTCGCTGCGGTTCTCCGCTTCCAGCACCGGGTGCCCCGCCAGCAGCGCCCGCACCGCGTCGCGCGCGGCGGGGTTCGGGTGGATGACCAGCACAGGTCGGCTCCTCATGTCGGTGCCCTCCAGGGTGACGCCGCTCGCCTCAGCTCGTGCCTCGCCCGGATCCGCCCTCAGCCCGTCGTGCTCCTGGGTTGCAAGAGCCCCAGCGCCAGGAGCTGCTCCACCACCACCGCCGCCTTCAGGGGCTTCGCCAGGAAGCACGCCGCCCCGGCCGCCTCGAAGCGCGCCACCAGCTCTTCGGAGCGCCGGCCGCTCATCGCCATCACCGCGATGTGCGCCGTCTCGGGCGCCGCCTTGATGCGCCGGCACACCTCCGGCCCGTCCATGCCGGGCATGTACGCGTCGAGCAGCACGACGTCGGGCCGGTGCAGGCCGATCTTGATGAGCCCGTCCACGGCGCTCTCCGCCAGCTCCACCTGCAGCCGCGGATCGGCCCGCACGAGCAGCGCCCCCAGCGACTTGAGGAAGTCGGGCTCGTCGTCGATGACCAGCAGCCGCAGCCGCGGCGACTCCAACTGCTCCGGCACCGGCATGCCCTGCGCGCGCAAAAACTCCACCAGCGCGGCGGTGCCCACGCGCCGGTGGCCACCCGGCGTGCGAAAGGCCCGCAGGAGGCCCTGGTCAATCCACCGCAGCACCGCCGACGGGCTGACCTGCACCAACGACGCCACCTCGTGGGACGTGAGGAGTCGAGCGCTCATAGGCTGGGCAGCTATGACAGGAAAGATAGCTTTGAAAGGAGTGGTAGTTCAAGCGGCCGGGGGGCGCGGCTTGAAACACGGGGGCGCCTTCACTACGCGCACCCACAGTGGTGCGGTCCGGTCTCTTCATGGCGTTGCTGTGTTCCGTGGGCGCGGGCTGCCGCGACGCGGAGGCCGAGCGCTTCGCGCGCGCGAAGCTGAGGTACGAGGCGTTGCTGGAGCAGCACGCGAGGGCGGACGCGAAGGACTTCGAGCAGGTGCTGGCCGACCTCGACGCGGTCTCGAAGGGCTCTCCGCACTCCGACGAGGCGCAGCGGCTGGCGAAGGCGATCCGCCTGGCGCGCGGGCCCACCGTGCGCACGCCGCTGGCGCTGGCTCCCCGCGAAGGCAGCCGCCCGCCGGAGCTGGAAGCGGCGCTCAACGCGTGCGCGCGCCTGGCGCAGTTGGCCGGCGCCGACGGCGGCGTCGACCGCCGCGCCCTCGAGGCGCTCGAGGCGTGCCGCCACCGCGCGGAGGTGCTGGAGCTCCACCTCTCGCACGGCCACGACGCGCCCGACGGCGGTGCGCTGCCGTGACGGGCGATCGGGAACTGTTGTGCGCCCTGTTCGCCCAGCAGCTGGGGCTCGCACCGGCGGCGGCGATCCTCCGGGCGGCGGCGGCCTGGCTGCCCGAGCGCGCGCGCGGCCAGCGCTTCAGCCAGGCCCTGGTGCGCGCGGGGGTGATGGACGACGCGGCCGCGACGCTGGTGGAGGGCCTCGTGGACGAGGCGCTCGCGCTGCACCGGGGGGACGCGGCCGCGACGATCCAGAGCCTGCCGCCGGCGATGCAGACGCGCCTGTCGGCCATCTCCGCGACGCTGCAGCGCGGGACGCCGGGGCCGGACGCGTCCTTCGACAGCCTCGAGACGCCCGAGAACATCGGCACCGAGGCGCGCGGGCGCTACGTCGAGAAGACCGGCGCCGACGGGCAGCCCATCGAGCTCGGCCGCGGCGGCGTGGGGCGGGTGCTGGTGGTGGAGGACCTCGTCCTGCAGCGCGAGGTGGCGCTCAAGGAGCTGTTGCGCGACATCACCACCAACCCCAGGTACGAGACGCTGCACGTCCGCGGGCTCGAGGCGCGCTTCCTGCGCGAGGCGCGCGTCACCGGCCAGCTCGAGCACCCTGCGGTGGTGCCGGTGTACGAGGTGGGGCGCCGGCGCGACGGCACGCTGTATTTCACGATGCTGCGGGTGAAGGGCCGCACGCTGTCGCAGGCGCTGGCCGACGCGGGCTCGCTCGACGGCCGGCTCGCCTTCGTGCCGGATCTCCTCACCGTGTGCCGTGCGATCGCCGCGGCGCACCACCGCGGCGTCATCCACAGAGATCTCAAGCCGCAGAACATCATGTTGGGCGCCCACGGCGAGACCTTCGTCATGGACTGGGGGCTGGCGCGCGTGCTGGGCCGGCCCGAGGCCGAGGAGCGCCCCATCTCCCTCGCGCCCGACCTCACGCACGGCACCGACGCCGGCCCGGTGGGCACGCCGTCGTACATGTCGCCGGAGCAGGCGTGGGGCGAGCGCGAGCAGATCGACGAGAAGAGCGACGTCTGGGGGCTCGGCGCGCTGCTGTTCGAGCTGCTCACCAACCGGGCGCCCTTCGTCGGCCCCAGCCCGTGGGACGTGCTGGCCGCCGTGCGCAGCGAGCGCGCGCCCCGCGTGCTGTCGGTGGCGCCCGACGCCCCGCCCGAGCTCGCCGCCATCTGTGACCGGGCGCTCGAGCGCAAGAAGGAGGACCGCTACGCGAGCGCCGAGGCGATGGCGAAGGACCTCGAGGCCTGGCTCGCGGGCCGCCGCGTCAGCGCGTACGACTACACCGCGCGCGAGGTGCTGCGCCGGCTGGTGCGCCGGCACCGGGCGCTGACCGGCGTGGCGGTGGGCGCGCTGGTGGGCCTGCTCGCGGTGGCGGCCGTCACCGCGTGGCGCGTACGCAGGGAGCGCGACGAGGCGCGCGCGATGGCGACGTTCTTCCTCAAGGACGTGCGCAAGGAGCTCGCGCGCTCGACGCAGTCCGCCGAGGTGCTGGAGCAGCTCTCGCACAACGCGCTCGAGGTGTACGCGGCCTCGCTGGACCTGGAGTCGGGGCCGCGCGACGACCGGCTGCTGCTGGTGGACGCATGGCTGGACGTCGCCACCACCCGCTGGCAGGCGCGCGAAGGCGCCCGGGCCGCCGCCGCGCTCGCCGAGGCCGACCGCGCGCTCATCGCGCTCGAGCGGCAGTTCCCCGGCGACGTCGAGGTGATGACGCGCCGGCTGACGCACCGCATTCGCGAGGCCGACCTGGTGCTCGACGACGGCCGTGAGGTGGACGCCGAGAAGGCCTGGCTCGCGCTCCGCGGCCTCGCGAGCCGGGTCGCCGCCGCGGTGCCCCAGACGGCGGAGCGCCTGGCCGCGCCGCAGCTGCTCGAGTCGCGGCTCGCGGTGCTGTTCGGCAACCAGCAGCGCGTCGACGAGGCCTTCCCCGCCGGCCAGCGGGCCGTGGCGCTGGGCGAGGCGCGGCTGGCGCTTTTGCCGGGCGACCCCTCCGTGCTGAACGAGGTGGCCGACGACACGCTGCTCCTCGGGTGGCTGCATGAGGCGCGGGGCGACCGGCCGCGCTCGGTGGAGGCGTACCAACGCGCGGCGAGCCTCCTGCGCGACGCCCGCGCCCGCCGCGACTCGTTCCGGCTGCAGCGCACGCTCCTCACGGTGCTGCGCACCATGGCGCCGAGCCAGCCGCCCGCGGAGCGCGCGGCGACGCTTCGGGAGGCGCGGCAGTTGAGCGACGACCTGCTCGCGCTGGCGCCCTCGGACGCCTCGGTGCTGCTCGACGCGTCGGCCGCGGCGCTCGAAGAAGGGGACGTGGAGCGCGGCTGGGCGTTGGCCGAGCGCCTCGGGCAGCTCGAGGTGGGCTCCGAGTACCTGCAGCCGGTGCTCGAGGCGGCGTTCGCCACCGGGCACGACGACGTGCTGCTCGCGCGCGCCGGGGAGATGCCCGGGTCGGCTCGGCCGACCGCCCAGGGCCTGGTCAGCTTCGCCCACGCGCTCGCTGGCGAACTTCCGGCGGCAGCCACGGCGGCGCGTGTCTGCGCCGACGCCCACGGCGCACGGCTCATGGCCTGGTACGGCGACCTCTACCGGGCGCGGGCGGTCGCCGGCGGCGGGGAAGGCGCGCGCGCGCTGCTCGAGCTGGTGGACGCCGTCGAGCGCCACGGACCCACGCCGGCGGACCTGGACCGCGCCTTCAAGCGCTACGCCGAGCGCCTCGAGCGCGCCGCGGGGAGGACGGCTCCGTGAGCGCCCCCGACGAGCTGCTCTTCGGCGTGCTGGCGACGCAGCTGGGCTACTGCACGCCCGACGACGTGCTGTCCGCCAGCCGCGAGCTGGTCGGCCGCGGCGACGCGACGCTGGCCGACGTGTTGGAGCGGCGCGGGGTGCTGTCGCCTGCCGCGCGGCAGCTGGTGACGCGACTCGCCGAGCGCGCCGCGGCGCAGGGGGGCGACGCCACGCGCGCGCTCGACCTGTTACCGCGCGGCCCGTTGCGCGCGGGGCCGCGCATCACGCCGGATCCGATCGCCCGGCAGGGCGAAGCCACCGCCATCGACGAGCAGCCTGGGCGCTACACCTCCGTCACCGGCGCCGACGGCGCACCCGTGGTGGTGGGCGAGGGCCGCGGCGGGCGCGTCTTCCTCTGGCGGGACGAGGTGCTGGGCCGCGAGGTGGCGGTGAAGCTCGCGGGCCGCGACGAGAGGCGGCTGTTCGACGAGGCGCGCCTCACCGCGCGGCTCGACCACCCGGCCGTCATCCCCGTGTACGAGCTCGGGCGTCGCCCGTCGGGCGAGGCGTACTGCACCATGCAGCGCGTCTCCGGCCGCACCCTGACGCAGGCGATCGCCGACGCGCGCACCCTGGATGAGCGGCTCGCGCTCCTGCCGCCGTTCCTCGTGGCCTGCCGCTGCATCGCGGTGGCGCACGAGGCGGGCGTGGTGCACCGCGACCTCTCGTCGGACCGGGTGATGCTGGGCCGCTTCGGCGAGGTGTACGTGCTCGACTGGGGCCTCGCGCGGCGCGACGAGCTGCGCAGCGAGGAGCGTCGGGGCGACTTGAAGCGCCTGGGCGACGTGCTCTTGGCGCTGTTGTCCGGCGCCGACGCGCGGCCGCTCGAGGGCGCGCCAGCGGAGCTCCTCGCCATCTGCCGCCGCACTCGAATCCCGCCGCAGGAAGGCGGGCTGTCGTCGGTGGAGGACCTCGCGCGCGAGGTCCGGGACTTCGTCGACGGCCGCCGCGTGGCGTCGTACCGCTACACCGCGCTCGAGCTGGTGCGCCGCTTCGTCGGCCGCAACCGCGTCTTCACGCTGGCGGTGGCGGCGGTGCTGGTGCTGCTGGGGTTGGTGGTGGCGCTCGCGCAGGCGCAGGTGCGCCGCGAGCGCGACCAGGCGCGGCAGTTCGCGCAGCGCTTCCTCGACGACGTCGCCTCCACGCTCACGGCGATGCCCGGTGAAGAGGAGCTGGTGAAGACGGTCACGTCGACCGCGGTCGCCCACTACGAGCGCACCACGGAGTTCGACCACGCCCCGTTCGCCGAACGCGCCCGCGTCACCCGCGCGATGCTGTCGCTGGCGGACGTCGCGCTGAAGCTGGGCCGGCCGGACGACGCCGCGTCGCCGCTCGCCCTCGGGCAGCAGCTCGCGCAGGGCCTGCTGGCCGAAGGCGAGAGCGTGGACTCGCTGTTGCTCCTGGCGGAGTGCCGCGGCGTCGAGGCGCGGCTGGCGCAGTCGCGGGAGCACGGCGTCGACAGCGAGCTGCCGCTCGTTCAGGACGGGCTCTCGTTGGTGGAGCGCGCGCTGGCGTTGGCGCCCAACGACGTGCGCGGCAACGTGCTCGCGGCGAAGCTGACGCACCACCTCGGCGGCCTCGTCCCGCCCGAGGAGACGGGCGCCACCCTGCAGCGCGCGGTCGACTTCGCCGGGAAGGCGCTGGCGGTCGCGCCCGGAGACCTCGACGCGCAGCTCGCGCAGGCGCGCAGTCTGTCGCTCATGGCCTCCGCCTCCGAGGTGGCGGCGGACCCGCAGCGGCGCAGGGGCCTCGTCGAGCGCGCCGTGGCGCTCCTGCGCGCCGCGCAGAAGAAGGCGCCCGACGCGGCCGAGGTGCGCGTGGCGCTGGTCGACGTGCTGGTGCAACACGGCACGCTGCTGGAGCTCGACGGCGACGTCGAGGGCTCGCGGCGGGCGCTCTCGGAGGCGCGCCGCGGGGCGCTGTCGCTGCTCGAGCACCAGCCCGAGTCCGTCGACGTCATGCCGGCGCTGGTGGAGGCCGAGGTGAACCTGGGGCTGGTCCGCGAGGCCTGGCAGCACCTGCGCACCATGGAGCACCGCGGCGCGCTCGGCGACCTGGTCCTCGTCGCGCCGGGCGTGGCCTTCCTGGTGGGCGACGACGACGAGGCGATGCGCCTGGCACGGCTGCCGGCGATCGAGTCCTCCGGCGCGGCGCTCGTGTACCGCGCGCTGGCCGCGGCGATGCAGGGCCGGCCCGGGGACGCGCTGGTGGCGGCGCGCGCGGCGCGCGGGAAGGCCCAGTTCGTCCCCTGGCGGAAGGGGCTGGTGTATGCGCGCGTGGTGACGAGCGGGCGGCTCGACCAGCCGGGGCCGCTGGCGGCGTTCCACTTCGCGCTGGCCTACGACGCGGCGCTGCCGGTGACGGACGTGGCGCCCCTGGACGCCGCGCTCGAGCGCTTCATCGCCGAGCTCGAGGCGCAGCTGCCCCGGTAGCCGCCCGACGAAGGCGTGGTCACCCCGCGACTCGTCTGGTACGCCTCGGCGCATGTCGATGACGCGGTGGCTTCTCCGGTGGGTGGCGTGTGGGCTCGTCTCGCTGGCCGCCGTCGCGCACGCCGAGGTGCCCACCGCCGACGTCGAGCAGGTGTGGCTCGACGCCGCCGGCCGCGGCTCGCTGTGGGTGGGCAATGGCCTTGGAATGGAGGCCGGCGGCTTCCGCGCGGGCGCGTCGCTCTTCTTCACCCAGGGCAACCTGCGCGCGCAGGGCGCGGTGACGTCCAGCGCGCTGGTGTCGGGCCGCCTCGGCGTGCAGGTGTTCGGCGCGCTCGGCGTCACCAATTGGCTCGAGCTGTCGGCGAACGTGCCCGTCTTCGTGTACCAGGACGGCGCGAGCGCGCTGGGGCTCGCGTCGGCCGGCCTGGGCAACCCGTGGCTCACCGCGAAGGTGAGCGTGTTCGACGGCACCGCGCCCGTCGCGCTGGCCGTGCTGCTCGGCGTGGGCTTCCCGTTCGGCACGCCCGTCGCGCAGGGGAGCGGCGGCCTCGAGGCGATGCCGCGCGTCCAGCTGGGCAAGGTGTTCGACGTCTTCCAGGTCGCGGGCGAGCTCGGCTTCCTCTACCGCGCGCCCGTCGACTACGCGCCCGTGACGGGCCGGCTGGGCGACCGGGTTGGCAGCCAGGTGTACGTCGCCGGCGCCGTCACCGGCGTCAGCACCTCGGGGCCGCGCGGCGAGCTGTCGGCGCGGCTCTTCGTGCCCGTCACCGGCGGGCGAATCGGCGTGGAGGGCCTCGCGGGCGTGCGCTGGGCCGTGGGCGACGTCGAGCTGTTCGGCGCGGTCGGGCCCGGCTTCTTCGGCGAGCCCACCACGCCGTCGGTGCGCGCGTACTTCGGCGCCGCCTTCGCCAACACGCCCATGACGCAGCCGCCGTGCCTCGAGGGCCGGCCCTACCGCCTCGCCGACTGCCCGGACCTCGACCGCGACGGGGACGGCGTGAAGAACGCTCTCGACGCCGCGCCCGAGTCGCCGGAGGACCGCGACGGCTTCGAGGACGAGGACGGCGCGCCGGATCCCGACGACGACGGCGACGGTGTGCCGGACGCGGTCGATCGCTGCCCGCGGCAGCGGGGCCCGGCGGAGAACGACGGCTGCCCGGATGCGGACGCGGACGGCGACGGCGTGGTGGACCGCCTCGACACGTGCGCGCAGGAGGCCGAGGACGTCGACGGCTTCGAGGACGCCGACGGCTGCCCCGACGCGGACAACGACGCCGACGGGTTCGCCGACGCGGTCGACGCGTGTCCGCTGCTCGCCGGCATTCCGCAGGAGAAGGGCTGTCCGGCGAAGGACTCCGACGGCGACGGCGTCTTCGACCACGAGGACAACTGCCCCCAGGACCGCGGCGAGCCCGGCAACGCCGGTTGCCCCGCAGCGCAGAAGCAACTCGTCGTCATCACCGCGACCGCGCTGCAGATCCGCGACAAGGTGTACTTCGACAACGGCAGGGCGACGATTCAGAAGCGCTCCAACCCGCTCCTCGACAACGTGGCGCAGGTGCTGGTCGCCCACCCGGAGATCGCGAAGGTGCGCGTCGAGGGCCACACCGACAACGTGGGCACGCCCGAGAAGAACAAGGCGCTGTCGCAGGCGCGGGCCGACGCGGTGAAGGCCTACCTGGTGAAGAAGGGCATCGCCGCCGGGCGCCTCGACGCCGTGGGCTTCGGCGACACGAGGCCCGCGCAGCCGAACGACACCCCGGCCGGCCGCGAGGCGAACCGCCGCGTCGAGTTCAACCTCGAGCAGGAGTGGACGAAGTGAGAATCGAACTCACCGGGCTCGCGAGCGGCGGGGTGACGGCCCGCTGGACCACCGTTGGTCGCGTCCCGTCCCGGGCTCGGCAGGAAGGAGTCGAACCCTTCAGCGAAAGGCCCGTGCCTTTGCCGGTGGGGCCGGCTTCCGGAGCGCGTGTCAGCGGCGAGAGCCGCCGGTGCGCCAGGTGATGGTGCGAGGCGCGCGATTCCTGGTGCGTCCAGACGAAAGCGGGCAGGCGACATGAGCGGCGCGTGCTCGCGGCGAGGCCCGGAGGCGTCGCGGCGTGCCCAGACCTGCTTCGCCGTCGTCGCCGCTCGGGGCGCGTGACGCTGGACCGGAGGTCGCGCCATTCGCGGGTGGCGAGGGTGCTCGGGAGGAGGCGGTCTGCCGGGCGCTCCGCGTGCACTCGAGGCCCTCGACGACGTTCGTGCAGGGCCAGGGCGTGGTGAACCAGCCGTCGGGCGGCACCGAGCGCACCGTGGCCAACCACCTCGCCGTGCTGCGGTGCTGGGCCGCCGGTGGTGGGCGGGTGAATGCCCGGCGTGTCGAGGTTGATGACGAGCGCGTGGCTCTGCTGCGCCGCCGACGACGTCGTGCGGTACAGCTTCCGAACGCCGGGGAAGGGCGTCCTTCAGGTGTTGGCCGCGAAGGCGGCGTGGGCGAGGAGGAGCGCGAGGGCGAAGGTGAGGCGTCGCATGGCCCGAGGGCGAGCACCCGCGCCCGGCCCGACTCGCGTCCGGCCCGGGGGAGACTGTCACCTCGCGGCGACGCGCACCTCGGCGCACACACCGCGAAGTCCGGCCCGCTGTGCGTCGCGCGGCCGGGTAGTATCCGCCCGGCCGTTCCTGGAGAGAGACGCCCTTTCATCGATGACGAACACCTACGAGGTCTGGCCCGGCGTCCCGTACCCCCTGGGCGCCACCTTCGACGGCCAGGGCGTCAACTTCGCCGTGCAGTCGGAGCACGCGACGGGCGTGCACGTGTGCCTTTTCGACGCCGACGCGCCGCACGTCGAGCTCGCGCGGTTGCCGCTCATCGACCAGACGAACCATGTCTTCCACGGCTACGTGCCGGGCCTGAAGCCCGGGGCGCTGTACGGCCTGCGGGTGACGGGCCCCTGGGCCCCGGAGCGCGGCCTGCGCTTCAACCCGCACAAGCTGCTGGTCGACCCGTACGCGAAAAGCTTCCACGGCAAGGTCGACTGGGCGCACCACCTGGTGGGTCACCAGCTCGTCGACGGGAAGGAGGTGCCGGACGAGCACGACTCCGCGCCCGGCGTGCCGAAGAGCGTGGTGGTGTACGACGACTTCGACTGGCGCGGTGACGTGCGCCCCGAGGTCATCTGGCGCAAGGCGATCATCTACGAGCTGCACGTCAAGGGCTTCACGAAGCTGCACCCCGGCGTCCCCGAGGCGCTGCGCGGCACCTACGCGGGCCTCGCGCACCCCGCGGCCATCGAGCACCTGGTGCGCCTGGGCGTCACGTCGGTCGAGCTGTTGCCGGTGCACGAGTGCGTGCCCGAGGGCTTCCTCCGCGAGCGCGGGCTGACCAACTTCTGGGGCTACAACACGCTGGGCTTCTTCGCGCCCGACCAGCGCTTCGCGGTGTCGAAGGCGCCGGGCGCCGCGGTGCGGGAGTTCAAGGAGCTGGTGCGCGCGCTGCACCAGGCCGGGATCGAGGTCATTCTCGACGTCGTCTACAACCACAGCTGCGAAGGGAATCACCTCGGGCCCACGCTGAGCTTCCGCGGCCTCGACAACCCGACGTACTACTGGCTCGACGGGGAGAACCCGGCGCGCTACCGCGACTTCACCGGCTGCGGCAACTCGCTCGCGGCGAACAACCCGGTGGTGGTGAAGCTGGTGATGGACTCGCTGCGCTACTGGGTCAGCGAGCTGCACGTCGACGGCTTCCGCTTCGACCTCGCGACCACGCTGGCGCGCAACAACCACGACGGCGGGTTCGATCCCCGGGCGGACTTCTTCGTCACCGTGCAGCAGGACCCGGTGTTGTCGCGCGTGAAGCTGATCGCCGAGCCGTGGGACGTGGGGCCCGGCGGCTACCGCCTGGGCCACTTCCCGGTGCAGTTCGCCGAGTGGAACGACCGCTACCGGCAGACGCTGCGGCGCTTCTGGCGCGGCGACGCGGGACAGGTGGCCGACCTGGGCTACCGGCTGTCGGGCTCGAGCGACCTGTTCAAGGTGTCCGGCCGGCGCCCCACCGCGGCCGTGAACTACTTCGCCTGCCACGACGGCTTCACCCTGGCCGACCTCGTCAGCTACTCGAAGAAGCACAACGAGGCGAACAAGGAGGAGAACCGCGACGGCTCCGACGAGAACCACTCCCACAACTGGGGCGTGGAGGGCCCGACGTCGGACGAGCAGGTGCTGGCGCTGCGCGACCGCATGGCGCGCAACTTCATCGCGTCGCTCTTCCTGTCCGTCGGCACGCCGATGCTGCTCGCCGGCGACGAGCTCGGCCGCACGCAGCGCGGGAACAACAACGCGTACTGCCAGGACAACGAGCTGTCGTGGATCGATTGGAACCTCGGCCCGCGGCAGCAGGCGCTGCTCGACTTCACCCGCGCGTGCATCGCGCTGCGCCGCAGCGAGCCGGTGCTCCAGCGCCGCAACTTCTTCCTCGGGGCGACGCTGGAAGACTCGCGCTTCCGCGACCTGGTGTGGTTCCACCCGTCGGGCCGCGAGCTGGCGCACGCCGACTGGGAGAACCCGGAGCTGCGCTGCCTCGGAATGTTCCTGGGCGGCGACGCGATCGCCACGCGCGGGCCGAAGGGCCAGCGGGTGAAGGGCGACACCTTGCTCGTGTACTTCAACGCCAGCGCCGAGGCCGTGGAGGTCGTGCTGCCCGGCGAGGCCTGGGGCCACGCGTGGGAGCTGGTGCTCGAGACGGCGCACGTCCCCGCGCGGCGCTTCGTCGCCGACGCCGGCAAGCCGGTGGCCGTGCCGCCACGCAGCCTCGTCGTCCTGCGCCTGCGCGGTTGACAGCCGCCGCCAGCCCACGGCGGAAGCCGGAAACCGTCGATTGACCCACCGGCGCCTCGCCCATAAGTGGAGGGCCTCCTCGTGGGCACCCCGATCCTCTGGGCAGGCTTTCTCGTCGGCGTGTTGGTGGTCATCGCCATCGACCTGTCCGTGTCGAGGGGCTCGGAGATCACCCCGAAGAAGGCCGCGGCGTGGACCGGCGTGTGGGTCAGCCTGTCGGCGGCGTTCGCGGGGCTGCTGTTCTGGCTCGGCGGCGCGAAGGCGGCGTTCCCCTTTTTCACCGCGTACGTCGTCGAGTACGCGCTGTCGGTGGACAACCTCTTCGTCTTCCTCGTCATCTTCTCGTACTTCAAGGTACCCAAGGCGGCGCAGCACCGGCTCCTGTACTGGGGCATCATCGGCGCCTTCCTCCTCCGCGGCGCGCTGATCGGGCTCGGCACGGCGCTGGTCGCGAAGTTCACGTGGGTCCTCTACTTCTTCGGGGCCTTCCTGCTGTTCACGGCGTGGAAGCTGCTCTTCTCGGGCGGCGAGGACGACGAGGTCGACCCCGAGTCCAACCGCGTGCTGCAGCTGGCCCGCCGCGTGCTGCCGGTGACCACGCGGGACCACGGGTTGGCCTTCGTGGTGACGGAGGACGGGCGCCGGAAGGTGACGCCGCTGTTCCTGGTGCTGCTGGTGGTGGAGACGAGCGACGTGTTGTTCGCGCTCGACTCGATCCCCGCGGTGCTGGGCATCAGCCAGGATCCGTTCATCGTCTTCAGCTCGAACGCCTGCGCGATCCTCGGGCTGCGCTCGCTGTTCTTCCTGGTGTCGTCGCTGATGGACAAGTTCCGCTACCTCAAGGTGGGGCTCGGGGTGATCCTCGCGTTCGTGGGCGTGAAGCTGTGCCTCGAGACGGCCTTCGCGGAGTGGGCGCACCATCACGAGACGATCGTCATCGTCAGCTCGCTGGGCTTCATCGCGGTGAGCCTCAGCGTGTCCATCCTGGCGTCGGTGGTGATCAAGCCGAAACCGGAGGGCGCGGCCGTCGTCGAGACGCAGAAGCCCGAGCGTGTCGAGTGAGTGAAGGGAGCCCGGACGCCGTGTCGATCACCACCACCGAAGGCATCGAGGTGCACGTTCAGGCGTCCTTCTGGCCCGAGCGCAGCGCTCCCGAGCGCGGCCAGTGGGCCTTCACGTACACGGTGAAGCTGGCCAACGTGGGCTCGCGGGTGGCGACCCTGCGCGCGCGGCACTGGATCATCACCGACGCGACCGGGCGGGTGGAAGAGGTGCGCGGCGAAGGCGTGGTGGGCCAGCAGCCGCGCCTCGAGCCCGGCGGGCGCTTCGAGTACACGAGCTGGGCGATGTTGCGCACGCCGTTCGGGTCGATGCGCGGCGAGTACGTGATGGAGCGCGCCGACGGCAGCCGCTTCGAGGCGAAGATCGGCGAGTTCGTCCTCGCCCAGCCGAACGCCCTGCACTGAGCGGCCCGGCGCGCCAGGAGCGCCTGTGCGCTCCCGACCTCGCCGTCGACTCCCTGGAGCGGGAAGGGCGTCCGTGCATCTCCGAAGGTCCTGCGCGGCCGGGCGAGCGCGCGGCACGATTGTCGACGCCCGTGGACGGCTCAGCGACGAGGCGCCGCCGCCCGGCTGAGCCGGTCGCGCACGGCGAGGCCCAGGCCGGACTCCGGCGGCGGCACCGCGAGGATGACGTCGCCCAGCGCGTCGGCCTCGCGCAGCCGCGCGTACAGCACCCGCGCGAAGCCCCCGGCGTCCGCGGGCACGTCGAGGCGCTGCGCGCCGGCGGGCGCGGGGACGGACGCGGGCGCCAGCACCACCACATGCTGCCCCGCGCCAAGCCGCGCCTGCGCCTCCGCGGCGAGGTGCTCGGCGTCGATGAGCCACAGCCCCGCGCGCGGCGCGTAGTGCGACTCCAGCATCCCCGGCGCGCGCACGTCGGTGGCGTCGGTGGCGAGGAGCAGCGGCCGGCCGAGCACGCGCTCGATGGCTTCCTTCGGGACGCCGCCGGGCCGAAGCAGCCGCGGCGCCTCGCCCGTCACGTCGACGATGGTCGACTCCACCCCGACCTGCGACGGCCCGCCGTCCAGCACGTAGTCGACGTCGTCGCCGAGCTCGTCCCGCACGTGCTGCGCCGTCGTGGGGCTCACCTTGCCGAAGCGGTTGGCGGACGGCGCCGCGATGCCGCCGCCGGGCAGCGCGCGCAAGAGCGCCAGCGCCAGCGGGTGGTCCGGCACGCGGAGGCCGACGGTGTCCTGCCCGCCCGTCACCGTGTCCGACGCGAGCGCGCTCCTCCGCAGAATCAACGTCAGCGGTCCCGGCCAGAAGGTCTTCGCCAGCGCCTCGCCCGTCGGGGGCACGTCGGCCACCCAGGCGCGCGCGGCCTCGAGGCTCGCCACGTGCACGATGAGCGGGTGCGTCGACGGCCGCCGCTTCACCGCGAAGATGCGGCGCACCGCCAGCTCGTTCTGCGCGTCGGCCCCCAGCCCGTAGACGGTCTCCGTCGGCAGGGCGACGAGGCCGCCGCCCTCCAGCACGGTGACGGCGCGGGCGATGTCGGAGTCGGGCGTCACGGCCCGCCGTGTTTGCCGGAATTGCACCGCGCGCGCCAGCCCGCTACGTGGGCGCCATGCCTTCGCAGCCCTCCAGGACGCTCGAGACCTTCGACAACCCCGCCCCGGACCGCGACTACGAGATCGAGTTCGACTGTCCGGAGTTCACCTGTCTGTGCCCGCTCACCGGCCAGCCCGACTTCGCGCACTTCAAGATCCGCTACGTGCCGGACGAGAAGTGCATCGAGCTGAAGAGCCTGAAGCTCTACCTGTGGAGCTACCGCAACGAGGGTGCGTTCCACGAGCGGGTGACGAACACCATCTGCGACGACGTGGTGAAGGCGTGCGCGCCGAGGAAGATCACCGTGCACGGGCACTGGTTCGTGCGCGGGGGCATCACCACCGACGTCACGGTGACGCGCGAGAAGAAGAGGGGCCGGAAGAAGTCGCAACCCGTCAACGGGTCGAAAGCTCGCGGTTGAGCGGCGAGTCCGGCTGGGCGACGTAGTGCCCGGTCGCCTCGTCCCACGCGCGGCGCTCGATGCGCACTCTGAACGCGCGCGCGTCGATGTCGTACACGTTGTAGCCGCAGCCCTTCACGTGCAGGTCCGTCGCGCTGCCGGCGTTGATGGTCTGCCGCCGCTTCGTCGGCACCACGTACGGCCGGTGCATGTGCCCGTGCACCACCAGGTCCACCGTCACGTCGTCACGGTCGATCAGCGTCATCACCTCGAGGTCGTCGCGCAGGCCGTGGCTGCGCTGGTCGCGCTGGCCCTCGGCGCGCAACAGCCCGTAGTGCAGCGCCAGCACCACGAAGCGGTCCTTCAGCGAGCCATCGGTGAGGATCGCCTCCAGCTTCTTCCGCTGCGCGTCGCCCGCCAGGCCCGACGAGTCGACGACGCTCGTCGGCCGCGCGACGTCGAGGCCGACGATGGTGACGTCACCGGCCACCGGCTTCACGAAGGGAAACGTCGCGCCCTCGCACAGCCGCGCGAAGTACTGCTCGAAGCGGCCGGCGGCCTCGCCCACGTACCGGTCGTGGTTGCCGGGGATGACGGTGTACCGGTCCGGCTGCCCGAGGCGCGGGCCGAACAGCTCGGCGACGCGCGCGAACTCCGCCTCCGTCGACACGCCGGTGAGGTCGCCGGTGCACAGCGCGTGGTCGACGCGCTGCCCGTCCAGGTCCTCCAGCAGCCGCGCGATGCGCTCGTCGCTGCCCACGAAGTGCCGCCCGCGGCCCATCAGCGTGTAGCTCGCCACCGCCGCCAGCCGCTTCAACGCGAAGCGCCCGGTGAGCGGGAAGTGCGTCACGTGGATGTCCGAGAAGTGCGCCAGCCGCATGTCAGCCCACCGTCGCGCGGAACACGCGCCCTTCGCCGTCGAGCTCCAGCGCGCCTTCGTCGGCGCCGACGAACACCGACTCGCCCTGCGCGAGGTCCAGCACCTCGCCGCCGCACGAGGCCTCCACCGCGCCGCGCACCACCAACAGCACCTCGGGGCCCCGCCGCGGCAGCGTCACCGGCCCTGCCACGTCCACGCGGGACAGGCGGAACTCCGGCGCCGGCGTCTCGTACACCGCCTCGGGGGCGCCCACCGGCGTCAGCACCTTCGCCGGGCCGTCCTCGAAGGACAGCACGCCGAGCAGCTCGGGCACGTCGACGTGCTTCGGCGTCAGCCCGCCGCGCAGCACGTTGTCGCTGTTGGCCATGAGCTCCACGCCGACGCCCTCGAGGTACGCGTGCAGGTTGCCCGCCGGCAGGTAGAGCGCCTCGCCTTCCCGCAGCGTGACGAGGTTGAGCAGGAGCGCGCCCACGAGGCCCACGTCGCCCGGGTACTGCTGCGCGAGGCGAACGCCCCACGCGCATTCGGCCTCGAAGCCGTCCGGCGGCCGCGCCGCGCAAGCCTCGGCGATCGACGACGCGAGCGAGCGCCGCTCGGTCTCCGGTCGCGTCATCACGTGCGCGAAGCTGGCCTTGAGGCCGTCGCGCTCGAGCCGGTCGGCGAGCGACGTCGCGCCCAGCCCACGGAAGAGCGCCACGGAGTCGGCCAGGCGGCGGAAACCGCACAGCGCGTGGAATTCACCGAGCGCGCAGATGAGCTCGGGCTTGTGGTTGGCGTCCTTGTAGTTGCGGTGCGCGGCGCCGCGGGGCACGGCCCGGGCCTCCTCGCGCGCGAAGCCTTCCTTCGCCTGTGCGAGGCTGGGGTGCGCCTGCAGCGACAGCGGCTGCGCAGCGGCGAGCACCTTGAGGAGGAAGGGCAGGCGAGCCCCGAAGCGCGCCACCACCGCCTCGCCCAGGAGTCTTGCCGGCGCGCGGGCGATGGCGGCGTCGAGGCCTCCGTCGCCCGCGACCTGCGACGGCGCCGACGGGTGGGCGCCCAGCCACAGCTCGGCCTGCGGCGCGCCGGTGGGCGGCACGCCGAGGAGCGCAGGGATGGCCGTGGGGCTCCCCCACGCGTAGGGCTGGACGGGGTTGACGAGGCGCAGCACGACGCCGCGAGGACTACCACGGCCGCCGCGCCGCGCCTGCACTTCTCTGTGCGGCCTCAGGCCAGCAGGCTGCGCAGCATCCACGCGGTCTTCTCGTGGATCTGCAGCCGCTGGGTGAGCAGGTCGACGGTGGACTCGTCGCCGCCCTTCTCCGCGCGGGCGAACACCTTGCGCGCCGTGCGGGCGGCGGCCTCGTGGCCCTTCACCAGCTCCCGCACCATGGCCGTCGCCTCGGGCACGCCGTCCGCCTCGGGGATCGTCGACAGCGCCGCGAACTCGCTCCAGGTCGCGCGCACCGGGAAGCCCAGCGAGCGGATGCGCTCGGCGATCGCGTCCGTCGCCGTCCACAGCTCGTTGTAGTGCGTCTCGAACATCAGGTGCAGCGTCTGGAACATCGGGCCCTCGACGTTCCAGTGGAACGCGTGGGTCTTCAGGTACAGCACGTACGTGTCCGCCAACAAGGCGTTCAGACCTTCGGCGATCGCCTTGCGGTCTCCTTCCGCGATGCCGATGTCCACTGCCACGCCGGCCCCTGCCTTCGCCTTCTTTGCCATGTCGTCCCTGCCTCCTTTTCGGTGCCGGTGAGATGTCGCAGGCGGCCGTTCGTTTCAACGTCATTTTCAGTTGACGGCATCGAACTCTGGATTAAGTCTAAGCCCGAAATGAATCCAGACCTCGTCACCACGCTGAAGCGCGCCGGCATTCAGCCGTCGGCGCAGCGGCTGGCGGTGGCCAACTACGTGCTTACCACCGAGGAGCACCCGTCGGCCGACCAGGTGCTGGAGCGCGTGCAGGCACGCTTCCCGATGTTGTCGCGCGCCACCGTCTACAACACGCTGAACCTGTTCGTGGACAAGGGCCTCTTGCGGCAGCTGGTGCTCGCGGAGGGCCGCGTGGTGTTCGACCCGCGCCTCGAGCCGCACCACCACTTCATCGACGACGAGTCGGGCGCCATCGAAGACGTGCCGTGGGACGCCCTCCGGGTGGGCGACGTGACGCGGCTCAAGGACTACGACGTTCGCGAATACATGGTGGTCATGCGGGGCCGGAAGCTCGGCGGGTCCCGCAAGTCGAGCCGCGCGGCTCGGGACAAGTCGAAGCGCTGAGCGACGCAGTTTCTGGCTTTCAGGCAGTTGTTCCCCGCAGCACTCCACACTCAACGAAAGAGGTATGTCATGCTTTCCCCCGGTTCCAAGGCCCCCGAGTTCAAGACCAAGGCGTGCGTGAGCGTCGAGAAGGGCCAGGAGTTCAAGGACATCAGCAGCAAGGACTTCCCCGGCAAGTGGATTGTCTTCTACACCTACCCGAAGGACTTCACGTTCGTCTGCCCGACGGAGATCGTCGAGTTCGACAAGAAGGCGAAGGACTTCGCGGATCGCGGCGCGGTCGTGCTGGGTGGCTCGACGGACAACGAGTACTCGCACCTCGCCTGGCGGAAGGAGCACGCGGATCTCCGCAAGATCAACCACCCGCTGCTCCACGTGCCTCCGCAGATGGCGATGGACTTCGGCTTGTTGCAGCCGGCGGCCGGCGTGGCGCTGCGCGCGACCTTCATCATCGACCCGCAGGGGGTGGTTCGCTACGCGTCGGCGAACGATCTCTCGGTCGGCCGCAACGTGGACGAGGTGTTGCGGGTCCTCGACGGCCTGCAGACCGACGAGCTGTGCCCGTGCAACTGGAAGAAGGGCGAGGAGACCCTGACCCAGAAGCTGAAGAAGGCCAGCTGAAGCTCACCTTCGTCGCTGTTTGACAACGAGGGGCGTGGCCGGCGCGGCTCGTCTTCGCGCGCCGCCACGCCCGTCGTCTTTCCCGCCTCACCAGTTGGAGACGAGCCGACATGGATCGCATCAACGCCCTGCGCGAGCAGCTCCCCGACGCGGCCCGCGACATCAAGATCAACCTGCAGAACGTGCTGGGCCAGACGGAGCTCTCGAAGGCGCAGGCCTGGGGCACCGCGCTCGCGTGCGCCTACGCGACGAGGGACAAGGCGCTGTGGACCGCGGTGCTGGAGGACGCGAAGGCCGCGGGCCTGGAGGAGGGCACGCTGGACGACGCGAAGGCCGCCGCCATCCTCATGGGCATGAACAACGTCTACTACCGGTTCCGCCACATCATCGGGAAGGAAGAGTACTCCCAGATGCCGGCGCGGCTGCGCATGCTGCGGACCAACCAGGTGGCGGGCAACAAGCAGGACTTCGAGCTGTTCTGCATGGCGGTGTCGGCGATCGGCAACTGCCAGTCGTGCGTGCAGTCGCACGAGCGCGCCGTGCTGGAGTCGGGCCTGTCCGTCGCCCAGGTGCACGACGCGGTGCGCATCGCCGCGACCATCAACGCGGCGGCGGTGGCCCTGGCCACGCTGTAGCCGTTGCACTTCTGGTAAGGCGGCGGGCCGCACCATGGACTCCGCCGCGCCCGCGCAGCCGCTCGGAAAGGCTCCGTCGAAGGGGACGGCGCTGCTCTGGGCGCGGGTGGCGGGCAGCTTCGTGTTCCGGCTGGCCTGCTACGGGGTGATGGTGTGGCTCGCGCTGTGGGCCGAGGCGCGGCCCGCGCCGACGCTGCCCGACCTCGTGCTGGCGCACGTGCCGTACGTGCCGTGGGTCGACCGCTACAACTACCTCGTGTGGATCGCCGCGTACGTGCCGATCGCCCTCGCGCTGCTGGCCTTCGACGCGGAGCGCTTCATCCGCTACATGTGGACGGCCGGCGGCCTCGCGGTGGTGCGCGGGCTGTGCATCGTCGCCACGGGGCTGGGGCCGGTGCGCGGGGCGGATCTCCACGCGGGCATGGACGCGGACACCCGCTGGCGCGCCTTCGTCGACCTCGCCACGCCGCTGGGCTTCTTCTCGCCGGACGGCGGCGCGCGCGTGTACCTCACCAAGGACCTGTTCTTCTCGGGCCACACCGCGACGACGCTGCTGCTCCTGCTCTACGTGTGGCGCTTCCCGAAGCTGCGCTGGCCGATGCTGGCGGCGCACGTCGTCGTGGTGGCGAGCGTCTTCTTGTCGCACCTGCACTACACCATCGACGTCATCGGCGCGTACGCGGTGACGCTGGCGGTGTTCGCGCTGCGGGAAGGGCGGCTGGGCGCGGCGGCGCCGAAGACCTGACGCATCAGCGGACCGGCGGCTGCACGAGCGCGTGCGGGCCTTTGAAGAAGCGCCGCACGCCGCCGAACCAGCCCACCGCCAGCAGCAGCACCGTCGCCAGGAAGGTGAGGCCCGCGAGCCCGTTGGGCGGCAGCGACATGAGCACCACCATGAAGCCGAGCCACGCCACCGCGACGCCGCTCACCCACGGCCCGAAGCGGCCCAGCGTCCACGGGCCGACGCGCGGCCAGCCCCTGCGGCGCGCCCACAGGCCCAGCAGCACCGGCAGCCCGTAGCTGGCGTACAGCGCCACCACCGACAGGGCCACCATCACCGTGTACGCCTCGGCCCAGACGGACACGAGGAAGGCCATGGCCGCCGACACCCAGACGGCCACGTGCGGGCTCTTGAAGCGCGGCGACACCTTCGACAGCGCGGCGGAGAAGGGCAGGCCGCCGTCGCGCGCGAAGGCGTACAGCATGCGCGAGTTCGACGTGATGGAGGCGAGCCCGCAGAACCACATCGCCCCGACGGCCAGCCACACCAGCGCCGTGCCCGCCCGGCCCAACGCCGTCTCCAGCACGAAGATGAACGGGTTGGGCGCCGCGGTCGCAGCGGCGAGGTCGCCGATGGCCAGCGTCACCGTGAGCAGCATGACGTAGCCGGCGACGGCGCTCGCCACCACGGCGGTGAGGATGCCTTTGGGCGCGTTCCGCGCGGCGTCGTGCGTCTCCTCCGACACGTGCGCCGACGCGTCGTAGCCGGTGAAGGTCCACCCGGCCTGCAAGAGCGCCACCAGGAAGCCCCAGCCCAGCCCCACGCCCACCGGCGCGCGCCGCTCGAGGAGAAAGCGGACCGGCTGCTTCGGCGCCAGCGCCACGACGGCGACCAGCAGCACCGCGACGCCCAGCACGTGGTACCACGCCGACACCGTGTTGAGCCGCGCCACCCAGCGCACGCCGACGTGGTTCAACACCGCGTGGCTGGTCAGCACCACCGCGTACAAGGGCAGCACGTGCGCGCGATCGGCCGGCCAGCCGAGCAGCGGCGCGAGGAACTCCGACAGGCCGTAGTCGATGCCCGCGGTGATGGCGAACTGCCCCAGCGTGTTGAGCCACGCCGTCGCCCAGCCTGCGCCCGGCCCGCCGAGGATGGACGCCCAGTGGTACAGCGCGCCCGCGGTGGGGAAGGCCGACGCCAGCTCGCCCAGCGAGAGCGCGATGAAGACGGTGAAGACGGCCACCAGCGGCCAGCCCACCAGCATCACGAACGGCCCGCCCCAGGTCAGCCCGTGGCCGTACAGCGTCACCGCGCCGGTGAGGATGCTGATGATGGAGAAGGACAGCGCGAAGTTCTGGAAGGCGCCCAGCTCGCGCGACAACTCCTGCTCGTAGCCGAGCGCGGCCAATTCGTCGGCGTCGCGGTCACCCGCCATCGACCACCCGCCACAGGTACCAGCTCGCCACCGTCCGGTACGGCCGCCAGCGCTCGCCCCACGCGGAGAGCACCTTCGGCTTCACCAGCTCGCCGTGGCCGTACGCCAGCGTGAAGCCCTTCCGCACGCCGAAGTCGTCCGCCGGCAGCACGTCGAGGCGGCCGAGGCGGAACATCAACATCATCTGCACCGACCACCGGCCGATGCCGCGCACCTGCGTGAGCCGCGTGATGATGGCCTCGTCGTCCAGCTTCGCCAGCGCCCGCGCCGTCGGCACCGTGCCGTCCAGGGTCTTCGCCGCCACGTCCTTGTAGGCCAGCGCCTTTGCCGTGGAGAGGCCGCACGCGCGCAGCGAAGCGAGGCGCAGGCGGCGCACGGCTTCGGGCGAGGGCCACCTGCCGCCGCCCAGCCGCGTCTTCACCCGCTCGACGATGGTGTGCGCCGCGCGCCCGTTGAGCTGCTGGTGGGCGATCGACATCAAGAGCGACTCGTACGGGCTGAACGGCCGGGGCTCGAGGTCGCACGGCAGCGCCTTCTCCATGATGCGGGCCAGCACCGGGTCGGCCTTCGCGAGGGCGCGTTCGGCGGCGCGCAGTTGACGTCGGAAGGCAGCGGCGCTCACAGGGCCGGACACTGTAGCAGCCTGGGCTGCGGGCGCCGCACCTTCCGGTGGCCACGTCCCGCCCCGCCTCGTCTATGCTCGCAGCCGACCATGGCCGAGGTCGCCACCCCCAGGACGGGACGCATCCTCGTCATCGACGACGACCGCTCCGCGCGCATGCTGCTCGAGCGCGTGCTGACGCGCGCCGGGCACCAGGTGACGCTGGTGGACACCGCGCTGCAGGGCCTTACGCTGCTCGAGAAGGGCGGCGTGGACCTGCTCATCACCGACAAGAACCTGCCCGACGTGGACGGGCTGGAGCTGCTCCGGCGCGCCCGCGAGGCCAACCCGGGGCTGCGCGTCATCCTGATGACGGGCTTCCCGACCGCCGAGACGCGCACCCACGCGCAGGAGCTCGGCGTGCACAGCTACGTCACCAAGCCCTTCGGGGTGCACGACATTCTCGGGGTGTGCGAGGAGGCGCTGGCGGCGGCGGGGCCGGGAGGCGCGCCGTGAGCGCCCGCGTGCTGGTCATCGATGACGAGGCGGAGGTGTGCGAGCTGCTCGGCAAGGTGCTCGCGCGCGCCGGCTACGACGTCGTCACCGCGGCGAGCGGCGAGGCGGGCCTGAAGGCGCTCGAGGCGCAGCCGGTGGCGTGCCTGGTGGTGGACAAGCTGCTCCCGCACCTCGGCGGCCTCGAGGTGATGGCGGAGGCGCGGCGGCGTCAGCCCGGGCTGCCGGTGGTGCTGGTGACGGCGCACCCCGAGCCCTTCTCGCTGGGCGACGAGCGCCCCGACGCCGTGTTGGCGAAGCCCTTCAAGAGCCTGGCGGCGGTGGAAGACGCGGTGCGCGCCGCGATCGAGGCGCGGCCTCCGGGCGCGCTCAGCGGGCTCAAGCACCGCGTGGCCGACCTGGTGGCGGAGATCTCCCCGATCCGCTGGAAGCGCGGGTGACGCATGGCGCGCGCCGTCGCCCAGCCGGTGGCGATGCAGGACCTGGCGCTCGCCGCCGGCGGCTTGCTGGTCGCGGGCGTGACGCTGGCATTCGCCCTGTCCTCTTCCGAGGAGCCGCGCGCCGCGATTCGCCCCATCGTCGCCCGCGTAGAAGCGGCCACCGGCGCGCCCAAGCTTCGGCCGTCGGCGACGCTGCTGTGGCGCGGACTCAGCGCGGGCACGGACGTGCACGACGGCGACTCCGTCTTCGTGCCGCCCGGCGCCGAGGCGACGCTGCGCTTCATCGACGGCACCGAGCTGTCCGTGGACGAGCGCTCGCTGGTGGTGGTGGAGCCTCCGCGCGGCGGCCACCGCGCGGTGACGCTGCGGCAGGGCTCGTTGTCGGGCCGCGCGGGCGACACGGGGCTGGTGCTGTCCACGCCGGCCGGCGAGGCCCGCCTGGACGCCCGCAGCGAGGCGCGCGTCGAGCTCACCGGCAGCGACCTCGAGGTGGCGGTGAAGAAGGGCGCGGCACAGGTGAAGCCGTCGAGGGGCGGCGAGGTGAAGGTGTCCAGCGGTCAGCGCGCCACGGCGGACCCGGGCGGCGCGCGCGCGCTCGCGGCGTGGCCGGTGACGCTGACGGCCCCCGAAGCGCACCTCCGCCGCTTCTTCCACGGCGTCCCCGCGGCGCTCGAGCTCACGTGGCGCGGCGCGGTGCCCGACGGCGCGCGGGTGCAGGTGGCGCGCGATCGGCTGTTCGCCTTCGTCGAGCACGACGCGCCCGCCGCCGAAGGCCGCTGGGTGCTCGAGGCTCCGCGGCCGGGCGTGTCGTGGTGGCGCGTGGTGGACGACGCGGGCCGTCCGGTGTCCGAGGCGCGGCGCTTCAGCCTGGTGGAGGACGTCGCGCCGGCCACCATGTTCCCCCGCGAGGGCGAGGTGGTGCTCGCGCCGAAGGGCAGCCAGGTGGCCTTCTCGTGGACCTCGCTGCCGGGCGTGACGAGCTTCCTCGTCGAGCTGTCGCCGTCGCGCGAGTTCGAGCCCATCACTGTCAGCGAGGCCGCGAAGGGGAACACGGCGCGGCTCACGCTGTCGCTGGAGGAAGGCACCTGGTACTGGCGGGTGCGCGCCTCGCGCGAGGGCGGCGAGCCCGGCGCGCCATCGGAGCCGTCGCGGTTCCGCCTCATCCACAAGGGCATCCCCGAGGCGCCGGAGCTGCTCACCCCGCAGATCGAGGTGACGCCCTGAGACGGTTGGTCGCGCGGGCCGTGGTCCTGGGGGCGCTTCTGCTGGCGGCGGCCTCCTCGGCGCAGACCGCGCGCATCGTGCTTCGCTGGAAGGCCGTCGCCGGCGCGCGCGCGTACGAGCTGCAGATCGCGAAGGATCCGGGCTTCGTGGAGATCGTCCTGCAGACGCAGACGACGACGGCGGGCTACCGGTGGGAGGAGCTGCCGACGGCGACGCACTGGTACCGGGTGCGCAGCTTCGATCAGGACGGCCGCGCCAGCGAGTGGAGCCCGGCGCGCACCATCGCGGTCGACTCGGCGGTGCCGGTGCAGCTCAAGCCCGACGACGGCGCCAGCTTCCCGTGCGGCGAGCCCATCACCTTCGAGCTCGAGCCGTCGAGGCTGGTGAAGGAGTACGTCGTGGAGCTTTCCGCGACGCAGGACTTCGCCCGGCCGCGCGAGCTGAAGGGCCATGGCGCGTCCTTGACCGCCAGCGAGCTTTCGCCCGGCACCTGGTGGTGGCGTACGCGCGCGGTGGACGTGAAGGAGCGGCCCGCGGGGCCCGGGCCGGCGCGCAGCTTCGCGGTGCGCCTCGTGGCGCCGAAGCCGCGCGCCGTCGGCGACGTGCTGCTGGGCACCCCGCAGGTCAGCCTGTCGTGGACGACGGTGGCGTGCGCGGTGCGCTGGGTGGTGGAGGCGACGCACGACGGCAAGGAGCGCGTCTCCATTCCGTCGGCGCAGCCGTCGCTCAACTTCAAGACGGGCCTGGCCGGTGAGTACCGCTGGCGCGTCGCGGGCGTCGACGCGTCGGGCCGGACCGGCGAGTTCAGCGCCGAGCAGCTCTTCCGAGTAAAGGTGCCGACGCCGGTGCCTCGCGCCGAGGTGATTCAGGGCCGCGCGGCGCAGCTGTCGTGGGCGGCCGTCGCGGGCGTGGCGGGCTACCGCGTCGAGCTGCTGGCGGACGACGCCGAGACGACGCTGGCGTCAGGCAACGTCCAGGGCACCTCGTGGCGCACCCCGGAGCTCGTGCCCGGCCGCTACGCCTGGCGCGTGACGGCGCGCGACGCCCAGGGCCACGCCTCGGCGCCATCCGAGCCGCGGCGCTTCGAGCGCCTCGCCCCCGTCACCCTCGCCGCGCCGGCCTTCGACACGCCGCGCGACGGCGAGGCGCTGGACGAGGGCGCGACGCTGGAGGTGCGGTGGCGCGCCGTGCCGGGCGCGACGGGCTACGAGCTGCGCTTCGACGACGCCGCGCCCGTGGCGGTGACGGGCACGCGCTACGAGGGCCCGGCGCTGGCGAAGGGGCTGCACGCGCTCTCGCTGCGCGCGGTCTCGGGCGACGGCGTCTCGCCGTGGACGGAGCCGCTGCACGTCTGCTGGGGGGTGCCGCCGGTGGCGAAGGCGGAGCTGCAGCAGGTCGGCCTCGAGGTGCGCGTCACGCTGCTGGACGAGCGCGGCCACGTGGTGGCGGCGGCGCGGCCGCGCCTGTCGGTCGCCGCGGGCCGGCTGGACGCGCCGACGCAGCGCGACGGCCGCTGGTTCGCCAATTGGTCGCCGCCGCCCGAAGGCCCGGACACGCTGGTGCTGGAGGAGCGCGCGTTCCGCGCCGAGTGGCCGCTTACGCGCCCCGAGCCCCCACCCTTCGTGGTGGGCGCCTTCGCCGGCGGCCTCTTCAACGGCGGCGCGGTGACGTCTCCCAGCGCGGCGGCGTCCGTCGGCTACCGGCTGCCGGTGCTGCAACGGCGGCTCGCCATCGAGTTGCGCGCCGGCGTCTACGGGACGCGCGCGGAGACGACGGTGGGGAACCTCACGGTGTCGGGGAGCGGGTGGCTGTTGCCCTTCTCGCTTTTGGCCGGCTGGCACCAGCCGGTGGGGGCGTACGTGCTGCGCGGCGCGCTGGGGCCGGGGCTGCAGGTGGGCTTCTTCGAGGTGAACGGGCAGCGCAGCGCGGCCGCCGCGCCCGGCCTCGACGTGGTGGCGGGCGTGGGCCGGCGCCTGGGGCCGGGCCGCGTGGAGGCGGAGCTGGGCTTCGCGTACGCGCGCCTCTCGACGCCCTCGCTGCGGATGAATGCAGGGGGCTTCGGGGTGCGCGTGGGGTACGCTCTCGACCTTTAGGAGGTTCGGTCGGTGCGCTGGAGCATCCGGGCACAGGTCGTCGCGCTGGTGGGGCTCGTCCTCCTGGCCGCGATGGGCGTGTACCTCGCGCTGGCCATTCGCATCGTCTCCGCCGACAAGGAAGCCAGCGTCTACGACGTCAACGCGCTGGTGGCCGGCACCGTCGCCGAGCAGATCGGCCGCACCGTCCAGGGCATCGCCGACAAGCTGCGCTACTTCGGGCAGGAGTACGAGACGACGCCCGGCGAGGCGGAGCGGCGCGCGCGCTCGCTGTTCGCCGCCGACGAGGCGGTGCTGTCGCTCGAGGTGTTCCGCCGCGTCGAGGGTGGCTTCGAGCGCAGCTTCCTCTTCGTCGATCAGCAGCGTCTGGCCGCGCTCAACCTCACCGCCGACGACTTGACGGAGGCGCGCAAGCGCTCGCCCGCGCCGCTGGACGCCGTGCAGCAGGCGGGCGTGGTGCTGCAGAACGCCAGCCTCGCGCCGGACCTCGCGCTGATGCGGCTGTCGGTGGCGACCGCGGACGGCCGCGCGGTGGTGATCGCCGACCTGCGCCCCGAGTGGCTGCTGGCCACCGTGGCGACGAGCCAGGTGTACCGCGTCTTCCTCGTCGACCAGCTGGGGCAGGTGCTGGCGCACCCCGACGCGTCGCGCGTCATCAACCACGAGGACCTGTCGCGGCTCGAGGTGGTGAAGAACGCCCTGAGCGGCAAGGTGTCGCGCGGCGCCGGCGAGTACACGGCCGACGGGCAGGACCGGCTCGCCGCGTGGGCGCGGGTGGAGCAGGGCGGGGGCGCGGTGGTGGTGGAGGTGCCGCGCGACGAGGTGTTCAAGGCGACGCGCGAGCTGTCGCGGCGCTCGCTGCTCTTCGCGATCGGCGTGGTCGGTATCGCGCTGGCGCTGTCGGTGGCGATGGGCCGGCGCGTCACGCGGCCGCTGATCAAGCTGCAGAAGCAGATGGCCGTGGTGTCCAAAGGCGAATACGGCGTGAAGGTGGACGTCGACGGGCCCGCGGAGATCCAGGACGTGGGCGCGGCCTTCAACGACATGAGCTCGGAGCTCGTGCGGCGCGCCGACGAGATCGCGCGCACCCACGGGCAGCTGGTGCAGTCCGAGAAGCTGTCGGCGGTGGGCGAGCTCGCGGCCAGCGTGGCGCACGAGGTGAAGAACCCCATGGTGGGAATCGTGGGCTTCTCGCAGCTGGGCCTCGAGTCCGAGGACACCCAGGAGATGCGCGAGTACTTCAAGCTCATCGAGCAGGACGCGCTCCGCGCGAACAACATCCTCCAGAATCTGCTCGAGTTCAGCCGCCCGCCGGAGATGGAGCTCGAGCTGCTCGCCGTCAACGACGTGGTGAACGGCTCGCTGCAGCTCTGCCGGCACCAGCTGCAGATGCAGGGCGTGAAGGTGGACACCGCGTTCGCCGACGGGCTGCCGGCCATCAAGGGCAACTCGAACCAGCTGCGGCAGGTGTTGCTCAACCTGTTGCTGAACGCTGGCCAGGCGATGGAGTCGTCTGCGAAGAAGGAGATCCACGTCCGCACCCTGCCCGGCGAGAACGGCAGCGTGGAGATCCACGTCGCGGACACGGGCCCCGGCATTCCCGAGGAGGTGAAGGGTCAGCTGTTCAAGCCCTTCTTCACCACCAAGCGGCGCGGCAAGGGCACGGGCCTGGGACTGTCGGTGTCGCGCAGCATCATCGAAGGCCACCGCGGCAGCATCCGCGTGGACAGCGCGCCCGGGCAGGGCGCCACCTTCGTCATCCGCATCCCGAAGGCGACGCCCACCGGCGAGGTGCGGTCAGGCTAGCGCGAGCGCCGAACGGGCCGGCGGACCGAGTTCAGGGCACCAGCAACTTCTGCGCTTCGATCACCAGCTGGTCGCTGCCCTGGTGAATCGAGACCCAGCTGGCGGTGTTCTCGCTCCTCGCCCACATGCCGCCGGTCGGGTCGGTGCCCAGCTCGAGCCAGCCCTTCGGCGCGCCGCGCGAGGTGTACTCGAGGCGCAGCGCGGCCTTCGGCTCGCCGGCCTTCGGCAGCTCGCCTTCGCCCAGCACTTCGGTCACCACGAGGCGGCTCCAGATCTTGTCGTGCCAGTTCTTCGCCATCTCGTCGGGGCGATCGGGCGAGGTCTTCTTCGCCAGCTTCGCGGTGGCGGGCGTGGCGCCGTCCGTCTGGAGGAACTCCGTCACCCGGTCCCCCACCTTCAGCGTCACGGCGTCGAAGTCGCCCTGCTTGAAGACGTGCAGCCGGCGATCGACCAGCAGCGTGGAGGCGGGGTCCAGCTCGCTGAAGACGGTGGACGGCAGCAGGAAGACGTCTTTCGTCTTCTCGTCCATCACGTAGCTGCCGATGATGCCGGACACCGGCTTCGACACGACGAAGCGCCGCGCCGTGCCCGCCACCGTCAGCTCCAGCACGCGGCCCGAGTCGACGAGGCCCAGCTCGTCCAGCTTCGCCTCGGGCAGCACGCCCAGCGCGCGCGTGCCCACGAAAGGCGTGAAGCGGCCCCACAGCGTCTCGCCGCGCTCATTCGTCATCGTGGTGCGGGTGGGCGGCGGCTCGGCCGTCTTCACCGTCACCGGCAACGCACCGCCGTCGGGGGCGCCGCCGTCCAGCACCTCGACGGACAGGCCCGCGTCCACCACCGGCGCCTTGCCCGGCAGGTAGCCCAGCGTCACCCACAGCCGCGCCTCGGGCTCGAGGCGCTTCGTCACCTCGATGAAGCGCGTGCCGTCGTCGTAGTGCACCTTCTCGAGCGACTGCTTCGACGCCTCGAGAATGACGACCTGATCGGCCTTCACCGTCTCCTTCGGGCGCTGCCACGTCAGGTACGCGGCCAACAGGCCCACCAGCGCCAGCGCGCCGTAGATGGAAACGCTCTTCGCCTTCACGGCTTCGCCTCCTTCGCGGGCTTCTTCGCGCGGCGCCGGGCGAACAGGCCCACGCCCACCACCGCCAGCGGCGCGAGGAAGGTGGTGCCGTAGAACCACGCCGAGTCCATCTGCCGCGTGCGCGTCAGCGGCACGTCCTGCTCGGTGTTGGTGGCGCCCTGGAGCTGCTCGTCGCCGAGCAGCCACTTGAGGCCGTCCACCACCAGCAGCTGGTTGCCCGGGAGCAGCGGCAGCAGCTCGTCGGCGACGCCGTCGGAGTCGCCCAGCACCAGCGCGCGCAGCTCCTCCTCGGGCTTGTTGGACTTCGCGCGCCGGGTGACGGCGGCCACCAGCCCGTGCGCCTTCTTCGTCTCGCCCGCGCCCTGGTCGAACTCGAAGTTGTTGTTCGCGTCGTTCCACGCGTCGGGCAGCGAGCGCACCGCGAAGTCCAGCACGAGGTCCGCCGGGTGCTGGCCCAGCTCCTCCAGCGGGCCTGCGCCGACGAAGAGGACGGCCGCGTTCGCCCGGCCCAGGTACGTCACCGCCGGGTGCGACGAGAAGGTGCGCGTGCCGATGTTGACGCGGTCGGCCAACGAAGGCGGCGGGCGGATGTTGGCGGTGCCGCGCTCCTGGGCGACGCGCTCGGCCTTGAAGGACAGGCCCAGCGGCTTCAAGAGCTCCGCGAACGGCACCCCGGCCTCGGGATCGATGGCGATGAAGAGGCGCCCGCCGCGCTGCGCGTACGCCGAGAGCGCGTCGGCCTCCGGCTGGGTGAAGGCCTGCGTGGGGCCCAGCACGAAGACGGCCGCGGCGTCCTTCGGCACCTCCTGGCCCAGGCCTTCCGCGGCGGACAGCGTGCGCACGTCGAAGTTCTGGTCCTGCAGCGTCTTGTAGAGGATGTCGATGGTGGCGCGCTGGTCCGCGCCGCCCAGCGGGTCGCGCGTGCGCTCGCCGTGGCCGGCCGTGAGGTACACGGTGCGCCGCGACTTCGCGACCTGGAGCAGCCGCTTCTGCAACTCGGCGTCGAGGCCGCGCAGCTGCGTGCGGGCCTTCTCGATCTCCACCGCGATGAAGACGCTCTCCTTCCGCGCGCCCTTCTTCAGCACCACCGTGCCGTTGCCGGTGACGCCCAGCTCCTTCGACTTCG
Source organism: Myxococcota bacterium (assembly GCA_040755835.1). Taxonomy (GTDB): domain Bacteria; phylum Myxococcota; class Myxococcia; order Myxococcales; family Myxococcaceae; genus JADLDB01. The sequence goes on from JBFMAB010000015.1 coordinate 36,848, forward strand.
CGGGCTCGAGCGCGTAGTCCAGCTCCGTCACCCGCAGCAGCGGCGAGGCCTCCTTGAGCTCGTCGAAGTAGCCCTTCACCGCGGTGGCGCTGTCGCTGCCCGGCGGGAAGAACAGGTACACCTCGAGCGGCTCGTCCATGGACGCGACCAGCTTCTTCGTCGCCTCGCCGGCCCTGGCCACGCGGAAGTAGGACAGGTCGGCCTTCACGTCGCGCTCGCTGGCGACGTACTGCGCCGAGAAGGCGAAGGTGACGACGAAGGCCAGCGCGAGGCCCGAGAACATCGCTTCCTGCACGCGGCCGCCTTCCAGCGTGGGCGCCTTCGCCATCGAGGCGAAGGAGAGCTCCATGAGCAGCGTCGGGAAGATCGCGGCTGCGAGCAGCGCGGGCCACAGCGCGGCCAGCACGCCGGCCAGCTTCGGGCTGCTGGACTCGAGCGAGGCGCCCATGGCGCGCGTCCACAGGTCCGACTGCAGCGCGTAGAGCGCCAGCGCGCCCAGCGTGAGGCCGTGCAGCGCGGCGAACCAGCTCTGGATGCGGCGGGCCTCGCCTTCCCGCTGGCGGCTCCTCACCAGGCGAACGACGAAGGCCGCGGCGACCAAAAGCGCGCCCAGGCCCGAGAGCGCGCCGCGCGCGGTGGGCGACTCGACGATGCGCTCGCCGACCCACGCCAGCACCAGGCCGACGGCGAGCATGATGGAGAGCTCCATGGCTTACCTCCACCTCCGCGCTTCCAGCACCCGCGTGGCGGCGAACAGCGCGAGGAAGGACACGAGCCCGAAGTACGTGACGTGCTTCAGGTGCACCAGCCCCGTGCGGAACGCGTCGAAGTGGCTCCACCACGCGAGCTGAGTGACGATCTCCGTGAGCGGCCGGTCGGTCACCTTGGTGAGCAGCCAGCAGGTGGTGAGCGCCAGGCACATGACGCCCGACAGCACCGCCGCCACCACCTGGCTCCTCGTGAGCGAGCTGCCGAAGGTGCCGATGGCCAGGCTCGCCGCGCCCACCAGCGAAAGGCCCAGGTAGCCCGCGAAGACGTGCCCCAGCGACACCTTGCCGTACGCGGCGACCAGCGCCGGCATGTAGAGCGTCGAGGCGAAGAAGACGAAGAGGAAGCCCATCGACGCGACGAACTTGCCGAGGACGACCTCCACGTCCTTCACCGGCGAGCTGTAGAGCAGCGCGATGGTGCCGGTCTGCCGCTCCTCGGCGATGAGGCGCATCGACAGGAAGACCGCGCCCACCATGGTGATGCCGCTCGTCATGGTGAAGAAGTCCGCCAGCACCTCGCTGGACTTCTTGGCGGCGCCGGGGACGGCGAAGGCGTTGAACAACAGCCCGTCGATGAAGAGCATCACCGCGATGATCACGTACCCGCTCATGGTGCGGAGGTACGCGGCCAGCTCGCGGCGGGCGATGAGCAGCACGTTGCGCATCACGCTGCCTCCTTCCCGTGGGTCAGCTTGAGGAAGATGTTTTCGAGGCGGGTGGCGGCCTTGTCGAGGCGCAGCAGGTCGACGCCGGCCGCGACCAGCGCCTTCACCAGCGCGGGCCGCGCCTCGCCTTCGCTCTCCACGCGCAGGGCGGCCACGTCGCCGTCGAGCCGGGTGACCGTGACGTCCTTGACGCCCGCTACGGCCTTCAGCGCGTCCACGGCCTTCTGCGCCGGGCCCTTCACCTCGAGGTCGACGATGACGGCGCCGCCGCCGAGCTTCGAGAGATCGTCCTCGGTGCCGCGGGCGATGATCTCGCCCTGCTGGATGACGAGGTAGCGATCGCAGATCTGCGAGATCTCCGTGAGAATGTGACTGGACACCAGCACGGTGTGCTCGCCCTTGAGGCCCCTGATGAGCTCGCGCATCTCGACGATCTGCACGGGGTCGAGGCCGCCGGTGGGCTCGTCGAGGATCAGCAGCGACGGGTTGTGCACCAGCGCCTGCGCGACGCCGACGCGCTGCCGGTAGCCGTGCGACAAGCTGCCGATGACGTCGTCCTTCCGGTCGGCGAGCGCCATCTTCCTCATCGCCTCGGACACCCGCGCGGGCACGTCGCCCGCCGCCACGCCGCGCAGCTCGGCCACGAAGCGCAGGTACCCCTCGACCGTCATCTCGTCGTAGAGCGGCGGCGTGTCGGGGAGGAAGCCGATGCGCTTGCGGATCTCGTGCGGATCCTTCGACACGTCGAACCCGTCGATGACCACCCTGCCGCTGGTGGGCAGGAGCACGCAGCCCAGCACCTTGAGCGTGGTCGACTTGCCCGCGCCGTTGAGGCCCAGGAAGCCGATGACCTCGCCCTTCTCGATGGTGAACGAGAGGTCCTTTATCGCGGCCCGTTCCCCGTAGAACTTCGTCAAGCCTTCGACCTGGATCATCGCGGCTGGTCGTTTAGCCATGAGGCCGCTGGAGTCAAGGCGGGCTGATGGGGCTGATGGGGCGGCTCCCAAGGTGGTGCCGGCGGTGGTGCGCCGGGGAGGCGCTGCGCGACGGAAAGAAGGACGAGCGGGTTCCCCGCAGCACGTTCAAGGCGATGGCGGCGGAGTGGGAGGGCAGCCCGCGCCGCCGGTGGCCGCCTCACCGCGAGGCGCACGCGCTGGCCGCCACACGAGCGTCGCGACGATGGCCAGCGCGAGCAGGACCGCGGTCCAGCCGGCGGCCTCGGGTCCGAAGGCGCCGCCGCTCCAGAAGCCCGCCCGCGGCGGCCAGGAGCCCGCGAGGACGGAGACGCCCGGCGGGATGCCGCTCACCGGCTGCCCGAAGACGACGCCCTCCGCGAAGTTCCACGCCACGTGCAGACCGAAGCACATCCACAGGCTGCCCGTCCGCACCGCCACCGCGCCGAACCACACGCCGACCAGCGCGACGTTGAGCGCCGCGACGACGGACGCGTTCGGGTTGGTGAGGTGGAGCGCGCCGAACACGAGGCCGGTCAGCGCCACCGCCACCGCCGGGTGCGTTCCGCGCGACAGCGCCCTCAGCGGCACGCCCCGCAGGAGCAGCTCCTCGGCGATGCCGGTGGGCGCGACGGCGAAGGCGTGGACGAGCGTGACGAGGAGCAGCCGCGGCAGGGAAGCGCCGCCCCAGCCCAGCGAGGTGGCCCCGACGAGCGCCGGCACGACGCAGGCCAACGCGACGATGCCCAGGCCGGCGACCACGCCCCACGCGACGCGCGGCGCAGCCCGCTCGAGCGTCAGACCGACCTCCTCCTGGAACGCGGAGCGGCACACCAGCGTCGCGGCCAGCGCACCCAGCAGCGTGGGCCAGGTGAAGAAGGCCGCGCGCGGATCATCGAGCTCGCCCAGCTCGTTCCCGATGAGCAGCGTGACGCCGAAGTTCAGCCCGCCGGTCACCAGCCCCGCGACGAGCGCGAAGACGAGCACCACCCAGCCGGAGCGCACCCGTCCGTCGGCGGCGACGAAGACGCGCCTCATGGCGCCAACGCTCCGGGAATTCGGAGCCGTGCCCGACCTGGCTCTGCCACAGGCACCATGATGGTCGCCAATGCAGAAGCGAGTGCGGCGGGCCCGCTCATCCCCACGGCCCGAACGCGAGCCCCCGCGTGGCCAGCGCCGCCTTCGCGCGCGGGTCCACGAAGGTGGCGAGCTCGACCTCGCGCTGTTTCCCGTAGCCGCTCTCCACGTGCGACGGGCGGTAGCCGGGGTGGCACATGAGCTCGACGAGCCCTTCCGCCGGCAGCGCGTCCAGCTGCGCCTCGAAACGCGGGAGCGTCCAGTACGCCTCGACGCCGGCGTCCCCGAGGAACACGTCGTTCGTCTCCACGCCATGCGCGCGCAAGGTGGCCCGCATCGCGTCGGAGATGCTGCGCACCTTCAGCCCCCGGGCCCTCGCGGTGCGCGCGAGGCCCTCCAGCACCGCCGGTTGCAGGTGCGCGTGCTTGTGCACGTCGATGTGGGTGGCGTTGCGTCCTACCAGTGCCCGCAGCCGTGCCAGCTGCGCCTCCGTCTCGCGCGCGACGAAGTCCGCCGTGAGCGACGGCAGCTGCTTCTCCACGAAGGCGTGCGAGGGATCGGACACCGCGGTGAAGCGCACCAGGTTGAGGTGCAGGCCGATGGCGAGGCCCTGGGCGCGCTCGGCGGCGTGCTGGGAGTGGGGCGAGTTGACGATCATCGTCGTCGACGACACCACGCCCTTCGTCATCGCCTCGATGATGCCGAGGGTGACGGCCGGGTCGTAGCCGAAGTCGTCGGCGTTGAGGACGAGCCGGCGCATCACGTCACTCCGCGGGCGGCACGGCGCAGCGCGAGATGATCGCGTCCGCGTCCTTCGGGAAGCGCTCCTTCATCGTCTTCTTCACGGCGTCGAGGGCGGCGGTGTCCTGCACGAGCGCCTCGAGCTCGCAGAGCGCGGTGAGCGCTCGCGGGTCGTCGGTGGCGAGCGCGTCGGCGGCCTTGTACGCGGCGCGCGCGCCGTCCTTGTCGCCCTTCTGCAGCAGCACCGCGCCCAGGTAGTAGTGGGCGATCATCAGCTGCGGGGCGTCCTTCACCGCGCCCTTCAGCAGCCGGAGCGCGTCGTCGGGCTTCGACTTGCGGTACTTCACGAAGCCCAGCTCGGCGGCCGCGGCCGGGTCGTACTTCGCGCGCAGCGCCCGCGACAGCGCGAGCTCGGCCTCGTCGAGGCGGCCGGACTGCGAGTACCAGTAGCCGGCGCGGGCGAGGTACTCGGGAGTGCCCTTCGACTTCTCGGCGGCACGGCTCCAGCCTTCCAGCGCGCCGCTCGCGTCGCCCTGAATCTCGCGCAGGCGGCCGAGCGCGGCGTCGGGGCGCGGGTCGTCGGGCGCCAGCTTCGCGGCCTCGGCGATCGCCGTCTCGGCGCGCTTGCCGAAGCGGGCGCCGGTGGCGGCCTCGGCCTCCACGAGCCGCGCGTCGAGGCTCTTCGGCTCCTTCAGCAGCCAGGTGTCGACGAGCTTCAGCGTGGTGTCGTACGCCTTCGCGTCGAGGAGCAGCGCGGTGGCCGCCTTGAGCTGCTCGGCGCTGACGTCCGGCGCCCTGGCGAGGGGCTCGAGGAGTGCGGCGCGCTCCCCGGGCGTCGCCTTGCCGGCCAGCGTCAGCCGCTCGGTGGGAGAGAGGTCGGGGCCGCGGAAGACGACGGCGGACACGCCGACGAGCGCGAGCAGCACCGCCACGGCGACGACGATGGGCGCGCGTGAGCGCTTCGGCAGCTCGCCGGGCGCGAGGGACGCCGGGCCGGGCGGCGCCGTCTGCCCGGGCTCGTAGGCCTGCACCAGCTCGGTGGAGCGGGTGGCTTCGCGGGCGGCCTCGGCGCGCTGTGGCGTGGGCACCGTGGAGGCCATGGGCTCGCCGGGGCGGATCGCGGGCGGCGGGCGTATGCCGGGGTGCGACGGGTCGGCCTCGCGGGCGCGGCGCAGCGTCTGGCGCTGTTCGTCTTCTTTCTCGGGGAAGAGGCTGGTGAGGTACGCGGCCGTCTCTTCGGCGCTGGCGATCTGCGCCTCGCCGCCGACCGTCTCGATCGCGTCCGCCAGCACCTCGAGCGACTGGAAGCGCTGGTCGACGTTGCGCTCGAGCGCCTTCAAGCAGATCGCCTCGAGCGTCGGCGGGACGGCGGGATCGTACTGCGTCGGCGGCGTGGGCTTGCCGGTGGCGATTTTCATCACCACCTCGTCGACGCTGGTGCCGGTGAAGGGCCGGCGGCCGCAGAGCTGCTCGTACAGCATCACGCCCGCGGCGAAGACGTCGGCGCGGTGGTCGACGGGCTTGGCGAGGATCATCTCGGGCGACATGTAGAAGAACTTGCCCTTGAGCGTGCCGGGCTCGGTGCCCGCGCCCCACGAGGCCGTCTTCGCGATGCCGAAGTCGATGACCTTCACCTCGCCGCGGACGCCGACGTGGATGTTGTCGGGCGTGAAGTCGCGGTGGACGAGCGCGAGCGGCTTGCCGTCGTCGCCGGTCGCCTTGTGTGCGGCGTCCAGCCCGCGGCACGCCTGCGTGAGGATGTAAAGCGCCACGCCCATGGGCATGCGGCGGCCGTCCTCGGCGGCGCGGTTGCGCAGCTCGGCCCAGGTGCGGCCCTCGAGCAGCTCCATGGCGATGAAGGGCTCGCCTTCCACCTGGCCCAGCTCGTGGATCTTCACCACGTTGGGGTGCTTTATCTGCATCTGCGCGGTGATGCGCGCCTCGTTGAGGAACATGCGGACGATGGAGGCGTCCTTCACGAGGTGCGGCAGCAGCTTCTTCACCGCGACGATGGGGCCGAAGTTGCCTTCCGCATCGATGTGTCGTCCGACGAAGACCTCGGCCATGCCGCCCGTCGCGATGCGCGACGTCAGCCGGTACTGGCCGATCCACAGCGGTTGTCCGAGGGTCTCCACCCGGCGGCGAATTCTAGAGCAGCCCCGAGGGGGAGCGAGCAGCTTTTCCCGCGCGACAGGAGGCCTTCGAGCTCCTCGTGGAGGGACTCGGCGGTGGCGCGGCCCCCAGGCCCGCCGGCCGTTCCAACTGCGCTCAGCTGCCGAGGTGCGGGGACAGCGTGCGGCCGACGCGGGGCACGGCTTCCTCGACGTGCTTCCTGGCCTGCGGGCGGAGCTTCTCGTAGGCGCCCTTGAGCGTGGCGTTCTTCGCCTTCTTCGCGCGGTCGTCGGTGATGCCGAGCAGCGCGTCGGCGACCTCGGCGGAGCGGCGCTTCAGCGATTCGCCGAAGGCGCTGGGCGCGGCGCCGTCCTTGCGGTGGTCGACGTAGAAGGGCTCGAGGCGCGCGACGAAGTCGTCGAGCAGCGCGTCCATCGACTCCTTGATGATGCCCGGCTTCACCGCGCACACCACCTTGTAGGCCGTCTTGATGGCGATGCCCGACAGGCCGCCCTTGGACGCGACCTCTTCGTCGATGAGCTTCACGCAGTCCGCGAGGATGACGGGGCGCTTGGCCGGGTCGGAGAGGAGGCGGGCGGTGAGGGTGTCGGTGGTGGCGTCGGTCATGCGCGCCGTTTCGCAAGAATGCGGGCGGCTGGCAACTCACGGGTCGCGGTGGAGGCGGAGCGGGCAGGCCTCGCCGTCTCATGTCAATCGGCGACGGACACGGCATCCCGCTGTCGCGGACGGGTCACCCAGCAGCAGCCGGGTCGCCATGCGTTTCTTGCCGCCTCCGGGCTCACTCCGTACAGTCCGCGCGGTGGCGGTGCGATCTCAAAGACCCGGGCTCACCTGGGCCATCTTCGGCGTCACGGCCGCGGCCCTCGTCCTCCTGGTGCTCGTCCTGTTCATCGTCGTCCCGCAGCAAGCGGACACGTACCTGACGCGCACCCTGGCCGAGCGCGGCCGCGCCGTCGCGAAGGAGATCGAGCGCCGCATCACCATCGCCCCCACGCAGGGCATCGACGCCGCCGCCTCCGCGGAGATCAACGCCATCGTCGGGGGAGACTCGCAGATCCGCCACGTCTGGGTCCTCGTCTGTCCCCAGCCGAGCTGCCGCGCCGCTGACCTCGTCGCCCACAAACCCGAGACCGACCCGCGCGACACCGAGGCCGTGCTCGAGCGCTTCAACGAGCGCACCAGCGATCAACCCATGCAGGTCGCGCTCGGCGACGACGGCACGCCGCTCGTCCTCGTCGCAGAGCGCGTCGCGCCCCGGACCGGGACCGGCGCCGGCTACGTCCTCGTCACCCTCGCCCGCAAGAAGATCGACGAGGGCCTCGACTCCCTCCGCCAGACGCTCCTCATCGCGCTGGTCCTCTCGGTCGGCATCTTCCTCGCCATGGTCGGCGTGCTGTCGCGCCTCCTCCTCATCCGCCCCATCAGGTCGATGCGGGCGATGGCCGTGCGCCTCGCCGAGGCGGATCTCTCGGGGCGCGTGGAGCCCGTCGGCACCCGCGAGCTCGACGAATTGGCGGAGTCGCTCAACAACATCGGCCAGGGCCTGCGCGACACGCTGGGCCGGGTGCGCGGCGTCGCCGAGAGCGTCGCGCAGGTCATCGACCAGATCAGCCGGACCGCCGCGACCACCAGCGGCGGCTCCTCCACGGTGCTGACCCGCGTCGAGGAGACCTCGAGCGCCATGGTGGAGATGCTCACCAGCCTCAAGGGCATCGCCGAGAACGTCGAGGTGCTCTACCAGAGCGCCGAGGAGTCCAGCTCGTCCATTCAGGAGATGGCCACCACCAACGACGAGGTGGCCACCAACGTCACGACCATGGCGGCCTCGGTGGAGGAGACGACCAGCGCCATCGAGCAGATGACGTACTCCATCAAGGAGGTCGCGCGGAACGTCGAGGACCTCTTGAAGAGCGCCGAGAGCACCAGCGCGTCCATCCGCGAGATGGACGTGGCCAACTCCCAGGTGGAGACCAACGCCTACGAGACCGCCAGGCTGTCGGAGCAGGTGTCGAAAGACGCCGAGATCGGCATGGAGTCGATCCAGAAGACCATCGCCGGCATCGACAAGATCAAGGACTCCTCCCGCGCCGCGTCGGCGGTCATCGACCAGCTCGGGCGCCGCATCGCGGAGATCGGCAACATCGTCGACGTCATCGACGACGTCGCCGAGCAGACCAACCTCCTCGCGCTGAACGCCGCCATCATCGCCGCGCAGGCCGGCGAGCACGGCAAGGGCTTCGCGGTGGTGGCCGAGGAGATCAAGGACCTCGCCGAGCGCACCGCCGCGTCCACGCGGGAGATCGCCGAGCTCATCCGCGCCGTGCAGGCCGAGTCCCGCAACGCGGGCGCGGCGATGAACCAGGGGGTCCGGAGCGTCGAGGAAGGCGTGCTGCTCGGCCGCGAAGCCGAGGAGGCGCTGCGGAAGATCCAGGAGTCCGCGAAGAACTCCACGCAGATGGTCCGCGCGATCGCCCGGGCGACGGTCGAGCAGTCCCGCGGCTCCAAGGACGTGACGGCTTCGGTGGAGCGGATCCGCGAGACGGTCGAGCACATCAACAAGGCGACCAACGAGCAGGCGCGGGGCTCCGAGCAGATCATGAAGGGGGCCGAGCAGATGCGGCTGTTGACCCAGCACGTGAAGCGCTCGGTCGACGAGCAGTCGCACGGCTCGAAGCAGATCAACCGGTCCATCGAGAACATCAACGAGATGGTCACGCACCTCAACCGCGCGCAGAAGGAGCAGACGCGCGGGACGGAGCAGGTGCTCAAGGCGATCGAGGCGATCAAGTCGGTCGCCGAGCAGCAGAACAAGTCGGTGAAGCAGCTCGAGGAGGCGATCGAGACGCTCCGGCAGCAGGCGGACGTGCTCCGCGGGGAGATTCGTCGGTTCCGTGTCTGAGCACCTCGCCAGCATCGCGTGGCAGCGGCGGGCCGCGCCGTTCACCGGCGGTGACTACTCCCGGGAGCATCGGTGGCGCTTCGACGGCGGGCTCGAGGTGCTCGCCGCGGCCTCGCCCCACGTCGTGCCGGAGGCCCGGACGAACCCGGCGGGCGTCGACCCGGAGGAGGCGTTCGTCGCGTCGCTGGCGAGCTGCCACATGCTCTGGTTCCTCTCGTTGGCCGAGAAGGCGGGGTTCGTCGTCGACCGCTACGAGGACCTCGCCGTGGGGGTGCTGGGGGCGGACGCGACCGGCCGGCTGGCGATGACCCGGGTCACGCTTCGGCCGCTCGTCACGTTCGCGGGCGAGGCGCCCGACCCGGTGGGGCTGGTGGCGCTGCACGAGCGGGCCCACGCGGCCTGCTTCATCGCCAACTCGGTGAAGACCGAGGTCGCGATCGTTCCGCGGTAGGCGCTCGAGGTTCCTCCGAGGACCGGGCGGAGCGCGAGCGCACCGGAACTCCTCGCCCGCCGGGCGCTCCGCGACGGTTGCCAGGGTGCTCCGAGGACGTGGCGGCGCGCGTGGAGATCCCCTAATCCCCGACCGTCATGCAGCACCCCGAAGCCGCCCGTCTCTCGCCGCGCCAGTGGGCGGTCATCCTGCTCATCGCGGCCGTCCAGTTCATCAACATCCTGGACTTCGTGATGGTGATGCCGATGGGCCCGGACTTCGCGAAGGCCCTCGCGATCCCCGAGTCGCACCTCGGCTACGTCGCCGGCAGCTACACCGCCGCCGCCTGCCTCGCGGGCCTCCTCGGCGCGTTCTTCCTCGACCGCTTCGATCGCCGCCAGGCGCTCGCCGTCGCCCTCGGCGGCCTCGTCTTCGGCACCGCCAGCGGCGGCCTCGCGACGAGCCTCGAGTCGCTCCTCCTCGCGCGCGTCGTGGCCGGCGCCTTCGGCGGCCCCGCCACCTCGCTCTCGTTCTCCATCATCGCCGACGCCATCCCCGCCTCGCACCGCGGCCGCGCCATGGGCACCGTCATGGGCGCCTTCTCCGTCGCCTCCGTCCTCGGCGTGCCGGCCGGCCTGCTCATGGCCGAGCACTTCACCTGGCGCGCGCCCTTCTTCACCGTCGCGGCGCTCGGCGTGGTGGTCGGCGTCGTCGCCATCGCGCTCTTGCCGCCCATGCGCGGCCACCTCGACCGGCCGCACGCCACCGTCACCGCCCGCGAGCTCGTCTCGCGCCCGCTCGTCCAGCTCTCCTACCTGATGACCGCGGTGGTGATGATGGCCGGCTTCATCGTCATCCCCAACATCGCCGCCTACGTGCAGCTGAACCTCGGCCTGCCGCGCGAGTCCTTGAAGCACGCCTACGGCGTCGGCGGCGTGGCCAGCTTCTTCGCCACCCAGGTCGGCGGCCGCCTCGTCGATCGCTTCGGCAGCTTCCGCGTCGGCACCGCCGGCACCGCGCTCGTCGTGGGCACCGTCTTCACCGCCTTCTACCTCCAGTGGAGCCAGGTCCCGCCCGTCGCCGTCGTGCTGGGCTTCGCCGTCTTCATGCTCGCCAACGGCCTGCGCAACGTCTCCTACAACACGCTCACCACCAGGGTGCCCGAGCCCGAGGTGCGCGCCCGCTTCCAGTCGCTCCAGTCCGCCGTGCAGCACGGATCCGCGGCGTTGGCGGCCGTCTTCTCGGCGCAGCTGCTCGCCACCGCGCCCGGCGGTGTCCTCGTCGGCATGCCCCGGGTCGCCGTCGTCTCGATGTCGCTGTCGCTCCTCATCCCCGTCATCCTCCGGGTCGTCGAGCGCCGCGTCGGAGCGGGCGCCCCCGAGGTGTCTGCGCCCCTCCTCGCGCCCCCGGCCGAGCCCCGCTGAACACCCGCGCCGGCGCGCCGTCCGACGCCCGCGACGCCCTTCCGCCCCGGCCGGTTGATCCGCCATGGAGCCGTGCGCTACACGCTCGAAACCACATGAAGACCCGCCTCCTCCCGAGCCTGCTGTGCCTGTCCCTCGTCCCCGCCGCCGCCTTCGCCCAGGAGATCGGCGACGTCGCCTCACCCACGTCCGCCGCCGCCCAGGAGGAGTCGTCGGGCTCGCGGCGCAAGCCGATCACCCGCGCGGACCGCGAGCAGGCGCTCAAGGCCGAGGAGGAGCGCAAGAAGCGCGAGGAAGAGGAGAAGAAGCGCCTCGACGCCGAGCGCCGCGCCGCCGAGGCCGAG
>JBFMAB010000016.1:0-7625 GCA_040755835.1 Myxococcota bacterium
CGCCGCCGACACCGCCGCCGACACCGCCGCCGCCGCCGCCACCAACACCGCCGCCGCCACCAACGCTCGTCCCACCACCGCCGGTCCCCACGACGCCACCGCCCGCGCCGCCGTCGAGGCCCGCATCCTCGCCGCCGTCGCCCGCACACTCGCCAGCATCCGACAGCTCGCAGATGCGGTCGTACTGCGCGTCGAAGTTGCCGCAGTTGCAGCCCGTCGCAATCACCGACGCGGCGGCGAACAGCGCGGCGAGTCGGAGCAAATCTCGCATCACCACGCACCTCCCAGCACCGCGGACGCGCCACCTTCGACCGGGACGACGGCAGCCGACACCTCGGAGCGGTCCTGCAGCAAGAGCCAGGACACGCCCCCCGCCACTGCCGCCGCGCCGACGCCGGCGAACGTCCACCCGAGCGTGACGCCCGTCTTTCCGCGGCTCGCCTGCACGCGCGCCGACGCCAGCAACTCCGCGTTGCCCGGCAGCGCCGGGTCGCGCTCGATGCGATCGAGCTGGCCCTGCGCATCCGCCGCCTGCAGGAAGAAGTAGGTGCTGACACCGAAGGCCAAAAGCCCCGCGCCCATCACTGTGAACGGGCGCCAGTCGGTCTCCCGCAGCGGCACCGTGGCCGACACCATCGTCGGCGGGGCCTTCACGCCGGGAAGCACCTGGTCAGCCACCGGCGCGTCCGCCACCTTCGGTCCGACGCCCAGCGCCCCCCGCGCGCGCCTCGCCGCGTCGTCCAGGCCGGCGAGCAGCGCCTTCTCATCGGTCGCGTTGACCGCCGTGCTGAAGAGCGCGCGCTGGCTCACGGGGTCGAGCAGCGTCACGGCGGCGGACAGGCGCGCGCCCGCGCTCACGACCGTGCCGCTCATCAGCGCCTGCGCTTCGGCCAGCTTCGCCGCGCACGACGCTCCGGCGGCACAGCCCGCCAGCGCCTGCTGCGCGTCCACACCGAGGTCCTCCGGCGTCACGATCTTCACGCCGCCGCCGCGCGAGAGCTGCTGCGCGAAGCGCTGCGCGTAGGCGTCGAGGCGAGCGGGCGCGACGCCGGTTCCGCTGAAGCCTGCCGAGACGATGGTCGCCGGGGCGGCACCGAGGAGCGCGATGGCGAGGAGCGCGACCATCGAGCCGGTGAGTGTAGCAGAGCCTGCGCGCAGACGACCGGCGGCGGGCCCGCGCCGTCACACACCTGCGTACCCGGGAGGCGATGGTCAGCCGAAGGCCGCCTCAAGCTGCTCGATGACGCGGCGCTCGGCGTCGCTGACGTTCCACAGCACGCCCAGGAGACCACCCGCCGCCTCTGCCACCACGCGGGCGCGACCCACGACGGTGTTCTTGAGCAGCGCCTTGTCTTCGGGCTTCATCTTCTCGCACAGCGCCTGAACGTACTCGGTCCACAGCCGCATCCACGCCGGCTCGGGCTTCTCCACGAGCCACTTCTCGAGGTACTCGTACGCCGGGCTGCCGGGCGCCGTACCCATCGACGCGACGAGGCGCTGAATGACGTCCTTCTCCTCGGGGAGGATCTTCCCGTCGGCCCACGCAACGGCGACCAGCGGGAAGTACGACATCACGAGCACCGCGGCTCCGCCGATTTTCAGGTCAGCGAGCGCGTCCAGCACCTTCTCGTTGGTGATGCCGGTGAGCTGTTCGATGTCCTTCTTCGTGTAGGCGCGCTCCATCTTCGACTTGAGGCGCTTGATGGCCTCTTCGTCAGCCTTCGAGAACCAGGCGTCTTCCAGGGACTTCGCGCGTGCTTCGAATGGGTCGGACATGGCGAGGGCGTCATGCCAGCGGGCCCATGCGATTTCAACGCCGTTCCGGCGGGTCAGTCAGAACAGACGCTGGGCGCGGTCACGAGGCTCATCTCGACCAGGAGGTCTCCGAAGCGCCGCCTGGAGTCCGAAGTCACCAGGCGGCGGAGTGTAGCGCCGCGCCGCCCACCGCCTCCGTTTTCGCCCTCACGACACCTTCGCCAGCGCCATCAGGATCTCCAACACGATGAGCGCGACGATCATGATCTCCACCGTCAGCGAGCGATCGGTGTCCACCTCGCCCTTGAGCAGCGCGTAGGTCTGCTGCAGCAACCGGTGCTTGCGGCCGACCTCGTCGCTCCACCGGCGCACGCGCAGCTGCCGCACCGCCGCCTCGTAGACGCGCGCGAGGTACACGTCGCCGACGATCTTCAGCGCGTTCTCGATGCGCTCGAGGAACTCCGACAGCTCGATGATGGTCAGCATCAGCTCGCGCAGCAACCGCCGGTACGGGCTGCGGAGGATGGTGCCGCCCCGCTTCTGGCCGATCGTCTCGTAGACGCGCTTGAGCTCGCTGTCGAGGACGGCGTCGTAGTACCGCAGCTCGAGCAGCTGTGCGTTGGCGAACTCGAGCAGGTCGACGAGATCCTCGCTGCCCGACGGTTCATAGAGGAACGCGCCGTTCCACTCGATGACCACCAGGTCGTTGGGCGTGTAGCTGTAGTGCTCGTCGAGCACCTCGCGCACCTCCTCGTCGGACAGGCGCGGCTCCTTCACCTCGCCCATCAGCAGGCGCGCCAGGTTCGCCTCGCCGAGCAGCGCGGCGCCTTCGGGCGACCCTTCCACCTCGCGCGCCAGCACCACCGTGTAGCCCTCGTTCTGGTCCCACAGGTGCGGTTTGTCGAAGGCAGGCTCGAGCGCGGCGCGCAGCTTCTTCACCTCCTCCAGCGCCAGGGCGTCGACGGCGGGCGCGTCGTTCAGCTGCTCGGTGAGCGGCAACAGCTGCTCCACCGTGCTCCCGCGCTCCACGTCGAAGCGCATCGACACCGAGATGCAGCCGAAGTCGAACAGCCGCGCCGCCACGTGCACCCGGTGGGTGGCGCCGGCCAGCGTCAGCTCGCGGCTGCCGAGCTCGACGAGGAGCGGCGGGTTCGCCAGCTGCACGTACTCGCTGCCCTCGCGGACCAGCTTCATCCGCTTCGCGGCCGCGCCGCCCTTCTCGATGAGCGCGCGGCAGGCCTCGAGGCGAACGCCGTCGGCCACGTCGTAGATGCGGAATGCCCGGACGTCGGCGTCGAGGAGGCGGATCATCGGGCCCCTTCTACGCCTTTTCAGCGGCGCTTGCGCTTCGTCGATTTCTTCTTGCTCTTCTTGGCCGGGGCCTTCACCGCCGGCTTGGTGGGCTCGGCGGTCGCGGCGACGGCGGCCTTCGCCTCGAGCGCCTTCACCTGGCCGAGCAGTCCGTCGCGCTGCGCCTCGAGCGCCTTCACCTGCGTCTCGAGCTCGCCCGTCCGCTTCTCGAGGTCCTCGAGCTGCGTCGCCTTGCCGGCCAGGTCCGCCTCGGCCCTGGCCTGAGACAGCGCCGCCTCGTCGGCCCGCGCCGCCTCGCTGCCGACGCGCACCCACAGGAGCACGATGGCGACGAGCGCCACCGCCACCACCACCGCGAGCAGGACCCACGGCAGCGGCTCCCGGCGCGGCTGCATGGCCTCGGGCGCGTCCGGCACCGGAAGGTCGCCCGTCTGGGTGACGTCGTCGAACTCCATGGCAGGCCGTCGAGCCACTGTCCCGCCACATGCTACTCAAGCCCGCGGGCGCCGGCCTTCTCTTCGAAGTCTCGCACCTTCTGCTCCCAGACGCCGCGGGCCTTCAGCACCCGCTCGACGAAGGCGGCGTGCAGCCGATGCAGCGGCGCGGCCACGGCGTCGCCTTCCAGCAGCGCCAGCGCGTCGGCGAGCGCCTCCAGCGTCGAGCGCCCGCCCTCCGTCGAGGAGTCGCGCAGCCGCAGCACCGCCCCGGGCTTGGCGGGGAGGGTGAGGCGGGGCAGCGCGTGCAGCGCCGGCAGCCGGTGGAACATGCGCCGGGCCTGCCGCCAGGTGCCGTCCAGCACCACCAGGGTGTCCACCTTCGCGCCGTCCCAAGGCACCGTCGGCGCCGAGGGGAAGAGCAGGTGGGCGCCGGGCGTGAGCAGCCCGGACAACTGCGCGCGCGCGGGCTCGCCGTCCTCCCCGTACTCGAGGACGTGCGCCCTCGGCAGGGCCAGCGCCGCGACGCGCACCGTGCCGGTCGACTTCATCGCCTCGCGCGCGTGCCGAACCACCACCACGCCGGTGCGCGGCTCCACGCGCGGCACCAGCGCGCACACGCAGTGTTCGTGGCGGACCCAGCAGCGCCGGCAGCGCCCCGGCAAGTCGGCGGAGGTGAAGGACCGCATGCGTCGAGCGCCGCTTAGCCCCGGCGGCGGGCTTTGGCTATGGTGCCCGCGCGAGTGAGCCGGTCGAGCCCCACCTTCGAGTCGCGCATGGTGCCGCTCCTGGTTTGGTACGCGCGGCAGCGCGGCGTGGACGTGGCCCCGCTGGTGGCGAAGTACGGCCTCGACTCTGCCGCGCTGAAGGAGCCGCCCGGCAAGGCGTACCTCACCACCGCGCTCGCGACGCCCGCGACGCTGGCCGACGAGGTGGCCGCGGCGCTGGGCGAGGCGCACCTGGGCCTCACGCTGGCGGAGGCGGTGCCGAAGGGCACCTACGGCGTCGCGGAGTTCCTGGTGCGCGCGGTGCCGACGCTGCGCGACGCCTTCGAGAACTTCGCCCGGTACAACGCCCTCATCGCCCCGGGGCAGACGTTCCAGTTCGACGCCGACGAGGCCGAGGCGCGGCTGGCCACGTGGTGCACCGTGCAGCCCGCCGCGCTCGGCCGCCACCTCAACGAGTACTCGGTGGCGATGATGGTGCGGGCGCTCCGGTCCATGGCCGACGCGCCGGTGACGCGCGCCTGGTTCTCCACGCCCCGCCCGGCCAGCACCGAGGCGCTCGCCGCCTTCTTCCGCACCAGCGCCCTCGACTTCGACCAGCCGTCGTCCGGCTTCGCGGTCGCCCCGGCGTCGCTGGAGCTGCCGGTGCAGGGCGGCGACCCGGCCCTCTTCGCCTTCCTCGAGGAGCACGCCCAGGCCGCGCTCGCGTCGCGCCCGAAGTCGGACGACCTGGTGGACAAGCTGCGGCACGCGATGCGGCAGGCGCTCGAGCAGGGCGAGCCCAACGTCGAGCGCCTCGCGACGCGGCTGCACCTGTCGGGGCGCACGCTGCAGCGCCGCCTCGCGGACCTCGGCACCAGTTTTCAGGAGGTGCTGGACCAGGTGCGCTTCGACCTCGCGCGCGCGTACCTGAAGGACCCACGCCTCGACCTCTCGCAGGTGGCGTACCTGTTGGGCTACTCGGAGCTGCGCGCCTTCGACCGCGCCTTCCGCCGCTGGGCCAACCTGGGGCCCGGCGAGTGGCGCGCGCAGGGCTGACTCACTTCAGCGTGT
Organism: Myxococcota bacterium; assembly: GCA_040755835.1. Classification (GTDB taxonomy): domain Bacteria; phylum Myxococcota; class Myxococcia; order Myxococcales; family Myxococcaceae; genus JADLDB01. The sequence continues at coordinate 5,279 of JBFMAB010000016.1, forward strand.
CGAGGTACTCGCGCTTCAGGTCGACGGCGCGGCGCGTCGCCTTGCCTCCGGCCGACGTCGTCCACTCCACCGTCAGCACGTCGTCGGCCTTCTGTACGAGGAGCAGCGCGGAGACGTGCGCCACCTTCGGCGCGTCGGTGGCCTCGAAACGCAGGCGCGCGGCCTCCTGCGCCTTCAGCGCCAGCCGCGGGTGGGCGGCCTCGGCGCCGAAGTGGCTGGCCACCAGCTCGTCGCCCTCCACCGAGTAGATGGTGGCCGACGTCACCTTCGTGTGGTCGGCGTTGGAGACGGTCTCCAGCACCGCCTGCCCGTTGGCGATGACGCGCCAGGTGACGAAGACGACGTCGTCCTTCGCCTGCGACTTCCAGTTGCCGTCCAGCTTCACGAGGCGCTCGAAGGCGGCGCGAGCCTGGCCCGCGGGCGGGCCGGCGAGCGCGGGCGCGGCGGCGAGGGTGGACAGCGCGGTGGCGAACACCATTGCTCGGCGCATCGGGCACCTCCGAAGGGGACGACGAGGGACCGCGGAGTCTACCCGCTGACGCGTCAGGACCGCTCGCATTCGCCGCTGATGGCGGGCGTCAGCCGCACCTACGTGACGGTGCCTGGCAGCAGGCCGGGCAGCGCCGCGACGCCGCACTGCCCGCGCACGCGGCCGAGCAACGACGGGGCGTCGGACGCCTCGATGACGGGGTTCGCGCCCGGCTCGAGAGTCAGCGTGTGTGACGGGCATGCGATGAAGACGGGAGACGTCCGCGTGCAGGTCGCCGTCCTTCCGGACGACTTTCGTGACGTTGAGCTCTCGGAAGGAAGCGCCACAGCAGGTGCCCTGTCGCTCGCCCGGCGACGCGTCTGTCGACGTGCCGTCGCGAATCCACTGCCTCAACGAGCTTGGGAGTGAACGGATCGCGGTGTTGGTGCAAGGATGCACGGCGTGAAGCGCTCACCCCTGGTCGCCGCCGTCCTCGCCGTCGCGCTCGCGTCGGCCGCGGACGCCCAGGCCCCGACCCAAACCGCTGACGATTCAGCCACCGAGACCACACCCGGCGTGGACGCGCCGGTGCTCACCGAGCCACGCGGCCCACCGCCCGCGCCGCCGCCGACAGCGGCCTCCGAGGCCACGCCGCCGGCCTTCTTCGAGCGCATGCTGTCGGTGGACCAGAAGGGCCGCGTGTACGAAGGCCGCGCCCGCACGCCGGTCAGGGCCCGCGACGTCTTCGAGCGGGCCGGCCGGGTCGACCTCCTCGAGCAGAGCGAGTCGCTCTCGCGCCGGCGCATCACGCTGGCGGTGCTCGCGGCCGTCGTGGGCGCCGCCGGCGTCGCGGTCGGCGCGACGCTCATCGCCATCGCGCCCTCGCCCGCCACGCCCACCTGCGAGGCCGACGTGCGTTACTACAACGACGTCTGCGTGCCGCGGTACCACGCGTACCAGAACACCGGCTCCGCGGTGCTCGTGAGCGGCGTCATCGTCGCCTCCCTCCTCGCGACGCTGGCGTGGTGGTCGAACCCCGACGTGCTGTCCCGAGACGAGATGACGAAGCTGGTGAGCACGTACAACGCGAGGCTCAAGAAGACTCTCGCCCCGTCGGGACCGAGCAGCCTGCGCCTGGCGCCGTGGGTGGGGCCCGGCGGTGGGGGCCTCGCGGCGATGCTGCGCTGGTAGCCGGCTTCAGGCGCGCTCGACGACCGGCCGTGCGGGCGCCTCGGGCCCCGCGTACCCGCTCGGCAGGTTGGCGATGAGCGCCAGGTGACGAGCACGACTTCGGATGCGGCCGGAACCAGGCGCTTGACCGGCTCGGAGGAGGCGGTCTACAAGAGACACGAACCACCCGATTGGTGTTTTGACGTTGAACCATACAACAGGGCGGATGGCGTATGAAGTTGGAAGTTGGTGTTGATGGCCGTGCTTGTCGGCTCGACGATCGCGCGGGCGCAGTTCGATGGGGACCTGTCGGGCGTCGAGTGGACGCCTGAGCTGTCGGCGCCAGTCGTGATTGGCGCGAGCGGCTGCGACAAGAACATCCTCCGCGTGTCGCTCTCCGGCGGAATTCCGGGCAACGAGTACGTGGTCTTCGACAACTCGATGCTGCCGGGTTCGTCGCGCTTCCAGCTTCAAGCGATCGAGAATGGCGCCACCGTCACGGTGACGGTCGACCGCGGCGGCAGGTCCGACGTGTGGAAGGGTGTCTGCCCGTGGAACCCCTGCACCGTCTCGATGCCAGTGTCGATGGGCGCGATGGAGGAAGGCGACCTCGTGAATGTGACGCAGCGTCTGTGCCCCGGTACGGACAGCACCGACGCGCTCTTCCAGGTCCGTGCGTGTGGTGATGTTCCCGCTCCGACGCTCGCC
>JBFMAB010000017.1:0-78546 GCA_040755835.1 Myxococcota bacterium
CGGCACAAACAGCCAGCCCTGGTCTCGCTGCGGCTCCTTCGTGCGGACCCTCGGACTCACGTCGTCATGATCGAGCGCGATCAGTCGAAGTTGCGGACGGCCTGATTTTTCGACTGCTCTTCAGTCCACCGGGATGCCGACTGGGCGTTTTTGATGTTCTGAGGCGCAAACCGCTTCGTGACACTTCCCGGGGAGATCGAGCCCGGTCCCGTTCCCGGCTCCGAGGTGGAGCTCCAGTCCGCCGCGCCGTCCACCGAGGTCGCTTCCGGGGCCGGCGTCAGCGGACCGCCGGTCGCGGAAGTCCGCCTGCTCAACCGCTGACGAAGCACCATCCAACCGCAAACGAGGCTAGACAGGCAGCCCATGCTGCCCGCGCCCGTCCAGCAGGCGATCGACGCGCTCGTCGCGGAAGGCGGGCGGGGCCGCCCGGTCGTCTTCGACGCCGATGGCACCTTGTGGCGAGGGGACGTGGGCGAGGATCTCCTGCGGCTCCTCGGCCAGCGGCGGCTGCTCGGCGCGGCATCGGACGGCGTGTTCGCCCGCTACGAGCAGCTCCTTAAGCGGGATCCTTCGGCTGCCTACGCCTTCGCCGTCGAGGTGCTCGCGGGCTTCGCGGAGGCCGAGCTCCAGCGCGTCTGTGACGACTTCTTCGCCGAGCGCTACGCAGGCCGCGTCTTCCGCTTCGTGCGCCCGCTGCTCGCGCGGCTCACGCACGCCGGCCTCACACCGTGGATCTGCTCGGCCTCGCCGCGCTGGGCGGTGCTGCCTGGCGCGCGTGCCCTCGGCATCGAGCCTGCCCACGTCATCGGCGTCACCTGCGCCGTCGAAGACGGCGTGCTCACCGGCCGGGTCGACCAACCCGTCACCTGCGGTCCCGGCAAGGTGACGTGGCTCGAGCGCCACGGCGTCCAACCGGTCCTCGCCTTCGGGAACGGCGACCTCGACGTCGACATGCTCGCAGCCGCGGCGCGCGCCGTCGTCGTCGCGCCCCTCGACGGGCCGGACAACGCGCTCGTCGCCGAGGCGAAGCGGCGCGGGTGGCCGGTTCTCAGGGCGTGAGAGACCTTCGGGGCGCCCCGCCCGCGGAGAGGGGACAAGGGTTGAACCCGCCCGCCCAATGACGGCATAAGCCCCCTTCCATGCGCTCAACGCTCGTGCTGCTCGCGCTCTGCCTGTCCACCACCGCGTGGGCGCAGAAGGTGGTCGTCCTCGAGATCGACGGGGACTCGGGCAAGCTGCGCTCGCAGATCGAGGACGCGCTCAACGCCGCCGGCGTGGTGCAGGTCGTTCCGCTCAACGTCTTCAAGAAGGCCGCCGCGAAGCAGAAGCTGAAAGGCCCGGCGGCGTACACCGCCGCCGGCGTCGCGAAGGTCGGCCAGCGGCTGCCCTTCGACGCGGCCGTCGGCGGTGAAGTCGTCGGCAACGCCTACGCCGTCGTCATCTACGACCGCGGCGGGGAGCAGCTGTGGACCAAGAAGCTCACCCTCAAGAAGGGTCTCCTCTCCGACGACTTCGCCACCAAGCTGGCCCGGGCGATCGCCGTCGCCGGCGACCAGGGCGCCCAGCGCTTCGCGTCGGCGCCTCCGCCCGGCGGCGACGGCGGCGACACGGGCGACGGCGGCGACTCCGGGGACACCGGTGACACCGGCGGCATCGACCTCACCGCTGGCGCGGTGAACAACCCGCCGCCCGAGGATCCCAACCGCGACTCGGACCTCGACACCGAAGGCAAGAAGAAGAAGCGCCCCACCGCCGAGGTCCCGCTCGTGCGCGGCTACATCGCCGGCACCACCACCTGGCGCTCCCAGTGCCTGCGCCCCGGCGTCACCACCTGCAAGGAATACGACCAGGCGATGCCGCGGCCCGAAGGCATCACCATCGACTTCAGCCCGAACGTCCCGTACCTGGGCTTTGACGCGGGCGTCGAGGTGTACCCGCTCGCGCGCATCGGCAACGACTTCCTCCGCGGCTTTGCCTTCCTCGGCGAGTTCCACTTCGGCCAGTCGCTCACCCGCATCGTCGAGGAGACGCCGCAGGGCATGGGCATGCCCGTCACCGTCACGTCGAACGATCTCGGCTGGTACCTCCAGCTCGCCTGGCGTTACTTCTTCGGCGTCGGCTACGGGAAGCCCACGCCGCTCGCCTTCGTCGGCCTCCGCGGCGGCCTCCAGGGCCAGACCTTCAACATCGACCCGACCGCCGGCACCGCGCTGCCGTCCAGTCAGCGTACCTACCCCACCAACATCGGCTACCCCGTCTTCGGCGCCGATGTCTCGGTGCCCATTGCGTCCTTCTTCCGCGTCGACGTGGGCGCCAGCCTCTTCCTCAACCCCCGGCCAGCGCCCGAGCAGATCATCGGCTACGGCAACCTGAACGATCCCACCGGCGGCGCGTCGGCCACCGGCTGGAACGTCACCGGTGGCTTCTCGGGCGACATCTGGGGCCCGCTCGGCTGGCTCCTGCAGGTCCGCTACACCTCCTTCTCTGACCGCTATTACGGCCAGGGCCAGAAGTGGACCGCCTGCAACGACATCCAGTGCGGCGGGGCCGGCGAGGAGGCCTTCGTCAACATCACCTGGGGCGTCACCGCGCGGTATTAGCCGCTCGTCCGCGCCATGAGGGCCGCTGCAAACCCCACGCCTGAAGCACGTTGACATCGCACACCCTGCTCCATAGGGTGCGCCGCCTTTCGAGGTACCGGGCCGTTTTCTGAAGGGAAATACGAGACATGACTCACCGAATTGGCGCCGTGGTGTTCGCCGGCGCGCTGGCCTGCACGCTGCTCGGTTGTCCGCAGACGAACAACACCACCGACTCCGGGACGCCCGAGTTCGACGCCGGCAACCCGCCGCCGCGCGACGCGTGCTCCGGTGGCTGCGCGGCCAACCAGATCTGCGACCTCGAGGCGCGCAAGTGCGTCGACGCGTGTGGCGGCTGTCCGAACAGCGCGACCTGCGTGAAGGTGATGGAAGGGGTGTACGAGTGCCGCGAGGTGATCGTCACCTGCAACGGGCAGGTCTGTGAGAAGGGCCAGGTCGCCTGCCTCGGCGGCGCGTGCTCGTGCCTCAGCAGCGCCCGCGGCTCCGACGACTCGTGCAAGGCCGAGGGCAAGTGGTGCGGCGGCCAGCTGTGCGAAGGCCCCAGGCGGTACTACCAGTGCATCCCCGGCAGCGAGACGGCGAAGTGCCCGGCCGGTCACATCTGTGACCCGGTCTTTGGCGAGGACCTGGCGATCTGCGTGAAGGACTGCAACGCCACCAACGGTGTGTGCGATCGCGGCGAACTGTGCGCGGCCCTCGACACCGGTGCCGGCTGCCTCCCGCAGGGGCTGTTCCGCGACCAGGAATGCAACCAGTACGTGCCGGTGGACGGCGGCTTCGAGCTGGTCGACGGCGGCGTGGCGCCCACCTGCGGCGCCACCACCGGCTGCCGCCGCCTCACGGTCCCGGTCAGCAACACCTGCCTCCTCAAGGACCGTAAGGGCGTCATCACCGACGTGCCGGGCAAGGGCACGGGCACTTGCACCTACGCGACGTTCCGCTTCTGGAACGAGGGCTTTTTCCCGTTCGACACCTGCCGTCCGCCTGGCCAGGCCACCGAGGGCCAGCCGTGCAAGGACGACCTGAGCGCCGGGGCGATCGCCACCCAGTGCGCGACGGGCCTCGAGTGCGCGATGACCGGCGGCAACGACACCGGCGTCTGCCTGAGGGTCTGCAACGCGAACCCCCCCGCGCCGGGCTTCACCCCACAGCCGGCCTGCAATGCCGACGAGGCTTGCGTCAACCTCTACCGCTACACCGATCCGAACAACAACGCGGTCCTCGGCGTGTGCATGAAGAAGTGCAACGTGTTCGACGCGGCGAAGGCCACCTGCGCGCCGGTCGGCACCCAGGCCACCAGCTGCGTGCCCACCGAGGCGAGCGGCGAGGGCATCGTCACCTCGAACGGCGACGGCGTGTGCATCCCTCAGCAGACGGCGATCGCCCAGCCCGGCGCCGAGTGCGCGCAGACCGATCCGTTCAAGGGCGCGGCCTGCGGCAGCGGCCAGCTGTGCGCGTCGCTCACCGCGGACGAGGTGGCCACCTGCACGCCGGTCTGCGACCTCGAGTGCAACCCGGCCGACGGTGGCGCCGGCCCGGCGCGCTGCGCCACCGAGCCGAACGCCCGCTGCGCCAGCGGAAGGTCGTGCCGCCGCGTGACCAGCACCACCGGCTCGATCCTCGGCTTCTGCCGCTAGGCTGAAGCGGCGACCAGGCTGAAGCGGGCGATGGTTGGCGCACCCACGGCCGCTCCGCGCGACAGAGGCGGGGCGGCCGTCGTGTCTTGAGCGCCTGCCGTCAGACCTGGATGATTCCCTTCCGCAGGCCCTCGGTCACTGCCTCGACGCGGTTGGTCACCTCGAGCTTCCGGTAGATGTGCTCGAGGTGCGTGCGAATGGTGGCCTTCGACAAGTTCAGCATCGTCGCGGCCTCGTTGTTCGACACGCCCTTGGCGATCAGCTGGAGGATCTCCGTCTCGCGGGCGGACAGCTTCTTGCCTTCTGGCTCCTCGGTGGGCGCCGGCGTGACCGCGGGCGCCTCGCCGACGCGGAAGTGCTTGAGCAGCCGGCGCGCGAGGCTGGGCTGGATCACCGTGCCGCCGGCGCTGACTTCCTTGATCGCCTCGATCATCTTGTCGGCGGGCGTGCCCTTGAGCAGGTAGCCGGACGCGCCGGCCTGCACCGCCTCGAGGACTTTGTCCTCCTCGTCGAAGATCGTGAAGATCAGGATCTCGATGCCCGGCATCGACGCCTTCACCGCGCGCGTCACATCGATGCCGCTCATGCGCGGCAGGCCGAGATCGAGCAGCAGCACGTCGGGCTTGAGGCGCGCGACCTCCTCGAGCGCCGTCTCACCGGACAGCGCGGTGCCGACGATCTCGAGGTCCTGTTGGCCTTCGAGCAGCTTGAGCTGGTTCTTGAGGATCTTCGTCTGGTCCTCGACGACGAAGACGCGGATCGGCCCGCTCTTCGTCGTGGGATCGGTCGGGGTGGCGTTGGTCGGGTCCACGGGGGTCCTGGCGTGAAGGGAATCAGCTCAACGGTACCGAAAACGTCACCTGCGCGCCCTGCCCGGGAGCGGAGTCGATGGTGAGTTCCCCTCCCAGCTTCATGGCGCGCTCCTTCATGTTGATGAGCCCGTAGTGCCCCGGCCGCGGGCTCTTCGGGTCAAAGCCGGCGCCGTCGTCCTTGACGGACAGGAGGATCGCCTCGGGCGCGAAGTGCAGCTTCACCAGCACCTTCTTCGCGTGCGCGTGCTTCACGGTGTTGGACAGGCACTCCTGCAGCACGCGGAACAGCGCCAGCGCGGGCTCGGGGCCGGGCCGGCCGACCAGCGTGCCGGACTGCTCGAAGGCCACCTCGAGCTGCGTGCGTTCGCCGAAGGTCTTCACGTACTCCTCGACGCCGACGCCGAGATCGAAGTCCTCGCGCATCATGCGCAGGCTGCGGCGGAGCTCCTCGATCGACTCCTCGGCCGACGCCTTGAGCTCGAAGACTTCCTTCTTCATCTCGTCGCCCTGCGCGAGCTGCGTGAGGTACTCGGCCTGGATGATGAGCGACGAGAGGCTCGCGCCGAGGCCGTCGTGGATCTCCCGGGCCAGGCGGTTGCGCTCCTCGACCACGGCCAGCTCCTTGAGATCTCCCTGCAGCTCGACGACCTCGCGGTGCGCGCTCACCTCGCGCTCGTTCAGGTACACCAGCACGTAGATGATGATGAAGTTGAGGCCGAGGTACCACGCGAGCGTCAGCACCTCGACAGCGGTGGGGCTGCGGTCGAGGAGGATGTCGAGGCGCGTGACGATCGGCAGCGCGAGCAGCGGCGGGAGGATCGCCAGCGGTTTGGGGTAGAGCAGGGCGAAGAGCGTCGTGAAGAGCAGCTGCGTGGCGAGCAGCGGGTTGGCCAGGCCACCGCCCTGCTGTGGCTTGGCCACCACCACCACCATCACCACCAGGTCGAGGCACAGCGTGAGGTAGGTGACGAGCCGCCCCAGCTTCGGCTGCCCCAGCAGCAGGTAGTTCGCCACGCTGTAGAGCAGCATGAAGAAGTACCCGCCGAAGGCGAGCGGCGAGAAGGCGAAGTACCGGCGCCACACCGGCACGGCGAGGATGAGCAGGCCCAGGAAGAGGAACATCATCCGCGCGTAGAAGAGGGCCCGCGCGCGGGCGACGAAGCGCTCCTGCATCCACGACTCCGACGCGGCCGCTGGCGACGCGCGGTCGTCGAGGCCCCGCTTGTCCAACACCGACTTCACCCGGGCGCGGCGATCGTCGTGGGGTTGCAAGGTGCTGGCGATTGTAGCCGCCGGGGAGCATGAAGGGGGGGTGCACGTGCCGCCGTCCGCCTGCGTGATCGGAATGGGGGGCCTGGGCTGCCCGGCGTCACTGGCGCTGGCCCGGGCGGGCGTCGCGGCGCTCACCCTCATCGATCCCGACGTGGTGGACGTGTCCAACCTCCACCGGCAGCCGTGGCACCACCCCGCCGACGTCGGCCGCGCGAAGGTCGAGTCGGCGGGGGAGAAGCTCGCCGCCCTTTTCCCGGGCGTCGCGCTCACCCTCCGGCGGGAGGCGGTGGACGCCAGCAACGCCGAGGCGCTCTTCCGCGGGCACGCGCTGGTGGTGGACGCCACCGACGGCGTGCACACCAAGTTCTTGCTGTCCGACGCGGCGGCGCTGACCGGCACGCCGCTCATCTACGGCGGCGTCTTGCGCTTCGAGGGCCTCGCGATGCGCATCGAGCGCGGCGGGCCGTGCCTGCGCTGCCTCTTCGAGACGCCGCCGGAGGACGTGCCCACCTGCGCGCAGGCCGGCGTGCTGGGCGCCATGGCCGGCGTCGTCGGCGGTCTGCAGGGGCTGCTGGCCTGCGCCCCCAACCCCGAGCCAGGCCTCGCGCGGCTGCACGTGGTGGACGGCTGGACGCTGGGCCTGCGCACCGTGCGCGTGCGCCGCCGGGCCGACTGCGCCGCGTGCGGCGACGGCGCGAAGCCGGTATGGAGCGACGCGAAGGACGCCGCATGCCCGACGCCCGCATCGACATCACCTATGAGATCTGCCCGATGACGTACGTGCGGGTGAAGCTCGCGCTCGAGGCGCTGCCCGACGGCGGCGTGCTGGAGGTGCGGCTGAAGGGGGCCGAGCCGCTCAAGAATGTGCCCCGCAGCGCGCGCGAGGACGGGCACGAGGTGCTGTCTTTGGACGCGCTGCCCGACGGCACCTCGCGGCTCGTCCTGCGCGCCCACCACCGCGAGGGCTGACATGGCGCTGACCGAGGCGCAGATCCAACGGTACGGCCGGCAGATCCTCCTGCGCGAGGTGGGCGGGAAGGGGCAGGCGCGGCTGCTCGAGCGCCCGGTCCGCGTGGAGGGTCGCAACCCCGCGACCGACGTCGCCGTCGCCTACCTCGCCGCGGGAGGCACGCCCGTCGACTGCCGGGACGGCGCGCCCCGGGACGGCTTCCTCGCCGGCGTGGCGCTCGAGGCCTTCAACCCCGACGCCGCCTCCCCCGCGCCAGCCTTCGCCGTGCTGGCCGCCGCCGGCACCGCTCCTTCCTCGACCCTCGCCGTCGTAGTGGGTGGGGACGGGCTCGTCGTGGCCGGTCCGGACGCCTGCGCCGACTGCCTCGCCGCGTCCGTCGCCACGCTGGCGATCGCCGTGTCCCCGGTCGACGCCGTCGTGCTCGGCAGCCTCGCCGCCCTGGCGCTCCAGCGGCTCGCCTTGGGGCTCGACCTGGCTGCTTCGATCCGCCTGATCCGCCTGTCCGGGGTCACCCCGGCGGCCGCGCCGGCCCCGCGCTGCCCTGCCCACGTCGAACAAATGTAAGAAGTTGTCGCGATTTCAGCTGGTTGCCGAGCGGGTCGGGACTGGCGGGGATGGGGTGCCTTCGACTATAAAGCCGCGTCTTTTTCCGCTCGACGGCTCTTCCGTCGGGCGCGGGGAACGGAGACGTACATGGCGAATCAGCAGGGTTTCACGGTCTGGCTGACGGGCATGTTGGGGGCGGGGAAGACGACGCTGGCGGAGTACGTCGCCGCGCGGCTTCGCCAGGTCGGCCGGAACGTGGAGATCCTCGACGAGGATGAGCTCTCCGACGATCTCTGGAAGGAGATCGAGGGCGCCAACAAGGACGAGCGGATCACCATCGCGCGCCGCCTGGGCGTCGTGGCGGAGCTGCTCACCCGCAACGGCACCGCGGTGCTGGTCGCGTGCACGAGCCCGTACAAGAGCGTCCGCGAGGAGAACCGCCGCCGGATCCAGCGCTACATCGAGGTGTACGTCGACTGTCCGACGGACGACCTCATCAAGCGCGACTCGACGGGCAAGTACAAGAAGGCGCTGTCCGGTGAGATCCCGAACTTCGTGGGCATCACCGAGCCGTACGAGCCGCCGAACGCGCCCGAGGTGACGATCCAGACGAACCTCGAGAGCGTCGATGTCGGCGGGCTCAAGATCTTCCAGTCGCTGCTGGACCTCGCCTACATGACCCCGGAGGAGCTGAAGATCATCACGGGGACGAAGATGAAGGCGAACCCGAAGGCGCGGCGCGGCGCGAAGGGCGCGAAGGCGGCCCGGGCGCGTCCGGCGGCGCGCGCGGCGCGGGCCGGCGGCAAGGCGAAGGCCAAGGCCGGCAAGCGCAAGCGCTGACGAGCCGCGGGACGGGAACGGGGGCGCCGGGCATGGGACTCGGGCCCCCGTCGTCGTTTCCGGGCGACGCGTGCACTTGCGCGACGGCGCGCGCTTCGGCACAAGACGGAAGCGATGGCGTTCAACCACTCGAGTAAAACGTTGCCTCTGGCCCTGTCCCCGGACCAGGTGGAGGCGCTGTGCGCGGCCTCGGCCACGCGCCTGGCGGCGCTGCGCGCGAAGGTGCGCGGCCTCGGCAGCGCGCTGGTGGCCTTCTCCGGCGGCGTCGACTCGACGTTCCTGCTGAAGATCGCCGTGGAGGAGCTCGGCGAGCAGGCGGTGGCGCTCACCGCGCTGTCTGCCTCGGTCCCGCCCGACGAGCGCGAGGAAGCCGAGGCGCTGGCCCGGAAGATCGGCGCGCGCCACCTGCTGGTGGAGTCGAAGGAGCTCGACGATCCGCGCTACGCCGCCAACCCGTCGAACCGCTGCTACTTCTGCAAAGACGAGCTCTTTACGCTGACCGAGGCGAAGCGCGCGGAGCTGGGCCTCGCCGCGGTGCTCGACGGCTTCAACGCCGACGACCAGAAGGATCACCGCCCCGGACACCAGGCCGCGCGCGAGCACCGCGTCGTCTCGCCGCTCGCCGAGGCGGGCCTCACCAAGAACGAGATCCGCGCCTGGTCGCACCGGCTCGGCCTGCCCACCTGGAACAAGCCGCAGATGCCGTGCCTCGCCTCGCGGTTGCCGTACGGCACCCAGGTCACGGTGGAGCGCCTCAACAAGGTGGGCGCGGCGGAGAAGGCCGTGCGGGCCCTGGGCTTCGTCAACTTCCGCGTGCGCTACCACGGGGAGGTGGCGCGCCTCGAGCTCGCGGCCGAGGAACTCCCACGCATGCTGGACGTCGACGCCCGCGCCGCCGTGTGCGCCGCCATCAAGGCCGCCGGTTTCGTCTTCGTCGCCGTGGATCTCGAGCCCTTCCGCTCGGGGCGTTTCAACGACGGCCTGTCCGCCCGCGAGCTGGCGTTGCCCGTCCTCGGCTGATCGACCTGCTGACGCGCTGAGTCATCTCTCTCTCGCTCCCGGGCCTGGTCGCCGCCACGCGACGCCTCCACCCACCGCTCCCAACTGCTAGACTCTGCGGGCATTTTCTTGCGGTCAGGCCGAGGGAGGTCGTCGCCTCATGTCTTCCATTTCGCGTGCGTCGCGCGGCGCGCGCCACGGGTTTGTCTCGTTGATGGCCCTCGGTGTGTTCGCGGCCAGCTGCTCGGGCACGGGCGCGGGCTGCGCGGCGATGACGCCGATCCCCGGCGGCCGCTACCAGGGGCTGAAGAACGACAACGCGGTCAACATTCGCCTGTCGGCCAACGGCATCAACTACCTGAACTCGAACTGGCAGACGCTGGTCGGCGCCTTCGCGCCGGGCAACACGCTGAACCTGCCGGTCAACTGCATGACGCAGAGCATCCCCGTCCTGGGAAACGTGGCGATCGCCGACATGGGCACGCCCGGCTGCAACGCCGAGAGCTGCGGGCGCATGGACGGCGTGTGCAACACGACGGGGCCGAAGGCCGACGCCCCCGCGAACGTGGTGGCGACCGTCACCGGCTTCTCGTTGATCCCGCAGCCGCCGGACAGGCTCCAGGCGTCGGTGCAGCTGACGGTGGACACCAACGCCGTGCTGCTGGCGAGCGAGAGCGACAACTTCTCGGCCTGTGCCTTCCTGTCGCGCTTCAAGTGCTCGGTGCGCTTCAACACGCGGGCGACGACGCCGAATGACAACCGGATCCGCGCGACGATGAAGTTCACCATCGACACGAAGTGGGACAAGCTGCTCGCGTTCGAGGTGACGAACTTCACGGGCTCGGACGTGTGCGGCGCCTCTGGTGCGCCGCCGCCGCCGGACTGCCTGCAGCCGACCGACATCTCGCTGTCCGGCGCCAACACCTGCGGCGACATCTACTGCGGACTGGCGGACCTCGACGTCGTGAAGACGACGCTGTTGCAGCTCATCTCTCCGCTCTTGCAGGACCAGATCCGCAGCATCATCGGCGACCAGACCTGCCAGCCGTGCATGGCCACCGCGGACTGCCCGAAGTCCACCGACGGCAACAACACGCAGGCGGTGTGCACCAACGAGCTCTGCATGGATCCGGGCCCCGGCGGGAGGTGCGTGCCGCGCTTCCTGGGCGTGGAGGGGCGCATCTCGCTGGGCGCGGTGCTGGGCAGCTTCGGCGCGCCGGCCGACGCGCAGATGGATCTCTCGCTGGCCGCGGGCTCGAGCGTCACCGTCGACCAGGGCGCCACCTTCGGCACCCGCGTGGGCGTGCAGCCGGTGAAGGTCGCGTCCTGCGTGCCGCCCGCCGCCGCGCCGGCGATGGCCAACGTCGCCGCGCCGAACTTCGACGCCGAGGCCACGCCCGGCTCGCAGTACCACGTGGGCCTGGGGCTCTCGTCCAACTTCCTGAACGTCGCCTTCCACGCGGCGCACCAGGCCGGCGCGCTGTGCCTGCAGCTGTCGAGCGACAACGTCGGGCTCCTCAACACCGGCCTCTTCAAGACGTTCCTCCCGTCGCTGGGCCGCCTCGCCACGCGCGACGGCAAGGACGCGCCGATGATGGTGGTGCTGCGGCCCGCGCGGCCGCCGCAGGTGACGGTGGGGCAGGGCACGTACGATCCCGTCACCAAGAAGCCGATCAAGCCGCTGCTGTTGCTCACGCTGCCGGAGCTGTCGATCGACTTCTACGCGATGATCGATGATCGGCAGGTCCGCCTCTTCACGCTGACCGCCGACATCTCGCTGCCGCTGTCGCTCATCTTCGAGGGCTGCGACAAGGTGACGCCGGCGATCGGCGACCTGAAGATGCTGATCAGCAACATCCGCACGGCGAACAGCGAGATGCTGGCGGAGGATCCGCAGGTGCTCGCGGACCTGGTGCCGGCGATCATCGGCCTCGCGGAGCCGGCGGTGGCGAGCGGCCTTTCGGGCTTCTCGCTGCCGGCGCTCGGCTCGTTCAAGCTCAAGGTGAACGAGGTGAAGGGGCTGGGCAACATCGCGGGCACGGAGGCGTACAACCACCTGGGCCTCTACGCGCAGCTCAAGGGCGTCAACGAGATGTGCGCGGTGTCCGCGCCGCGCCTCGCGGTGTCGCTGAAGGCGAGCAAGATGCCGCTGGCCGCACAGATGCGCGCCACCGGGAAGAACGAGCTGCCGTGGCCCGAGGCGATCCTCCACGTCGAGGCCGCCGGCAAAGCGGGCACGCCCGAGTTCTCGGTGCGCGTCGACTCCGGCCTGTGGACCGAGTTCCACCCGGCGAGGGGCGACGAACTCGTCGTCTCACACCCGCGCTTCCTCCTGCAGGGCACGCACGTCATCGAGGTGCGCGCGCGCGTCGCGGAAGATCCCCACGGCATCACGTCGGCCGAGAAGGTCGGCTTCGTCGTCGACTGGGAGCCGCCCGAGGTGTCGCTGTCCGCGCAGCGTGATCGCGATCTCCTCGAGGTGACCGCCCGCGACGTGGTGAGCGCCCAGGGGACGCTCGAGTACGCGTACCGCGTGGGCGACGGCCCGGTGAGCGACTTCGGCGCCGCCCGTGAGATCCGCCTGTCCGCCGTCGAGCAGCAGGGCGGGGTGACGGTGCTGGTGCGCGACGAGCTCGGCAACGTGGGCGAGGCCACCTGGCGCGTGCCCACCGTGGCGCTGCGGCCCGACCATGAGCTCCAGCCGGCTTCGGCGCTGCCCGAGTCCTCGGCGCAGCCTGGCGGGTGCTCGGCGGTCGGCGGCGGGGCGCTCCTCGGCCTCGCGGCGCTGGTCGGCCTCTTGCGTCGCCGGCGGTGAGACGGGCCTGACGTGGCGCCTGCGCTCCCCGGGACGGCCCGCGTCCTCGCGCTCGCCGTGGCGCTCGCGGCCGGCGGCGCCTTCGCGCAGCAGCGGTACGATCACCGCGGCTCCCTGGGCGCCACCGTCGGCGGCGGCGCGGAGATCCTCGCGACCGGCGCGGTGCGTGGGCTCTCAGACAACGGCGTGCGGCTGCCGCTGGAGGTGGCCGGGACGATCTCCGTCACCGATCGCACCGAGGCGCGCGTCGCGGCCCGCCTCGCGCTCTTCGGACCGCAGGTCGCCTGGTCCGCGTACGCCGGGATCCGCTCCAGCTTCGGCTACGAGCAGCTGAAGACGTTCTTCGACCTCGACTTCGCCGCGCACCTCTCCCCGGTGTGGACGCTCGGCGCGCGCGTCGCGGTGGGCGTTCAGTACGACTTCCTGCCCGTGATGGGCGTCTTCTCGACGCTGGGCGGCCAACTCGGCGGCGGGGCAGGACTCCGCCTGTCCTTCGAGCTGATGGTGGGGCTCCAGTTCCGCACCTATCTGCTCGAGGAGTGATCACCCCCTCGGCGACCCGCCGGCGCTTTTGTTGACCCCGTCATGTCGTGTGCGAGCATGTGTGCACCTGTAAGGGAGGAAGCAGCGCACATGAACGACAACAGCCGTCTCACCTCGGTGGTGTTCCGTCTCAACCGTGATCGCCTCGAACTGCTGAAGGACCTGTCGAGGGAGACGCGGATTCGCCAGAGCGAGTACCTGCGCGAGGCGATCTCGGATCTGCTGGAGAAGTACGAAGAGAAGCTGCACGACTGATCGCTGATCAGTCGACGAACGGCGGCTCCCCGGGGACACCGGGTGCGAGCCGCCGCTCTTCCGCGGTGAAGGGATCGAGCTCCCGCGGATACCCGACGTCCCACAGCACCAGCCCCTGCGGCGGCGCCTTCGGCGCGTGGAATGGAACCGGCGCCTCGAGCGCCCGCGTGTAGTCCGCCTCGCGTACCTCGCCGCGCGCGACGCCGACCGCTGCGCCGACCAGGAAGCGCACCATGTACCGGCCGAAGCCGTCGCCGACCAGGCGCACGTCCACGCGGTCGCCGCGCTCGACCACCTCGACCCGCCGCAGCGTCCTCGGTCTCTGCGCGCTCGACTTGTCGTGGAACGCGAAGAAGTCCCGGGTGCCCACCGCGCGTTCGAGCAGCGCCGCCACGCGCGCCACGTCGACGTCCACTCGCCACGCGTGCGCCGCCCAGGCCGGATCGTCGGCCAGCAGCAGCCGGTAGCGGTACGCCTTCGCGCTCGCGCACCACGCGGCGTTGAAGCGCGCCGGTGCTTCGCGCGACAGAGCGATGCCCACGCCGCGCGGCAGCACTGCGTTGAGCCGCGGCGCCACCTCGTCGGCGCGCACACCTTCGACCACGCGCAACGACAGCACCTGCATGCGCGCGTGCACGCCGAGGTCGGTTCGTCCCGAGGGGACCGGGTTACGCTCCAGCCCAGCGGCGCGCAGGGCAGCGGTCAGCGTGTCCTGCACCGTCGGCCCCTGCGGCTGGGACTGGTAGCCGCGAAAGCCGCCGCCGTGGTACCAACACCACAGCGCGACGATTCTGGAGGGCATGGCGCACATGGGGCCGAACGAATCGCAGTGGCTGTTCCGTCAGGGAGACCTGATCCTCGGGCCCGTACCTTCGAAGCAGATCGTCGACAAGCTGTATACCGGAGAGCTGTTGCCCGTCAGCGAGGTGCAGCGGATGGGCTCGGGCGTGTTCACGCGCATCGCCGACGTCCCGGACTTCAAGGTGCACGTCGCGAAGGCCGAGGCGAAGAAGCGCGTCGACGCGCACGCCGCCGCGCACCACGCCAGCCAGCGCAAGCGCCTCGTGACCACCGCGGCGATCGTCGGCGCGGTGCTGCTGGTGCTGGGCGTGGTGGTGGCGGCGGCGGGCAGCTACTTCGCGACCCACCGCGAGTCTGCAGGCTCCGCCGAGGAGCTCGCCTGGGGCGACATCACCATCGACGCGCCCACCATCGGCAAGGCGCACCGCCGCGATGACGACGAGCTCGTCGACTACAACGGCACCACCAGGCGGCCGACCGGCACCACCCCCACGCCCTCCGGGACCAACCCCACGCCGGCGCGCCCGAAGGATCCGGGCGCATCGCCCAAGCCGAAGCCCGGCACCGCCGATCCCGACGGCCTGCAGATGGGCGAGGTGGACGAGGCGGGCATCAACGCCGTGGTAGCGAAGCACAAGCCGTCGCTCATCCCCTGCATCAAGGCGGTGGCGAAGCCCGGCATGGTGGCGAAGATCCCCATCGAGTTCTCCATCGCCGAGACGGGCAAGGTGACGAAGGTCTGGGTCGACAACCCCGACTTCAAGGGCAGCGGCCTGCAGGAGTGCCTTTTCGAGAAGCTGCAGAGCTGGCCGTTCAAACCCGGCACGTCGGGCGCGTCGGTCAACCTGTCCTTCAACATCGGAAAACGGGGTTGATGCGGGCGCGGCCGTTTGGTTGAAGGCCGAAGTCCATGACGACGGTCGACCAGCACCTGCAGAAGAAGGCCCTCGAGGTCCCTCCCGGCAGCTTCCGCCAGACGGTGCTGCTCGCGGCGAAGCGGTTCAAGTCGTCCTGGGTCGAGCTGGGCAAGCTGCTGGTGAAGGTGCGCAACGAGGCCCTCTTCGAGGACTGGGGCTACCCCAGTTTCGAGGCGTACTGCCTGGCCGAGCTGCGGATCCGCAAGCAGACGGCCGAGAAGCTGGTGCGCAGCTTCAGCTTCCTCGACAAGCACGAGCCCGAGCGCATGGGGCGCCCGCAGGTGGTGGAGGAGGCGCCGGCCTTCGAGGTGGTCGAGGTGCTCGCGCAGGCCGAGGACCGCGGCCAGCTGTCGGCGTCGGAGTACAAGTCGATCCGCGACGCGATCTGGAACCCGGAGAAGCCGACCAGCGAGCTGCGCCGCGAGCTGACCGAGCGCTTCCCCGCGCCGGAGGGCTCGACCAGCGACCTCGCGTCGCTCAAGCGCCTGTGGGGCCTGTCCAGGCGCCTCGCCGCCGAGCTGCACGCGCACAAGAAGGTGCCCAGGGCCGTGGCCGAGCGCGCCGACGCGCTGGCGGGCGACCTCGAGGGCCTGCTCGCGAAGAAGGCCGAGGCCTGAACGGCTCGATCGGCGACGGCGCCCGCTTGTGAAGCCGGGGCGGCTGGTGGCTATAGTTTTCGGGTCGGGCGGGGCTTTGGCCTAAGCTCGGAGACAGGTCGGCCGCGGAGGCGAGGAAGCAAGTGAAGAAGGGCGAGCACCACGTCAACCTCTCCTGTTCCTTCTGCGGCAAGTCGCAGCGGGAGGT
Source organism: Myxococcota bacterium (assembly GCA_040755835.1). Taxonomy (GTDB): domain Bacteria; phylum Myxococcota; class Myxococcia; order Myxococcales; family Myxococcaceae; genus JADLDB01. Next base: position 15,812 of record JBFMAB010000017.1, read on the forward strand.
GCGCAAGCTCATCGCCGGGCCGACGGTCTACATCTGCGATGAGTGCATCAAGCTGTGCAACGACATCATCGCGGAGGAGAACGAGAAGGAAGACGCGCGCCCGGCCGTCAGCCTGCCGACCCCGCTCGAGATCAAGACCTTCCTCGACGACTACGTGGTGGGCCAGGACGCCGCCAAGCGCGTGCTGTCGGTGGCCGTCTACAACCACTACAAGCGCATCTACCACCGCAAGCCCGCGAGCCGGGCGCGACCGGGCGGCGTCGGTGGCATCAAGAGCCCCGGCCCCGAAGACGTGGAGCTCGCGAAGGCGAACATTCTCCTCGTGGGGCCGACCGGCTCGGGCAAGACGCTGCTCGCGCAGTCGCTGGCGCGCTTCCTCAACGTGCCGTTCACCATCGCCGACGCGACCAGCCTCACCGAGGCCGGCTACGTCGGCGAGGACGTCGAGAACATCATCCAGAACCTGCTGCACAACGCCGACTACGACGTGGAGAAGGCGGCCCGCGGCATCGTCTACATCGACGAGATCGACAAGATCAGCCGCAAGGGCGGCGACTCGGCCTCGCCCACCCGCGACGTCGGCGGCGAGGGCGTGCAGCAGGCGCTCTTGAAGATCATCGAAGGCACCCGCGCCAACGTCACCCCGCGCGGCGGCAAGAAGTACAACCAGCAGGAGTACATTCAGGTCGACACCACCAACATCCTCTTCATCTGCGGCGGCGCCTTCCACGGCATCGAGCAGGTGATCCGGCGCCGGGTTGGAGAGAAGGGCCTGGGCTTCGGCGCGAAGATCGAGTCGCGGGAAGAGAAGGGCGTGGGCGAGTTGCTCGCGCTGGTCGAGCCCGACGACCTGATGAAGTTCGGCATGATCCCCGAGTTCATCGGTCGCCTGCCGATGATCGCCACGCTGAACGATCTCCGCGAAGACGACCTGGTGACGATCCTCACCGAGCCGAAGAACGCGCTGGTGAAGCAGTACCAGAAGCTCTTCGAGCTCGAGAAGGTGAAGCTGTCCTTCTCCAGGGACAGCCTGCGCGCCGTCGCGAAGGAGGCGCTGCGCCGGCAGTCCGGCGCCCGCGGGCTGCGCGCCATTCTCGAGGACGCGATGCTCGACATCATGTACGACGTCCCGTTCCGCGAGGGCGTCAAGGAGTGCCGCATCACCGAGGGCGTGATCCTCAAGAAGGACGCGCCGCAGGTGACGTACGAGAAGGAAAAGAAGTCCGCCTGACCGGGCCTTTCGCTATGACGCGCCCGTCGGTGGCTCGTGGCCTCTCGAGGCGTGTGGCGATGCGGTGGACCCTTCCGTTGATGGTGCTGTACGTCGTCGGGTGCCGGACCGAGGCCCCGGTGAGTTCTGCCGTCCCCGACGCTGGCGCCTGCGTGTGCCCCGCGCCCACCAGCGCCGCCGCGCCGCCGCCGATCAAGGCGCCCACCCGCGTCGAGCCCACGGCGCACACGCCGCACGTCACGCCGCTGGCCGTCTGCGAGGCGAGAGGCCGGCTGCCGCTCGACGCCGCGCAAGCGTGGTTCGATGACGGCAAGTTCGAGAAGGCGCTGTCCTGTGCGGCGCAGGCGGCGGCGTTGGCGCCGGGCGACGTGCTGGCCCATACCGAGCGCGGCAACGCGCTGGCGGCGCTGGAGCGCTTCGACGAGGCGAAGCTGGCGTACACCCGCGCGCTGGCGATCGACCCCGAGTCGCTGGAGGCGTTGGCGGGCGCCGCGCACCTGTACACGGTGTTGCTGCCGTCGTCGCGCGAGCTGGACGAGCTCGGCTCCGTCTTCGCCGAGCGCGGGCTGGACCTGGCGCGGGCGCAGCACGACGACGAGCTGGCGCTGTACTTCGCGCGCCTGTCGGCCATGGCGTTCAACGACATCGGCCAGCCGGAGAGCGCGCTCGATCGCGCCGACTGGGTGCTGGAGCGCAAGAAGGGCGATCCGGAGGCGCAGTACGAGCGCGCCGTGGCGCTGTTCGAGCTGTGCCGCTTCGGCGAGGCGCGGGCGGCCTTCAGCGCGCTGCTCAACGACAAGGATCGCGCGGCGTTCGCGCACCACCACCTGGGCCTCATCCTCGAGCGCGAAGACAAGCTGGTCGAGGCCGACGCGCACTTCAAGAAGGCGATGACGCTCGATCCCGATGCGTTCCCCGCGCCGGTGCTGCTGACGCCCGCCGACTTCCGGAAGGAGCTCGACGCGGTGCTGGCCGGGCTGCCGGCCGACATGCGGAAGGACCTCGCCGGCGTGCCGGTGCAGATGGAGGACCTGCCGGAGGAGGCCGACTTGACCGCCAACGAGCCGCCGCTGTCGCCGACGATCCTCGGGCTGTTCCGCGGCCCGCCGCTGGGCGAGGCCTGCGTGCCGGAGCCGGGCGCGAAGCCGGAGGTTCCCTGCCGGTCGATCGCCGTGTACCGGAAGAACCTCGCCCGAGCGGTGCGGAGCCGCGAGGAGCTGATCGAGCAGATCCGCGTCACGCTGCTGCACGAGATCGGCCACCTGCGCGGGGAGGACGACTACGAGCTCGCCGCGCGGGGGCTCGAGTGACGCGCGCGAAGCGGGCGCAGGTCACCGTCACCCCGGCCGGGGCGAAGGGCCTGCGGCGGGGCAACCCCTGGTGCTACCGCACGGAGGTCGCCAGCTGGCCCGACGGGCTGGCGCCCGGGGAGATCGTCGACGTGGTCGACGGCCAGCGGAACCCGGTGGGCCAGGCCTTCGCCGCGTCGAAGTCGCCGCTCGCGCTGCGGCTCCTGACCCGCAAGTCCTCGCAGGAGGAGTCGATCGACGCGGCCTTCTTCGCCGAGCGCTTTGCGCGGGCGCTGGCGCGCCGCAGCTCGCTGCACCACCGCGATGGGTACCGGCTGGTGCACGCGGAGGCGGACCTGTTGCCGGGCCTGTTCGTCGACCGCTACGGCGACGCGCTCACCCTGCAGACGCTGTCCGAAGGCGCCGACGTGCGGAAGGCGGAGTGGGCGCCGGTGCTGGCGAAGCTGACCGGGGCGCGGCTGGTGGTGTGCCGCGACGACGCGTCGGGCCGGGACTTCGAAAGCCTGCCGCGCGAGAAGCGGATCCTCCTGGGCGAGGAGCCGACGATCGTCGGGTACCACGAGGGGCCGACGCGCTTCGAGATCGACCTCGTCCACGACATGAAGACGGGCAGCTTCCTCGACCAGGTGGACAACCACCTGCGCGCCGGCGAGCTGGCCCGCGGCGAGGCGCTCGACACGTTCAGCTACCACGGCGGCTTCGCGCTCTCGCTCGCGCGCAGCTGCAAGAAGGTGACCGCCGTCGAGCAGGACGCCACCGCCGCCGAGAAGATCCGCGCCAACGCGAAGGCCAACGGCCACGGCCACGTCGAGGTGCTGACCGCCAACGCCTTCGACGTGCTGCGCGGCTACGCCGACGAGGGCCGGCGCTTCGACGCGGTGGTGATCGATCCGCCGGGCCTCGCCAAGCGCAAAGAGGGCCTGAAGGCAGCGCGGCGCGCGTACCACGAGCTCAACCTCCGTGCGCTCAAACTGGTGAAGCCCGAAGGGCTGCTCGTGACCTGCTCGTGCTCGGGGAAGGTGAGCCGCGCGCTCTTCGAGGAGATCGTCCTGGACGCCGCCGCGGACGCGAAGCGGCAGGTGCAGATCCTCGAGCGGCGGGGCGCGGGCATCGATCACCCGGCGCTCGGCGCGCTACCCGAGACGGAGTACCTGAAGGCGTGGTTTCTGCGCGTCCTGTGACTACTTGACGCCCAGCTCCTTCTTCAGCCGCTTCGTCAGCTCGAAGTACTCCTGCCGGGAGAACGGCTGGTTCAAGATGTGGAAGTCCTTCTTCGTGAGCCCGACGCAACCGAAGCAGTAGGTGCAGTCGGACAGGTTTCTCGAGAAGTAGAGGTAGGCGCTGTTGGCGCAGTTCTCGGACTGAACGCAATAGGCGCACGCGTTGAGCGACTTCGAGTCGATGCAGTGCGTGCAGTTGTTGCACAGCGCGCAGCCAGTGCAGTGAGTACAGCCGAAGCAGCCTTCGCACGTCTTGCAGAACATGCAGTTCGCGCAGCGCTCGCAGTTGGTGCAACCGTAGCTGCCGGGGTTGCCGGGGTCCTGCGCGAAGGTGCGCGCGAGCGCGTTGAGCTCGTCGAGGAAGCGCCGTTGGTCGAGCGAGGCGATCAGCGCGCGGGCGCTTTCCTGGTCCAGGGGGGATTTCGGCGTCGAGCGGGCCACGGCGCGAGTAAACCCCAGTCTGCTGGGCGCGAAAGAAATTTCAGGGCAGCTGCCCCACGAACCAGGCCACCGCCTCCGCCAGGACGTGGGGCTTCTCGAGGTGCGGCAGGTGGCGGCAGCCCGCGAGGGTGACGAGCCGCGCCTCGCGGATCAAGTCGGACGCGCGGTCCACTTGCGCGCCGGTGGTGAACTCGTCGGCGTCGCCGCGGGCGAGCAGCGTGGGGCAGGTGACGCCCCGAAGGAAGTCGTCGACCTGCCAGCCGTCGCGGGAGGCGTCGCGCCAGAGCCGCGACCAGGCGGCGAAGGTCTTCTGCGGATCGCTCGGGGCGTCGAACACCGAGGCGCCCGCCGCGACGAACTGCGACATCATGCCTTCGATCGCCGCGCGCAGCGCCGGCTCGACGAAGAGCACCGGGGCGATCGCGGCGACCGCGGTGGTGGGCATGGCTGCGCCGCCAGCGTGCACCAGGGCGATGGTGGCGCCTTCCTGCACGCCGAGGAGGATCACCTCGGGCAGCCGCAGCGCGTCGCGGAGCGCCGGGAGCACCTCGAGCGCCTCGTGCTCGAGGTAGTCCGGCGCGAGGCGCGGCTCCTCGAGCGACTCCGAGCGGCCGGCGCCCTGGCGCGAGTAGGCGTACACGCGAGCGCCAAGCGCCTCCGCCAGCAGCCGCGGAAACGCGCCCCAGCCCTTCACCGAGCCCATCGCCTCGTGAAGCAGCAGGACGGGCGGCCGCTCCGAGGGGCTCCCCCACCACTCGTACTCGAGGGACACGTCCCGGACGGTCACGGTGGCCAAGGCGCGCGCAAGTAAAGCACGGCCGCGCGACGCTGCCAGCGGGCGCCAGTTCCCGCTTGCCGCGGTCGGGGCGCCGGGCGGACAATCAACGCCGTGACGATCGGAGTTGGAGGCCCCCGTTCCGCGCTGCAGCCGTTGCCCCAGGCGCGCAACGCGACCGTCTCGCTCGAGCAGCTGGCGCCCTGGATCATCAGGTTCGCCGAGCAGTACCGGGTGCGGCCGGAGCTGATCGCGGCGATCGTCCGGCAGGAGTCCAGCTTCATCAACCACGGCGTCCACCGCGACGGCACCGGCCACGGGTTGGTGGGCCTCGACGACAACGGGCTGCTCCCCGACTTCGAGCGCTGGGCCGGCGTGCGCGTGGGGCGCGGGCGCGCGGCCAACACCATCGCGCCGGAGAAGCAGATCGAGTTCCTCGCGAAGACGCTCGCGGACTTCACCGCTCGGCTCAACGGCGACGACTGGGCCGCGGTGCGCGCGTGGCACGCGGGCTTCAACGGGCGCGATCGGTCGAACGGCGTCGAGTACGAGTCGCTCATCCGCGGGCACGTCGCCGCGGTGCAGCCCGCGCTGGCGCCGACGACCGGCGGCGCGGCCCCGGACGACGGTGGTGCGGCGCTCGCGTCCAGCTACGAGGCGAGGTCGCGCGAACCGGTGCGCCTCGACGTCGGCCCCGGCGCGCCGCTGAGCAAGAGCCTCGACTACGGCGAGTCCTGACGGGACTCCACACCGGCACTGCCGCCCGTCTGGCGAGAGTCGCCGCCTCCGCGGCCTGCCCGAAGCGGTCGCTCGTGTGGCAGGGGGGCGCGCGTGCGTCACTTCGCGATCGTCCTGCCTCTCGTCGCGCTCGCCGGCCGCACCTGCGGTGAAGTCCACATCGGCGGCAACGGCGGAGGGACGGGCGGTGGCGGCGCGACTGGCGGCGGCAGCGGCGGCGGCAGCGGCGGCGGACTGGCGGCGGACTGGCGGCGGATTGGCGGCGGATTGGCGGCGGATTGGCGGCGGATTGGCGGCGGATTGGCGGCGGATTGGCGGCGACGACATGCTGCCGGACGGTGGCTGCGCCATGGACTGCGGCGCCGGCGTCTGCGTCGCGGGGAGCTGCTGACCTTCGGCGTCGCAGGTGTGCGGCGACGCGTGCTGCGCGAGGGGCGCGGTGTGCCTCTTCGGCCGTTGCGTGACGCCGGGCACGGCGTGTCACACCGGCAACGACCGCGCGGCGGGCGGGTGCTGCGAGACGGCGCTGGGGAGCGACGGCGGCCGCGCGGACGCGGGCGACAACGACTCGGCGCGAGTTACGCCGGTCTGCATCACGAGCCGCTCCACTTCGGGTAGAAGCCGCACCGCCGTGGACCTGTCGCACCTCAATCCCCCGCAGCGCGAGGCCGTGCTGACGACCGAAGGCCCCTTGCTCGTGCTGGCGGGCGCGGGCTCGGGGAAGACGCGCGTCATCACCCACCGCATCGTCCACCTGCTCGACCGGAAGGTGCCGGCGAAGGCGATCCTCGCGGTCACCTTCACCAACAAGGCCGCCGCCGAGATGAAGGAGCGCGTGGTGCACATGGGCGGGCAGCGCGCCACGGGCGTCACGCTGTCCACCTTCCACGCGTTCGGCGCCGAGGTGCTGCGCGAGCACCTCACGAAGCTGGGCTGGCCGAAGAAGTTCGCCATCGCCGACACCGGTGACCAGATCGCGCTCGTGCGCCGGGCGATGAAGGACCGGCAGATCGACGACAAGACGTTCGATCCGCGCAAGGTGCTGACGCTCATTTCCCGCGCGAAGAACTCGGGCGTCGAGCCGCAGCCGAAGCCCGAGGGGCAGGGCGACGATCTCGATCTCGTCGCGCACCTGGTCTTCCCGCTGTACCAGCTGGGCCTCAAGGCGCAGGGCGCGGTGGACTTCGACGATCTCATCGTCTTCCCGTCGAAGATCTTCACCGAGTTCCCGGAGGTGAAAGCGCAGTACGCGAGGCGCTTCCGCTACGTGATGGTGGACGAGTACCAGGACACCAACCGCGCGCAGCTCGATCTGCTCATCCACCTCGCGGGGGACCACCAGAACGTCTGCGTCGTCGGCGACGATGACCAATGCATCTACTCGTGGCGCGGCGCCGAGGTGCGCAACATCCTCGAGTTCGAGAAGTACTTCCCGTCGGGCAAGGAGGTGCGCCTCGAGCAGAACTACCGCTCGACGCAGGTGATCCTCGACGCGGCCAACGCCGTCATCGAGAAGAACCCGCACCGGCGCGCCAAGCGCATGTGGACGGACCGGAAGGGCGGGGCGCTCGTGCAGGTGGTGTCGACGCCGAGTGAGGAGGAGGAGGCCCGCTGGATCGCCGCCGAGGTGAAGAAGGCGATCGCCCAGGGCATGCCCCCCGACGAGATCGCCGTGCTGTACCGGGTCAACGGCCAGTCGCGCGTCATCGAGGAGTGCCTGCGCGAGAAGCAGGTCCGCTACGAGGTGGTGGGCGGCTCCGAGTTCTTCGATCGCCGCGAGGTGAGGGACGTGATCGCCTACTTCAAGGTGATCGCGAACCCGCGGGACGAGGTGTCGCTGTTGCGCATCGTCAACGTGCCGGCGCGCGGCATCGGCGACGTCACCATGGAGCGGCTCACGTCGTGGGCGCTCGCCGAGGACGTGCCGCTGTGGGAGGCGATGCGCCGCGCGAAGGAGATCGAGCAACTGCCGCAGGGCGCCGCCGAGAAGGTGCTCGAGTTCGTGGAGCTCATCGAGAAGAACCGCAAGGCCTTCACGAAGGGCAACCTCGCCGAGCTGACCCGGCGCCTGCTCGAGGACATCCACTTCGTCGAGGCCGCCCGCGCGCAGGCGCCCAGCCTCGCCGCGGGCGATCGCAAGGCGAAGGCCGTCGCGCAGGTGATCCACTCGCTCGAGGCGTACGAGAAGCGCGAAGGCCCCAAGGCCAGCCTGCTCACGTACCTGAACCGCCTCGCGCTCGACACGAAGGAACAAGAAGACGAGCCGCAGCACACGCCGGGCCGCGTGACGTTGATGACGCTGCACGGCGCGAAGGGGCTCGAGTGGCGCCTCGTCTTCCTCGCCGGCTGCGAAGAGGAGCTCTTGCCCCACTCCGGCATGCAGGGCGAAGCGCCCAACCCCGAGGAGGAACGGCGCCTGTGCTACGTCGGGATGACCCGCGCCCGCGAGCGCCTGGTGATGACCCGCACCACCACTCGCATCCGCCGCGGCCGGGAGGTGCCGCGCACCCCGAGCCGCTTCCTGGGGGATATTCCGGAAGCGTTCCAGGAGGTTATCGACATCGGCGCCGTCCCGGAGGGGCCGCCGACCGAGGAGGAGAAGCGCTTCTTCGCGAGCCTCAAGGACCGGCTCAAGGCGGGCAGCGGCGCTTGAGAGCGCGCGCCCGCTTGACAGTGCGGGGCGCGACAGGTAGCAGGGCGCCCTTTCCGCGTTCCCGCGAGGGGCGCGCCGTTCGTATTTCAGCGTATTTCAGCTCCATTCGAGGCTTTGACGACCATGCCGCACCAGAGGACGTACAGCGCGAAGGCGAAGGACATCAAGCGCGAGTGGCACGTGATCGACGTGTCCGGCAAGGTCCTGGGCCGCGCCGCCACGCAGATCGCCACGCTGCTCAAGGGCAAGCACAAGCCGATGTACACGCCGTCGATCGACACCGGCGATCACGTCATCGTGATCAACGCCGCCAAGGTGAAGGTCACCGGGAACAAGGCGAACCAGAAGTTGTACTACCGGCACCCGTTCGCGGGCTTCCCGGGCGCGCTGAAGGTGTCCAACTACGAGACCCTGCAGCAGCGTCACCCGGAGGACATCATCCTCTACGCGGTGCGCCGCATGCTCCCCCGCAACGCGCTCGGCCGGCAGATGATGACCAAGCTGCGCGTGTACGCGGACGACAAGCACCCGCACGGGGCCCAGAAGCCGACCGCGAAGCAGATCTCCGCCTGATTCGGAAAGTAAGGACAAGACGCCATGGCCAAGTCTGGCACTGATGGGTTCTACGCTACCGGCCGCCGCAAGGAGGCCACCGCCCGCGTGTGGGTGAAGCCCGGCTCGGGCGCGATGATCGTCAACGGCCGTCCTCTCGACGAGTACTTCGGTCGCGAGACGTCGATCATGATCATCAACCAGCCCCTGCAGGTGCTGGAGCAGATGGGCAAGATCGACATGACCGTGAACGTGCGCGGCGGCGGCCTCTCGGGCCAGGCCGGCGCGATCCGCCACGGCCTGTCGCGCGCGCTGTGCCGTCTCAACTCGGAGTTCCGGCCGCCGCTGAAGAAGGCCGGTTTCCTCACGCGTGACCAGCGCGCCGTCGAGCGCAAGAAGCCGGGTCGCCCGGGCGCCCGCAAGCGCTTCCAGTTCTCCAAGCGCTGAAGCGAACGGCTCCACGGCCCTGGTTTTCGAGCCGCCGCCTCCCGTCGTGGGGCGCGCGGCTCGTCGCTTTTCGGAGGTGCCGGTGCGGTGCGCGCCCGCGCCTACCTGCCCGTACCTGTGGAACGGGGCTTGGCGGCGGGTGAAAGCTGCTAGCCTCGCCCGAATGGAGCTCAACGAGATCCTGCAGATCGCCCTGCGCGGCGGGGCCAGCGACATTCACCTCAAGGCCGGCCTGCCGCCCATGTTCCGGGTCGACGGCGCGCTGGTGCCGCTGAAGGACGGCAAGCGGCTGCCTCCAGAAGAGGTGGCCCGCATGGCCTTCGGCATCATGAACGAGTTCCAGAAGGACAAGTTCAAGACGTCGAACGAGGTGGACCTGGCCTACGGCGTCCCGGGGCTCGGGCGCTTCCGCGTCAACGTCTTCCAGCAGCGCGGCACCATCGGCGCGGTGCTGCGCGTCATCCCCTTCAAGATCCTCTCGATCAGGGAACTGATGCTGCCGGTGACGCTCGAGAAGATGGCGCTCGAGGAGCGCGGCCTGATACTCGTCACCGGCACCACCGGCTCCGGTAAGTCCACGACGCTGGCGGCGATGATCGATCACATCAACGCCAACGAGACGAACCACATCATCACCATCGAGGATCCGATCGAGTTCCTCATCCGCGACAAGCGATCGATCGTGAACCAGCGCGAGGTGGGCGTCGACACCCTGTCCTTCAACCAGGCGTTGAAGAGCGCGCTGCGCCAGGACCCCGACGTGGTGCTCGTCGGGGAAATGCGTGACCTCGAGACGATCGAGACCGCGCTGCTCGCGGCCGAGACGGGCCACCTCGTGATGTCGACGCTCCATACGCTGGACGCGACGGAGACGATCAACCGGATCATCTCGGCCTTCCCGCCGCACCAACAGAAGCAGGTGCGCATTCAGCTCGCCTCGGTGCTCCGCGGCGTCGTGTCGCAGCGCCTCGTGCCGCGCGCCGACGGCAAGGGCCGCGTGGCCGCGGTGGAGATCATGAAGATGACCGCGCGCATGCGCGAGCTCATCGAGGACAAGGACCGCACCAAGGAGATCGCCGACGCGATCGCCCAGGGCCACGTGTCCTACGGCATGCAGTCCTTCGACCAGTCGCTGATGATGCTGGTCCGCCAGCAGCTCATCACCTACCAGGAGGCGCTGCGGCAGGCGTCCAACCCCGACGACTTCGCGCTGCGCTTCCAGGGTGTCAGCTCGACGTCGGACTCCAAGTGGGACGACTTCGATCGACGGCCGGACGAGGAGCGCGCCGCCCCGGGCAGCATGGCGTACGTGCAGCAGATGAACGCCAACGCCCAGGGCGCGCAGCAGGTGGGCCGGGCGCCCGCACCGCAGGCGGGTCGGCCCGTGTCGGGCTCGATGCCGGCGATGCAGCCCGCCGCCGCCACCACGCAGCCGGTGCCCGCCGCGAAGCCCTCGCAGCCCACCGCGCCGAAGCCCGACGACGACTTCCAGATCGAGCGCTTCTAGCGCGCCGAACGGTTGGCGGACCGAGTGACGCACGTCGGCGGCGTCACGACGGGAGTCCACCGGCTCCGACCGGCCCGCCCGGTCAGCGTGTCCGCGCCGGCGCGTCGCTCGCGCCCGAGTGGCCCCGTCATGGACGCGAAACCGCATTCGGCCGAGTACCTCGGTCCCGAGTCTCGAGACTCCTGGTGGAGCCCGGACTTCCTCGACCTGGTAGCGAGCCGCTGGGGGATCGCGCAGGCCCGCCGGGGGCTGGACGTCGGCGCCGGCGTCGGCCACCGGGGCCGACCTGCTGCTCCCGCGATGCCACCCGGTGGCGAGGTGGTGATCCGCTTCCCGTGGCTGTTCAGCGTCGCGGGGACGGGCGGAGACGACGAGGCGCCGTGATCACCCTTCGTCCTCGTCGGATGCGTCGTCGTCGTCCGCGGACGACAGCTCGCCGGACGCGGCGGCGCTCTCGAGGATGTCGGTGAGCCGCGCGAGGCGCAGCGGACCGACGACGTGCTTCGACGCGAGCATCCCCAACAGCTCGCCCATGACGCCGGCGGCCCGCGGGAGCTCGCCGCGGGCCAGGTCCTCCACGAGGCGATCGAGCGCGTCGTCGAGGTGCTCCGGGTTGATGGGCTGCGGGCCTTCACCCCAGGCGGCCTCGAGCAACGTCTCGGCCACCTTCGTACGGAACGGCCGCTGGTCCGCCGGGCCGGCCTTCGTGAAGGCGTCGAGCCACTCGTCCACGAGGTCCTGGTTGAGGGCCGCGAGGTGGCTCAGCGAGTCCACCGTCTCGCCGAGGAACTCCTCGTCGAAGCGATCCGGATCTTCCGCGAAGGCGAACGCCTCATCGAGCACCGCCTGTGCGACGAGCTGCTCCGCCTCCTCGCGGCTGGCGCCCTGGGCCTCGAGCGCGCCGATGGCCGAGGCGATGCGTGGGCCCATCGCCGGGTCCTGCGTCAGCCGGCGCGTCGCCGCCCGGGTGGCCAGCACGATCAGCTGCTGCTGCGTCGTGGGCGAGACCACCTTCCTGCCCTTCGCCTCGGTGATCGCGCCCGCCAGCTCCGGCAGCTCGGCGGCCACCTGCACGAGCGCGGCCTCGTCGGCGTCGAGCGTGTCGTCCTGCTGGCTCTTCTCGAGCGCATTCACCGCTGCGGCGAGATCCAGGAAGCGGGCGATGACGGGGTGCATGGTGCACGCGGGCGTAGCACAGCGGCGGGTGGGTGAGAGAGCATGGGAAATGCCATGCCGCGCGCGCCCCGAGACGCCTTCGCCCACGCCGTGACGCTGCTCGCCAGCCGCGAGCGGACCCGCGAGGGGCTGCGCGCCGCGCTGCTGGCGAAGGGCCATGACGAGGCGGAGGTGGAGGCGGCGCTCACCCGCGCCGCACAGCTGGGCTACCTCGACGACGCGAAGGTGGCGCAGGCGCGCGCCCGCCGGGACCTGGCCCGGGGTCGCAGCCGCGCGGACGTCGCCCGTCGTCTCGCGACCCACGGCGTGGACGAGACGGTGGCCGCCGCGGCCACGCGCGCCGCGGCCGAGGAGGTGGGCCACGACGACGAGGCGTCCGCGCGGGCGCTCCTCGCGAAGCGCCGCCTGACGGGCGTGAAGGCCGCGCGCCTGCTCGCCGCGCGCGGCTTCGACGAGGCGCTGGTGCGGCGCCTCACCGGCGTCGGCGACGACTGATCGGCCGGCGGGAAGCCCCACACCTTTGGCGGATTTTGGGTAGGGTGCCGCGCGCCATGTCACCCCGCTTCGTGTTCCCCGCCCTGGTCCTCTGTGGCGCGCTCGCGGCCGCCGGCTGCAAGTCGGTGGGCGGGCTGGGCAGCTCGAGCGAGGAGCCCGACGTCACCTACGCCGACGACGCCGAGGCGAACATGCGGCTGGGCGACGAGGCGATGGAGGCGGAGAACTTCGCCGAGGCGGCCCGCTACTACGAGTACGTGAAGACGAAGTACCCGTTCCTCGAGGCGGCGAAGACGGCCGAGCTGCGCCTGGGCGACACCGACTTCGTGCGCGATCGCTTCGTCGAGGCGCGTGATCGCTACCAGAACTTCGTGCGGCTCCACCCGACGCACCCGAAGGTGGACTACGCGGCCTACCGGGCGGCGCTCACGCACTACAAGGACATCCCGTCGGACTTGTTCATCCTGCCGCCCGCCTCCGAGAAGGATCAGCAGGAGGTGCGCGCGGCGCTCAACGCGATGACGGACTTCCTGCGCACGTACCCCGATTCCCGGTACGTGGAGGACGCGCAGAAGGTGCTGACCGAGGTGAAGACGCGGCTCGCGGAGCACGAGATCTACGTCGCCGACTTCTACCGCCGCCGGGAACGCTGGCCGGCCGTCATCGGGCGGCTCACCACCGTCGCCAAGCAGTACCCGGGCACCAACTACGACGAGAAGGTGTACTTCGGGCTGCACGAGGCCTACTCGCGGCTGAAGGACGAGAAGCGCGCGAAGGAGGCGCTGCGCGCGTACCTCGCGCTGCACCCGAACGATCGCGACGCGCGCCGCGCCCGCGAGCTGCTCGGCCCCGACGCCCCGCCCGAGGCGCCAGCGCCCTCGTCTCCCGCGGCGCCGCCCAGCGCGCCTGAAGGCGCCGACGCGGGGACATGAGCCAGGGCTCCCGCGCCGCCGGCTTCCTCGCCGCGACGGCGGCCCTGGTGGTGGCCGTCGCCGTCCTCGGTCCCCGGCTCCTCGGCGTGGCCGCGGGCCCCGAGGCCGCGCTCATCACGCGCCTCAAGTCGCTCGAGCGCACGGGCCTCGAGCTGCCGCTGGACGCGCAGGTGACGCTTCACGCCGCGCGGGTCTCCTTCCAGCGCATCTCGGTGACGATGGACGCGGACGGGCAGGGCGCCACCGTCACCAGCACGCTCGATCTCGACGGCAACCTCGAGCGCGCGGGCCAGCCCGAGCGCACGAAGGTGTCTTCGCTGGGCCTCGAGCGCGCCCGTTACCGCTTCCGCGACGGCGACTGGGCGCCCGCGTCGAGCGACGCGCCCCGGCTGCTCGCCATCGTCAGGGCGCTGGAGGCCCGCAGGACGCTCCTCAACCGCGCCGAGCTCCCCGCCGACGCCGGCCTCGACGCCCTTCGGGGCATGACGCGACGCGTCTACTCGAGCGAGGCCTGGTACATCCGCAGCGAGCGGGGCGACGTGCTGGTGAGCGAGGACTACCGGCTCGAGGGCGATCGCCCGGGGCGGCCGGTGGACGAGCGGGGCACGCGCCGACTGTCACTCGCGGAGGACGACGCGGGATTGTTCACCTTTCCCGGTGGCCTCATGTAGGGTAGCGCTCCCTGCGGTTCCGCGAGGTCCCAAGATGGACGAGGCGCTCAGGCAGCTGCTCACGCTGGGTCGTGGCTACTTCGAAAAGAAGCAGTGGGCGGAGGCCGAGAAGTACCTCACGCAGGTCGTCGAAGAGAACCAGTCGTTCGCCGACGTCTACAACATGCTGGGCGTCATCTACCACGACCAGGGGCAGTTCGCCCGGGCGCAGCGGGCCTTCGAGGCGGCGCTGCGCATCAACCCCGCGTACACCGACGCCGCGCTGAACCTGGCGATCATCTACAACGACATGGGCAAGTACCGGGAGGCCAAGGAGGTCTACTCCGGCGCCCTCTCGCGGCAGCGCGCGACGCCCAACAAGATGGATCCGTACGTGCGCGGGAAGATCGCGAACATGTACGCCGACATCGCCAACGTCTACGCGTCGAGCGGCATGCTGGACGAGGCCATCGACGAGTACCGCCGCGCCCTGGAGCTGGGTCCCACCTTCGTCGACATCCGCCTCAAGCTGGCGGACGCGCTGCGTGACCGCGGCGAGCATGCGGAGGCCCTGAAGGAGTTCGAGGCGATCCTGAAGGCGAATCCCAACTACCTGCCGGGCCGGGTGCACTACGGCATCACGCTGTACTCCGCGGGGCGCAGGGCCGACGCGATCGCCATTTGGGAAGACGTGCTGGCGCGCAATCCCGGCAACAAGAGCGCCGAAATGTACTTGAGCCTCGTCCGCGACATGGGGAAGGAGGCCGGGAAAGATGGGGCGAATGGGTGATGATGCTACAATCGTCCGGGCGGCAGGCGCCTTCAGGAGTACCGATCGTGAGTGACGGGTTCGCGCTCAAGTTCATCAGCGGGAAGTACCAGGGTGGCGAGTTCCCGCTGAAAGGCGACAAGCAGATCATCATCGGCCGGTCGAGCGAGCTCGACATGGTGCTGGTGGAGGACATGGTCTCGCGCAAGCACGCGAAGATCACCCTGTCCGGCGGCAAGATCACGATCGAGGACCTGGGGTCGACGAACGGCACCTTCGTCAACGGCGAGAAGGTGAAGACGGCGCGCCTCAAGGAAGGCGACCGGATCCTCGTCGGCACGTCGATCCTCAAGCTGGTGAAGGCGGGCGCGGGCGGCGCGGACCTCTCGGACGCACAGGTGAAGCAAAACCTCGAGCAGGTGGCCGCGGTGCAGTCGGCGCGGCAGACGCGCACGGCGATGACCGGCAAGCTGGACGAGGTGCCGCTGCCGGACCTCCTGCAGCTGTTCCACACCTCCAAGAAGAACGGCGTCCTCGTGGTCCGCGGCAAGCACGAGGGGCGCATCTACATGCGCCAGGGGAAGATCTACTACGCGGTGATCGACGACAATCACGAGCTCGGGCCCCAGAAGAGCTTCAACCGCATCGTCACCTGGGAGCAGGGCGAGTTCGAGCTGCAGCCGCCCGACAACCAGGAGTTCATGACGGAGCTCGACGAGTCCACCGAGCACCTGCTCATGGAGGCGCTCCGGCAGCTCGACGAGTTCCGGCGGATCCAGGGCTCGCTGCCCGGCCCGGACCAGACGCTCACCATCTCGGTGCCGCTCGAGGCGCCGCTGCGCGATCTCGGCCCCGACGAGCTCGACATGGTCCAGTTGGCGCTCAACTGGGGCACCATGCAGGGCATTCTCGATCACGCTGCGCAGGACGACGTCACCGCGGGCACCATGGTGGCGAACCTGCTCGAGCGCGGGTACCTGCGCATCGCGTAGGTCCGGGGGCGCTGTTAGAACGCGCCCCATGACAGCGCCGCCGAAGACGCCCGCCCCCCGCCTCACCCAGCTCTCGAGCTGCGCCGGCTGCGCCGCGAAGCTGCGGCCGGACCTCCTGGGCGAGCTGCTCGCCGGGCTGCCGCGCGTGAAGGCGAAGGACGCGCTGGTCGGCTTCGACACCAGCGACGACGCGGCCGTGTACCGGCTGTCGAAGGACGTGGCCATCGTCGAGACCGTCGACTTCTTCCCGCCGGTGCTGGACGACCCGTACGCGTACGGGCAGATCGCCGCCGCCAACGCGATGAGCGACGTGTGGGCGATGGGCGGCAGGGCGCTGTTCGCGCTCAACCTGGTGGCCTTCCCGAAGGAGCTGCCGGTGGAGATCCTGAAGGCGATCCTCGCCGGCGGCGCCTCGAAGGCGGCGGAGGCGGGCATCCCCATCCTCGGGGGGCACTCGGTGCAGTCGCCGGAGCCGAAGTACGGCATGGCGGTGACGGGCGTGGTGCACCCGAAGAAGGTGCTGACCAACGCGGGCGGCCGGCCGGGCGACGTGCTGATCCTCACCAAGCCCATCGGCACCGGCATCGCGACGACGGCCTTGAAGCGGGGCGTCGCGTCGAAGGCGCTGGTGAAGCGCGTGACGGCGCAGATGTCGGCGCTCAACCAGGCGGCCGGCGAGGTGTTCGCGAGCGGGAAGTTTCCGGTGCACGCGCTCACCGACGTGACGGGCTTCGGGCTGCTCGGGCACGCGATCGAGATGGCGCGCGGCGCGAAGCTGCGGGTGGGGCTCGAGCTCGAGCGGGTGCCGCTGTTGCCGGAGATCGCCGCGCTGGCGGAGCAGGGCGTGGTGCCCGGCGGGACGAAGACGAACCTGGCGCACGCCTCGAAATGGGTGCGCTTCCCCGACGGCCTGCCCGAGTCGATCCAGCAGGTGCTGGCCGACGCGCAGACGAACGGTGGGTTGCTCGCCGCGGTGCCCGAGAAGGCCGCGCCGAAGGCGCTCGCCGCGCTGGAGAAGAAGGGCGTCGACGCCTGGGCCGTCGGCCGGCTCTACCCGGGAAAGCCGGGCGTGGACGTGGTGTAGCCGGCGGACGGGGGTACACTCGCGTCAGCGTGCGCCTCCCCGTTCTCCTCATCGCGCTGGTGGCGGTTCCTGCGCTGGCCGGGCCGGTGATCGTCCTCGATCCCGGGCACGGCGGCTCGCAGGCCGGGGCCACCTCGCCGTCGGGCCTCCAGGAGAAGAACCTGGCGCTGACGCTCGCGAAGAAGCTGAAGAAGACGCTCGAGCAGGAACTCGGCGCGACGGTGGTGTTGACGCGCGACCGTGACGCGCTGGTGCAGCTCTCGGAGCGCGTGACGCTGGCGAACGGGAAGAGGCCGGATCTCTTCCTGTCCATCCACGCGAACTCGATGCCCACGAAGCAGCAGCGGCTGGTGAACGAAGGCATCGAGACGTACTTCCTGTCGGCGGCCGCGTCGGGCGACCAGGCGAAGAAGGTGGCGGCGCGGGAGAACGCGGAGGCGGCCTCGCAGCCGAAGGGCGCGGCGGGCGACACGCTGTCCTTCATCCTCGCGGACCTGCAGCGCGCCGAGACGCACCACGACTCGAGCCGCCTCGCGTACGCGGTGCACGAGTCGCTCGTCCAGGCGACGGGCGCGACGGACCGCGGTGTGCAGCAGGCGCCATTCTATGTGCTGATGGGCCTCAACGCCCCGGCGGTGCTGGTGGAGGTCGGCTTCATCTCCCACCCGGCCGAGGGGAAGAGGCTGGCCGACGACGAGTACCAGGCGACGCTGGCGCAGGCGATGGCCCGGGGCGTTGCCGGTTTTCTCAAGCAGGTGACGGCGCGCGACGGTCAGAAGGGCGGAGGCCTGTGGTAGAGCCTCACGCATGCGATCGTTCAACCGCGGCGCCCTCGACGCCCGCCCCGTCATCCTCACCCCCCACGTGAACAAGCACGCCGAGGGGAGCTGCCAGGTGGAGTTCGGCGACACGAAGGTGCTCGTCACCTGCAGCGTCGAGGAGAAGGTGCCGCCGCACGTCTTCGGCTCCGGCGCCGGTTGGGTGACGGCCGAATACGGCATGCTGCCGCGCTCGACGCACGAGCGCATGAAGCGCGAGGCCGCGCAGGGCAAGCAGGGCGGTCGCACGCTGGAGATTCAGCGGCTCATCGGCCGGGCGCTGCGCGCGTCCATCGACATGAAGGCCTTGGGACCGCGCACGCTGACGCTGGACTGCGACGTCATCCAGGCGGACGGCGGCACGCGCACCGCGAGCATCACCGGCGCCTACGTGGCGATGGTGCTGGCGCTGCGGAAGCTGAAGAAGAAGGGGACCATCAGCCAGCTGCCGCCGGTGTCGCACGTGGCGGCGGTGTCGGTCGGCGTGGTGAAGGGCGAGGTGGTGGTGGACCTCGACTACGACGAGGACTCCACGGCCGAGGTCGACCTGAACATCGTCGCGCTCGAAGGCGGCCGGCTCGTCGAGGTGCAGGGCACCGCGGAGAACGGGCACTTCGACCGCGAGCGCCTCGACGCGATGCTGGACGCAGGCACCGCGGCCATCGAGGCGCTGGTGGCGCTGCAGAAGCAGGTCCTCGCCTGATGCGCACGCTGGTCTTCGCGACCTCCAACGCGGGGAAGAAGAAGGAGCTCGAGGCGCTCCTCGGCTCCGGCTGGCAGGTGAAGAGCGCCGCCGACTTCCCGGCTCTCCCCGAGGTGGAGGAGGACCAGCCCACCTTCGAAGGGAACGCCGCGAAGAAGGCGCGTGCGTTCGCGAAGGCGACGGGGCTCCTCTCGCTCGCCGACGACTCCGGGCTGTGCGTGGACGCGCTGGGCGGCCGGCCGGGCGTCTTCTCGGCGCGCTACGGCAGCTCCGACGGCGATCGCATTCGCAAGCTGCTCGCCGAGCTCGAGGACGTGCCCGACGCGAAGCGCACCGCGCGCTTCGTGTGCGCGCTGTGCCTCGTCACGCCGGACGGCCAGGAGACGTTCACCCGGGGGACGTGCGAGGGGCGCATCATCCGCGCGCCGCGCGGGGCGAACGGCTTCGGGTACGACCCGATCTTCGAACTGCCGAGCGGCAAGACGATGGCGGAGCTGTCGCGCGACGAGAAGTCGGCCGTCTCGCACCGGGGCAACGCCTTCCAGAAGCTGGCCGCCGCGCTCGGGACCTGACTGGCCCTCTCTCCTCCCCGGGGAGAGAGGGTCGGGCAGAGGGGCATCAACTCCGCCTCAGATGTTCGACGGCTCCGGCGAGCAGCTGCGCAATGCCGCGCTTCGGCACGTGCACCAGCTTCCGCTTCTCCGCGCCCTGCACCGAGTCCGAGTACTGCTTCGACACCTTGTGGTGCAGCTCGGTCGCGCCCCACAGCAGCACGAGGTCGGCCCAGGCGAGATCGGCCTTCGCCTGCTCGATGGGTTTCGCGCGGGTCCCGTCGACGAGCCGCAGTTCCAGCGCGCCGCCGACGAGCCGCACCAGCTCCTCGCGCACCGACGGCGATCCCCCGACGATGACGATCCGCGACGCCTTGCGCTGGCGGCACACCTCGATGAGATCGCGCACGGCCCGCTGGTTGTCCGAGCCGCCGCAGCGCCGGCAGGTGGACTTCGGCTCGCAGCGCACGGCCTCGCGGCCGCTCGCCTTCGCGAACGCGACGCACTCCGGCGTGGCGCAGTGGAGGAAGAAGCGGGCCTCGAGCGCTTCCCGGGCGCGTGGCACCTTCTCGGTGGACAGGCGCTGCTTCCCGGCGCGGGTGAGCCCCGCCTCCTCGAGCGCGGCGCGGGCCTTCGCCTTCACGTCGGGCAGGGCGAAGCCTTCGGCGGCGAGCCACGCGTCGATCTCGATGTCGGCGCTCACCGCCGCACGGCCTTCGCCGGCGCGGGCGCGAACAGCTCCCCCTGCTGGGGCAACAGCCCCAGGGCCTTCTTGATGGGCGCGAAGCTCCGGCGGTGGATCGGCAGCACGCCGAGGCGGGCGATCGCGTCGAGGTGCTCGGGCGTCGGGTAGCCCTTGTGGGACGCGAAGCCGTAGCCCGGGTGTTTCGCGTCCAGCTCGTTGAGGAGGTGATCGCGCGCCGTCTTGGCGAGGATCGCCCCGGCGGCGATCGACAGGCTCTGCGCGTCACCCTTGATGATGCCGCGCTGCGGCGGCTCGATGCCGGGGATCTTTCGGGCGTCGACCAGCACGTAGTCGGGGCGCACCGCGAGGCCTTCGACGGCCCGCCGCATCGCCAGCAGGCCCGCGTGGTAGACGTTCAGCGTGTCGACGTCGTCGACGCTGGCCCAGCCGACGGCCCAGGCCACCGCGTCGCGCTTGATGGCCTCGGCCAACTCGTCGCGCTTCGCCTCGTCGAGGATCTTCTTCGAGTCGTCGAGCCCCTTCAGCTTGTAGCCCCGCGGGAGGATCGCCGCGCCCGCGCACACCGGGCCCGCGAGCGGGGCCATGCCGGCCTCGTCGACGCCGGCGATGTGCCGGAAGCCCTCGGCCCACAGCGGCGCCTCGAACTTCAGCATGTGACGCAGCCGCTGCCCTTCGGCGCGGTTTTCGGCCGCGCGGGCCTTGAGCGCCTTCGCGAGCGCCTGCGCGCCCGAGCGCCCGTCGGCCTCGAGCGACTGGAGGACGGCCTTCGGGACGGACTTCCCTTCGACGAGGTACCGTTGGCGCAGGGCGGCCAGCGACGCGCTCTCGCGGGAGGGCCGGCGGGGCATGCGCGCGGGTTACTTGAGCTGCAGGGTGAGGGAGCGCGGGGTGACGGCGCTGCTGCACTCGCCGCCGGTGAAGGTCAACTCGGCGACGTCGGTGCGCAGGTCGTTGATCTGGCCCTGAACGCGGACGATGCCCGGGCCCTTGTCGAGGACGACCGCGACGCCGTTGCCGTTCGTCTCGAAGACCTGCTCCTCGTTGGTGGACAGGTACGTCGCGACCACGCCGGCGCCGGCCTGCGGCATCCCGCCCCGGTCGAGCACCGTCACGGGCACCTTGACGGTGTTGTCCGTGCAGTTGACGCGGCCGCGGCCGCCGTCGGGCAGCGTGGCGTCGTAGCCGCTGCAGGCGAGGAGGGTGGACGCGAAGGCGAAGGCGGCGACGAGGCTCGGGAGACGCATGGAGCCGCCCCTTACTGCCCCCGTCCGGCGGTTTCAACGGGGGCTGCGTCGCTCTCCCACGGGGCGCCGAGCCAGGCCTGGTACGCAGCCTTCTGTGCGTCCGACGGGCTCTCCACGCGCGCGAGCCACACGGCGTCCTTCGGGCGCTCGCCGAGGACGATGGGGAGCTCCAGCAGGCGGTCGCGGCGGAACACGGTCAGCTTCACCGTCTCACCGGGCCGCTTGTCCTCGGTGCGGGCGCTGAGGCCCGAGGCGTCGCACTTGAACCCGTCGAGCGCGACGATCTCATCATCCGCGTAGACGCCCGCGGCCATCGCCGGCGAGCCGTCCAGCACGGTGGCGATGGTGGACGAGCCGCGGGTGGTGACGCCGACGTAGCCCGGGTTCTTGTCGCCCTTGTTGCGCGGCGGAGTGCCGCCCTTGTCGCCGGTGGACTCGCGCGGGCGGAACTTCGCCTCGAGGCCGACGTGGGCGAACACCGAGTAGTCCAGCTCGTCGACGCCGCGGAGCGCGCGATCGAAGAAGGGCTTGAGATCCACGCCGGCGACTTCCTGCGCGGCGGCCTCGACGCCGTCCTCCGGCACGCCAGACTCGTCGCCGTAGCGCTTCCACAGGAGCCGCGCGACGTCGTCCAGGCCCTTCGCGTCCCCCGTCGCCTGGCGGATGGTGAGGTCGAGCAGCGCGCAGACCAGCTCGCCCTTGAGGTAGTAGCTGACCGCCGTGTTCGCCGTGTTCTCATCGGGCCGGTAGTGCTTCGTCCACGCGATCATCGACGCGTCGACCAGCGGCAGGACCAGGCGGCCGGGCGTGGTGTGCAGCGCGGTGAGCGACTCGCCGAGGCGCGTGAGGTAGCGCGACGGCGACATGAGGCCCGCGCGCCTGGTGACGAGGTTGTCGTAGTAGCTGGTCGCGCCTTCGAACCACCAGAGCAGCTGCGTGTAGTTCTCCTGCGCGTAGTCGAAGGGCACCAACCGGCGCGGCTTGATGCGCTTCACGTTCCACAGGTGGAAGTACTCGTGCGCGCACAGCGTCAGGAAGTCTTCCCAGCCCTTCGGGCTCGAGAAGCCGCTGCGCGGGAAGAGCAGCACGGTGGACGCCTTGTGCTCGAGGCCGCCCCGGCCCTTGTCGCCCGCGTGCACGAAGAAGACGTACCGCTTCATCGGCAGCCCGCCGAACATCGCCGCCTCGGTCTCGATCAGCTTCGTGAGGTCGGCCACCAGCCTCTTCTCGTCGAGCTGCGGCTCGCCCCAGAGCACCACCTCGTGCGGAACGCCCGCGGCGGTGAAGGGGATGGGCGTGTGGGGCCCGCACTCGAACGGCGAGTCCACCAGCTCGTCGTAGTCGTGCGCGACGTATTCACGGCCGTCCATGTCGAGCGCGGTGGAGACGCGCCAGTCGGCGGGCGCCTCGACGGTGACGCGGTGCTCGCTCTTCCGCAGCGCCTCGACGTAAAAGAAGAGCGTCGCGCCGTTGAAGTAGCCGTGCGTGCCGTCGAGGTGGCTGGTCCGCACGGTCAGCTCGTTCGCGTACACCTTGTAGAGGCAGCGGACGGGCCTCCCCATCGCGCGGACGCGGAAGCTGCGCTTGTCGAGGCGCTCGAAGGGCACCGAGAAGCCGGCGGCGTCCACCACCCTGAACTCCTGCACGTGCCGCGCGTACTCACGCACGAGGTAGCTGCCCGGCGTCCACACGGGGAGGCAGACGACCAGCTCGTCGCCCGCCGGCGGGAATGAGGCCTCGACCTCGAAGAGGTGCGAGTGGGGCTTCGGCATGGAGACGCGGTAGCGGATCGGCGCGGACATGAGACCGGGTGGTTCGCACCCGAGGCGGCGACGGTCAAGCGGCGCGTTCTCTCTCTCCCCGCTGGGTCAGGGAGACGGGTAGAGGCGGACGCGGGCGAACGCGACGGGCAGCCTGGAGCCCGGCGCCGCGTCCTCCCGGTGCGGCCCCACGGCGCGCAGCACGCGATCGCCGAGCAGGAAACGGTACTCCGTCGCGCTCCCGAGGAAGAGGCGCGCGCTGACCTGCAGGGCCGGGCCCTCGCCACCGACGCGCACGTCCTCGGGCCGAACGACGAGCGTGGCCGCGCCGTCCTTCGCTTCGGTGCCTGGCGGCAGCGGGAAGCGCGCCTCGCCCACCACGAAGTGCCCCGCGCCCACCTTCCCCTCGAGCGCGTTGGCGCCGCCGACGAAGGTGGCCACGTACGGCGTCGCCGGCTCGCGGTAGACGACGTCGGGCCGGTCGACCTGCTCGATGACGCCGCGGTTCATCAGCGCGACGCGATCGGCGAGCGCCAGCGCCTCGCCCTGGTCGTGCGTGACGAAGATCATCGTGGTGCCGAGGCGGGCGCGGAGCGCGGCGATCTCCCCGCGGAGCTCCTCGCGCAGCGCCGCGTCGAGGTTGGACAAGGGTTCGTCGAGCAGCAGCACCCTGGGTTTCGCGACCAGCGCCCGGGCGATCGCCACGCGCTGCAGCTGTCCGCCCGAGAGCTGCTGCGGCAGGCGATCGCCGAGCGCCGACAGCCGCACCCAGCCGAGCGCCTCGGCGACGCGCCTCGCGACCTCGGCCCTCGCCGCGCCCTGCAGCTTGAGCGGGTAGGCGACGTTCTCCGCCACGGTCCGGTGCGGCCACACGGCGTAACTCTGGAACACCATGCCGAGGCCGCGGCGCTCGGGCGGCACGCTGCCCTTCGGCCCGTCCATCTCCTGCCCGTCGATGCGGATGATGCCGCGGTCCAATTGCTC
This sequence comes from Myxococcota bacterium, assembly GCA_040755835.1. Classification (GTDB taxonomy): domain Bacteria; phylum Myxococcota; class Myxococcia; order Myxococcales; family Myxococcaceae; genus JADLDB01. The sequence goes on from JBFMAB010000017.1 coordinate 39,550, forward strand.
GAGACCCGCCACCATGCGCAGCGTCGTCGTCTTCCCGCAGCCCGAAGGTCCCAGCAGCGCGACCAGCTCGCCGCTCTGGATGGACAGTGAAATGCCTTTCACCACCTGCGTGGCGCCGTAGGCCTTGTGCACCCGCTCGAGCTCGACGGTCGCCATGTCAGCGCGCCTCCTTTCCGACGACGAGCGCCTGCAGCGCCTGCGCGGCCAGCAGCACCAGCACGAAGGCGCAGGCGATCACCGCCGCGGCGCCCGGATCCGCGTAGCTCTGCAGCTCGAAGAGCAGCGTCCCCAGCACGTCCGACCCGGTGGGGATGAGCAGCACGCTCAACGTCAGCTCCGTCATGCACACGAGGAAGGTGACGAGGAAGGCCGCGCCCAGCGCACCCCGGAGCTGCGGCAGGGTGGCGTCGACGAAGGCGCGGGCCGGTGACGCCCCGAAGATGCGCGACGCCTCGGCGAGGCTGGGATCCACCTGCGCCAGCGCGTCCGACGCGTTGCGGGATCCAAACGCCAGGTACTTCACGGTGTACGCCACCAGCAGCATCCACAGCGTGTTGCCGATGGCGAGCACGAAGGCGACGCGATCGAAGGCGACGAAGCGCACCTCGCGCGAGAAGGCCACCAGCAGCGCGAGCGCGAGCACCGTGCCGGGCACCGCGTACGGCGCGCCGGACAGCGCCTCGAGCCAGCGCCGCTTCGTCGAAGCGATCGCCAGGCCGAACGCCGTCACCAGCGCCGCCGACGACAGCGCCAGCACGACGCTGCGCCCCGCGGCCGACAGCGTGCGCGGGTTCGACAGCACCGCGCCCCAGTGCTTCGTGGTGAGCCCGGACCACTGGCCCCACACCGGCTGGACGGAGGTCAGCGCGACGGCGAGCAGCGGCAGGACGACCAGGACGATCGCCAGCGCCACCGCGAGCGCCGTCAGCGGCCCGCGCCACCGGCCGAGCGGCATCCGGCGAATCGAGAGCCCCTTGCCGGACGACAGCCGCACCTCGCCCGCGCGCGTGAGCCACCGGCTCGCCAACAGCACCAGCGCGGCCAGCACCAGGAGCTCCACCGACAGCACCGCGGCGCGCTCGAGGCCGGACGCGCCCATCAACACCTCGCCGTAGATGCGCGTGGTGAGCGTCGGCGTTGGGGGCGTCGCGGTGACGCCCAGCAGGTACGGCACGCCGAACGCCGACGCCGCGTAGAGGAACGTGAGCGCCGCGCCGGAAAGCGCCGCCGGGAGCGCGAGCGGCAGCGTCACCGTGAAGAGGGCCCGCGCGGCGGAGGCGCCGGACATGCGCGCGGCCTCCTCGAGGGACGAGTCGATGCGGGACAGCGCGGCGCCCGTCCCCAGCAACACCAGCGGCAACCCGCCGGAGCCCAGCACGAAGGCGATGCCCGTCGCGCCGTAGATGTCGAGGGTGCCCGCGCCGAGCGCCAGGTTGAGCAGCCCGGCCTTCGGGTTCGCCAGCGACACCCAGCCCATGCCGAGGATGAAGGGCGGGATGGCCGTGGGCAGCGTGAAGACGGCCTTGAGCGGCCTCTCGAGGCCCACGTCCGTGCGGACGAGGAGGACCGCCAGCGGTACGCCCACCGCGAACGCGAAGAGCGCCGCGCCCGCGGACGTCACGAGGGTGCCCTCAAGCGCCTGCGCCGCACCCGGCGCCGCCCACGTGTCCCACCACGCCACGTCCGGGGCGCGCGCCGCGCGGACCAGCAGCAGCGCCAGCGGGAACCCGGCGAACGCGGCCAGGCCCAGGAAGAGCAAGGCGGCGGGCCAGCGGCGCGTCATTGCGAGAACGCCTTGCTGAAGTCCGCCTTCACCCGTGCGCCGTCCTTGAGGCCACGCTCGAGCGTCTCCTGGCCCCATGGGCGGCTGCGCTGGACCAATTCGGGCAGCGAGATCGTGTTGCGGGGGCCGGGGACGCGGGGATCGACGGCGTGCATGTCGCCGGGCGAGGCGATGATGGACTGCAGCTTCGGCGACAGCAGCGCGTCGACCACCGCCCTCGCCGCCGCCGGGTTGCGCGCCGTGGAGAGGATGCCGAGGTAGCCGGGGATCAGCACCGCGCCGTCCTTCGGCCACGCGACCTCGATGGGGCTGCCCTTCGCCTTCGCGGCCAGCGCGTTCTCGAGGAGCAGCACGCCCACCTTCGCTTCGCCGCCCTCCACCTTCTGCAGCACGGCCGCGTTGCCGCCGGCGACGCGCGCGCCGTTCGCCCGCAGGCGCGTGAAGAAGTCCGCGCCGTACGCCCCGTCGAGGACGACCGCCCAGGTGAAGGCCGTACCGCTCGTCAGCGGATCGCCGAGCGCGACCTCGTCCTTCCACTCCGGCCGCGTGAGGGCCTCGAAGCTCTCCGGCGCCGGCGTGCCGGCTCTGTGCACCAACACCATCGTCGACAGGCGCACCGCCGCGTAGTGCCCGTCGAGATCGAACAGACCCGCCGGCGTGCGCAGCCCGTTGGGCGAGACGTACCGCTGAAGCCGGCCTTCGTCCTTGTAGCGCTCGTAGAGGAACGGATCCGACGTCACCAGCACGTCGCACGGCGAGCCGCCGGCGGCCAGCTCGGCCTCGAGCCGCGCGGTCACCTTCTCGCTGCCCGCCTGGAACCAGCGGATGGTGACGCCGGGGAGCGCCTCCTGCAGGCCGGGCTCGAGCGCGTCCAGCACGTGCCGGTACATCGACGTGTAGATCCACACCTCGCCGCCGGGCTTGCCTTCCGCCGCCGTCGCGGCGCCGCCGGGCGCGGCCGTCTCGATGCGGCAGCCGCACAGCGAAAGCGCCAGGAGAGCGAGGAGGAGCCGCACAAGGCGGGCCTTGTACCACCCGCGGCGCCGACGTCAGCCGCCGAAGCGCGCGCGCCTCGGCGGAGAGCGCCTCGGTGTCCGCGTTGAGGCGCAGCTTGACGCGAGGTCGGTCTTCCCGGGCCGCCGCTTCACCTCGCGGTAGCCATCGAGCGCCAGCGCGTTGTCGTCGCCGTGATGCCGGCGGACGCCGTCGGCCTCGACGACGATGGAGGCGACCTCCCAGCCGCGATCGTGCGGCACGAAGGTGAGCTTCAAGTCCGGCGCGAGCTCCCGCGTCTCCCAGCCGGGGCTCGCCGTGACGTTCGTGAAGCCCACGCGCGCGAGGCGCCGCTCCAGCACGCGCGACGGGAACGGGCAGATGAGCGCCGGCGTCTCGCGGCGCAGCTGCACGAGCGTCTCAGGACCGCTGTGAACCGGGTGCGCGTGCCACGGCACCAGAAAGTCCGGCCGCGGCATCGACGAGGCGTCGGGGGAGGGCGGCGGCGGTTACCGGAACCAGGCGCCGCCGAAGACGGGCTCGGCGAACCGGCGTTCGAGCAGCAGCGTCTTGCCCGCCGCGTTGATGAAGCGCTGCGCGTGGCCGATCCAGGCCAGGTGACGAGCACTTCGCAGGAGTCTGCCCGCTCACTCCCGCACGCCCATCGCCTGTTCCTTCAGCACCGTCGTCCAGTACTCGCGCCCGTAGTACTGCCGCATCATCCCCAGCTTCTTGCCGCCCTTGAACAGCACGAAGGCGGGGATGCCCGAAAGCCCGAAGCGCCGCGCCAGCTCGGCGTGCTCGTACGCGTTCACCTTCACCAGCCGCACGCCATCGGGGAGCTCCGGCAGCAGCTCCGGCAGCTCCCGCGCGAAGATCTCGCAGTTGGGGCAGTCTGGGCCCCAGAAGTACGCGACCACCAGCGGGCCCGGCCGGTTGATGAGCTCGTCGAATGTCTCCGGTGTCGCGGACTCCACCTGGGTCGCCATGGCCGTCGATTTCTAACCAGCAGCGCCTTGACGCGCTCGGAAGGAACCGGTACTGATGCGCTTCACAGTTGCAAATGATTCGCAAAATCACAGTGTTGATGGCGTTCGGTCTCCTGGCGGCGTGCTCCGGCGCGAAGCCCGAGCCCGGCGGCGACGAGAAGCGGGCCGTCCTGAAGGCGGTCGGCGAGGACGTGATCGTCGCGACCCTGGAGGGCTTCGTCGCCGAGGCGCAGGCGCTCGAGCAGGCGGCGGCGGCGTACGCGACGGCGCGGCAGTCGGGCCCTGCTCCGACGGAGCTGACGGCGGCGCGCGACGCCTTCCAGATCGCCTTCCTTCGGTGGCAGCGGGCCGAGGTGGTGCAGGTGGGCCCCGCGGGCGCGGCGGGCACGATGACGGGCGGTCAGTCGCTGCGAGACGGCATCTACTCGTGGCCGACGGTCAACGCCTGCCGCGTCGATACGCACCTGGTGGACAGGGCCTGGGAGGGGGCCGGCTTTTTCGACACCGCGCTGGTGACGTCCACCGGCCTCGCCGTCATCGAGTACCTGCTGTTCGTCGACTCGGCGGCCAACAGCTGCGACGCCTCTGCACCCATCAACACCAGCGGTGCCTGGGCTGCGCTGACGGCCGATGCGTTGGCGCAGCGCCGGGCGGACTACGCCAGGGCGGTCGCGACGCACCTCGTCGGTCAGGCAACGAGGTTGTTGGCCGCATGGAAGGAAGGAGGTTTCCTCGCCAGCTTCTCGCGTGCGGGCCAGCCGGGTAGCCCGTTCCCCACGGCGCAGGAAGGTCTCGACCAGCTCTACGCGGCGATCTTCTACGTCGACTGGACCGTCAAGGATGACAAGCTGGCGAGCCCCGCGGGCTTGACGGTCACCTGCCTCGACATGGCGTGCCCAAAGCTCGCGGAAGCGAGACCGTCGGGACTCTCGCGCGAGGCGATCGTCGCCAACCTCGAGGCCACGAAGGCCGTGATGCACGGCAGTTTCACCGGCGCGGGCAAGGGCTTCGACGCGCTGCTGGCCGCGCGCGGCGCGCAGGCACTGGGCGACCAGATGGTGGCGGCGCTCGACGACGCGATCGCCGCGGTGGGTACGCTTTCCGTCCCCGTGGACCAGGCCGTCGTCTCGCAGCTCGACGACGTCAAGGCCGTCCACGCGAAGGTGAAGGTCTTTACCGATCTCCTGAAGTCGCAGTTCGTCACGGTGCTGAACCTCCGCGTCCCCCAGGAGGGGGCCGGAGACAACGATTGACCCCGGAGGAAGTCATGCGTCATCTGCTCACCAGTCTCGCCGCCCTTCTCATCGCCGGCTGCGGCGGCGCCGCCGCGGATCCCTGCGCCGGCGGCGAGGCGTACCCGGCCGACGCCTTCACCACCAACGCCGCGGCCGAGCGCGCGCTCGCCGAGCAGCTCGAGGCGGTCGTCGGTCCCCTGGGGGACGTCAACGCGCGGCCTACGCAGGCGCAATTGCAGGGGCTGTTCGAGGCGGGAACGCCCAGCCTCTCTTCCATCACCACCCCGGCCTTCGCCGCGACGCTCCCCGCGATCTTCGCGGCGGCGGAGGAGGCGGCGGGCAGCACGTGGACGCCGGCGGATCCACCGGTCGACTCCGGCGGCTGGCTGGGTGGCACGCTCTTCTCGAACCGCGGCGTGGACCTGCAGGAAGCGGTGGAGAAGGGCCTGCTGGGCGCCGCGCACTACAACGAGGCGGTGCGGCTCATGTCAGGTGACGTCTCTCCCGCCACGGTCGATCGCGTCCTCGCGCTCTACGGCACCACGCCCGCGTTCCCGATGGATCACAAGGCCGCGGTGAACCCGGACACGTTCTCGGCCGCGTACGCGAAGAAGCGCACCAACCCGGCCGCGTCCACGCCCGGCATCTACCTCGTCATCAAGCGCGCCTTCATTGACGCGCGCGCGGCCTCCGCGAAGGGCAGCGCGTGCCAGGCGCAGCGTGACGCGGCGCTCGCCACCATCCGCACCGAGTGGGAGCGCGCGCTGGTCGGCACCGTCGTCTACTACCTGAACGAGGCCGCCGAGGGCCTCGAGGCCCCCAACGCGACGCAGGCTCAGCGCGCCGCGGCGCTCCACGAGTACAACGAGGCCGTCGGCCTGCTGAAGGGCCTGCGCACCGTCGCGCCCGCCTCGCGGAAGATGACGGACGCGCAGCTCGACGAGATGCTCACCACGCTGCTCGCGCCGATGGGCGCCCAGCCCGAGTCACACAAGCTGCTGCTCGACAGCGTGACGAACGTGCCGCGACTGACGCAGGCCGTCGGTCAGCTGCAGGCCGCCTGGGGCTTCACCGCGGACGAGGTCGCCAACTTCAAGGTGAACTACTGATGCTTGCGAAGGTCCGCGCACGCCTCTCGCAGCCGGTGGACGTCGCCAGCCTGGCGATGCTGCGCACCGTCTTCGGGCTCTTGATGTGCGCGGGCCTCGTGCGCCTGCAGCTGACCGGCTGGGTGGGGCCGCTCTTCACGGCGCCGCGCTTCACCTTCACCTACGCGGCGTTCGCGTGGGTGCCGCACCTGCCGGCGGCGTGGGTGAGCGCCGTGGTGTGGCTCGCCGCGTGCGCCGCACTGGCCTTCGCGCTCGACCTCAAGCCGCGCGTGTCGGGAGCGATCTTCGTCCTGCTGTTCGCGTGGCTGCAGCTGTTCGACGTCACCAACTACCTGAACCATTACTACCTGGTGGTGCTGCTCGGCGCGCTGCTCACCGCGCTGCCGACGAGTTGGAGCGCGGGGCAGGTGCCGACGTGGGCGCTGTGGCTGGTGCGCTTCCAGGTGGGCGTCGTCTACTTCTACGCCGGCCTCGCGAAGCTCGGGTCCGACTGGCTGTTGCACGCGCAGCCGCTGTCGATCTGGTTCGCGGCCCGCACCGAGACGCCGCTCATCGGGCCGATCCTCGCGCAGCCGTGGGCCGCGTACGTGGCGGCATGGTTCGGCTTCTTGTTCGACCTGACGATCGTCTTCTGGCTGTCATGGCGGCGGACGCGCCCGTTCGCGTACCTGGTGGTCATCGTCTTCCACACGCTCACCCTGGTGTTCTTCGACATCGGGATGTTCCCATTCATCATGACCACGGCGGCGTCGATCTTCTTTGCGCCGGAGTGGCCTCGCCGCCTCTTCCGCCGGCTGCCCCGCGGCGAGGCGCGCCCGCTGCGCCCGGTGGCCACGCCGGTGCTGGTGCTCGTCATCGCGTACTGCGCCTTCCAGCTGCTCTTCCCGCTGCGTCACCTCGTACTGCCGGGCGACGTGCTGTGGAACGAGGACGGCATGCGCTGGTCGTGGAAGGTGATGGTGCGGGAGAAGAACGGCGCGGTGACGTTCCGCGTGCGCGACCCGGCCTCGGGACGCGAGTGGCACGTGTCGCCTTCGGCGTACCTCTTGCCCCGGCAGGCCAGCGAGATGAGTGGGCAGCCGGATCTCATCCTCCAGCTGGCGCACCACGTGGCGCGGGACTTCGCCGCGAAGGGCGTGCCCAACGCGGAGGTGCGCGTCGACGCGTGGGTGTCGCTGAATGGCCGGCCTCCCGCGCGGCTCATCGATCCGGAGATCGATCTCGCGACGGTCTCCGACTCCGCGTGGGGCTCGTCGTGGGTGACGCGCGAGCCCGACGCGGCGCCGCTGCCGGCCTTCCGGCCCCAGGAGGTCACGGCATGGCGGTAGCCGCGCTCGTCTCGTTGCTGCTCTTCGCCGCGCCCGCCGAGGGCGCGGGCGCAGGGGTGGGCCCGCCGCCCGTGGCGGCGCCGACGCAGTCTGACGCCACGCCCGGGAGTGGGGCGGAGGTGGCGTCGCCGGATGTCGGCGCGCCCGCGGAGCCGGTGCTCCCGGCCGATGCCGGGATCAGGTCGCCGGTGGATGCGCCGGCGAGCCCCGAGGTGGTGGCGGGCGAGGCGGGGCTGGGGGAGGCCGCGCCGACCGGCGCTTTGGACGCGCCGCTGGCTGACGCGGGCACCGCCGACGCGCTCACTCCGGTCGCCGACGCGACGCCCGACGCGGGCACGCCGCCCCCGCGCGAGACGACCGTCATTGGCCAGCGCCTCGTTGACGTGCGCCGCGTCGCCGGTTCCGCGCAGGTGATAGGCAGGGAGGAACTCGAGCGCCGCGAGGCGAACGACATCCACCGCGTGCTGCAGAGCGTGCCGGGTGTGTACGTGCGTGAAGAGGACGGCTTTGGCCTGCGCCCCAACATCGGCCTGCGCGGCGTGAACGCCGACCGCTCGAGCAAGGTGACGCTCATGGAGGACGGCGTGCTGTTAGGACCTGCGCCGTACTCCGCGCCGGCCGCGTACTACTCGCCGCTCGTCACCCGCATGGTGGCGGTGGAGGTCTTCAAGGGCCCCGCGTCCATCCGGTACGGCCCGCAGACGATCGGCGGCGCGATCAACTACCGCACCCGCCCGGTGCCGCAGCAGTTCGAAGGCGACCTCGATCTCTCGCTGGGCAACTACGGCACCGGCAAGGCCCACGGCGTCGTTGGCTACGGCACCGGGCGCTGGGGCGTGCTGCTCGAAGGCGTGCACCTGCAGACGAGCGGCTTCAAGCAGCTCGACGGCGGCGGCGACACCGGCTTCGGCAAAAACGAGGCGATGCTGAAGGCCGCGTACGCGACGGATCCCTCGGCGCACGTCCGCAATGCCTTCGAGCTCAAGCTGGGCTTCTCCGACGAGCGCTCCAACGAGACGTACCTGGGACTCGCCACCGACGACTTCGAGAAGTCGCCGCTGCGCCGCTACGCCGCGAGCCAGCGCGACCAGATGAGCTGGTGGCGGACGCAGGGCGTATTGACGCACCGGCTCTCGGTGGGCGACTGGCTCGAGGTGACGACGGCCGTCTACCGGCACGACTTCGATCGCACGTGGCTCCGCTTCGATCACTTCGCGAACGGCCCGGACGTGTACTCGGTGCTCGCGTACCCGACCGGCACCAACGCCGTGTACCGGGCGATCCTCGCCGGTGCCGAGGACTCGGTCGGCGCCGAACAGCGCCTCGTGCTCGTGTCCAACAAGCGCACCTTCGTGTCCCAGGGCGTGCAGGTGAACGCCACCGCGAAGCTGTCCACCGGGCCAGTCGCGCACGAGCTCAAGGGCGGCGTGCGCCTGCACCATGACGAGATACGCCGCCTCCACACCGGCCACAGCTTCGACATGCGCAACGCGACGCTGGTGCCGTCGGGCGTGCCGGACGAGGTCCTCAACTCGAACGTCGCCTACACGCGCTCGTTCTCTGGCTTCCTCGCGGATCACCTCTCGTGGGGTCGTCTGCTCGTGTCTCCCGGCGTGCGCGTCGAGGTGCCGTGGACGGGCTTCGGCGATGAGCTGGCGCGCACCGGCACGAGCGCCCAGTTCGTCGTGCCGCTGCTCGGGCTCGGCGCGGTGTACGGCTTCGACTTCGGCCTGTCGGTGCTGGCGGGCTTGCACCAGGGCTTCAGCCCGGTGGCGCCGGGCCAGGACGCGGGCGTGCAGCCGGAGCGCGCGGTGAACTCCGAGGCCGGCGTGCGCTTCGCGAAGAACGGCCTGCGCGCCGAGCTGATCGGCTTTTGGAGCGAGTACCAGAACATCACCGGCGAGTGCACCGGCAGCACCGGCTGCACCAACGACGCGACCAACCGCCAATACAACGGCGGCCGCGCGCGGGTGCTGGGCCTCGAGGCGCTGGGCAGCGTGCGCAAGCGCCTGCCGTTGGGCATCGAGCTGAACGCCGACCTCGCGTACACCTTCACCAGCGCGCGCTTCCTGTCGGCCTTCACGTCGGAGAACCCGATCTGGGGCGCGGTGAACGAGGGCGACGAGCTGCCGTACATCCCCGTGCACCAGGGGCAGCTTCGCGTGCGCGCGTCCAGGGGCCCGTTCGAGCTCGGCCTCGGCGGCATGTACTACGGCGAGGTGCGCGAGGTGGCGGGTCAGGGCGACCCGTCCGACGTGCAGCGTGTGCCGGGCCGCGTGCTGCTCGACGTCACCGCGTCGTGCGAGATCGGCTCTGGCCGCGTCTACCTGACCGCCACCAACCTCTTGAACCAGGCGGCGCTGGTGTCGCGGCGGCCCTTCGGCGCGCGGCCGCAGGCCCCGTTGCTGCTGCAGGTGGGCTTCAAGTACGCGTTCCGCTGACCGCGGGTGGGGCGTACTCGGCGACGTTGCTCTGGATGGTGGCGGTGATCGCCTCGAGCGGCAGGTCGTTCAGGTCGCCCTCGAACGGATCCTCGATCTCCACGCCGATCTCCTCGATGCCGAGCAGCACGTAGCTCGCCGCGAAGACGATGGGGATCGTCGCCCACCCGAAGCTCGACAGCATCGCAAAGGGCAGCGTCGCCAGGTACGCGACGAGCGAGCGCCGCAGGTGTACCACGTAGGCGAAGGGCAGGGGCGTCTTGTGGATGCGCTCGCAGGCCCCGATGATGTCGATGAGCTGGTGCACGTCGTGCTCCAGCATGGCGAGCACGTAGTCGGAGATCGCGCCGGCGTCGCGCGCGGCCTTGAGGTGCACGGTCATGCGCTGGGCGAGCGCGGTGACGGAGTGCTTCTTGCCGCGGAGCGCCGCGGCGTCCTCGGGGTCGACGCCCTTCGGCTCCCACGCCTGGCCGCGCAGCGAGAACATCGACGCCTCCGGAAACGCGGCGTCAAGCGCGACCAGCTTCGCGAGGAGCTGCGGCTCCTTCGCGAGGTGCACAGAGGCGGAGCGCGCCAGGTTGCGGCAGGTGTTCACCATCGCGCCCCACAGCTTTCGGCCTTCCCACCAGCGATCGTACGACTGGTTGGTGCGGAAGACGAGCAAGAGGCCCAGCGCCACCGAGAGGATGCCGTGGATCGTCGTCGCGCCGGGCACCGACATCGGCGTCACGTATTCGTGAACCGCGGTGATGATGGTGGCGCCGAGGGTGACGACGGCCGCGCGCAGCGCGATGACCGTAAAGCGCGTGCCGTGAATGCCGATCAGCGCGCGGCGCCAATTGTGCGGATCGTAGTCGATCATCGGGGGATCGGCGGAGCGCTCAGAGGCCCTTGTCGGGGTCGAACGTCTCGTCGGTGACGGTGGTCTTCTTGACGTTGGCAAACTCGAAGCGCTCGAGCAGCACGTCGTTCGCGTCGTAGCCCTCGACGCGCGCGGGCACGCCCGCGGCGATGTCGGTGCAGATGCGGGTGCTCGCCGCGTCGAAGCCGGCGCCTTTGTTGGGCATGACGTACAGCGCGCAGTAGTGGCCCTTCGCGTCCCAGCCTTCCTGCCTCACGGTGAGCCCGCCCTTCTCCTTCGCGCGGGCCTGGTCGCGCTCGAAGCGGCGCAGGAGGTTCCCGAGGCCCGACTCCTTGACCGTGTGGTTCGAGTCCTTCTTCGCGAGGCCCGAGTCGAGACCGATCCACAGGCGGCCCGCGATGCTGAAGAAGCCGGCCTCGCGCACGCGGAACTCGTCGGCTCTCACCGCGGGGTTGTAGATGACCTTGCGGCCCTTCGAGGGCCCGGCGACGAACTCGAGGCGCACCGCGAACGGCGACTCGCGCAGCGTCGTGACGATCTGCTGCTCGTCGAGCAGCTTGCCGCCGACGCGCTCCTGCTTCGTCATCGTGTACGAGTAGGTGCCCAGCGCGGCGACGGCGCGCAGGCCCATCTTCACCAGCGCCTCGCCCGGCGTGTCGCGCATGAACGCGGCCAGCTCGTCCTTCGACATGGTGGCGACGCGCGCGCGGCGCTCGGTGTCGGACAGCTCGGTCAGCGGCTTCGGTGGCGGCGGTGCCTCGACGGCGGGGGCCTCGGCGGCCGGCGCCGCGCTCGCCGGGGGGCCCGCGTCGGCCTGGGCCAGGGCGGTCGCGGCAGCGAGCCCGAGGAGGAGCGTCAGCGTTCTCATGGAGGGTCGGAGTTTGCCCCCAGGACGGCAGGGCAGGGAAGCCTCACGGGCGGGTGGGCACGAACTTCGCGTCGGAGCCGTCGGGCCGCGCGAGACCGCGGCTGTCGGTGTCGCCGGGGAGGAGATCCAGCACCACCTCGCCGTCGTTGTCGCCCAGCCAGGGATCGATGATCGCGAAGCGCGCGCCCGTCGCCTCGACGAGCACGTCGTCGCCCGGCGCCAGCACGCCGAAGCGCCAGGCCTCCGCGTCACCCGGCACCGGCACCCGGTAGGCGACGCGCAGCGGCACCTGCTCGCCGAGCGCCACCTTCTGCTCGCTGCGCAGCTGCACGCGGCGGGACGTGCCGGGCTCGAGCTCGAGGAGCCGGCCGACCTCGAAGTCGAAGCACTGCGTCGCGGGCGAGAGCGTCAGCGTCTTGCGCTGCATCTTCCGCGCGAGGTCAACGAGTTCGAGACTGATGGTGGTGTCGGCCCTCACGAGCGGGCCGGGCTCGCAGTGCAGCCGCAGCGTGCGTGCGCCGCCGAACTGCAGCGCGTGGTGCGTGGCCATGGCGTGCAGCACGCCCCAGCCCTGCGCCTCCTCGAGGCGCGCGAGGACGGTGCCCGCCTTGCGGTCGTCCGTCTGGAGGCTCAGGCGGTACTTGTGCGTCGGCTCCAGCGGGACGTCCGGCGCGTGCAGCGCGCGGGGGTCGATGACGTGCGTCTTCGCGTCGAGCCGCAGCTCGTCCTTGCCCGGCGCGGCGGGTGTGGGGGGCGCGACGGGCTTCGCCGCGGGCCGCGGCGCGGGAGCGGGAGCGGGGGCGGGAGCGGGCTGGACTGGCGCGGCGTCGACCCACTCGATGGGCGGTGGCGTCGCGGGGCGCGTGAGCAGCGGCCAGACGAGCCAGATGACGACGCCGAGCAGGGAGACACCGAGGCCCGCCAGCGCCACGCGGCCGGGGGTGATCTCGAAGCGGGGCGGGTCGGCCTTCGCCGCCGGCGCGCGCGCGAGCCTCGGCGCGGTCACCTCACTGGCGTGGGGCAGCGCGTTCTTCGAGTGCACCGGCGGCAGCGCCGCGACGGTGCCCCCATCGGGTGGGAGGTCGCGCGCCGTGCCTTCGACGGGCGGCAGGTCAGTCGAAGTGGGGACGGGCGGCAAGTCGGTCGACGTCGCGGGCACCGGCGGAAGGTCGGTGGAAGTCGGCGGGACGGGCGGCAGCCCGCGATCGGTGGTGCTGACGGGCGAGAGATCGGTGTCGCCTTCGATCGGCGCCTCGTCGCTCATCACCTGCGTGGCGTCGGTGCGCGCCGGCCGCACGGGTACCAGGTCGTTCAGAGTCGTGTCCAGGCTCCCCTTGTGCGCGGACTGCTTGTCGGTGCTTCCCGCGTCGTCATGCGCCATGGCCGCGCACATCCTCCCCCCATCGTTGGGTGTGGTCCATGGGGAACGTGGCAGCCGGTGGTGTGGCGGAGCCGTGCTCCAGACATGGAGCGGCAGTCGGTGCTTAGCCGGCGGAGACGCAAATGCTGCACCACCCTCGGGCCACGCCGTGAGTTGGTGACGAGGGCTGATCCAGACTGATCTGGGTCAATCCCTCGCCCGCTCGCTGATCAAGTCTCGGTGGTGCGGCCGGTTGTCGCACGGGAGGCGCCGCCGTTTCTAATAATGCATCGTAACAAGTGAAGCTATTCTGCGCGAACGCAGGATGTGCGCGGGTCCGGAATCGAGCGGCGAGAAGACCAGCGCAATTCCCGCCGGTTACCGCAAGGATTTGATTTTGCAAAGGGCCGCCCCAATCGTCTGGACGGGGTCGTTCATCGCAGTGTCGGCAACGAGGGAAGCAACCATGAGAGAGATGCGACGGGTTCTGGTGGCGGCAGCGGCCATCGTGGTGGCGGCGTGTAGCGGACCCCCGGGCAAGGATGGTCAGGACGGGCAGCCCTGCACCGTGAAGAACAACAACGACGGGACCGCGACCATTACGTGTCCCGACGGCAGCTCGGTGACGGTGGCCAACGGCACCGACGGCACCAACGGTTTGAATGGCACGAACGGAACGAATGGGACCAACGGCATGGACGGCACGTCGTGCTCCGTGGCCGATGGTCCCGACGCGGGCCTCAAGACGATCTCCTGCACCGATGGCACCTCGGTCATCGTGTCCGACGGCCGGAACGGCGTCGACGCGAACACCTTCACCGACTACTCGCTGATGACGGCCTTCGAGCTCCAGCAGACGGACTTCGCCGTCACCATCCAGAGCGTCTCGAACGATCCGAAGCCGGTGGTGCAGTTCACCGTGCGCGACGCCAAGGGCAGAGGCGTCACGAAGATCCCGCCCAACTACTTCTCGGGCATCGCGCTCCTGCAACTCGTGCCGGGCAACCCGACGACCGGCGGCAACGGCGTGGCGCTCGACACCTGGATCAGCCACATCGCGAACTGCGCGACCTGCACCTCGAGCACCGAGACGGCCAACGCCACCACCCTCGTGGACCACGGCAACGGCACGTACACCTACACGTTCCAAAAGGACGTGGTGAACCCGACTGCGTATGACGGCGGCATGGCCGTCGCCGGCGTCGCGTTCGACGCGAACGCGGTGCACCGCTTCGCGATGCGCCTGTCGGTGTCAGGCAACGCTTTCCGCCCAGTGGACGTGACCTACGACTACATCCCCGCGACCGGCGCCAACGTCGACGGCCAGAACGACAAGGTCAACACCGACAACTGCCTGACGTGCCACAACCAGTGGCGCGCGGGCCCGCTGAACATCGGCGGCGCGACCCCGTTCCACGGCGGCACCCGCTACGACGTTCGCTACTGCGTCGTGTGCCACAATGATCAGCGCAAGTTCGCGGGCAACAACATCGCGGGCAACGCGGTCATCGCCGAGCCGACGATCGACTCGCAGGGCAATATGACGCCGCCTCCGGGCCGCACCAACATCGCCGTGTTGCGGGGCGAGGCGATCATCAACCTGCCGGTCTTCGTCCACAAGATCCACGCGGGCGAGCACCTGTCGCTCAAGGGCAACTACGCGGGGCTCGGCACTGAGATCAACGAGTTCATGTTCCCGCAGGACGTGCGGAACTGCACCAAGTGCCACTCGAACGCGGCCAGGGCGGACAACTGGAAGAGCAAGCCCAGCCGCCGCGCCTGCGGTGCGTGCCACGACAACGTGAACTTCGCGACCGGCCAGGGCCACAGCCCGTCGAACCTGGCGCAGCCAAACGACAACAGCTGCACCATGTGCCACAACGCCGACTTCATCGCGGCCAAGCACCTCGCGGTGGCGCCTCCCGACCCGAACAACGCGTACGCGGGCGGCACGAACAACAACACCAACGCCTCGTACATCGCCAACGTGAACAACCCGCCGCCTGGCGTGCGCCTGTTCCAGTACGATCTCAAGTCGGTGACGGCGGTCGCGGCGGGTGACGGCGGCGTCAACCCGCAGGTCGTCTTCCGCTTCGTCGAGAACGACGCCGGCGTGGTGTTCAACACGTACGACGGTGGCGCGAACAGCAACCTGCTCGACAACTTCGTCGGCGCGCCGTCTGTGTACTGTGCCTGGGCCATGCCGCAGGACGGCATCGCCGAGCCGGCGGACTTCAACGCGTCGGCCAGCGCCTACCTGCGCAACGTGTGGGCGACGGGCACGGGCGGGACGATGACGGGCCCGGACTCGACCGGCTACTACACGGTGAAGCTCACCACGACGCTGCCGCCGACCGCGAAGATGCTGACCTGCGGCATCGGCTACACGTACAGCCTGTCGTCGACCCAGCCGTTCACCCAGACGGACGTCCCGGGCTACCCGTACAACGCCAACAAGACGGGCGGCATCTCGGCGCCTCCGCGCAACGTGTGGCGCGTGGCCACGGGCTACACCGGCCGTCGCGGCGCGTCGAACTCGGGCAGCACGACGGGCCAGATCGCTCAGGCAAACAAGTGCAACGCGTGCCACAACGAGTTGGGCGTCTCACCGACGTACCACGCGGGGCAGCGCAACGACGCGGCGACGTGCTCGTTCTGCCACACGCCGAACCGCACCAGCAGCGGCTGGACCGCGGGCTCCACCAGCTTCGTCCACGCGATCCACGCGGCGACGCGTCGCACGGTGCCGTACAACTGGCACGCGGTGGCCGAGACCACGTCGGAAGGTACGTCGGTGCGCGGCTTCTTCGGTGTCGAGTACCCGGGCCGCCTCAACTACTGCGAGACGTGCCACACACCGGGCTACTACGACTTCAGCGCGAGCTGGTACACCTCGAACGGTGGCGCCAACATGGACAAACGCCTGATGCAGACGGTCGGCCAGGGCACGTATGACGCCGTGACCCCGACTTCCGACGGTGGCGTGCCCTCGCTCTTCTACTCCGTGTCACCGTACGTCGATTCGACGGGCGCGACGAACTACGGCGCCGGCTACAGCTACAACGCCGGCACGCAGGTCATCACCAACGCGGCAGCCACCACGCTGGTCATCTCGCCCATCGCGACGACCTGCTTCGGTTGCCACGACTCGGACGCGGCGAAGCTCCACATGGAGAACAACGGCGCGACGATCTACGGCCCGCGCTCCGCCGCGGCGAACAACGTCGAGCAGTGCATGATCTGCCACGGCCCCGGACGGTCCGCTGCGATCAAGGACGTGCACTACAACCGCTAGCACGTCGAGAGACGTGAAGTGATGGAGGAGGGGCGGGTGACCGCCCCTCCTCTTTTTTTCGGGCGAGAAGGCGCCTGGCGCGGCCGTCGTCGGACGATCCGGGCGTAACCTCCTCGCGGATCCAGACGACCTTGGGGCGGGAGGAGGGACACGGGTCCGGAACAGGCGGGCAGGCCCCGTCGAACGCCGCGCGACCAGACGCGAGCCGCGAGGGACGTCATCCTTCGGACAAAGAAAAGCCCCGGAGACCACGACGGCCTCCGGGGTTCCCTTCTGCGAGGAGTAGGGGACTTGAACCCCTGACCTCCGGCGTGACAGGCCGGCGTTCTAACCAGCTGAACTAACTCCCCAAACCAACTTCCCTGCTGTGGGCGGAACAGGTTTCGAACCTGTGACCCTCGCCTTGTAAGGGCGACGCTCTACCGCTGAGCTATCCGCCCCGCGAAGCGCGCGCGGCTTGTACGGAAGCGCGACCACCGTGTCAATACCGAAAAGGGGGACGGTCCGGGCTCCGGAGCCTGACGACGCGGGGCTGGCGGGGTGGAGGGGGCTCGCCGGCGTCGAAGCGCGCCGCGGAGAGGGGGCCCAGTCCGGGCTGCTCGGGCGCGGGGACGACGCGACTGGCGGGCCGCGAAGCCACGATGCGCGGGTGCCTCGCCCCACCGTCGGAGTGCGTCTCCGGTCACGGCCACAGGTCCGACTTTCGTCGATGTCGGTGTCGCCGTCGCCGCGCCCGGGAAGGTTGCGCTGCGGCCGGCCTCTCCCGCCTGCTGCCTCGCGGAGGTCGTGGCGGTGTCGGGCACGTCACGAGACCCGTGAGGAGGCCCGGGGCTGCAGGCCCGCCTCGCGCGGCGAGCGGGCCCGCGGAGTGCGTCTCATCCGGCGGCGGCGTCAGGGCACGACTTCGCCGATGTTCGTCCCGCCGGAGAAGCCGTCGAGCGAGCCGTTCGCGTCGCCGTAGCAGAAGCTGCCGCCGTCCACGGTGTACCGGAGCGTGTACCGCGTACCCACGCCGGCGTCCGGCAGCGTGGCCGCGTACTCGTTGTCGTTCCCCGCCGTCACGTTGAACGCCGCGGGTTGCCAGCGCCACGCCAGGCCGGGATCCTCTGCCTCGGCGCCCAGGCCCAGCTCCGCCACGATGGGCGCGTTCGCGTTCGGCGTCAGGCCTGGCTCGTAGAGCCGGCCGTAGATCGTCGTGCCGATGCTGGCCGTGAACGGGAATTGCAGATTGCACCAGTCGAAGTCGGTGTGGGGCGTCACCGTCACGTCGTACTGTTGCGTCGGCTCGTAGCCGCCCACGTCGCTGCCGTTCAAGTCGCAGTACGTCCACGTCGCGCCGTCGTCGAGGCTGGCCCGGCCCGCCAGCGCGCGGTTGCCCG
Organism: Myxococcota bacterium; assembly: GCA_040755835.1. Lineage (GTDB taxonomy): Bacteria > Myxococcota > Myxococcia > Myxococcales > Myxococcaceae > JADLDB01. The sequence goes on from JBFMAB010000017.1 coordinate 57,192, forward strand.
TGTACGCGGGGAAGAAGGTCAGCGCCCACTCCTCCTCGTTCATCGCCTGGTCGCTCGAGAATACGGCGTCGCGCCAGCCCCACAGCGCGCTCGTGCTGGCGTTGGTGCCCTGCGGGCCCACGCCCAGCTGAACGCGCAGGTTGGGGCTCGCGCCCGCGTTCCCCGACACGCCGGGGATCACCACGCGCACCGCGCCCGACAGCGGGCCGCCGCTCGCCACCGAGAAGGCCGACGGCGTCATCAACCGGCAGGCGCTGATGCTCACGCTCTGCACCGACAGGCGCCCGGCCTGCGAGGACTGGTAGCCGTTCGTGAGGCCGTCGCGATCGCAGTACACCCACCTCTGGTTGTTCACCCGGGCGCGGAAGGCGACGTCGCGCACGCCGGTCGTCGAGGGCGCGGTCAGCGAGCCGCGCCAGGTGTCGGCCGGGCCCTGGTCCGTGTCGAAGGTCGCCGCCGTCCAGCCCGTCCACGTCGCCGGCGCCGTCCCGGTCGCGCCGAAGCCGAGCTCGACGTCCACGCCCGCACCCTGACCCGTGCCGCTCGTCACCGCGGGCACGGTCACGTCCACCTTCCACGGCTGGCTCATCGCGTTCGGCGCCAGCGTCTGCGTGGCGTTGGTGGCCGACAGCACGCACTCGGTCACGTCGAGCGCCTGCGCCGTCAGCACGCCGGCCTGCGCGGCCTGGAACCCGTTCTCGCTGCCGTCGAGATCGCAGTACACCCACGGGCCGCCGGTGACGCGGAAGCGCCAGGCGTACACGTACGCGCCCGGCGCGGGCCCGGTGAGGCGGCCCTGGTACTCGTCGCCGCCGCCGGCCACGTCGACGTTGAACGTGGTCGCCGACGTCCACGTCCAGCTGCCCGTGGTGGGCGCGTCGGCGCCGGGGCCGAAGCCGAGCTCCGCGTCGATGCCGGCGCCCTGGCCGGCGCCGTCGGTGATGCTGGCGGCGAACACGCGGCCGTAGACGGGCGCGGTGGGCTGGCCCTGCAGGCTGTCCAACGTCGCGGGGTACTGCAGCGCGCAGCGGTCGATCGCCGGCGCGGTGACTGAGAGGCTGCCGGCCTGCGCCTCGGTGAAGCCCCCGTTCGCCAACCCGTCGGCGTCGCAGTACGCCCACGGTCCGTCGTCGTGGTTGAAGCGGAAGGCGAACTTGTAGGTGCCCGCGGGGGGCGTGGGCAGCGTCGCTTGGAACTCGTCGTTGGCGCCGCCGTTGGTGTCCACGTTGAAGGTGGCGTCGCTCCAGGTCCACGTCGCGGGATCGCTGCCCGGCGCGCCGACGCCCAGCTGCCCCTTGATGCCGGCGCCGGCGTTCGCGCGGTCCGTGACGCCCTGCTTGTAGACCTGTCCGTAGACGACGGGCCCCGTCTGGCCGACGCGCAGGGCGATCACCGGCGGCGCCTCGATTGCCTCGCCGCCCAGCTTGCACCAGTCGACCGAGGACTTCGTGACGAGCAGCTGCGCGAGCTGCGCCGCCTGCACGCCGTTCGCCGCGCCGTCGCGGTCGGCGATGGTCCACGCCGCGCCGTCGTTCACGGAGAAGCGGGCCGCGAGGAAGTACGTGACCGGCGCCGCGCCGGGCCCGGGCACCAGCACCGTGCCCGAGTAGGCGTCCCGCGCGAGATCGCCCGCGGCGCTGCCGTCGGCATCGCCGAGGTACGTCGCGTCGACCCACGTGAAGTCCGATGCCGCCGGCGGAGTGGAGAGCGTCGTCGCGAAGCCGACCTGCGCGCGCACGCCCAGGCCCTGGCCGAGGCCCACGGTGACGCCGGGCACCTCGACGTTCGCGGAGATCGCCGCGCGCACCATCGCCGCGCCGCTGGTGTCGTTCGCGGTGGCCGGGTTCTGCAGCACCGCCTGCGTGATGGTCTTGCTGCTGGCCGGCAGGAAGGTGAAGGCGTCGGGCAGCGAGCCGGCCTTGCCGTCGGGGTTGGTGACGTGGACCGCCGACGTGCCGGGGGTGGCGACCGCGGGGCTGACGACGGTGAGCTGTCGATTGGACACGAAGGTGACGTCGGCGCCGATGACGTCGTCGAACTTCACCGTCGCGCCCTGCTGGAAGTTGACGCCGTTCACCGTCACCAGCGTCCCGCCGGTCAGCGGGCCCGAGTTGGGCGTCACCGAGGTGACGATTGGCGTCGCGGTGCCGCCGTCGGTGTTCGACGGTGAGGGACACCCGAGCAGGGCGAAGGCGGGCAGGGCGAGGAGGAGGCGTCGGCTCACGGAAGGGCTCCCGGTGCTTGCGTCGAGGCGCCGGAGCCTGCTTGCGACCGGCGGCGGGTTCAAGGGGCTCGCGTGGTGGCCCGGGCTTCCCCGAGGCCGGCTTTTCGGGTTGAACCCGGCACCGTGCGTCCCTTCGTCTCCGCCGCCGTCGTCGCGCTCGCCGCCGGCTGTGTCCACGGTGCCGCCGCGACGGACACCGCTGCGCCGCCGGCGCCCCGGCAGCCGCTGCGCATGGTGTCGCGCTTCGCCTGGCCGTCGCTCGCGGACACGCGGGTGCAGGTGCACCAGCGCAGCCTCCTGAACGGGAGAGCGACGGAGACTTCTCAGGGCCTTTTTCGCCTGACGCACGAGGTGCAGCCCGGCTTCGCCACGGTGAGCCTCGCGCAGTACGGCGAGCCCGATTCCTCCCTCGAGGTGAAGCCCTTCTCCGTGGAGGTGTCGCGCGACGGGCAGATGCTGACGCTGCCGCCCGCGCGGCCACCGTCTGCCGTCGACGACAGGCCGTACTCCCACTCGCCGCAGTTCATCTGGAACCTGTGGGTCGCGCTGTGGAACCCCATCGATCTCTACGAAGGCCAGACGATCGAGTTGCCGAACGACGTCGAGGACGCGGCGCTCGGCCGCCTTCACTTCACCGCGGCCATCACGGGCCTCGGCTGGGTGCCGTGCCAGGCCGCGCCGTCGGGCTGGTGCCAGCGGCTCCAGGCGAAGTTTCGCCCGGACGCGGCGTCAGTGCTGGCCCTCTTCGACGCGGTGGTGGACGAGAAGAAGCGCCGCCCGGGCGAGGTCTTTGAGCCGCGCACCGTCGAGTACGACCTCGAGATCCTGAGCGAGCCCGAGACGATGCTGCCGCACCGGCTCGACGTCGCGTTTCACGTCGAGGTGCTGACCGGCCCGACGCGAACCACGTCGCTGGTGCGCTTCGAGCGGAAGACGACGATGCAGTTCTGGCATATGCAGCGGGTGCCGGCGCCGCCGCCGTCGGGGCCGCAGCGAGAGCCGCCAGCGAAGGGGCCGCTGCCGACGGAGCAGGTTCAGCGCCCGAAGGCGAATCGCGGCCGCGGCGAGCGCGACGAACGGCTCGACTCCCGCCGTGACGTTGCCGATCGGCGTCCCAGCCCTTCGGTGCGCCTGGGAGCCGTCGCCGACCAGCAGCATCCCTCGCCGGGGCAGCTTGCAGCTCACCGACGGCACGCGGTCCGCCAACCTGTTCGGCGCTCCTGAATTCGAGCTAGCCCTTCACCGCGCCGGCCGTCAGGCCGCCGACCAGGTACTTCTGCAGCGCGAAGAAGAGCACCATCACCGGCGCCGAGACGATCAGCGCGCCCGCGGCGAAGTGGCCCCACTCGGTCTTGTACTCGCCGACGAAGCGCTGCAGCGCCACCGGCAGCGTGAAGCGCGCGGCGTCGTTGAGCAGCGTGGCCGCGAGGATGAACTCGTTCCACGCCGTCATGAAGCTGAAGAGCGCCGTCACCGCGAGCGCCGGGCGGGCGAGCGGCAGGACGATCTTCACGAAGACCTGGCCCGGCGACGCGCCGTCCATGATCGCCGCCTCCTCGAGCTCCTTCGGGATCGTGTCGAAGTACCCCTTCAGCATCCACACGCAGAACGGCAGCGAGGTGGTGGCGTAGACGAGCACCAGCCCGCCCCAGGTGTCGATGAGGCCCAGCGCCTGGAGGATCGAGTACAGCGGCACCAGCATCAACGTGCCGGGGAACATCTGCGTCACCAGGAGCAGCTGCATGCCCGACTGCTTGCCGGGGAAGCGGAAGCGCGACAGCGCGTAGGCCGCGGTGACGGCGAGCGACAGCCCCACCAGCGTCGTCGCCGCCGACACCACGATGCTCGCGAGCAGCTGCCGGCCGAACAGCCAGCGGCCCTGGGGATCGGTCGCGCCCAACACGTCGCGGAAGTGTTCGAACGTGATCGCCTCGGGGATCGGGCTCACCGACAAGGACAGCGACTGCGTGGGCGACAGCGCCATCTTCAGGACCCACAGCACCGGGTACAGCGTGACCACGCACACCACCGCGAGGCCGGCGTGCAGCGCGAACAGCTTCCAGCGGGGCATCACGCGCGCGCTCAACTTGCCTCCTCGCCCGACAGGCGCTTCGTCACTCGCGACCAGGCGAGCAGCACGAAGAAGATCAGCACCGAGTACGCCGCCGCGAAGCCGTACTGCTCGTTGCGCTGGAACGCCCAGCGGTACGCCTCGCTGACCAGGATGTCGGTGGCCCCGCCCGGCTCGCCTCCCGACACGAGGTAGATGATGTTGAACATGTTGAAGGTCCACACGCTGCCGAGGATGACGGCCGGCAGCAGCGCGGGCTTGAGCAGGGGCAGGGTGATGCGGCGGAACTGCGTCCACTTCGATGCGCCGTCCACCTCGGCCGCCTCGTACAGATCCTGCGGGATCGACTGCAGCGCGCCCAGGGACACCACCATCATGAACGGGAAGCCCAGCCAGGTGTTCGTCACCACGTTCGCGGCGAAGGACGTCGCGAAGCGGGTGAACCAGCTGATGGGCTCGATCCCCATCATCGCGAGCAGGCCGTTGATCGCGCCGAACTGCCGGTGGAACAGACCCTTCCACATGAGCGCGGTGATGTAGTTGGGCACCGCCCACGGGACGATGAGCAGCACGCGGTACACGCCGCGCAGCTTGAGCAGCGGCTCCTTGAGGAGGATCGCCAGGAACAGCCCGATGCTCACGTGCAGTACCACGTTCACCGCCGTCCAGAGGATGGTGACGGCCAGCGTGAAGTAGAACGAGAGCGGCTCGGTGATCGAGTAGCCCCTGGAGGCGAGGATGTCGGTGAAGTTCGCCAGCCCCACGAAGGTGTAGTCGCCGGCCTCGTGGTGGAAGACGGACAGGCCGATGCCGACCACCAGCGGGAGGATGACCAGCACGAGGATCCCCGCGGCGGCCGGCGCGACGTAGGCGATCCCCCGCCGCGCCTCCGCGTCGAGGGCCGTGCGCCCCGTCGAGCGGCGCGCGCGCACCACCACGAAGCCCACCACGGCGAGGGCCACCACCGCGGCGTACGGCGCCGGGTTGGCGGGCGGCGGCGCCTCGCGGTTGAGCGCCTTGTAGCGCCGGGTGGCCAGCTTGCCGGCGTCCTCCGGCGACACACCGCCCTGCAGCACGCCACGCAGCGCCAGCTTCATCGGCTCCCACACGCGCGCCATCTCCAGCGTGTTCGGCGTGGGCGCCGCGCGCTCCGCCGCCGCGCGGAAGGACGACACCAGCACGTCGCCCTGGACCTCGGGGCGCTCGTAGGCCGCCTTCTCCGCGGGGATCTGCCGGCCCACCGCCACGCGGGCCAGCGTCGCCTCGCCTACCGAGAGGAACTTCGCCAGCGCCTGCGCCAGGTCCGGGCTCTTCGACCGCGACGAGACGAAGGCCGCCTCCACGCCGAGGAACGGCGCCATCGGCAGGCCCGTCTCGCTCACCGTCGGCAGCGGCTTCACCTGGTAGTCGATCGTCGGGTCCACCTCGCCGGCGAACCACGGGCCGGAGATCACCATCGGCGCGCGGCCTTCGTTGAACAAGGACTTCACCAGCGCGCCGGACACCTCCTGCGGGATGAGACGCTCGTCCTGTAGCCCCTTCACGAAGGCCAGCGATCTCGCCATCGCCGGGGAGTCGAACTGCGCCTTGCCGTCTGCGTCGAAGAGCTGCCCGCCGAAGCCGGCGAGGATCGGCGCGTGGAAGTAGAAGTCGCCCGCCTCGTAGGCGAGGCCGAAGCGGTTCTCGGCGGGCCTCGCGAGCCGCCGCATCGTCGCGACCAGCTCGTCGGTGGTGGCGGGCGCCTGCGCGACCTCGCGGGTGTTGACGTACAGCGCGAGGCACTTGAGCGACAGCGGGTAGCCGTACCACTCGCCGTCCACCTCCAGCGCGTCGACCGCCGGCTTCAGGTACGCGTCCCTGTCGAGGAGAGGCGTCGACGGCGCGACGATCTTCATGCGGTGAAACTGGCGGAGCCGCTCGTGCGCGAAGATGAAGACGTCGGGGCCGGCGTCGTGGGGGATCGCGCTGGTCAGCTTCGACGACAGCGCGTCGTAGGGCACCGCCAGCAGCTCGACGGCGATGCCGGTCCGCCCGGTGAACTGGTTGGCCGCGGCCTCGAGCGCCTCTTCTTCGCCGCCGCGGTAGCCGTGCCAGAGCTTGAGGGGATCGGCGGACGCGGTGGTCGCGAGAAGCACCGCCAAGGTGAGCGCCCGGCGCGTCTCCCCCTCACCCCGACCCGCTCCCCCGATGGGGGACAGGGAGGCAGGACGCGCGATCACGACGCGACGCCCTCCGGGTGCCGCAGCGCCTTCGCCCCGTCCCTGGTGAAGACGTGCAGCGCGTCGCCGATCGGCTTCACCTTCACCGTCTGTCCGACGTCCACCGGCGCGGAGCCCTCGAAGCGCGCGGCCAGCGGCCCGGCCTCCGTCTTGAGGAAGGCGTACCCGTCGAAGCCCAGGCGCTCGACGGCCTCGACCTCGCCCGCCAGCGGGCCGTCGGCGGCCACACGGAGATCCTGCGGCCGCAGGCCCACCTGCACCTCGCCCGTCACGCCGTCCGGCGCCGGCAGCTCGAAGCCCTTGCCTTTCAGCACCGCGCCCTCGCGGGCCGCCGCGAAAAGGTTCATCGACGGGCTGCCGAGGAAGGTGGCGACGAAGGTGTTCACCGGCCGGTGGTACAGCTCGAGCGGCGGGCCGACCTGCTGCAGATGTCCCTGGTCGAACACCGCCACCCGGGTCGCCAGCGTCATCGCCTCGACCTGGTCGTGGGTGACGTAGATCATCGTCACCCCGAGCCGCCGGTGCAGCCGGGCCAGCTCGCCGCGCATCTGCACGCGCAGCGCGGTGTCGAGGTTCGACAGCGGCTCGTCGAAGAGGAAGATGCTCGGCTGCCGGACGATGACGCGGCCCATCGCCACGCGCTGCCGCTGGCCCCCCGACAGGGCCTTCGGCTTGCGCTCCAGCAGGTGCGTCAGCTCCAGCATCTGCGCGGCCTTCGCCACGCGCGCGTCGATCTCCGGCCTCGGTAGCTTCCGCAGCTCGAGCCCGAACGCCATGTTCTCCCGCACCGACATGTGCGGGTAGAGCGCGTAGCTCTGGAACACCATGCCGATGTCCCGGTCGCGGGGCGGCACGTCGTTGACGCGCCGGCCGTCGACGAAGATGTCGCCGGCGTCCACCGTCTCGAGGCCGGCCAACAGGCGCAGCAGCGTCGTCTTGCCGCAGCCGGACGGGCCCACCATCACCAGGAACTCGCCGGCCTCCACGTCGAGGTCGACACCCTTCACGATGGCATGGTCACCGAAGCTCTTCTGGACTCCGACCAGTCGGACGGCGGACACGGCTGCCCAACCTACGCCGCCCCGGACGAAACCAGAACGCGAAAGCACGAGGCACCGCTCTGGCACCGCTCGCCCGGCTTCTGGTACAGCCGAACGTACGTCCGGCCGGAAGTGCCTGCCCTGGAGTCCCTCGTCCGATGCGTCACCTCGCAGCGCTGACCCTCGTCGCCGCCCTCGTCCTCGGGGCGGCCTGTGGCCCCACCGACACGGCCAGGTTGTACAGGACGACCCCTATCGCCCCGTCCCTCGACCCGGCGAAGGTGAGGGCGCTCGAGCACCTCGGGCCGACGCTCGTCGACAAGGGCGTCAACTTCGGCGTCTACAGCGAGCGCGCCGAGCGCATCGAGCTGCTCCTCTTCGACGATCCCGACTCCAGCCAGCCCACGCGCCGCTTCCCGATGGAGAAGGTCGCGGACTCGAACGTCTGGAACCTGCACGTCGAGGGCGTCGGGGTGGGGCAGCACTACGGCTTCATCGCCTTCGGGCCGAACTGGCCGTTCGATCCCGACTGGGTGCCCGGCACCATCAAGGGCTTCCTGACCGACGTCGATCCCGACGGTAACCGCTTCAACCCCAACAAGCTGCTGTGGGATCCGTACTCGAAGGCGATCCACCGCGATCACGACTGGTCGAAGGGCAGCCTGGCGACGGGGCCGAAGCGCACCGAGTCGACGTTCGCCGCGGCGTCGAAGTCGGTGGTGGTGCAGAGCCGCTACGTGTGGAGCGACAACGAGGCCGTCTACCGCGCCCGCCGGCAGGACGAGAACGCGCCCGGTCACCGGTGGAACGAGCTGATCGTCTACGAGCTCCACCCCAAGGGTTTCACGGCGAGCCCCGCGTCGGGCGTCGAGCACCCCGGCACCTTCCGCGGGCTGGGCGAGAAGGCCGACTACCTGAAGGAGCTCGGCGTCACCGCGATCCACGTCATGCCGCCCTTCGAGAAGCCGTCGGAGGGCGGCTACTGGGGCTACAACAACCTGTCCTACTTCATCCCCGAGAACACCTACAGCTCGGCCTTCGGCTTCGGGCGCACGCAGCATGAGACGATCGACGAGTTCAAGTGGATGGTGGACCAGTTCCACCAGCGCGACATCGAGGTGCTGCTCGACGTCGTCTACAACCACACCGGCGAAGGCGGCTTCTGGCGCGAGCGGCTCGAGTACGACTTCAACCCGCGCGACTCGATCCCCGGCGACCTGCTCAACTTCGATCCCAAGGAGGTCGTCGGTCTCTACAACCTGCGCGGCTTCGACAACGCGGCGTACTACGCGCTGACCGATGACAAGCAGGCGTACTGGAACAACACCGGCGTCGGGAACCAGACGCGGCCCAACCACACGCCCTTCCGCAAGCTGATCATCGACTCGCTGCGCTACTGGGTCGAAGAGATGCACGTCGACGGCTTCCGCTTCGATCTCGCCCCGGTCCTCGGAGAGCGCGACCTCCAGTACTACGTCTGGGAAGACCCGAAGAACACGGTGCTCCAGGACATCGCCGACGACCCGGTGCTCCAGCAGTACAACACCCGCCTCATCGCCGAGCCGTGGGCGGCCGGTGGCTACGATCTCGGGCTGTCCTTCAACGGCCCGCCAGGCAACCCCTTCGCCAACGGCTACGGCACGCGCATCGGTCTCTTCCCGGCGTCGACCAACAAGCCCGGCACCGGGTGGGGCGAGTGGAACGGCCGCTTCCGCGACTGGTGGCGCGCCTTCTGGAACCAGGACGACTTCAAGCTGAACTCCACCGAGGTGAAGGACGGCGGCTTCTTCCTCACCGGCTCCTCGGACTGGTTCCAGTGGAACCAGCGCAAGCCGTACCACTCGGTGAACTTCGTCACCGTGCACGACGGCTTCACGCTCTACGATCTCTTCTCCTACAACCAGAAGGTGAACGGCTGCGGCCCGCTGAACCCGGTGTGCTGCTCGGACCCCACCAGCGCGTGGTGCGAGAAGGTGTCGGGCGAGGACCACAACCGCTCGCGCGATTGGGGCCAGGACGAGGCGATGAAGCGACAGCTCATGCGCAACGTCTTCGTCGCGCTCATGGTGAGCCACGGCACGCCGCTCCTGTACCAGGGCGACGAGTGGCTTCGCACCCAGCTGGGCAACAACAACGCGTACTCCACCCGCGCCGACAACGACGCCAACTGGCTCGACTGGGGCACCTACCAGGCGCAGGACCACCGGCACCGCATGCACGACTTCGTGAAGCAGGTGATCCGCTTCCGCAAGGAGCACCTCTACGCGCTGGCGCCGATGGAGTACGGCCAGGGCGCGCCCTTCTCGTGGAAGAGCGCGCAGAACGGCGACCAGCCGGACTGGGGCTCCAAGCAGCTCATGCTCCACTACTGGGACGCGACGAAGGGCCCGGAGCTCGCGATCCTCATCAACGGCGAGACGTTCGACGTCGAGTTCACCCTGCCGCAGGGGCGCAGCTGGAAGCGTCTCATCGACACCCAGTCCTACTGGGACCTGCCCGAGACGCTCGTCATGCAGGGCAAGCCGCAGCGCGCCAGCAACAACGTGTGGCTCGACGCGCCGGAGGCCGTCGCCGCCACCTACGTGGTGAAGCCGAGATCCGTGGTCATCCTCGAAGCGAAGCCCTGACGCGGGCCGCCGCTCACTCGCCCAGGTTGTCGATGATCGACGTGAAGTCCACGTCGTCGTCGCTCTTGGGCAGCGAGTTCGACGTGGCCACCACCACCGTGCGGTCTTCGCCCTGAGGGCGCTTCTGCGGTGCGGCCGCGGTGATCGACACCGCGGGGCGCGCGCCCGTCTGCTTGTTGGCCGGCGGCGCCGCGGGCCGGGCCGCGGCGCTGCGCGCGACGTCCACGGGGATCGCGTTGACCTTCGTGGCCATCTCCTCGTCGTCACCCAGCTGCGACTGCGAGGGCGGCCCGGCGGCGGGGCGCGCGGCAGGCGGCGCGGCAGGCGGCGCGGCGGCCGGGCGAGCGGCCGGGGCGCCGGGCTTGTTCTTGTAGCGGGCGAGCTCGAGCTCCACGACCTTGAGCTGCTTCGACTTCTCCTGGACCGCCTCCTGCAGCCGCTTGACCTCCTGCGCCTTCACCTGCTCGCGGCGGTCCATCTCGGCCTTGTGCTTGGCGACCGCGTCCTCGAGATCCTTGAGGTGCTTGGCCTCCATGGCCTTCCGTTCGCCCATGGCGGCCTGCAACTTCGACATCGCCTCCTGCGCCTTGTGCTCGGCGGCGGCGATCTTCGCCTGCAGCTCCTTCTCGCTGCGGGTGCGGGCGGCGCTCGACGTCTCGACGGCCTGCTCGAGCTCGGCGACGCGGCGCTGCCGCTGCGCCAGCTGGCTCTGCGCCTCCTTGAGGCGGGTCTCCATCTCGCCGAGCCGGGTGGTCGCCTCCTGCTGGACCTGGGCGATCCGCGCCTCGGCGCGCTGCAGCTTGGCGCCCAGCTCGTCCGCGTGCTTCTTGCCGGCGGCCTTCTCCTGAGCGATGGCGTTGTTCGCCTCCTGGATGCGGGCGTTCGCCTGCTGGATCGCCGTCTGCATCTGGCCGCGCACCTGGTCGCGCTCTTGGAGCGCCTGCTGCTGCGCCTGGTTGGCCTTCTGCAGCGCGTCGTTCTTCTCGGCGAGCTCCTTCTTCGCCGCGTCGAGCTCGGCGGACAGCGTGGCCGCGCGCTGACTCAGCTCCTCCGTCTTCCGCTTCGAGTCGTCGAACAGCGCCTTGAGCTTCTGCTCGAGCGCCCTGGCCGCCTCCGTCTTGGCGTGCACCTCGCGGCTGAGCGCGTCGACCTGCCGCACCTTCTCCTGCTGCTGGGTGGTCAGCTTGCGGAGCGTGTCGGCCAGCTCCTTCGACTTGGTGGCGAGGTCGTTCTGCAGCAGCTCCTCGCGGCGCTGCGATTCCTCGGACAGCGTGGTGATCCGCTCCTCGAGGTGCTGCCGCGTGTCCTCGGCGTGGGCCAGCCGCGCGTTGAGCTGCGTCAGCTCGCTCACCCGCGCGCCCAGCTCCTGCTTGGTGGCGGTGAGGGTCTCCGCGAGATCCTGCGCGTGGGCGCGGAGCTTCGCGAGGTCGTCCTCGAGGCCCCGGACCTTGCCCTCGTAATGCTGGTTGGTGTCCGCGTGGGCGCGCTTCTCGATGTCGAGGGACTTGAGCGCGTCCTCGAGGTTGGCGCGGGTCGCGGCGAGGTCGACGCCGGTCGCCTCGAGGCGCTGCGCGAGCTCGTTCCGCTCGGCGGTGAGCCGGGCGATCGCCGCCTGCGTCTCCTGCTGCAGCCGGGCGTGGGCCTGGGCCTCGGCTTCGTAGTTGCCCTGGGCCTCGGCCAGCGCGGACCGCACCTGGCCCAGCTCGCCGGACAGCTGCTCCTCCAGCTGCGCCTTGGCCTGCTCCGTCTGCCGCCACAGCCCGGTGACGCGCTGGATCTCGTTGCGCGCCTGGGTGACCTCGCCCTGGCGCTCGTCGCGCTCGGCCCGCACCTGCGCGAGCTCGCTCTGCGTCTGCGCCAGCGCCTCGGCCGTCTGGGCCTGCTCGCTCGTCTTCGCCTCGAGCGCCGACTGGGCCTCGTTGAGCGCCTGCTGGGTGGCCAGCAGCGCCTTCTGCGTCTCGTCGAGCGAGACGGACAGCCGCGAGATGTTCTCGTCCCGCTCGGCGACCAGGCCCTGCAGGTCCTGGATCTCCCGGGCGCGCTGCTCGAGCGCCTGCTGCCTGGCCTCGCGGTCGGAGTTGGCCTCGGCGAGCTGCGCGGTCAGCGTCTGCTCGAGCTGGTCCTTGGCGGCGCCCAACTCGCCCAGCTCGGCGGTCAGCTCGGCCTCGCGGTCGGCCAGCGCGGCCTTCGCCGCCTCGACCTCGCCCTCGAGCTCGCCGATCTGCTCCATGCGGGCCTGGATCTGCGCCTGCAGCTCGGCCTCTTCGCGATCCTTCCGCTCGATGGTGTCGGCCAGCTCGGCCTCGAGCTGCGAGATGCGCCCGTCGCGCTGCTCGATCGTCTCGTTGAGCGTCTGCTCGGACTCGGCCTTCTGGGTGTTGAGCGCCTCGAGCTGCGTGTGCAGCGTGGCGATCTCGCCCTCGAGGTCGCCGATCTTCTCGGCGGCCCGGGCCTTGGCGTCGGCCAGCTCGCTCTGCAGGCGCTCGCCTTCCTTGTCGCTGGCACGGGCGTGCTCCTCGGACAGGCGCAGCTTCGACTCCAGCTCGGCCACGGTGGCGTCGCGCTCGGCCCGGGTCTTCTCGAGCGTCTCGGTGACGGCCTTGAGCTGGCCTTCGTAGTCGGCGTACTTCGCGTCGCGCTCCGCGACGGTGCGCTCGAGCTGCCCGGTGAGCGCCTCGACGTCCTTCTGGAGCGCCGCGATCTGCTCGCCGCGCTGGGCGACGTGCTCCTGCAGCTCCTTCTCCTTGACCTCGAACTCCAGCGTCGCGAGCTGGTAGTCCTTCTCGAGCTGCTCGTACTCCTTGCGCGCGCCGTCGAGCTCCGCGCCGCGGCGGTTCAGCTCCTCCTCGAGGCCGGACTTCTCCTTCCGGAGGATGTTGATCTCCTTCTCCTTCGCGGAGACGACCTCGATGACTTCCTTCTCGCCGATGAACTTCTGCAACAGGAGGTCTTCGACCTGGCGCCCGTGCTCGCGCTCCTTCTCGACGAGCGTGTTCTGGGCCTCGTTGAGGCGCCGGGACAGATCGTCGACCTGCATCTTGTAGCCCTGGATCTCGACGTCCTTCTCGCTGAGCCGGTCCTCGACGGACGACAGCTCGCGTTCGCGGACGGACCAGATCTCGGAGATGCGGGCGATCTGCGCCTCGCGCGACTTCAACTCGTCGCGCAGGATCTGGATCTTCGCCTCCGGCGTGCCCATCTGCTCGCGGCGCGGCGTCGAGCGGCGCACCTCGCGGCTCTCGGCGAGCAGCTCGGCCTTGCGGTCGGCGATCGAGTTGAACGCGCGGTCGAGGAACGCCTTGTCCTCGTCGGTGAGCGCGCTGCGGCGCTCGCGGCGCGGCAGCCTCGGCGGGCCTCCGGCGCTCACCTTGAGCGGCGGAGGCGCGGTGGGGCCGGCGCCTGGCGCGGGGCCGCTGCCGGTCAAGGCGTTGTCGAGGTCCGCGTCGAGCTCGTCCTGGGACGAGGACGGCGAGGCGCCGGGCTGCACGAAGGTCTGGGTCAAGGTGGTGAGCTCCCCCATCTCGAAGGGGATGGCGAGGTAACCGTTGGCGGCGTTCGCGCTCTGGGCGTGCTGCTGCAGCGCCTCGGGGCCGACGTCGGAGGACAGGAGGATGACGGGGAGGTTCTGGCCGAACTTGCCCTTGCGGATCGTCCCGCAGAGCACGAAGCCGCTCTGATCCGGCAGCTCGGCGCGCAGCACCACGAGGTCCGGGCGGCGCTTCTCGAGCTCGCGCTGGGCGTCGGCCGCGCTGGCCGCCAGAGTGGTCTGGTACCCGGCGTTCTTCAGCACGGACGCCATGGTCAGGGCGAAGTCGTTCTGGCTCTCGACGATGAGGACGCGGCGCTCCATGAACCCTCTGAAACCCGAAGTGAGATCAGCAGTCTGCCCCGAGCAGCCGGGCCGGTAAACCGGCTTGAAGCGCGATCGCGACACTCATGTGTCGCGGCCGGGCATCGTGGTGGGAGGTGTGTGCCGGTCGAACAGGTTCGACTCCGGCGGGCAGTAGCCGTGGACGAGCTGCGCGAGCCAGGGATCGAGCGCGGACGGCGGCGGCGACGGATCCGTGTCGACGGTCTGGATCGCCTCGTCCGCCTCCATGATCTCATCGGCGGTATCAGACGACTCGTCGACGTCCATCACCTCGTCCGAGTCGATCTCGTCGACCTCGTCCTCCACCGGCGCCGCTGGCGCGGGCGGCTTCATCGCGGGGATGGCGGTCGAGCTGGTACGGGCGGGCGCGGCGGGCGCCGGCGCCGCCATGGCGGGGATCGCGGCGGAGCTGCTGCGCGTCGGCGCTGCTGGGGCGGCCAGCGCCGGGATCGACGTCGAGCTGGTGCGGGCGGGCGCGGCGTGGGCGGGCGCGGTGGTGGCCGCCGAGCTCGTGCGGGCAGGGGCGGGAGCTGCCGGAGCGGGCGCGCTCATCGCGGGGACGCCCGTCGAGTCCGGGCGAATGGGGGCGTGGGCCAAAGGGGGCGCCTGCATGGCGGGCAGCGACGACGAGCTGCGGGGCTTCGGCGGTGCGGCGCTGCCGGCCCCCTCGGCGGGCTTCGCGGGCTCCGGCGGTGGGGCCGCCGCGACGGTGCCGGTGGTCCGGCGCGGAGGGATCGGCGGCGGAGCGATCGTGCCGAGCGGGGCGCCGGGTGGGTCTCCGGGTGCGCCGATCGACGCGGGCGGCGCGGTCGCGCCCTTCGTCGGCGCGGCGGTTGCGGTGGGCCGGGCCACGGCGGCGTCCGATGGCGCGGGCGCTTCGGGGCGGCCGCTCGCGTCGGACATCGCGCCGGAGAACCGGGCGGCGCCGGCGTCTGGGGCGCTCGTCGCGTCGGGCGTTGTGGGCGCGCTGGCCACGGAGGGCCTCGCCGACGCTGCCCCGGTGGTGGCGGACGAGCCCGTCGTCGCTGGGGCGCCTGGCGTCGCGGACCGAGCCGCGGCGGCCCCCACCGCCGGTGGCGCGCTCGTCGTGTCGGCCCGGGCGCTCGCGGTGTCCCCCGGCGAGTTCGACGCGCCCGCCCGGGTGCTGGCGTCGTCCGCTGCTGTCGCCGAGCCGCTCACGCCGGGTCGGGCGCTCGCGACGTCCTCCGGCGAGCCCGCGCGTGCTCCAATCGCGCCAGCAAGGGACGGCGCCGTCGAAGCGCTGGCCATCGGGGGCCGCGCCCCGGCTGCGTCGGGCGTCGCTGGGCCCGTCCCGGGCCGGGAAGGCGTCGCGCGGCCGGGAAGCTCCGCCTCGGCCGGCGTGGAAGCGACGGGCGATGGCTTCAGCGCCGCGGCGACCGGCTGCGTCGGCGTGGTGGCCGGAGCCCGCGTCGCGCTGACGTCGCCCGCCGGCCCGGAGGCGACCGCGACCGAATCGACCGACGAGGCGCGCGGCGTGGCCGGCCGGCCGCCGGCGGGCGTCGGGCGAACGCCACCGCCCGGACATGGGCCGGCGACGCCGGGCGAACTGCCGGTCGGACTCGGCGGACCGGGCTCCTGCGGCGCCGTCGCGATGGGGCCGGGCAGGAACGGCTCGTCCTCGTCGGGCAGCGGCGGCGGCGCCTCGCTCAGCGGCGGCACGAAGACGGCCGGCGTGGGCGCCGCCTCCGGCGAGGTCGGGTCCACCGCCTCCGGCACCGTCGGCACCGACGGCATCGGCTGCGGCGCGCCTCCCGGCTCAGCCGGCGTGCGGAGATCGGTGCGGACCTCGTCGTCGAAGCTCGCGAGCGGCGCGCCGTGGGTGACGGGCGGCGGCGCGGTGGGCGAGGGCTCGGCCTCGCCCGCGAGCGCCGCGGCGACGCTGGCGGGCGACGGCGGCGCGGACTCCGGCTCGCGGATCGGCGCGCCCATCACCACGGGCGGCTCGCTCGACGGCCGCGCGCCCGGCTCGGTCACGGCCTGGCGGGCGGGCGCCTCGGCGCCCTCGGGCGGCGTGTCCTCGCGCAGCGGGATGCCCATGATCGGCGGCCGCTCGGCGCGGGCCGCGGCGTCGGTGGAGGAGTCCGTGCCCGCGGAGATCGCCGGGTCCGTCTTCACCTTGTTGGTGCCGACGTTCGAGTCTTCCCCGGTCCGGCCGCGCGCGCCCAGCTGCGTCACCTCGCCGGAATCCGCCGGGAGGCTGCCCATCTGGGTCGGCTCGAAGGGATCCGCCGCCGCGTCGACGGCCTCCGGCGTCGCGCCCGTCACCTCGGCGTACACCTTCAGCAGCTCGAGGCGCACGCGCGCGCTGTCCCACTCGGCCGCGGCGGCGCGGGCCGCAGCGCCCAGCTTCACGCGGCGCGCGGCGTCGCTCGCCAGCTGCACCAGCGCGTCGGCGAGCGAGCCCGCGTCTCCCGGCCGGTACAGCACTGCGCTTCCGGGGGGCAACAGCGCCCGCGCGGCGGCGACGTCGGCGGCGATCACCGGCCGGCCCGCGGCGAGGTATTCCCCGAGGCGCGCGAGCGGCGTGCCCACCTGCTGGTTGCGCTCCACGTCGTCGAGCGTCAGCGCGCCCACGTCGGCCGTCGCCAGCACCTTGTGGATGTCGTCGTGCGCGACCGGGTCCTGGAACTCCACCTTGCCGGTCAACCTGCGCTCGCCGACCAGCGCCTCGAGCCGTGCCTGCGCCTCGGGGTTCTTCGGGCCCACCAGCGTCAGGCGAAGGTCGACCGTCTGCAGCGCGAGGTGCATCGCCTCGAGCAGCAGCTCGAGCCCCTGGCCCCGCGTCGCGCGCCCGAGGTGCATCACCTTCATGGGCGTCGCGTCGGGCTTGCCCATGCGCTCCGGCGTGAAGGGCTCGAGGTCGACCGGCGCGCGCAGCACGTGCACCTGCGCGCGATCCACCCCGAGGCCGGCGACGTAGTCCGCGGTCAGCGGGCTGCCCACCACCACGCCGTCCGCATTCATCAGGCAGAACAGCTCCTGCCGCCGCACGCGCGCCACGAAGCGCCGGTTGGACGCGAGCGCCGGGTTCTCCAGCGGCAGCTCGACGGACGGGAAGGTGCACGCGTCGTAGACCAGCCGGTAGCCGAGCTCGCTCCGCCGCTCGCACAGCGCGTAGCCGGCGAAGGGATCGAAGAAGTGCACCAGACCGTAGTCCTCGCTCTCGAGCTGCCGCCGCACCGCGCGATCGAACGTCTGTGAGCGCGCGGGGAGATCGCCGGAGCCGACGGGCACGCGAAGGAGGCGGGCGCCGTGGTAGCGCTCGATGTGCGGGTGATCCGGCGTCTTCGCGGACAGCACGACGACCTGGAACCGCTCGGACAGGCCCTTGATGTATTCGGTCAGCCGGCGCGAAATGGCGCTGGGCCCGGGGACCACGTCGAAGCAGCAGAACAGAAGTCGCGGCAGCTCGCTCACGGCCGCGCGCATCATGTCACGTTGACCCGCGAGTCGCAGAGTGCGAAGTGCAGGTCGTGGACGACCTGTCACGGCGCTCACTTCGGGAGCTCTTGACGCTGGCGCGTCAGCGCCTCGGGCGGGCCGCTGCCGGCCTCAAGACGCGGGCCGAGCTCCTCGCCGCGCTGCGGCAGGGCGACGGTCATGCGGCGCCGAACCCGGCGACCGCGCCGCCCACGCTGGCCCCGGCACCGGCGCCCGCGCGGGACGCGTCGCCCCCGCCGGCCGCCGTCGTCACCCGCGACTTCTTCGTCGCTCGCCGCTCACCCGGAGACCCGTTGGGGTGAGCGGCGAGTCGCGACGGAACGAGGCTTTGGCCGGGGCCGAAGAAGGAGCGCGCCGCGTGGCACGCGATCGACGAGCAACGACGGGAGCGGGCAGGCGGGACGAGCAGGTCGCCCTCATCCCGAGTGGTTTCTGGGTTAGGTTGCCCTGACCGTGCCGCCCCGCCTGAACAAGCGCCGCGCCATCGCGCTGCTCGAGGAGGCCCGGCTCCACGCCCAGGCCGGCGAGTGGGCGCGCGTCGAGGCCGCGGCGCGGCGTGTCGTCGAGGAGGCCGACCTCGATCAGCCGGCGGCCTTCACGCTGCTCGCCGAGGCCCTCAAGCAGCAGGGTCGCCGCGCCGACGCCCTGGCGGTGCTGCAGCGCGCCGCCGAGCGCTTCCCAAAGGATCCGGACGTCGACGCGCACCTCGGCGCGCTCTACAGCGACCTCGAGCAGCCGCGCCGCGCCGTCGAGCACCTCGGGCGGGCGCGCGCGAAGAAGCCCCGCGACCCGGTGCTGCTGACGCATTACGCCGCCGCGCTGCTGCGTGTGGGTGAGGTGGCCGCCGCCGAGCAGCAGCTCGCGGCCGCGCTCCTGGTGGGCGCGGGCCCCGACGCGCGGCTCGTGCTCGCGCTGGTGAAGGCCCGCCGCGGGCAACTCGACGAGGCCGAGGCGCTCGCGAAGCAGGTGGAGGCCGCGTGCCAGGACGATCCCTCGTTGCCGTGGGCCGCGCGCGCGCTCCTCGCCGACGTGCAGCTGCTTCGCGGCGAGCCGGAGGCGGCGCTGGCGGGGTGGAAGGCGATCGAGGCCGCCGGGCGCCTCGACGGTCCGCAGCTGGGCCACATGGCGTACGCGGCGCAGTTGGTCGGCGACACCGCGCTGGCCGACACGCTGATCGCCCGCCGCCGCGCGCAGGGCGCCCAGGCCGACGACCTGCTGCTCTTCGCGCAGATCGCCAACGTGCGCGGCCAGCCCGCGCGCGCGCTGGAGCTGCTCGAGGAAGGCGAGCGCCTGGGCGAGGTCGATCCCGGCTCGGCCTTCGAGTGGTGGGCCACGAAGGGTCGTGCGCTCCGGCTGCTCGGCCGGAAGGACGACGCGCTCGAACTGCTCGAGAAGGCGCGCGCGCTGCCGGAGAGCGGCGTGCCGCGGTTGGGCGCCGGCGTCTTCGTCGATCTCGGCCACCTCGCGGCGGAAGCCGGCGACTTCGAGACGGCCGAGAAGCACTTCACCACCGCGCTGGAGCGCGACCCCGACGAGCCCGAAGCGCTGCGCGCGCTCGAGCTGACGCGCCGGCGCATGGCGTGGCGGAACGATCTCCAGGCATCCACCGAGCGGAGGGTGGAGGCGGCGAAGGCCGAGGCCGAGGCGCTGCGACGCCGCTTTCAGGCGCGCGAGACCGAGGTCGAGGCGCTACGCCGCGAGCTGGCACGCCTCAAGGCGGCCCAGCAGTCCGCGGAGGCCGAGACGCGCCGCGCGAACGAGGTCGCCGAGGCCGAGCGCCGCCGCCTGCTGGCCGAGCAGCAGAAGCGGGTGCGCGAGGAGCTCGAGGCGCGCGAGCGCGAGGCCGGCGAGAAGGCGAAGGAGAACCTCGAGCGGGCCTTCGACGGCTTCGTCGAGCGCTGCCCCGCGACGCTGTGGCAGATGCTGCTGGTCGGCGAACGCACCTACCAGACGGCGCTCAGCACCGAGCTGCCGGCGGCGGCGGTGGCGGTGCTCTTCTCGGGCGCGCTCGAGCGCAGCCTCATCGAGCTGATCGTCAAGCCGTTCGACGCCTGGCTCGAGGCGGGCACGCGGCGCGCGGACTTTTTGGCCGGCGCGGTGCGCGAGAAGCGCGGCAAGCGGGTGGAGTACTTCGATCGCTTCGTCGACGCCTTCGATCGCGAGCGGTCGGCGCGGGCGCCGGCGCTGGGCGAGGTGAGCCGCGTGCTGGAGCGCCGCAACGAGGCGTACCTCGCGCCGTTCCGCGCCTTCCTGTCCGAGCACTTCGACGCCGACGACGCCTTCTTCGCCGCGCTGGCGGACTTCGTGCAGTGGAGCAAGGAGAAGCTGCGCGACCCGGTGGCGCACGGCCACATCGAGATCGACTGGGACGAGCTCAAGGCCTTCCGCGAGAAGCTGCTGTTCCGTTTCGGCGGGGCCGAGCGCGGCTGCCTGCCGCGGCTCATCGGGGCGCGCCGGGCGTGACGAGGCGCGCGACGGTGGTGCTGCTGCCGGGCTTCGGCGGCCGCGCGGATCAACCGATCCTGGTGAAGCTGTCGAAGCGGCTCGAGGCCAATGGCTTCTCGTGTCGCAGGGTGGCGCCGCCGCGGGGCCGCGTCACGCCGGGGCTGGAGCGCGAGGTGGCGTGGCTCGAGGCGCTGCTGGACGGCCTCGACGGGCCCTTCGTGCTGGTCGGTCGCAGCTTCGGCGGGCGCGTGGCGGTGCGCTGCGCGGACCGGAAGGACGTGAAGGCGGTCGCGCTGCTCGGCTTTCCGATCCGCCCGCCGGGGAAGCCGCGCCCCCTCGACGAGGCGGCGCTGGCGCGGGCGAAGGCGCGCACGCTGGTGGTGCAGGGCACCCGCGACGAGCTCGGTCCCATCGCGCTGGTGCGCAAGGTCGCGAAGAAGAACCGCCGCTGCGAAGTCCTGGCGCTCGAGGGCGCGGCGCACGCGTTCGGCCGGCGCGAAGGCGAGGCCCTCGACGCGGTCGCCGGGTGGATCGACGCCCGCCTGGGGTAGAAGCGATCGCCATGTCGCTCGCACTCGTCGTCTCGCTCGTGTTGTCCGGGGCTCCTGCCGCGCCGCCCGCGCCCCTGCCGACCATCTCCGCGCCGCTGGGGCACTTCGGCGCCGTCGTCGAGCTCATGCCGAAGGACGCGGTGCGCGACCAGGAGCGCGCGGTGTTTCCGCAGATCCCCCAGTGTGCGCCGCAGGTCGTCTACCTGATGCGCTTCCTCGGCGGCATGACGCGCGTGCTGGAGCAGTCTCAGCAGTGGATGGATCTCACCCCCGGCCTGGAGAAGAAGCTGTTCAAGGGGAAGGGCACGCTGGGCGACGTGATGAAGCACCTGTCGCGGGCGGCCTTCGAGGACAGGAAGTCGTGCACGCCGCTGACTCTGGGCGCCGGCTACAAGCTCGAGCTGGACGCGGCGCCGAAGAAGCTCTGCGACGCCGGGCCGCGCGGCGACGGGCTGGGCGACTACTGGTTCTTCACGAAGGGCAAGCCGGCCGCGGTCGTCTCGGTGCAG
Source organism: Myxococcota bacterium (assembly GCA_040755835.1). Classification (GTDB taxonomy): domain Bacteria; phylum Myxococcota; class Myxococcia; order Myxococcales; family Myxococcaceae; genus JADLDB01. The sequence continues at coordinate 78,211 of JBFMAB010000017.1, forward strand.
AGGGGCGACGTCGACGCCTGTGTGCTGCGGCTGTCAGCGGTGCTGTTCGACTCGAAAGGCGTGGCGCGGCTGCGCGTGCACGGCGATTGGGGCGCCCAGGTGTCGGCCACCCTGAACGGCGACAGGTGCCAGAAGGTGGACTTCACGTTCGACGGCGCCCGGCAGCTCTTCGTACCCGACATGAAGTCCTGCAAGCGGTAGAGGACTTGCGCTAGCAGGTTGCTGAAAAACGCCTCGAGACGATCGACTGGCCGTACCGAGGCGTGATCTGGTGCTGGCCATGCGTGGAACGAACGACGGACAGGGCTCGATGCTGGTGCTGATGTCGCCGGACTC
>JBFMAB010000018.1:0-17827 GCA_040755835.1 Myxococcota bacterium
TGCTTCGCAGCCGCCGGGACGTCACCCTTCACCGACTCCTCCTTCGACTCGACCTTCTGCTTTCTCGCCATGGGTGCTCCTTTGCAGAGCCACCCCGGGGCGAAACACCGAAATCAGGGCACTCCCGTGCGTCGCGGGTAGCGAGCAGTGCCCGAACCCGAACCCGACGCCGGACTCGGTCTCGTGCGTCTCGCAGCTGAACTTCTTCGGCCGCCGCATCGACGTGAGCCAGACCACCGTCTACAACAACAACCCGTAGGCACCTCACGTCTCGGACCGTACCGCGGGGGACTCGGGCGACCGGGTCCCCCGTCGTACTTCTTTCGTGGGAGAACGCGGGCCCATGGTCCTCAAAGGCCAGTTCCTCGAGCGGCCGACGCTCATCCCCGTGGCGGGCGGGCTCGTGCTCGAGGGCGTGAGCCACCGCGGCGAGCGGCGGCCGGGCCTGCTCGTGCTGCCGCCGCCGCCCTTCGAGGGCAGCGGGATGGATCACGTCGTCGGCGCGGAGCTCGCCTTCGCCGTCTCGCACGCCGGGCACCCGACGCTGCGCTTCAACTACCGCGGCGTGGGCGCCAGCCAGGGGCACGTCGCGCGGGACGTGGAGGCGCTGTTCGAGGACGCGGAGGCTGCGCTCGAGCTCGCGGTGGAGAACGCCGGCGGCGCGCCGCCCGTCATCGCATCCATCGGTGCGTCCGACGCCGTCGCGTTGCGGCTCGCGCGGGAGGCCCGGGTCGGAGGCCTCGCCTTCATCAACCCGTCGCTGTTGGTGCCAGACGATCTCACCGCGCTGCCCGCGCTGGCCGTCGCGGTGGTCGTCGCCGAGCTGGACGAGGCGCAGGATCGCGGGCGCTGGGCCACGGCGCTCGAAGCCCGCGGAGGGCACTTCACCGTCGTCCCGGGTGCGACCCGGGCCTACCAGCGCAACCTGCCTCTGGTGGGCAAGGCCGTGGCGGCGCTGCTCGGCGGCCTCGCGGGCAGGGTGGGCTGACGCCAAAACCCGGCGGACCCGCTACGCTTGATGCACGTTCACGGAACTTCACGGCGGGCGGACGGAACAGGCGCGGAGATCCAATCGTTTCCTCCTTCGTTCGTAGCGGGGTGCGAGGCCAAGCCATGCGAAAGACGCTCTCGTTGTGCGCTGTGACGCTGTCCGCCGTCGCCCTGCTCGCCGCGGGCTGCGCGAAGGAGGCTTCGCCCGACGAGGCGACCGACTTCACGCCGCGCGCGCGCTGGTCGACGCTGGACCTGCCGGACGACCCGGCCTTCCACGTGCCGAACAGCATCGTCGTCGACTTCAAGGACGGCACCACGAAGGCGGAGTTCGACGAGTGGGAGAAGGACTGGGGCCTGGATCTCGAGCTCGCCGACGACGAGGAGGGCGTGGACAGCGCCATCACCGTCGGCAGCTTCGACGGCGACGAGGCCGCGCTGCTCGAGCGGATCCGCCAGAACCCGAACGTCGAGGTGGCCGAGCCCCTGATGCGCTTCTCGGCCAGCTTCGTACCGAACGATCCGCTCTACCAGAAGCAGTGGAACCTGCAGGCGATCAACATGCCGAAGGCGTGGGAGTCGACGCACGGCAAGGGCGTGGTGGTGGCGGTGCTGGACACCGGCATCGCGTACGAGGATTACGACGACTTCCGCCAGGTGCCGGACCTGAAGGGCGTGAAGTTCACCGAGGGGTACGACTTCGTGAACCTCGACCGGCACGCGAACGACGACCACGGCCACGGCACGCACGTCGCCGGCACCATCGCGCAGGCGACCAACAACGGCGAAGGCGTGGCGGGCGTGGCCTTCGAGGCGACGCTGATGCCGGTGAAGGTGCTCGACCACTTCGGCGGCGGCACCACCGCGCAGATCGCCGACGCGATCCGCTGGGCGGCCGACCACGGCGCGCAGGTCATCAACATGTCGCTGGGCGGCGGCGGCCGCTCGCTGGTGATGGAGAAGGCCGTCGAGTACGCGCGGGAGAAGGGCGTCGTCGTGGTGTGCGCGGCGGGCAACGGCGGCCGCGGCGTCGTCGAGTTCCCCGCGGCGTACCCTGGCAGCGTGGCGGTCGCGGCGGTGGGCCCGACGGGCAAGAAGGCGCCGTACTCCTCGTGGGGCAAGGAGCTCGACATCGCGGCGCCCGGCGGTGACAAGTCGCAGGGCGAGGCGGCGGGCATCCTCCAGAACACCATCGATCCGCAGGACGTGTCGCAGTCCGTCTACGCGTCGTACCAGGGCACCTCGATGGCGACGCCGCACGTCGCGGGCGTCGCGGCGCTCTTGTTCGCGGCCGGCGCGAAGGACCCCGACCAGGTGGAGAAGGCGCTGTTCATGAGCGCCCGGCCCGCCGAGGGCACCACCGGGTGGAACGAGCAGTACGGCCACGGCCTGCTGGACGCGGACGCCGCGCTCAAGGCGCTCAGGAAGATCCGCGCGATGGATCCGAACGAGTTGCTGCCGGCCGAGGTGCAGGCCGCGCGCGAGCGCGACGGCGTGCAGGACGCTCCGGACGCGCAGGGCGACGTCGCCGCGTACGCGTACAGCGCGACCGACTGGAAGGCCTTCGGCTGGGCCGCCGCGCTGCTCGCCTTCGTCCTGCTGACGCTCGCCCGCAAGGAGCGCCCCGGCTACCTGAACGTGCTGGCGAAGCCCGGCTTCTTCGTGCCGCTGCTGCTCACCACCGTGGGCGTCTTCGCGGTGCAGTGGGTCGCCGCGCCGTCGGACTTCACGACCTCCATCACGCTGCCGCTGCCCGATTGGCTCAACAAGATCATCTTCGGCCGCGGCGCTTTGGCGAACCCGCTCGTCTATTCGGCGGCGGTGCCCATCGCGGCGTCGCTCTTCGCCATCAAGTGGAAGGGCATCCGCCAGGCGGTCGGCGGACTATCGATCGGCTTTTCGGCGATCCTCGCGTACTCCGCCTGGGCGCACGCGCCGGCGCTGGCGTGGCTGCCGTTCACCTTCCTCGCGATCCCCTGGCTTTTGGGCAACGCGCTGGTCTGCCTCTTCATTGCCCGCGCGATGTTGAAGAAGGAGACGGCATGACGACGCTGGCCGGGAAGGTGGCCTTCCGCGACGTCGAGACGGGCCTCTGGGTGCTCGAGGCCGACGACGGCAAGACGTACCTGCTGGCCGGCGGCGACCGGAAGCTGAAGAAGAACGGCGCGCGCATCGAAGCCGAGGGCGAGGTGGACGCCGACACCGTCACCTTCGCGATGATCGGCCCGCGCTTCGTCGTGAAGTCCTACCGTTTCACCTGACGCCCGCGTCGGGCGCGCCGGGCGTGGCCTCGGGGCGCTTCGACAGGGCGGTCCGGTAGGCACGGTACTCGTCGAGGGGGATCTCCCCGCGCCGCGCCTGGTCGCGCAGCGCCCAGAGCCGCTCGTCCTTTCGCGCGTCCCGGTCCAGCGTCACCAGCGCGTCGACGAAGCCCAGCTGAACGCCGCGCCAGTCGACCGCCAGGAGCCCACCCACCAACACCGCCGCGCCGAGAAGCCACGGCCCCACGAGCCGGCCCCACGACGGCGGTGGCGCCTCGACGATCGCCGCGGGCCTGGGGCTCTCGAGCTTCCCGGCCGACAGGCGGACGAGCAGCGCGAGCCCGGCATTGCCCACGGCGAAGCTGAGCGAAGGCACCCACCACGCGAGGTCGCCCTCGGTGTCGCCGCCGGCCGCGAAGAAGAGGGCCGTCGAGACGAGGTTGTTCGCCGCGTGCGCGCCGATCGACGGCCACAGCGAGCCCGAGCGCCACGCGAGCAGCCCGAAGACGACGCCCATCTCGAAGCGGGCGAGGAAGCCGACGGGATCGAGGTGGAAGAAGGCGAAGACGAAGGCCGACACCACGACGGCGGTGGGCGGCTCCAGCTTCTCCAGGAGACCCGGCTGCAGCACGCCGCGGAAGAAGAACTCCTCGCAGAGGGGCGCTGCGACGCTGACGCCGACGGCGAGCAGCACCGTCTCCACCGGCGTCTGGTGCTTGAAGATGGCCGACGAGTCGAACAGCTCCACCACGCGCTGCGGGAAGAAGGCCTGCGCGAGCGCCATGAGCGGCACCGCCCACGCGAAGTAGTTGATCGCCCCGAAGGCGAAGCCCAGGCCCAGGCCGCGCGGCGTGCCCGCGTCCAGGCCGCCGAGGCGCAAAGGCAACAGACCCGCCCGGCGGACCACCACGAAGGGCAGCCCGAAGAAGACGAGCCCCTCCGCGGTCCACAGCCCCCACGCGAGGTTCATCGTCTGCGCGAGCCCGCCGAAGGTGACGAAGCCGGCCAGCACGGCCACCGCCAGCGCCGTCACGAGCGCGGGCAGGGTGAGCGACTGGAGAGGGCGGGGCTCGTCGAGCACGGGGCAGGGGCCGGCAGCGCGGCGGGGCCGTTATACTCGCGCGGCCGCGCCTCCACGGCAGTTTCGCTTCCACGGGGGCGGCCTGAAGGTCGAGGATCCTGCACCGTGAACGCACCTGCCATGGCCGCGCTCGAGGCCCGCTTCTCCGAGTCGGCCGCCGCCTTCCGGCGCTTCTTCGTCGAGCTGCGCGAGGCCTTCCTCGAGCGCGACGTGCTCTTCCAACAGCTCGAGCTGGCGCTGCTGTGCCGCGAGCACGTGCTCATCATCGGCCCGCCGGGCACCGCCAAGAGCGCGATCGCCAGCGCGGTGCTGGGGCGCATCACCGACGAGAAGACCGGGAAGCCGTCGCTCTTCTCCAAGCAGCTCGCCGAGAACACCGTGCAGACCGACCTCATCGGCCCGGTGGACTTCAAGGTGCTGACCGAGACGGGCCGCACCGAGCACCTGACGGAGGAGGGCATGCTGGGCGCGGTCCACGCCTTCCTCGACGAGGTCTTCGACGGCCGCGACATGCTGCTGCGGTCGATCCTGAACGTGCTGCACGAGCGCGAGCTCAAGCACGGCCGCAAGGTGACGCCGGGCCGCTGCGAGTGCGCGGTGATGACGTCGAACCGCTACCTGTCCGAGGTGCTGCAGCGCTCGCCCGAGACGCTGCAGGCCTTCGCGGATCGCATCTCCTTCATCTGCTTCACGCCCAAGTCCTTCGCGCGGCGGCCGAGCCGCGCGCAGATGCTGTGGCGGGCACAGACGGGCCAGCGGCCGGCGCTGCGCGAGCGGCTCACGCTGCAGCAGCTCGACGTGCTGCAGGAGACGGTGGCCGCGGTGGAGGTGCCCGCGATCGTCTCGGAAGGGCTCGAGCTGCTCGCCGACACGCTGGAGCGGGAGCTGTTGGCGCAGGTGGTGAAGCTGCCGGATTACGTGCCCACCAAGTACTTCTCGCAGCGCTCGATGGTGAAGGCGCTGTGGGCGCTCAAGGCGGCGGTGGTGCGCGACCGGATCTACCGCCGGCCGGACCGCCGCCTGGTGGCGGAGATCGACGACCTCCGCGAGCTCAAGCACTTCTTCCTGCTCGGCGGCCCGCCGGTGGAGGAGCTGGACGGGCTGCTCAAGACCGCGGCGGATCCCCGCGAGCGCGCGCAGCTGGAGATCCTGCGCGTCGAGCACAAGGCCTTCGTGGAGTCGATCGATCGCGTCCTGCCGATGCTGGGCCAGGCGATCGACCGCGAGGCCAGCGAGCTGCAGGTGAAGGAGGACCTCGCGTCAGCGGAGGCGATGGCGCGCAGCTGGTCGGCCGCCGTGGCCAGCACCACCGCCGCGGCGCTCAAGACGAAGCTCGTGCCAGGCCCGCGGCACCCGGACAACCGCGCCCCGCTCCTCCGCGCCGCCGAGGCGCTGCTGGGGGGGCTGGAGCTGCGCGTGGCGCGAGGCATGTCCGCGCAGGGAGAAGGGCGCGGCGGCATCGCGCTGCTCGGCAGCTTCGCTGACGTGCTCGACCTCGCGCGGCGGGTGCCGGAGCTGCAGGAGCGGCTGCCGGCGATCTCCCGGCAGGTGGCCGAGTACTGCCGGCAGGCCGCGCAGATGATCGCGCTGGCCGCCGAGGCGGCGGAGTTCGACGAGACGATCCGCCTCGAAGGCATCGCCGGGCTGGCGACCAACCTGTCCGACGAGCTGTCGAAGCTGGTGGAGGTGCTGCAGAGCGCGGCGTTGGTGGCGCCCGAGCTCGAGAATCAGCTGCGCGGGGAGCTGCACGACGTGCGGGAGCGCGCGGCGATCGCCCTGCGCCGGCGCACGGTGCGCGCCTTCGCGCAGCCGGCGACGAAGCGGCCCGTCGACCCGCTCGAGCAGCTCACCAGCGACAGCCGGCGCCTGCGCGATCTCGAGAAGGCGCTCGCCGAGCTGTCGGCCCGGCACCGCGGGCTGCGCGCGGAGCTGCTCACGCCACTGGGCGAGACGTACGCGCGGGAAGCGCTCGCGCGCGCCCCGTTCTCCCGCCTCGACGAGCTGGCGCGCGTACTGCAGTCCGTCGCGGACAACCTGAAGCGCGAAGGCGCCAGCGTCGAGGCCGGGTTGCGCGCGGTGCGCGATCTGATCGAGCAGCGCGTCGGCGAGCACGTGAGGACGGTGCTGGTGGCGCCCCGGACGCCGCCGCCCGACGCGCAGCAGGCCTTCTCGGGCGAGGCGTACACCGTCTACCGGCAGCAGCTCGCCGCGACCGCGCCCGACGGCGAGCTGCTGGCGCTGTCGAACCTCTCGGGGATCCTGGCGGGCGGCGGCGCCCAGCCGCTCTCCAGGGAGCTGCGTGACGCGGTGGCCGACGCCGAGGTGGCGTCGTTGGTGGTGCGGGTCCGCTTCCTGCGCGGCTGGTTGTCGCAGCTTCTGGGCAGCCTGCCGCAGCCGGACACGCTGCGAACGCGCGCCGACGCCGACCGGGCGTTCGACCTGCTGGTGAAGAGCCGTATGCCGATGTTGGTGACGCGCGAAGGCGAGCTGGTGCGGCTCAAGTCGTCGGCGGCGCGGCTGGTGGGCGAGCCGGACGAGCGCGGCCAGGCAGCGCGAAAGGTGGAGGAGCTCGTCAACGGCATGGCCGAGGACTTCATGGGCTACGCCCGGCGGCTCCTGGACGCGCGCGCCGCGAAGTGACGGTGACGCATGCTGGTCGACCGCTTCAACGCCCTGCGCGATCGCCTCGATGCGCTGAAGGCCGGGCGGCCGCCGCCGCTGGGCCTCTTCTCGCGCGCGAGGGCCCTGTTCGCACGGGACGACGGGCAGGCCTCGCTGGACGCGCTGGCGGCGCTGGACGCGGAGCTCGACCGCGCCGGCGTCCACACCGTGGCCGACGCGCGCCTCCTTCGTGAGCTGGGCGCGACCAGGGGCCGATTGCAGGCGCTGAGCCAGGGCCTCTCGGCCCGTGCGCTGGAGGCGATCGACCAATACGAGGAGGCGCTGGGCGAGGCGGAGCGGCTCGCGGCGCTGAAGTCGACGCCGGTGCCCCTGGTGCGGCAGCTGGGCGAGGCCTTCCCGCGCCTCGCGCGTATCGTGAAGGTGGCCGCGGTGTTCGAGCGGCCCGTCCCGCCGGGCGCGCCCCCGCCCGATGGGGAGCTGCTCCCGCGGGCCCGGCCCCCGGGGCGCCTCGCCCCGTCGAGCGCGCGGCTCGCCGTGGCGGAGTTCCTGGCGGACCGCGCGCGGCAGGCGGTGGAGGACAGCGCGCAGAAGCGGCGCGATCTCGACGTGGCGTACGAGCTGGTGCTGCGCATGAGCGCCGACGCGCAGGCCGACCGCGATCGGATCCGCGGCTTGCGGGTGCAGCTGGGCGCTGCGCGCGATCGCGTACGCTCCTCACCCGCGGTGCGCAGCTTCGACGAGCTGATCCGGCACCTGCGGCACACGGCCCGGCGTGATCCCCGCACCGCCTACAAGAGCCTGCGAGCGCTGTACGACCGGGCGGTGGAGGCCGAAGACGAGGAGCTGACGAAGGTGGCGTCGGCCGCGGTGCAGGCGCTGCTTCCGTCGGAGGGCGCGGCGACGCTGGTGCAGCGCGACGAGCTGCGCCGGTCGCTGGGCTACCGCGAGCCGGCGCGCCCCGAGCGGGCCGAGAAGCTGCCGGCGGGCGGGAAGGGCGGCGTCGAGGATGCGGTCGCCGACGCGCTGGCGCAGCTGGCCTTCGAGCTGGACGAGGATCAGCGCCGGGCGCTCGAGCTGGCGGCGGGGTGCGCGCGCTACTTCGACGTCGAGGATTCGCTGTCGGAGGAGCTCGTCGAGGCCGAACTCAAGGCCACGCGGCCGGTGCAGCGCCGGGTGCCGTACCCGACGCAGCTCATGTCCTACGAGTTCACCAACCGCGTCGACGACGTGGAGCACTTCGTGGTGGCGCACCCGGGGACGCTGATCCTCGATCTCGCCGCCGGCCGGCAGATGGTGCGGGCCTACCTCGAGGAGGAGCCGCCGCCGAAGCCGAGGCGGGTGAAGAAGACGGCGGTGCGCGTGTACGTGCTGGACGCGTCGGGCTCGATGCACGGGGCGCGGGCGCGCTTCCGCGACGCGATCCTCGTCGCCGAGCTGAACGCGATCCGCGTGAAGGCGAAGGTGGGGTTGCCGTTCGACCCGCTGTACTTCTCGTTCTTCAACGACGTGCCGACTGATCTGGTGCGCGTCGACAGCGGGGCGGACGCGACGCGGCACATCGAGAAGCTGCTCCGCCAGAGCCCGGCCGAAGGGCAGACGGACATCTCGCTGGCGCTGATGGCCGCGTTCGATTCGATCGGCAAGGCGCAGGGGAAGGACCCGTACCTCGCGCGCGCGACGGTGGTGCTGGTGACGGACGGCGAGGACGGCGTCGACCTGGAGCTCATCCGCAAGACGAAGAAGCCGTACGAGGGCCTGGAGATCGACCTCTCCTTCATCTCCCTGGGCGAGGAGAACCCGGATCTCAAGTCGCTGGTGCTGGAGCAGCGGCGGGGCGGCGGCCGCGCCTTCTACTCGCACCTGTCGGACAGTGAGATCCAGCTGGTGAAGACGGAGTTCGACAGCGCGTGGCGCACGCTGTTGCCGGCGGAGGTGCCGCTGACGGACGACGTGCTGGAGCGGCTGGTGCCGCACCTCGAGGCTCTGGAGGCGATCGCCGAGAAGCGGCCGGCGCGGCTGCCGGTGCGGGCCGACTCGCAGTTCGACGCGCTGTTCCCCGAGAAGCCGGCGCCGAGCCGCGCGCCTGAGAAGGTGGTGGCGCGGGTGGTGGACATTCTCGAGGCGGTCGCCGAGGCCGCGGCGCTGGCGTCGGCGGACATGCGCGCGGCGGAGGCGGTGACGCTGCTCAACCACCTGCTGGGCGTGTACGAGCTGACGCCCGCCCGCTACCTCGAGGCCGTGGGCGCGCAGGACGAAGCGCTCGCGCGGGCGCTGGCGCGGGTGCGGCTCACCTGCCGCCCCTTCAGCTGATGCGTTTCGACTACAGTGCGGCGAGCCGTGGGGTTCCTGTGGAAGAAGAAGCCGCCGCCGACGCCCGAGGATCCGCTGGCGGTGTTCGACGGCGTCATCGCCTCGCTCGAGAAGCAGGCCGGGGAGGTCCGGCGCTCGGCCGCGACGCTGCTGGCGCTGAAGGGCGAGCTGGCGCGGGACGAGGCGCGCTACGCGAAGCGGCTGCGGGAGCTCGAGGAGCGGATCGCCGACGCGCGGCGCGCGGGTGACGGGAAGGCGAAGGCGATCCTCGAGCGCGACGTGCGCGACGCGACGCGACGGCTCGAAGAGACGAAGAAGGCGCTCGCCACCGCGGAGGCCGACGCCTCGCTGCTCAAGGAGACGGCCGAGGAGCTCGGGCGGCAGGTGTCCGAGCTGAAGGACGAGCGGATCTCCGCGAAGGCCCGCCTGTCGGCGGGCGGGCTGGTGACGGACGCGCTCAAGGCGCAGGCCGCGCAGCTGGAGCGGGTGCTGAAGTTGGACGCCGCGCGCGACGAGGTGGAGAAGGCCCACGCGCTCGCGGACATCTACCGGGAAGACGCGAAGCGCCGGTGACGTCGCCTCGAGGGTGAGCGGTGGCGGGGTGGACGCACTCCCTGCACGCTCCGGGGGAGCACCGCGGCGCGAGGCGACAGATCCACACGTGGTGTCCGCGCGGCTCGGCCAGGCAGACGCGGCGCGAGACGGGGGACCGGAACAGTGGGACGGGATTCCCATCCCACTTTTTCGCGCGCTCGACGACGCAACCCCATGAATTGACTGCGTGCGATTTGGGCGATTTGGAATGGGAATCCCATCCCGCTTTTGGAGATCCCCCTTCGGCCCGTCGCTCGGCGCGCGCTGAGCCTGGTCACCTGCGCGGCTTCGCTTCGAAGTCGAGGGGCTGATCGCAACCGGCACCGCGGCCGCCCCCTGTCCCTGCCAGCCACCTCAAGAGCCTTCGCGCTGCCCCCGGTACTTCTGCAGCAACCCCACGTACACCTTCCAGCCCTCGTCGATCGCGGCGAGCTCCTTCTCCGTCACCTCCCGCACGCGCCTCGCCGGGCTCCCGAGGATGAAGCTCCTCGGCGCGAACACCTTCCCGGGCGGGATCAGCGAGCCCGCCGCCACGAAGCACCACTCGCCCAGCACCACGTTGTCCAGCAGGGTGCTCCCCATGCCCACCAGGCAGTGGGAGCCGACGGTGCAGCCGTGCAGCGTCACCCGGTGGCCGATGGTGCACTCCTCTCCGACCGTGGTCGTCGACACGCCCGTCGTCGCGTGGCCCACGCTTCCGTCCTGCACGTTGGAGCGCGCGCCGATGGTGATGCGCCCGGAGTCTCCCCGCAGGACCGCCGCGGGCCACACCGACACGTCCTCTGACAGGTGCACGTCCGCCAACACCCAGGCTCCCTCGTGGACCCAGGCCTGCGGGTGGATGACGGGTGACAGCGCCCCCAACGATTGAATCGGCATGGCTGACGCGTACCCGAAGCGCGGTATGTTTCCCACTGCCATGCTGCGAACGATGGGAGTGGGGATCGCGCTGCTGTCCGCGGTGGCGCTTGCACAAAACGAGCGGGTCGTCGAAGTCCCGTGGCCGCCGGAGGCCGACGCGGGCATCCAGGAGACCCCGGACATCACACCGAAGACCGTCGTGCTGCCCGCCGAGCCGCCGCCGATGCCGCCACCCGCCGAGGCCGGCGAGCCCCCACCGATTCCTCCGAGCGAGGTGCCGGTGGACGCCGGCGGTCCGCGCACCATCGAGGCCATGCCGCCGCCGCCGCCGCCGCCCGAGCAACTCGACGAGAACCCCAGGCAGGCCCCGCCGCCGGGCCCCGGCGCGATGCTCGACGGCCACCCGCGCGAGGGCGCCTTCCTGTCCGGGCCGGGCAGCCTCACCTTCATCCTCCATCACACGTTGATGACGGGCCTCGGCGTGCTGGGCACCCAGATGATTCCGCGCATCCTCGACGCGAGCTGCGCCAGCGCGGGCGCCGCCGCTGACTGCGTGAAGGACTCCAGCCGGTGGACCAACCAGGACGCGCGCATCGCGTACCTCGCCGGCTCCCTCGTCGGCGCGGGCCTCGGCTTCGGTGCGTCCGCCTGGTGGCAGTTCAACCACTGGATGAGCCCGCGCGCGGCCAACTTCGGCATCATCAACTCGTTCTTCGGCGGCGCCTTCCTCGGCGGCATCGCGGACCTGGCGTCGAACAACAACGCGGTCGCGGTCGCCTGGAGCACCGTCATCGGCAACTCGATCGCCGCCTGGCTCACCACCGTCGTCGGCGGCGGTGAGCTGCCCATGAACAAGGGCGTGCTGATCGTCTCCGGCGGCGCCTGGGCCGCCATCTACACCGCCTTCATCCTCGCCATCATCGGGACGAGCGGCGGCGGGGCCGACTTGCGCAAAGGCCTCGACGCGATCCTGCTCACCCCGGCCATCGGCGCCGGCGCGATGGCGCTCGCCACGCTCAAGTTCAACCCCAGCACCATGCAGATCATGCGGGCCAACCTCTTCGGCGTCGGCGCCGGCGGCATCGTCACGTTGATCTCCGCGCTCATCCTCGCGTTCCAGCCCAGCCCGGTCCCGTTCATCCTCGGCGGCGTCGCGGCGATCGGCGCCAAGACGATCGTCAGCCTCCTGTGGGCCGAGGCCGCGGAGAACAACCCGGGCAGCGCGTTCGCGCCGTCGCGCAAAGAGAAGTACCGCGGCGTCTGGTGAGCGCCGTGCACCGAGGAGGTTGATCCGCCGCCGCACAATCGGCGAGATCACGCCTGACCGCATGCCGAGACCCCGCCGCACGCCGAAACCGACCGCCGCCCAGCGCCGCTTCGCCGGCGCGGCCGCCCGTTCGGCCGGGGCGACGGCGCGGCGCGCGCTGCACTACAAGGTCGTGGAGTTGTCCACGGTCGACGAAGGCGCGCTCGAGCGAACGCTGAACGAGTGGGTCCCGAAGGGCTGGAGCTTCGACGGCGTGCAGTTCGCGATGCGGGAGTCTTCGAAGCGCCCGGCGATGGCGTTCGTCTTCTTCACCCGCGAGGGCGAGGTGCTCGAGGAGGAGGCGCCCGCGCCCGCGGCCACGCCCGACGCCTTCCGCCCGGCCGACGAGGCCCAGGCGCACCTCCGTCGCATCGCCCGCGAGCCGGTGCGCGAGCCGCCGGCCGTCGACCCCTGGGCGCGGCTGCGCGCGCTCGCCGGTGAAGAGGATCAGGACGAAGCGCTGCGCATCGTGTCGCTCGAGGTGGACCAGGGCGACGAGGAGGGCGGCGCGTGAGCGCCACGTCGCGCCCGGACCTGCGCGTCGTCGGCTCCGAGGAAGGGGTCCCCCGCTCCCCCAAGGCCTCGCTGCTGCTGCGGGGCGGCGCGCGGCTCGTCGATCTCGTCGTCGCGTGGGTGCTGTACGTCTCCACGGGCCCCGCGGGCATCGTCATCGCGCTGCTCTACCTGCTGTTCGCCGACGGGATGCTGCAGGGCCAGAGCCCGGGCAAGAAGCTGTTCGGCGTGAAGGTCATCTACCTGCCCACCGGCGCCGGTGCGCGGCACCGCGACAGCGTGCTGCGCAACTCGCCGTTCGGCCTCGTCATCATCCTCACGATGATGCCGGAGCTCGGCTTCAAGGCTTTCATCGCCGGCGCCGTCGTCATCGGCGGCATCGAGGCGGTGCGCTGCTGGCGAGACCCCGACGGCGTGCGCCTCGGCGACGCGTGGGCGCAGACCCAGGTCATCGACGGGAAGGTGGCCGCCGGTCAAGCCCAGTACGTCACCTCGCGCGGGGAGGCGCGGGCTTCGGCCCGCTTCCGCGTGCACCGCCGGGCCGAGTCGCCCGACGAAACCCAGTAGTCGAAAGGCCCCATGCGCATCGCGCTCACCCACAACCTGAAGCTGTCCGACTCCGAGGAGGAAGCGGAGTTCGACACCGAAGAGACCGTCAACGCCCTGGCCTCGGCCATCGAGCGCCTCGGCCACCGCGTCGAGCGCATGGAGGTCTCCGGCCCGGCGTCGCGCACCGTCGCCCGCCTCGAGGCGTTCTCGCCCGATCTCATCTTCAACACCGCCGAGGGTCGCCGCGGCCGCTTCCGGGAGGCCTTCTTCCCCGCGCTCTTCGAGGAGCTCGGCTTCCCGTACACCGGCAGCGACGCCTACGCGCTCGCCGTCACCCTCGACAAGCAGCTCACCAAGCTGATCCTCCGCGAGGAGGGCGTGCGCACGCCCGGCTGGCAGTTCATCGAGAAGCTGTCGGATCTCGAGCCCGACGATCTCCACTTCCCCGTCATCGTGAAGCCGAACTTCGAGGGTTCCTCGAAGGGCATCACACAGGACTCGGTCGCCGAGAGCATCGACGCGCTGAAGGGCAAGGTGCAGCAGGCGCTGGCCAGCTACCCGGCGGGCGTGCTGGTGGAGGAGTACGTCGCGGGGCGCGACCTCGCGGTGCCGTTCCTCGAGTCGGTGGACAACGACTTTGACGGCGTGCTGACGCCCGTCGAGTACGTCATCGCCCCGAAGGCGATGAAGGGCCGCAAGTACGCCATCTACGACTACGAGCTGAAGACGTTGCGCGACGACGCCGTCAGCGTGCTCACGCCGGCGAACATCAGCCAGGAGATGAGCGACAGGCTGCGGAGGACGGCGAAGGCGATCTTCCGCAAGCTGGACACCAAGGACCTGGGGCGCATCGACTTCCGCCTGTCGGACGCGGGCGTGCCGTACTTTCTCGAGCTGAACGCGCTGCCCAGCCTGCAGCAGGGCGCGGGCATCTACGCGTCGGCGGCGCTCGACGGGCTGCATTTCGACGGCGTCATCGATGCGGTGATCCAGTCGGCGGCGCGGCGCTTCAAGGTGAAGGACAAGCCGCGCGGGCTGTCGCGGCCAACGCGCCGCGGCCCGCTGAAGGTGGGCTTCACGTTCAACGTGAAGCGCATCAAGCCGACGGCGGACGGCGCGGAGGACACCGAGGCGGAGTACGACTCGCCGTCGACGCTGCAGGCGATCCGCGAGGCGATCGCGAGCCACGGCCACGAGGTGGTCGATCTCGAGGCGACGGCCGAGCTGCCGATGGTGCTGGCCACCACGCAGGTCGACGTCGTCTTCAACATCGCCGAGGGCTTCCGCGGGCGAAACCGCGAGAGCCAGGTGCCGGCGCTGCTGGAGCTGCTCGACATTCCGTACACCGGGTCGGATCCCGCCACGCTGTCGCTGGCCCTGGACAAGGCGCTGGCGAAGAAGGTGGTGCGCGCCGCCGGCATCGACACGCCGAACTTCCAGCTGATGACGACGGGCCGCGAGCGCCTCGACAGGCAGTTCACCCGGTGGCCGCTCATGGTGAAGCCGGTGGCGGAAGGCAGCTCCAAGGGCGTCGTCAGCAAGTCGGTGTGCAACACGGAAGCCGAGCTGCGCGAGGTCGTGAAGGAGCTGGTGGAGCGCTACAAGCAGCCGGCGCTGGTCGAGGAGTACATCGGCGGGCGCGAGTTCACCGTGGGGCTGCTGGGCGAGCGCCGGCCGGAGGTGCTGCCGCCGATGGAGATCGTCTTCACGGACAAGTCGGACTCGACGCCGATCTACAAGTTCGAGGACAAGCTCGAGGCGAACGATCGGATCCGCTACGAGGCGCCGGCGAAGCTGCTGCCTGCGCAACTCGAGCGGATGCGGGCGGCGGCGCGCGGGGCCTTCATGGCGCTCGGCTGCCGCGACGTGGCGCGCATCGACTTCCGCATGGACGAAGACGAGCGGATCTACTTCCTCGAGTGCAACCCGCTGCCGGGCCTGACGCCGGGCTGGAGCGATCTCGTGCTGATCGCGCAAGGCGAAGGCATGGACTACCGCACGCTCATCGGGGAGATCCTCTCGGGGGCGATCCGCCGGTACAAGGAGAAGGAGTCGCGCCGCCGCGACGAGAGCGCAGCGCCGCGCACCTCCGCGCCGCCTGCGCCGGCCAGCCCGCCGCGCGCGGAGAAGACCGGAACCTGAGAGCGTCGGGGAGGAGGAGAACCAAAGTCGCGGCTACCCCTTCTCCCCGTGCCGCACCGCGAACCCTGCGGCCAGCTTCAGCGCGTACGCGGGCACGGAGAGCGCCGCGAGCGCCGACGGCCTGGACGTGGAGGACGGAGCGCCCCCCGGACGTCGAGATGAGCGCGCGTGTCCTGCGCTCGCCGTGGTAGGGGAGGGCCATGGTCACCGAGAAGCGCGTCCGCGCTCGCGATCTCGATCTCCCGCTCGGGCGCTTCAAGCCGGGCCGGTACAACGCGATCACCGACGTGGAGGGCGTGTTGGTCGGCCACTCGACGATCATCAAGGGCGAGGCGGGGCCGCTGGTGAAGGGGAAGGGGCCGGTGCGCACGGGCGTGACGGCGATCCTCCCGAACGAGGGCAACATCTTCATGGAACGCCTGGCCGGCGGCGCCTTCGTGCTGAACGGCGCGGGCGAGGTGGCGGGGCTGACGCAGGTGCAGGAGTGGGGTCTGCTGGAGACGCCGATCATGCTCACCAACACCATGGCGGTGGGCGCGGTGTCGGACGCGCTCGCGCGGTCGATGGTGGAGAAGTACCCGGGCATCGGCGACGAGCACGACGTGATCATCCCCGTCGTGGGCGAGTGCGACGACAGCTACCTGAACGACATCTCCGGGCAGCACGTGAAGGACGAGCACGTGCGCTCGGCCTTGCGGGCCGCGAAGACGGGGCCGGTGGCAGAGGGCTGCGTGGGCGGCGGCACGGGGATGATCACCTGCGACTTCAAGGCGGGGATCGGCACCAGCTCGCGGAAGCTGCCGCAGGTGTTCGGCGGCTACACCCTGGGCGTCCTGGTGATGAGCAACTTCGGGAAGATGCACAACCTCCGGGTGGCCGGCCTGCCGGTGGGCGAGGTGCTGGCGGAGAAGTTCAAGGACACGCCGCGCCGGCGGGCGTCGTACGGCTCGATCATCGCGGTGGTGGCGACGGACGCGCCGCTGTTGCCGCACCAGATCCACCGGTTGTGCAAGCGCGTCTCCCTGGGCATCGGTCGGGTCGGCAGCTACGCGGCGCACGGCTCCGGGGAGATCGTCGTGGGCTTCTCGACGGCGAACGTGGTGCCGCGGCGCACGCGGAAGATGGTCTACAAGATGAAGCTGCTCCTCGATCAGCGCCTGGACCCGCTCTACGAGGCGGTGATGGAGGCGACGGAGGAGGCGATCCTGAACTCCATGTGCATGGCGACGCCGATGTCGGGGGTGCACGGCAACTTCGTGCCGGCGCTGCCGCTGGACGAGGTGCGGCGCTTCGTCGACGCGACGCGGCCGATCTTCGCGAGCGTGAAGCTCGAGCCGCAGCAGCCGGCGGTGCCGGCGGGGACGGAGCCCATCATCGAGGACGACCGGCAGATCGCCTTCGACCTGGACGCGGCGGCCCCGTCGCGCAAGCGCAGCGCCGAGGGCATGCCGTACCCGCTCAACGCCCCGAAGGACGACCCACGCAAACCATGACGGCGGCGGGCGTTTTCTGGTACGAGGCCCGCCACCCATTCGCAGCACGGTTCAAGGAGCAGAGGACAGCATGGCCAAGAGCAAGTCGAAGCACCGCCGCGTGCGTCACGCGATCCGCCTGAAGTGGAAGCGCCGCCGTGAGCGCAAGAAGGCGGCGGAGAAGGCCGCCGGCGGGTCGAAGAAGGCGAAGAAGTAGCGGGACGACGTTTCCTGTCCCCTCTGTGGAGACGGTCAGGGAGCAGGGGCAGCACCCAGGGCGGCTCGATCTCGTCACCTCGAGATCTTGTCGCCCGTGTAGTTTTCCCGCAGCTCGCACGCGTCCGTCCTCGTGGTGAGCGATCCGGTGATCCGCACGCCCGCATCGGTCGCCGCGTCGGTGGGGATCACCGTCCCGCGGAGCAAGTAGCTGACGTCGGGCCGCGTCCCGGACAGGGAGAAGTCGAAGGTGTCGTAGACGGATCCCTGGAGCTCGACGCCGTCGACCAGCACGGAGGCGGTGGCGCCGGCCTGCGAGAAGGTGAGCGTCTGCGGCTGCGGACCGGTCGCGGCGCAGCCGTCGGCGAGGTTGAGCGCGCGCTCCCACGCGACGGAGTAGGTGCCGGCCAGCGGCGGACAGGTGGAGCAGGGCGACGCGTTGGTGCAGGCGGCGAGCGCGAGGGCGAGCAGCGCGAGGGCGAGGACGACGGGCTTCATGCGCGGCACCGTAGCGCGCCAGGGCCGTGGCAACCATCGGAGCACCGGCGGCCACTCAAGAGCAGTCGAGAAATCGGCCCGGAGCGCCGGCGCGGATCAGACTGGGAAACGGTGGCTCCGAGGCGTGACGCTGGCCGCGCACGTAGCCGCGATGCGCGGTGCGCTATTTCGGGACCTGGTGGCGATGGCGAGTCTCGTCGCGCCGGTCAGCCAAGCGCTTCGACGAGTCGGCGTCCGTGCACGAGGAGGTTGTGTGCGAGCGCGGTGAGCAACGCAACACAGGTGGCGAGGGTGTCAGGAATTCGGTGTATCGGCCGGAGCGGCGGGTTGATGCCGTTCGTCGTTGGGCGTCTCTGACACATTCATCAGGCAGTGGGCAAGCGGCCCGCGAAGTGGATGTTCAACTGCAGCC
>JBFMAB010000019.1:0-1741 GCA_040755835.1 Myxococcota bacterium
ACCATCAAGACCGACCGGGAGCTGTTGAGGTCCTTCTTCGAGCATCCCGATGTCGCCTACGTCAAACAGGCAATTTCGTGGTAGCGATTGATGCGCTTTCGATCTCTAACTTTCGCAAGGGTGGATATGCCTTCTGACGAGACCCGCAGCGACCTCGGGCGCACGGCCCGGCCCCCGGTGCTTCGCGAGGAGCACCTGGACGAGTCCGAACTCCTCGAGTTCTCGAACAACCTGCTCGAGCCCGAGCGGCGCCGCGGCGTGCTGGAGCACCTCGACACCTGCCCGCGCTGCCGGGAGGTGCTCGCGGGCATGCACGCCGACGATGGCAGCGGCTCCACGAAGCTGTCCGACCCGCTCATCGGCCGCACGCTCGGTGAGTACAAGGTGGAGCAGGCGCTCTCGCGCGGCGGGATGGGCGCGGTGTACCGCGGCGTCCAGCCGATGATCGGCAAGAAGGTCGCCATCAAGGTGCTGCTGCCCGACGTCGCCGACGACCCGAACACGATGCAACGGCTGCTCGAGGAGGCGCGCGCGGTCAACGCCATCCGCCACCCGAACATCATCGACATCTTCAGCTTCGGGACGCTCCCCGACGGGCGACACTACTTCGTGATGGAGTTGCTCGACGGGCTGCCGCTCGACGAGGTGCTGAGCGAGAAGCAACGCCTGAGCGCGGTCGAGGTCATCACGGTGTTGGACCAGTCGATGGCGGCGCTGGGCGCGGCGCACGCCGCGGGCGTGGTGCACCGCGACCTGAAGCCCGCGAACCTCTTCGTCACCACGCTGCCGAACCAGAGCTGGCACATCACCGTGCTGGACTTCGGGCTCGCGAAGCGGCTGGGCGCGTCGTCGTCCACCTCGCCGAACATCGTGATGGGCACGCCGGGCTACATGGCGCCCGAGCAGATCCGCGGGCAGAAGGTGACGCCGGCGACCGACCTCTACGCGATGGGCGTGGTGGCGTGGGTGCTGCTCACCGGCCAGGAGCCCTTCCACGCGGACAGCTTCGTCGACTTGATGATCAAGCACCTCGAAGAGCCGCTGCCGTCGCTGCGCCAGCTCGCGCCCGACTGCCCACCGGAGCTCGCGGCGCTGGTCACGCGGCTACTCGAGAAGAAGCCCGACGCGCGGCCCCGCTCGGCGCTCGAGGTTCAGGGCGAGCTCACGCGCATTCGCCGCAACCTCGACGGGAAGGACAGGGTGAAGACGCCCCGGCCAATGGTGGCGCTCGACGAGCCGCTCAAGCCCGACGCGAGACAGGCCGCTCGCGCTGTGCCCGCCGGACAGGCTGCCGCGCGCCGCCAACCGGAGGCGCCCGCCGCCGCGCCCGCCGAGCCCGTGTCGACCCGAATCGTCAAGCGCGACGCGGCGACCTCGCCCTCACGTGACGCGGTAAAGGCAGCGCCCGCGGCGCACGAGGCGTCGACCACTTCTCAGACGCGAAGCGGGTTGGTCGTGCCAGTGTTGGCCCTCGGCGCGCTGGTGCTCGTCATCTTCGCGGCGGTCGGCTGGCGCTACGCGACCAAGCCCGACGAGCCGACGGCGCCCGTCCCGCCCACGACGGGCGCGACGCAGGCCGCCCCGGGCGATCCGCACGTCGCCGCGAGGCCCGATGCTCCGACGGCCGCAACGCGTGACACCGTGACGCCGACGGGCGCAACGCCGACCACCGTGACGCCGACGGGCGCAACGCCGGACACCGTGACGCCGACGGGCGCAACGCCGGACACCCCGACGACGG
>JBFMAB010000019.1:1751-18990 GCA_040755835.1 Myxococcota bacterium
AGCCGCACAGGCGCCACGAAGCCGAACACCGGCACCAGCAAGCGTCCTCGGCCGAGCAGCGCAACGACAGCCTCCGCGGTGCGCGCCCGCCTCGACAAGGCGCGCGCGGACGCGGCCCGGCTGACGTCGGCGGCGGCACGACGCATGATGACGCTCGACCTCGACCGGGTCGAAGAGCGGCTCAAGCGCGGCGACGACCCGCGCACCATCGGCCGCGAGTTGGACGACATCCTCGACAACTACGGAACGCGCTGATGCTGACGCTGCTCACCCTCACCGCCCTCGCCACCGGGCCCACCACGGGCCTCACGCTGTCTGCCCAGCTCGGGAAGTCGCCGACGCCGCCGGCGGTGCACCTCGACACCATCGAGCAGGAATTGGTGGCCGCCGGGTTGGCCGTCCGCCGGCTCACCACCGCCTGCGACGGCGCGCGCGATTGCCTGCTGGCCGCGGCGGGCAAGGAGAACGTGCAGGTCCTCGTCGGCGTCTCCATCGCCCAGCGGCGCAAGCAGACGACGTTCGACATCGAGGCCATCCGCGCGGACGACGGCGCCACCGTCGCGCAGGCCACCTTCGTGGTCACCGAGCGCCTCGGCGAAGCGGACCGCGCGCAGGTGCGCGACTTCGCGGCGCGCGTGAAGCAGGCGATGCCCGCGCCGGTGGCCGACGTGCCGGTCCGCGACCCCGAGCCGACGAAGCTGGCGCCGGAGCCCGCGCCCGTGCCGCCGCCCATCATCGTCACCGAGCCGCCGCCGCCGCCGGGCCGTTCGCGCGTGCCGGCGTGGGTGCTGCTGGGAGGCGCCGGCGCCGCCGCGGTGACGTCGGGCCTCTTCCTCGGCCTCGCCACCGATGCGCGCGGCCGCGTGGAGTCGACGCCCGACCCCAGTCCCCTGACGCGCGCGCAGGCCCAGGGCCTCGCCGCCGACGCAAACCGGCACTACACCATCGCGCTCGTGACGGGCGCCGCCGCGGGTGCGCTCGCGACGGGCGCGCTGGTGTGGCTCCTCACCGAATGACTTCGCCCGCGACGAAGCCGCGCCAGCGCGCGACACGATTGGCCGACCGGGCGCTCGCACGACGTCGCCGCGCGGCTCCACACGACGCCCGCCCGCGAGCGACCCGCCGACCCCCCGCGAGGCAGGGGCGCCAACGCAGTAACAGGAGCGACTGGCCGCGCGCGGAAGCAGCCGCTCGGCATTGACGCGCGCGTTCCACACGACGCCCGCCCACGAGCGACCCGCCGACACCCCGCGAGGCAGCGGCGCCAACGCGGTAACAGGAGCGACTGGCCGTGCGCGGAAACAGCCGCTCGGCGCCGACGCCCGCTCCAGGCGACGCTGGTCCACTCGCTACCGACTGTCCCTGAAGGAGCGGCACCGACGCGGCCACATGACCGTCGGGCGAGCGCGTCACCGGTTCGCTGGTGCCGCCATGCTGCCGAAGCGTGTCACCGGCTCGCGCCGCCGCCCGCTCTCGGCAAGCGCCGCGACAGGTTTTCTGCCAGCGACGGCCGCATCGCGCGCACCAGGCTGCCCACCTCGCGCGACCTGAGCTTCAGGTGCACGCCCAGGCGCCGGCGCGTCTCCGCGAGCAGCGCTTCCTGCGCTTTCTCGAGTTCGCCCACCAGCAGGCGCTGCCGCGTGCGCTGCAGCACCTCCTCGAGGAAGTCGTCGTCGCCGCGGCTGCGCGCGCGGGCGATGCGCTGCAGCCGGCGCTCCAGCTCCGCCACCGCCGCGGCCTCGCCCTTCACCGCCAACCACGCCAGCGCGAGGTCCTCGACGTTCAGCTCGCTCCACTCCGCCTTCGGCGCGAGCGAACCGCACGCCTCGAACTCCGGGCGGCGGCGGGCCAGGGCGGTCAGCGCCGACACCGCGCGGGTGAGGGGAGACGGCGCCATGGACGCCGAAGTGTCGCCCGAAAGGCCGGGGCGTGCCAACCGGCTGCGCGCGGCTTGCAGGCACCCCACCGGTCGGGGCACAAACACGTGCGTGCTGTCGGCCCTCTTCCTCTGTGCCGTGGCGGCCGCCCCCGACAACCCGTACCTCGTCGAGGCGCGGGCGCTGGCGGCCGAGCTGCGCTTCGCCGACGCCATCACCCGGCTGGAAGTGGCGCGCACCGTGCCGTCCCTCGACGAAGCGCAGCGCCGCGAGGTGCTGGAGCTGCTCGCGCGCTGCCAGGTGGCCGAGGGTCGCCGCGCCGACGCGGCCGCCACCTTCACCGCGCTCCTCGAAGCCGAGCCCGCCTTCGCGCTCGACCGCGAGGCGACGTCGCCGAAAATCCTCGAGGTGTTCGACGAGGCCAAGGCCGCGCTCTACCCCGCGGACTTCGTGCGGCTCGAGGACGCGCCGGCGCCGGTGGGGCTGGTGCGCGTGCGCGTCGTGGACCCGTGGAGTCGCGTCCAGCGCCTCGAGCGGCACGAGCGGCGCGACGGCGGCGCGTGGACGGTCCAGGACGTGGAGCGCCAGGGCGCGCTCGCCAGCTTCCCGCTGGTGCTGTCGCGGGGCGGCACGGTGGATTGGTACGTCGTGGCGCGTGACGCCGACGGCGCGATGGTGGCGCACCTCGGCGACGCCGAGCACCCGCGCTCCGTCTCCCTGGCGAAGGTGGACGCGGTCGCGCGCACCGAGGCCGCGACTCCCACGCACCGCTGGGTGGGCTGGACGCTGGTGGGCGTGGCGGTGCTGTCCGCCGGCGTGGCCACCGGGCTGCAGGTGAATGGGTGGAACCAGCGCCAGGCCGCCCGCGATGCGTCGCAGCCGCCCGGCGACTGGGCCGACACCGCCCGCGCGGCGGAGGCGTCCGGTGTCGCGCAGACGACGGCGGCGGCGGGCCTCTTCATCGGCGCCGGCGTGCTGGGCCTGGCGGGCGCGGGAGCGCTGGCGTGGTGAGGCACGACGCGGACGCGGCAGAAGGGGCACCACGCACGGCCCGCGCGGCGGGCACCTCCGCGAGCATGGGTGACGGCCGGCGGCCGACGCCAGCCGTCGCGTCCGCCATCGAGACGGCGCCGTCGCGACCGCGGCGTGCATCCGCTGCCGCGGCGCTGCCCACCCCGGGCCGAGCGCCGGCGACCGACGCGCCGCCTCCCTCGCGGGAAGGTGTGCGTGGCGGGCCGCCGGTGGCGCGAGCGCTGGTGAGCGGCGGGCGCATCCTCGTCGCGGCGGCAGCACTCTTCCTCGCGTGCGACGCCGGGCCGCTCGACCTCACCGGCCTGCGCTGCGACGACGGGCGGCCGTGTGGGGACGGCTGGTTCTGCCACCAGGGCAGCTGCCTTGCGGACGGCACGCCGGTGGACGCGGGCGTCGATGCGGGCGTCGACGCAGGCGTGGATTCCGGCGTGGACGCGGGCCTCGATGGCGGTGACGACGCAGGCGTGGACGCCGGCGCGGACGCGGGCCTCGACGGTGGTGATGACGCGGGCGTCGACGCCGGCCCCGAGGACGCGGGCATTCCGCTGGACGTCAACCTGCTGGCGAACCCCGGCTTCGAGTCCAGCCGCAGCGACGGCGGCGTGCCGTCGTGGCGCGGCAGCCCCGGCCTCGTCGTCACCACGACGATTCGGCGGAGCGGCGCGCGCGCGGCCCGGTTGGAGTCCACCGGCACGCAGCAGCAGCCGGCGCTGTTGCCGTCGAGCCCCACGCCCGGCACCGAGCTGGGCATGCTGTTCTGCGCGCGCGTCTGGGTGCGCGGGGAGCCCGACGCCGGCGTGGACGCGACGCTCTTCATCCGCGACCGCCTCGCCGACGGCGGCATCCAGTCCAGCGCGGGCATGCGGGTCAACAACATCCAGGACATGTGGCGCGAGCTGCGCGAAGAGCACGTATCCTTCGGCGGCGGGAGCATCGAGTTCCGCCTCGTGTCCGCCTCGCGCCTCGACGCGGGCGACGGCCTGTACGTCGACGACGCGCAGCTCTTCCGCACCTCGGCGACCGTCTGCCCGTAGGCTTCCCGCGCGGCGTTTCGCGGTAGCGTGGGCCCCGTGCAGAATGGCTACGAGCTGATCCGCCGCCTGGCCCAGGGGGGCATGGGCGAGGTGTTCGTCGCGCGGCGGACCGGCGCGGGCCAGTTCGAGAAGAAGGTGGCGCTCAAGCTGCTGCTCCCGCACCTCGTCGCGTCGCCCGAGTTTTTGCAACGCTTCTACGCCGAGGCCCGCCTCGCGGCGCGCATGCACCACCCGAACATCGTCGAAATCTTCGACGTCGGCGAGGCCGACGGCCGGCCCTTCATCGCGATGCAGCTGGTCGAAGGCATCAGCCTGCAGCGGCTGAACCGCGTCCTGCGCGAGCGCGGCGAGCGGCTGGCGTTGCCGCTGGTGCGGTTGCTGGCGACGGGCATCTGCGAGGCGTTGCACTACGCGCACTCGCTCACCGACGGGCGCGGCCGGCCGCTCAAGCTGGTGCATCGCGACGTGACCCCGTCCAACATCCTCGTGTCGTCCGCCGGGCAGGTGCTCCTCACCGACTTCGGCATCGCGCGGGTACAAGACGCGGAGGGCCACACCAGGCCCGGAGAGGTGCGCGGCAAGGCGGCGTACCTCGCGCCCGAGCAGCTCCTGCACGACGCGCGCATCGACGCGCGCACGGACCTCTACTCGGCGGCGCTGACACTGTACGAGCTGCTCACCGGGGAAAATCCCTACCGGCGGCCATCGATGCCGGCGACACTGGAGGCGGTGCTGCTCGGCGCGCGAAAGCCGCTGCGCGAGGTGCGCCCGGACGTGTCGGAGCAGCTCGCCGCGGCCGTCGAGCGCGCGCTGGCCAGGAGGCCCGAGGACCGCTTCCCCGACGCGCGGGCGCTGCGAGAGGCCATCGTGGATGGACCGGTGGCGACCGCGCCGGAGCTCGCGGCCGAGGTGCGGCGGCTGTGCGGCGACGCGCTGGTGTCCGCGACGCGCGAGGAGCCCAACGAGGGGCCCGGCACGCGCTCGGTGGTGGTGACGGTGACACCGACGGTGCTGGAGCTGCCGGCCGCGCAGGTGAAGGCGCCGCGCGCTGCGCCTCCGACGCGGCGGTGGGCCCTGAGGCTCGCGGTGCTGACGTTGGTGTCGCTCGCAGGAGGCGCCGGCGCGTGGTGGCTGAGCGCCGACGCCGCGGGCCGCACCCCACCCGTCACCGCCAACCCGGCCGCCACGATGACGCCACCCGCGGCGCCGGCGCCGGTCGAAGTGCCGCGCGTCGAGCCTGCGCCCGCCGGGACGGACGTCGCGGTGGAGACGGCCCCGGGCGCCGCCGAGGACGACAGGGCGAAGCCGCCCCCGGTGGTGGCGAAGGCCGCGCTGCGGCCCAGGGCGCCGAAGGGCCCGAAGCCCCCCGCGGCGCTCCGCGTCGGGTACGTGTCGGCCGACGCCGTGCCCTGGGCGGAGGTGTTGCTCGACGGACGCCTCCTCGACCGCACGCCCTTCGCGCGCTACCCGCTGCCGGTGGGCCGGCACGTGCTGGTGTTCCGCGGACCGGACGGGCGCGAGCAGCAACGCACCGTCACGGTGACGGAGGGCGGCACGTCGACGGTGCGCGTGGAGTTCCCGGCCGAGCCGTAGGTCGACGTTCGACCTCCAGCGCGCACAGGGCGGCCGCACCGAAACGCGGCCGGTCGACCACCGGGGCGCTCGGCCTGCCCAGCTCGGGCGGCGCCAGGACTGCGCGCTGGCCGTCGACGACGCGCGCGCGCCCACGGCTTCTCTCGCGTGTCAGCCGGGCGTGGGCCAACCGGAGTGCTGGCCGAATCACCGCACGGGCGCCGGCCACCAGGAGACACCTCGCCCTCTCGGCTGAAGCCTCGGACCACGCGGCGCACGCCATCACCGCCGTGGCGTGGGCGAACGGAGCGCGGCGACAGAGAACGGAGTCACCTCGCTCGTGCGCGTGGAGTTCGAGGCGGCGCGGCGTACGAGGCCCCGGCCCGGGGCGAGTGGTGTCCGGAAGCCGGCCCTCGACCGGCTCTTTCTGCGGGCGCGCGGTGACTTGCCGGACCCGGTGTCGCGTGAAGCCGGACTCGGTGGTGCGTTCCTGCGCGGCCCGCGAGACGGCTGTGCGCCGCGCTCCTCGAGGGCGCACCGTGACGGCGCTCCGCCCTCCTCCGGCTGAACGGGCGCCACGTCCGCCGTGGACTCTCGCGGGCCCGCGACTATGACTCCGCCCGTGCGAGGCGACATCCTCATCGTCGGCGCAAGACCCGCGGGCATCTCCGCCGCCCTCTTCCTCCTCGCGCGCGCGCCGCACCCCGCCGACCGCCTCACCGTCGTCGACGGGCCCACCTTCCCGCGCGAGAAGCCCTGCGCCAGCGCCATCGGCGCGCGCGCCGGCAGGCGACTCGCCACGCTCGGCCTCCGCGTCGACGTCCCGTCCGTGGCGGTGCATGGCCTGGCGCTCACCTACTCCGGCGGCGCCGTGCAGCGCCGCGAGGGCGGCATCGGCCGCGTGGTGCGCCGGCTGGAGTTCGACGAGGAGCTTCTGCGCCTCGCCCGCGCGCGCGGCGTCCGCGTCGAGGTAGGCGTGCACGTCAACGCGCTCCACCCCGACGCGCATTGCATCACCGTCGAGACGAGCGCCGGCCCGCGACACGTCGACGTCGTCCTTGGCGCCGACAGCGTGGGCAGCGTGGTGCGCCGCGCGCTGGGCTTCCCTCGCGGCTCGCTGCACGCACAGGCCGTCGAAGTGAAGAATGCGCCCACCGCGACCGATGACCGCGCGCTGCGGCGCCACCTTTCCCCGGGAGCGACCCGATGAGCGACCTTCAGCCACACCTGATGCGCCTGCCGTTCTTCCAGGCGCTCGACGCCACCACCAGGGACGAGTTCCTCAAGGACGCGCGCCTCTTGAGCCTGCCGCGCGGCGCGCTGCTGACGCGCGAGGGCGAGCCCGCCGACGACGTCTTCTTCCTCCTCGACGGCGAGCTGTCGGTGTCGGTGAAGGGCCAGCAGGTGGGCCTGCTGGACGCGCCGCGCACGGTGGGGCTGCTCGCCGCGCTGGACGGACAGCCGCGCGCCGCGTCCCTCGAGGTGTTCCGCCACGCCGAGGTGGTGCGCCTGTCGGGCGAAGGCTTCCGCGCGCTGCTCGCGAGCCGCCTGTCCTTCTCTCGCGCCGTGCTGGACGCGCTCGCCGCCGAGACGCGCGCGGCCTTCGCGCAGCTGGAGCGCGAACGCCGGGCGATGGACGACTTCTTCCAGTCGCCCTCGGCGCGCCTGATGCCGGGCCCCTACGCCGCCGGCCCGGTGGAGATGCTGGCCTTCGTGATGCGCGACGAGCCTTCGCGCCTGCGGGCGCTGTTGCCGCCGGGCTGCGCGCCGTTGCCGAGCCTCGAGGACACGTACCTCCTCACCGTCGATTTCTTCGAGGACGTGCACTCGAAGTCCGCCGCGGGCGAGGGCCGCCGCTTCTCGTACCGCGAAGTGACGCCCTTCGTGCCGTGCGTGGGGCCGGACCTGGTGCCGGGCCTCTTCTGCCCGGAGCTGTACCCGGACAACTCCCTGGCGATTCTCCTCGGCCGCGAGCTGTACGGCTTCCCCAAGCGCCTCGGCCGCATCGAGCGCGGCCCGGGGAACGTGACGCTGTCGGCGGGGCACCGCCTCATCCTGCGCGCGACGTGGGACCGGGCGCGCATGAGCAGCGCGAGGGAGCTGGGGGCGCACCTCGCGAAGACGACGGGCCGGGGGAAGCTGCCCGACGTGGCGGCGCGCGCCGTAGGGCAGGTATTCGAGGCCTTCATGGGGCCGCGTGCGCAGGCGCTGTGGCCGAAGGTGCCGGTGCTGGTGCGCAGGCAGACTCCCGACGCGTCCAGCGGGTACGAGTCGAAATGGGCCATCGACGCGCTGGTGCGGGTGCCGTTCGAGTTGGAGGACGTAGGCGGGTACGCGGTGCTGGAGCGGCCGCGCGTGGATTTCTTTGCCGAAGGGTATTTCCTCGGTGGGCAGCCGGTGGCCGGGTTCCGGCAGACGCTGCGCTTCACCTTCGGCGCCGGGCAGACGGTGAAGGACTACCGCGCCGACGGCGTGCTGGCGCCGCGGCGGCTCGAGCGCGTCGCGGGCCTGGCGCGCACGGTGGTGCGGCGGCTCGCCGGCTGAGCGACCTGGCTTCGGGGGAAGCGGTGGGGCAGGTCGACGCGCGCCGCGCCGGAGGCGACCAGCCCCTCAGCCCATGGCGTGGTGGCGCAGCTGCTCAACGCTGGCCGCCCTGGTGCCAGCCCGAACGTCGTGCGGCCTGTGGTGGGTGGACTCTGGGACGCGGGGACGGCCCCAACTCCACCCACCTGGCGTCTCTTCGGGCTGGGAGGCGAGCCAGGCGGCTTCGCGCCGTTCATCACCTGGCGAACCGTCGCCCGCGCCGAGGGGCTGGTCGCGACGCGCACGGCCGTGTCACGCCAGGTCGCCCGCCCCCCCTCGAAGGCGAGCGGTGGAACGCCGCCCCCCGACGTGCTTCGGCTTCTCGCGGGCGAGCGGCCTCGCCGGCGCTGAGCGCCACCGGCGCCCGACGAGACCTTCTTCCCGGTGGCGTACTGGCCGACGTTCGACGTCGACGAGCCGGAGGCGTGACGCGCCGTCGCGTGCGAGAATTCGCCGCACAATGACGACCGCCGACCTCTCCGACGCCCATGGAGACGCGCTGCAGGTGGCGCTCCCGCTGTTCCGCGACTTCGGGAAGCGCGTGGCCTTCTCGGGCCCCACCAGCACGATGAAGGCGCACGAGGACAACGCGCTGGTGAAGCAGGCGCTGTCGGAGCCCGGCGCCGGCCGCGTGCCGCGGAAGAGCAGCAAGACGGGCGCCGGCCCGCGCGACGTCCCCGTGCGCTTCGGCGAGGTGGAGTGGCGCCCCGGCGAGTGGTTGGCCGCGGACCGCGACGGCGTGGTGGCGGCGAAGCGCCCCTGTCCGCGAGGTGAGCCGGGATGACGGAGACGCGACCTCGACGGAGCGCCGGCTGCGCCATCGCGCTGGGCGTGCTGGCGTGCGGCGGGCTCGTGCTGCTCGCGCTCATCGCGCCTTTCGCCTGGTCCATCGTGCGGATGAACCTGGACCGCGACGCCTTCGCCGCGTTCGACCACGTCCCGCCGGGGACGAGCGTCGCCACCGTGGTGAAGGACGCCGAAGCCCTGGGCTTCGAGCGCTCGCCGGCGCTCGGCGCGCACGCGGCCGACGGTGGCGTCGAGTCCCTCGTCTTCGAGCGCGTGGTGGTGCCGCCCTTCGGGCGATGGTTCATCCACGTCGAGCACGTGGACGGCGGCGTGGTGTCGGTGCGGACGAGCACCCTCGACTGAGCGCGCCGGACAGGACGCACGCCTCGACCACGTCGAGCCGGGTGTCGGCGGCGTCCGCCGCGACGCGCCACCTTCGCTCAGTCAGAGTGCCGCTTGCGGCCTCGGGCCTCGTCAGAGCGCGAAGGACGCTCTCACCGCGCGCGACGCCGGGCACACGTGTCGCGGCAAGACCGTCGCGGGCGCCGGCCCGCGCATCACCCGGTGGAATTCGCGCCGGGGCCCCGACGCGCTCAGCCCGCGGCGTCTTCCGCGGCCTCGGCAGCGCGCACGAGGGGCGCGGCGGCTCTCCGATGTACTCGGCCTGCGGCGGCCTGCGGCGGCGCGAATGAGGAGCGCGCTGGCGTTGCGACCCGCTCAGCCCGGGGGAACCGGCCGCGGCTTCGGCAGCGGCCTCGGCGCCGTCAGCGCGCACTTGCCCGCGACGCACGCAGCGTCCGCCGGCGGTGGCGACGGGCAGGGTGAGCAGCCGGGCGGCGGAACCGGCGGCGTCCTCGGCCGCCCGTCACCCGTCGAGAGGCCGAACGTCGGCGACGTGCCGGGCGCCTCGCCCTTCTCCGGTGGCAGCGCCAGCTGCGGGGTGGGGTTCCGGCGCGCGTCGTCCGCCGGCACCGCCGCGTTGACGGGGCAGCACCCGCACGGCGATGCGTGGCAGGCGGCGCCCGGCGGGGGAGACGTCGTCACCACCGTGCAGTCGGCGGCGCTGCGGCACTCCGCGACCTCCGTCGTGCGGCGCGCGACGCACCGGCCCGCCTCGCACACCGCGCGAAAGCTGCTCGCGGGCTCGGGCACCACCATCGCGCACGCCGCCTCGTCGCAGGAAGGCGACTTGCATCGCTCCGCCGCGCAGCGCTGCTGCGCCGCCTTCAAGCCCGACGCGCTCATCGCGTAGGGCGCGCGGGGGCAGCAGCTGCCGCAGCAGCCTTCGAAGGTGGTGATGACGCAGTCCGCGTCCGCGCGGCACTCCGGCGGCGGGCGCGCGGGAGGCCGAGGCCCGATGTCCGCCAGAGCGGCGGACGGTGAGAGGAGGACGCAGGCGAGCGCGGCGCGGAGCATGCCCGCAGCATCGCACGAGGGGCGGGCGCGGGAATCTGGCCGCGCGGGACACGCGCCGGGGCGAACGCGGCGGGAGACCGCCCGGGGCCGCGGCGCCGTCGGCCGCGGACCGGCGCACCGTGCACGAGCCCACGCTCGGGGCGACGTCCAGGCGGCCCGTCCTGCGACGCCGGGCCAGCACCCGCGGCAGGCGGCGCAGGCCGCGCCCGATGTCGTGGCGCCGAAATGCCCGTCGGGGCCGGCACCTCCGCACCACAGGCTTCGCGCGCAGTCCGTGCGTCAGCGGCCGTCGCGCCGAAAGGCGGCTGGAGTCGGACCCGGCCGCGGGGGCCCTGGTCGACCGCCTCCCGCTCCGCCGGCTCCGCCGCGCGCGCAGTCGGCGAGCACCGGGGCTGAAGAAGTCCGGACCGAGCCCGGTCGACGAGGCGCGAGCCGCGTGAGGAAGACGGTCGCGGGAAGGCGGTGTCGCCATTTTCAGTCCGTCGGACGATGCCCGGCGACGCTTCCCGGCGGCGGGAGTGACGTCTTCAGCGCCCTGCTAGAGTCCTGCGCCGCGTGGACGAGCAGCACACCGACACCATCGACCCCAGCCTGCTCTCGGCCGGCCCGCAGCCGGTGCGCCTGGTGGTCGTCTCGGGGCCGGACGCGGGCAAGTCGCTCGAGGCGCGCGACGGCACCGTGCTGGTCGGTAGCCACGCCGACTGCCAGTTGCAGCTCACCGACGGAAGCGTGTCGCGGCGGCACGTCAGCCTCGAATTGCGGGGGCTGCGGGTGCGCGTGCGCGACCTCGGCTCGAAGAACGGCACGCGCTACCTCGGCGCGCGCGTCTCCAGCGTCGACGTGCCGCTGGGCGCCAGCCTCGAGCTGGGCACCACCGTCCTCACGCTCCTCCCGCAGCTGCGGCCCGGCGCGCTCAGCGACAAGCAGCAGCTCGGGCACCTCCTCGGGCGCGCGCCCGCCACGCGGCGTCTCTTCGCGCAACTCGAGCAGGTCGCGCCGACCGACGCCACCGTCCTCCTCACCGGCGAGACGGGCAGCGGCAAGGAAGCCGTCGCCCGCGCGCTGCACGCGCTCTCACCGCGCGCGAGCGGCCCCTTCGTCACCTTCGACTGCGGCGCGTCGTCCACCTCGCTCATCCAGGCGGTGTTGTTCGGCCACGTGCGCGGCGCCTTCACCGGCGCGGTGAAGGACACGCCCGGCGTCGTGGAGATGGCCGACGGCGGCGTGCTGCTGCTCGACGAGGTGTCCGCGCTCCCGCCGGAGGTGCAGCCGGTGCTCTTGCGCGTGCTGGAGACGCGCAGCTTCCAGCGCGTCGGCGAAGGCAAGGCCCGCTCGTCGGACTTCCGCCTGCTCGCGTCGACGACGGAGGACCTCCCCGCGCTGGTGAAGCAGGGCCGCTTCCGCAGCGACCTCTACTACCGGCTCTCGGCCATCACCCTGTCGGTGCCGCCCTTGCGCGACCGCCTCGACGACGTGCCGGTGCTGGCGCAGGCCTTCGCGACCGCGGCCGGGGCGAAGGCGCCGCTGTCGCCCACCGCGCTCGCCGCGCTGTCCGCGTGGCGGTGGCCCGGCAACGTGCGCGAGCTCAAGAACGCGGTGGAGCGGGTGGTGACGCTGGGCGAGGCCTCGCTGCTGCCCGAGCCGGCTGAAGGGACGGCGCAGGACTTCCACGCCGCACGGGAGGTGGCGCTGAAGGCCTTCGAGAAGTCCTACCTCGAGGCCTTGCTTCGAAAGCACAAGGGCGCGGCGTCGGCGGTGGCCCGGGAGGCGGGGATTGCCCGGAGCTACCTGTACAAGCTGCTCGAGCAGCACGGTCTGACGCCCGAGTCGTTCCGACACGGCTGAGTTTCGCTGCCTTGTGACGTCGGCTCCATGGCGCCTGGCGGTCGCCTGGCGTGGACGCACCATGGGCTTCCTGGGTGGACTGTTTCAGAGGAAGAGCGGCGCCGACGGACTCGCGGGGCTTCGCCAGAAAGTGGAGGAGAACCCGAAGGACGCGCGCCTCGCGCAGGACCTCGCGATGCAGCTGAAGGCGACGGGCACCGCCTCGGGTCACCTCGCCACCACGCCCCGGTGGCCGCGAGCGCGGTTGAAGCGCGCGCCCGCCCGGAGTCTGCTGCGGCGCTGTGAGCAGCCGCTGGCTCTTCTCCGCGCCCGTCGACGTGGCCGTCTTCGCCGGCAGCGTGGCGGTGTCGGCGGCGCTGGCCGTCGCGGCGCCGGCGCTGGGCATCGCGGCGGAGACGCCGGCCTGGGCGTGGCTCCTCGTCGTCGTCGGTGTGGACGTGGCGCACGTCTGGTCGACGCTCTTCCGCGTGTACCTCGACGGCGACGAGCTGCGGCGGCGCCCGGCGCTGTACGCGAGCGCGCCGGTGGTGGCCTTCGCGCTGGGCGTCGCGGCGCACGCGGTGTCGCCGGCCTTCTTCTGGCGCGCGCTGGCCTACGTGGCGGCGTGGCACTTCGTGCGGCAGCAGGTGGGCTGGGTGGTGCTGTACGGGCGGCGCGCGAAGAGCCCCGAGTGGGTGGTGCGCTTCGACCGCGCGGCCGTCTACGCGGCGACGCTGGGGCCGCTGGCGTGGTGGCACGCGCACCTCCCGCGGCCCTTCTGGTGGTTCCGCGAAGGCGACTTCATCCCCGGGCTGCCGGAGGCCGTGGGCACCGGGGCGCTCGTGCTGCACGCGGTGGTGTTGGTCGCGTGGCTGGCGACGATGGCGTGGCGCCGGCAGCTGCACGCGGGGAAGCTGCTCCTCCTCGGCGCCACGTGGGTGGCGTGGTACGGCGGCATCGTGCTGGCCACCACCGACTTCACTTTCACGGTGATGAACGTGCTGCTGCACGGCGTGCCGTACCTCGCGCTGCTCTACGTCTACGCGCGGGGCCGCGCGCGCGAAGGCGGCTACCGGCGGCCGCTCACCTCGCTGCTGCTGCGCGTCGGCGCGCCCGTCTTTCTGGGCCTCCTGCTCGTCCTCGCCTTCCTGGAGGAGGCCGCGTGGGACCTGCTCGTCTGGCACGAGCACCCGATGTTCTTCGGCGCGGGCGGCGTCGAGCTGTCGGACGCACTGCTGACGCTGGTGGTGCCGCTCTTGTCGGTGCCGCAGGTGACGCACTACCTCCTCGACGGCTTCGTCTGGCGCACGCGGGACGACCCGTCGCTCCCCGCGCGCCTCGGCTGGAGCGCCGGCCCGACGGGCGTCGTGCGCTGACACGCGAACGTTCCACCGCCAGCGAAGCGAGTCCGGCGCAACCCGTTTCTGGACTAGGGTGCGCCTCGTCATGGCGGAGGCGGCGCCCACCGACACGCGGCCGGTCGTCCTCTACGTGGAAGACGACGCCGACACGTTCCGGCTCGCCGCGCTTCGGCTCAAGGACACGTACCAGCTGGTGAACGCGGCGACGGACCGCGAGGCCTGCGCGCAGCTCGAGGCGTGGGGCGAGAAGCTGTACGCGGTGCTGATGGACGTGGAGCTGCAGGGCAGCGCGCTCGACGGCCTGGCGTTGGTGCGGCTGCTGCGCGGCGAGCTGCCGGCGGCGCAGACGCCGGCGTGGGCGCGGGCGGTGCCGCGGCTGAACATTCCCATCATCGTGATGACGGCGTACCCGGAGCGGCACTCGGAGGCCGAGGCACGCGCGCTGGGCGCGACGCACTTCGTGCCCAAGCCCATCGATTTCCGGCGCCTCAACCTCGCGCTGGCGCAGGCCAACATCCTGTCGGTGATGGCGCGCCTGACCGGCCGCGCGAGCGTCGCGCGCTGATTAGAGCAGCCGCAGGTGCCGCCTCGCCGCAGCGGTGAGCGCCTCGGTGCGTCCCGGACGCAGCTCCATGTCCTGGACGTACAGGGCCACCCGCGGCGTACCCCAGGCGGCCGGCTCCCTGGCGCCGTGCAGCGCGAGGCCGTGCGCGCGCAGCTCCGCCTCGAGGCCGACCCGCGCCGATGCCACCGAAGCCAACCCGGCCAGCAGGAGCGGCGTGCCGGCGAAGCGGCGCCGCACCGCGGCCAGCGCTTCGGCCACCGTGGCCTTCACCGACGACGTGACCGCCGTGCTGATGACCAGCGCGCGCACGTCGGCCGGCGCGTGCTGCTCGAGGTCCGCGAGCGTCGACAGGCGCACGGGCTGGAGGCCCAGCGCAGCGAGCCACCGCCGCATGTCGTCGACGATGAAGTCGTGGGGGCGGGCGAGCAGCGCCTTCATGGTCGCCACCCATAGCAGCCTCGGCCGGTCCGCGCAGGAGATGAAGGCAGAGCGCGCCGGTTCGTGCGACGCTGGCTCGCCCGGGGGGCGGCCTCTGGGCACGACTCTCGCCCGCGGGTGCAGCGCGAGGGCGGCGCGCTTCGTCGAGGCGAGGGCGAAGGACACCAGCGTGCAGGTGCAGGGCGACCTTCCACCCGGCAGCTCCGAGGTCTCCACGGACGGCCAGTGCCTGGTGCTCCGCGGCGCGGTGCTTGACGTGCGCTGCACCGCAAGGGACGAGGACTGCGAGGCGACGGCGGTGGTGCGCTTCTCGCTCGAGGAGCTCGCGCAGCAGTCGCGCCGCAGCGCCCGGCTCCGCGCACCGGGCAGGCCCGGCTCGCCGGCGCCGCCTTCGGTCAGTCGAGGTAGCCGCGCTTCTGCTGGTCGCGTTCGATGCTGCGGAACAGCGCGCCGAAGTTGCCCTCGCCGAAGCTGTAGTGGTTCTTCCGCTGGATGAGCTCGATGAAGATGGGGCCGATGAGATTCTTTGTGAAGATCTGCAGCAGGTAGCCCTTCTCGTCGCCGTCGACGAGGACGTTGCGCTTCTGGATGTCGGCCTTGTCCTCGGTGACCTGCGGGAACTTCGCGAACACGTCCCGGTAGTACTCGTCGTCCATGTCGAGCATCTCGATCGGCGTGCCCTCGAGCTTCTTCAGCGAGCCGAGGATGTCGTCCGTGAGGAACGCCAGGTGCTGGATGCCCGGGCCCTTGTACGCCTCGAGGTACTCGTTGATCTGCGACTTCTTCTCGTCCGCCTCGTTGATGGGGATGCAGAAGTAGCCGCACGGCGAGCGCAGCGCATAGCTGGTCAGGCCCGTCTTCGCGCCGCGGATGTCGAAGTACCGCACCTCTTCGAAGCCGAAGACCGACTTGTAGAAGGCGGCCCACGTCCGCATGGTGCCCTTCTCGACGTTGTTGGTGAGGTGGTCGATGGCGATGAAGCCCTTGTTCGGAACGAGCTCGGGCTGCTGCAGCTTCTGGAAGCCCATGCGCTCCCACTTCGCCGCGTCGCGCCAGCGGTCGACGAAGTAGATGAGGCTGTCACCGATGCCGTAGATGGCCGGCATCGGCTTGCCGTCGACGAGGAAGTCGCCTTCGCGCCGGGGCCTGGCGCCGTTCTCCGTCGCCGCGGTGAGCGCCGCACCCGCGTCCTTCGTACGCCAGCCCATCGAGCAGATGGACGGGCCGTGCACCTTCGAGAAGGACGCCGCGAAGCTGTTCGGCTCGCGGTTCACCAGGAAGGTGATGTCGGCCTGCTGGTACAGGTCGATCGGCTTCGACGCGTGCGTCATCGTCTTCGACAGGCCGAAGCCCTTGAAGAGCGCGTCCAGCTTCTCCGGCTCGGGCGAGACGAACTCGACGAAGTCGATGCCCTCGAGGCCGCACGGGTTGTTCTGCGACACCGGGAACTGCGGAGGACGGATGGTGGTGGTCATGACTTGCTCTCCGTTGAAAAGACGGTCAGGGCTGCTGCCAGCTCTTCCAGTACTCGGGGACCTCGCACGCCTCGGCGGCCGCGAGCGGCACGAGCGGATTCTTCGTGTCGATCATCACGGCGACCTCTTCGGTGCGCTGCGCCTTCTTCGAGCGCTCGAAGGCCTTCTCCTGCGGGCCGTGGTGCAGGCCCTGCGGGTGGAAGGTGAGCATGCCGGGCACGATGCCTGCGCGGCTGAAGAACTCCCCCGAGTGGTAGAAGAGCACTTCGTCGAAGTCGATGTTCGAGTGGTAGAACGGCACCTTCAGGGCCTGCGGGTCGCCATTCTCGAGCGGGCGCGGCAGGAAGCTGCAGATGACCGCGTTCCGCATGAGGAACGTGGTGTGGGCCGACGGCGGCAGGTGGTAGCGGTCGGACAACACCGGGCGAATGTCGCGCACGTTCAGCTTGTACGCCGCGAGGGTGCCCTTCCAGCCGACCACGTCGTGCGGGCTGAACGGGTAGAAGACCTTCGTCACCTGGTCGCCGCGGCGGACGCGCAGCTCGTACTCGCCCTGCGCGTTCGCCGGCAGCGTGCCCGCCTCGGGCGTCGGCACCTGCAGCACCGCGGGGTCGAACAGCGCGTGCTGCCCCAGCATGCCCTTCTCGGGGAAGGTCACCTCGCTGAAGGCCTCGATGACGAGGAAACGCGAGGGGCTGGTGGGCGAAAAGCGGTACGCGGTGCCGCGCGGCAGGTACAGGTAGTCGCCCGGCTCGTACGCCAGCGGACCGAAGTCCGTCTCGAGCCGGCCGGCGCCGCCGTGCACGAAGACGAGCTCGTCGGCGTCGGCGTTCTTGAACAGGTACGGCATCGGCGCGGCCAGCGTAGCCAACGACAGCCGCACGTCGGCGTTGCCCAACACGCCCTTGCGCGCGTCGAGCCAGTCGTCGCCCTGGTGGCCTTCGAGCTTGTTCAGGTCGTAAGCGCGATTCTTCAGCGGGCCCTCGATGCGCGTCCAGCCCACCGGCGCGTGCTGGCGGTAGAGGTGGGCGTAGCGGCCGAAGAAACCGTTGCGGGCGTACTCCTCCTCCACCGTGCCCTCGGGGAGACCGACGTGAGCCTGCTGCGCGACGCGTCCTCGAATCCAGGGAATGTCCATGGTGGGGGTTGATCTAGCAGGTTGCTGAAAAACGCCTCGAGACGATCGACTGGCCGTACCGAGGCGTGATCTGGTGCTGGCCATGCGTGGAACGAACGACGGACAGGGCTCGATGCTGGTGCTGATGTCGCCGGACTC
>JBFMAB010000020.1:0-202501 GCA_040755835.1 Myxococcota bacterium
GCACCACAGCGATTGGCGACCTACACATCGGCACCGCAGCGGCAGCATGCCCGAGCATGGCCACCGCTGCCGAGCCCTGTTTCATCCCTCCATGGTGCGCCAAGAGGCGCGTGACGACGTCAGTCGTGGAACTCGCCGCGTCGCGGGGGCAGACTCCCGGGGCTACGGGAGAGACGCCATGCGGATTCTGTACGGAGTCGTCGGCGAAGGCATGGGGCACGCCACGCGGTCGCGGGTGGTGCTCGAGCACCTGGTGAAGCAGCACGACGTACACATCGTGGTGTCCGGGCGCGCGCGCGACTACCTCGCCAGGCGCTTCGAGAACGTCCACAACATCTGGGGCTTCACCATCCAGTACGAAGGCAACTCGGTGAAGAAGTGGCAGACGCTGCTCCAGAACCTCAAGGGCGCCGTCACCGGGTGGCCGCAGAACGTGAAGAAGTACTTCGAGTTGGTCGAGACGTTCCGGCCCGACGTGGTGATCAGCGACTTCGAGTCGTTCAGCTACCTGTTCGCGCGCAACCACTTCCTGCCGGTGATCAGCGTGGACAACATGCAGATCATCAACCGGTGCAAACACGAGCCCGACATCCTCGCGGGGCACGAGGACGCGTACGAGCTGACGAAGTCGATCGTGAAGTCGAAGCTGCCGGGCGCCTTCCACTACCTCATCACCACGTTCTTCTACCCGCAGGTGCGCAAGGAACGGACCACGCTGGTGCCGTCCATCCTCCGGCCGGAGATCCTCGCGGCGAAGTCCGAGCCCGGCGAGCACCTGCTCGTGTACCAGACGATGACGACCAACACCGCGCTGATGGACGAGCTGAAGAAGAGCGGGCAGGAGTGCCGCATCTACGGCTTCCGGCGCGACATCACGGCCGACGTGCGGGAAGGGAACCTGCTGTTCCGGCCGTTCAGCGAGGCAGGCTTCATCGACGACCTGCGCACCGCGAAGGGCGTGGTGGGCGGCGGAGGCTTCACGCTGATGAGCGAGGCGGTGTACCTGCGCAAGCCGATGCTGTCGGTGCCCATCACCGGGCAGTTCGAGCAGATCATCAACGCCCTGTACCTGCAGAAGCTGAACTACGGGCGCTACGCGGCCGCGCTCGACGGCGCTTCCCTGGGCGCCTTCCTCGAGGCGGTGCCCGACTGCGCGCGGGCGCTCGAGGGCTACTCGCAGGACGGCAACCGGGTGATGCTCGAGGCGCTCGACAAGAGGCTCGAGGAGGCGATGGCGAGGAAGGGCACCTGGGACGAGACGACGATGCCTTGAGTCAGGCGAGCGCCAGCGTCACGAGGCCCGCCGCCAGCACCACCGCGAACGCGAGCAGGACGCGGCGGCCGAAGGCGGCGCCGCCCAGCACCAGCGCCATGCCCCCCTTCACCAGGGTGTTGCTGCAGGCCGCGATGACGACGGTGCGTGAGGCCACCTTCACGTCGAGGGCGCCGCTCTTCACGAGGTTCGCCATCGACAGGGTGATCGCGTCCACGTCGGTGAGGCCCGCGAACGCGCCGGTGACGTAGCTGCCGCTCTCGCCGAAGGACTCGGTGGCCCAGCGCGACACGAGCAGGATGGCGACGAAGAAAGCGGCGAACTTCACCGCGCTCGCCAACTCGAAGGGATTGGTGAGCTCGACGGTGGCGGCCGCGGGCGGCGCTTTCGCCTGCCGTAAGTACAGGACGGCGCACAGCACGAGCCCGGAGCCGCCCATGGCCGCGAGCGGCGGCACCAGCGGCGTGAAGAGCGAACGCTCGACGACGAAGCTGGCCACCAGGATGCGCGCGAACATGATGGTGGAAGCGACGATGACGGACAGCGACGCGAGGCCCGCCAGCGCCGGCGTCTCCTTCGCGCGCGCCGACGCCGCCAGCGTCACCGCCGTGCTGGACACCAGCCCGCCGACGGCGCCGGTCACCAGGAGCCCCTTGCCGTGGCCCCACAGCCGCATGGCCACGTAGCCCACGAAGCCGATGCCGGCGATCAGCAGCACCATGAGGCCGGTGCGGTACGGGTTCAGCACGCCGTACGGCCCGTACGCCTCGTTGGGGAGGATCGGCAGCACCACCACCGCCACCAGCAGGAACTTCAGCGTGGCGATGACGTCGTCCTTCGACACGCGGGTGGTGAACTCCCGCAGCTGCGCCTTGGTGGACAAGAGCACCGTGGCGGCCACCGCCAGCGAGGCGACCACGAAGATGCGCCGCTCCACCTGCGGGACGACGCCGTCGGCGATCGCCAACCCGCCGAGGAGGAACGTGAGCAGCGCGCTCGTCTCGGACGTGAGGCCCGGGTGTCCCGCGTCGGCGTCCCGCCAGTGGTTGATCATCAACAGTGCCGACAGCCCGAGGCCCGCGACCACCAGCGCCCAGGCCCCAAGTTGCTTCGACAGCATCACCGCGACCGCGCCGAGCAGCGCCATCAAGGGGTAGGTGCGGATGCCGCCGAGGAAGCCGCGCCGCTCCTCGCCCGGCGGCCGCGACTGCTCGCGCTCGAGCCCCACCAGCAGGCCGGCGGCGAGCGCCAGGGC
The DNA here is from genome assembly GCA_040755835.1 of Myxococcota bacterium. Classification (GTDB taxonomy): domain Bacteria; phylum Myxococcota; class Myxococcia; order Myxococcales; family Myxococcaceae; genus JADLDB01. Next base: position 2,529 of record JBFMAB010000020.1, read on the forward strand.
CAGCGAGACGTAGGGCTCGTACTGTTGCATCGCGCCTCCCTCGCGCCGTCACCGCGCCGGCGCCGTCACCACGTACTCTCCGCGCTCGAAGACGACGCCCGCGGGTCCGCCGCTCCGGGTTGCTCCGTGTCCTTCTTCGCCTACGGCAGCGAGTGCAGCAAGGAGCACATGGCGTTGAGCCCTGCGCGCGTTGAGCAGTCTCCTGGGGTGACGATCCTCCGCGAGTCCGTGGTGCCGATGTGGAAGAACATCGCTCCCTTCGAGCGGGTGTCGTCGTCCCACGTGTCCGGCGACGCGATGTCGATGGGCGCCAGCTTCCACGGCTCGACCCGCCGCCGTCCTGGGCATGACGCCGCCGCCGACTTCGCCCGCTTGCGTCCCAACTGCCGCCTCGCGCCCTCGAGCCACGCCAATCCTCCGGTGCTGGTGAGGACGCAACGGCAAGCGACATGCCGGTGCTCGAGCAGCGCCCTGCGCCGGGCCGGCCCTGCAGCGGCTGCGCGGCCGAGCCGCGCGGTGCAAGACGTGCGACGCCGTCAGCGGGTGACGGTGAGCGACAGCGCCTGCGCGTTGGTGTTGCCGTCGCCGTCGTGTGCGGCGTGTGCCGCGACGTCGAGCTTCCAGGCTCCCGAGGACGCCGGGAGCCCGCGCGCGACGAAGGCGCGGGTGGTGTCGTCCCACGACAGCGTCACCGGCCGGGCGGCGGCGCCGGGCGGCGTGACGGTCGCGTCCACCGCGCCGCCGTGCCCGCGCGCGCCGGTGCGGGGATCGTCGAGTGGATCGCGAACGCGGTAGTGGCCCAGCACGCGGCCGCCGGCGTCGACGACGGGCGGATTCGGCGGGAAGCGCAGGACGAGCGACAGCGCGTCGCCGGACCAGCGGGCCTCGGCTGCGGCGCCCAGCGCGTCGCTTGGCGCGACGGAGAAGGGGGTGCTCGGCACCTCATACGGCCGCACCTCGCCGGACCGCTGCGCGCGGCCGCGGGCGACGAAGCGGTAGCGCCCGAGCGGCGTCGACGGAAGCGTCTCCCACTCGGCGGTCCAGGTGTGCCAACGCGTGGTGGCGATCGCCGACGTGGTGAAGGACGGCGTCGCGCGGTACCGCAGGACGACCTCGGGCCCGTTCACCACCGGGCGCGTGGGGCTCGCCATGACCGGCACGAAGCCCGACGGCGTCTCCACCTCGAGCGACACGGAGGGCGTGCCGAGCGCGGGGTCGCCTCCCTCGAATTCGAAGCGCGCGGTGTCGAGCCGCGCGACGTCCACCGGCGCGGTCGTCTCCAGCGGCTCGCGCCCGCTGTCCGTCACCGTGCGCGGGGCCGCCGCCACTTCAGCCGGTGGCGCCGGGACGTCGGAGTGCGCGCCGAGCGCGTCGAAGGTGGCCCCGAGCTGCTCGAGCACGTAGTCGCCGAAGCGCCAGCCCAGGGGCGACACCGACGGCTCGTAGCCGAGGCGCAGGTAGTCGTCCTCCTCGAGGAGGTAGCCGAAGTGATCCATCGCGTAGCCGGCGGTGAGGACGTGCGTGACGCCGGGAACCTTCGCGCCCAGCGCCTTTACGCGCTCGCCGATGGCGGCGGTGGGTTCGCCGGGCAGCGTGCCGATCAGCACCGGGCCGATGCGCAGCGCCGCGAAGGACGTCTGCCGGTACGAGCGCGGCTTGAGCGGCAGGCAGTACACCTGATCCTTCGGCGTGGCCACGGCCGGGCAGGACGACGCGCCGAAGCCGCAGCCGACCGCTCCGTGCTCGGGGAACTCGCCGGGGGCGTAGCCGATGGCTTCGCGCGACGGCGTCACCACCCGCTCCCTGTAGACGAGCGTCGCGCGCGCCGGCGCGGCGAGCGGCCGGGCGCGCGCGAAGGCGTCGGCCACCAGCGGCGCGGCCATGACGCCGAGGCGCTCCATGGACTGGAAGGCGTCGAAGCCGCTCGCGCCCGGCGAGGGCGACACGTCTCCGGCCGCGCCCTGCAGGAACACGAGGGGCACGCCCACCGCGTCGGACGCGAAGAGCTCGAGCGCGCCGGGCGCGTCCACCGAGAACAGCGGGTTCTCCGCGTCGAGGAAGGTGCCGTGGAGCGCGAAGTGGACGATGCCGGTCAGCGGTCGCACCGGCTGGGCGTCGGCGTCGACCTCGTCGAAGCGTACGACCGTGAGCGTGGTGTCGCGGAAGCCTGGCCCGTAGAGATCGTCGTTCTCGCAGCGGCGGTCACGGTTGAAGGCCCCCGCGTCCACGGTCGCGACGGCGACCGACACCCGGTGCCGCGACGCGAGGGCCTGCGCTGCGGCCTGTGCGATCGACGCCGAGAGGCGCGCCTCGACCTCGGGGTCGAAGACGTCCATCGCCACCGTGGTGGGGTCGAAGCCGCCCGAGCCGTCGACGGGCGCCGGGTGGAAGTAGCGCGCCGGACCCGAGTGCGTGTGGGTGGCCGACACGATGAGCGGCACGTCGTGGCCCAGCGCCCTCAACGCCGACTGCGCGCGCAGCCGCAGCGTCGCGGTGGTGAGGCAGAGGTCGACGCGCACCAGCGCCACCGTCGTCACGCCGTCGGAAAGCGCCAGCGCACGGGCGGTCGGCACCGTCTGCACACCGGTGGTGGCGGGGTGCCTGACGGACCAGGGCGACTCCGGCTCGGCGGGCGAGGGCTTCGAGTAGCCGCCCGTCGGTACGCCCACCGGCGCGTCGAGCGGAACCGTCGCGACGCCCGCCTCGAGCGGCCCGGCCTCGGGCGGCGGAGCTGCCCCCGTCCCGGAGCCGCAGCCCAGCGTCAGCGCCAGAGAGATCGCCGCGAGCCACCTCATGGCAGCGGCTCCCAGCTCAGGAGCGCCTGGTAGGCGGTCAGCAGGGCCGGTGTCGTCGATGGCCCCAGGGAGTTCGTCTCCTCGTAATGGTCACCCGGCGCCTCGCTGAAGTACGGCCGTTGCTCGTCGAGGACGTAGGCGAAGGGGGGAATCAGGTAGCCCAACTCGTCGTTCGCGAGGCCGACCACGCAGCCCCACTCCCCCGCGAGCTGCTGCTTCAGGTACGGCGGGCCGGGTGCGCGGCTCATGTCCGGCGGGTTGGGGTTCGACGCCTTCACCACCGGGTTGCCGATGGACCAGGTGGCGTCATAGCCGACCGCGAGCTCCGGCAGGAGCTCCCCGGGTACGGCGAGGAAGCGCAGCCCGCCCAGCTGCACCTTCGCCACTTCCGTCATCACCCTGGGGTAGTTCGTGTCCGACAGCGGCTTGCCGGGCTGGTAGTCGTAGAGCCGCCGGCGGAGGAGGTCGAGGCTCCCGAAGACGAGCTGAAACACCTCGTTCTCCACCTTGACCTTCAGCGTCTGCGCCCCGTAGGCGATGGGTGGCGCCGGCACCTCGACCGCGCCACCGAGGGCGGCGAGCGCCACCAGCGCCACCTTCTGTCCGACCGCGCGCGTCTTCGCATAGCTGCGCGGGGCGGTGGCCTGGCCGTCGACCGACGCCGGGTTCGCGTGGAGTGACGACATCATTCCGCCGACCGCGCCGTTGAAGAAGACGCTGGTCCCGCCGACGCCCATCGCGAGCAGCTCCCCCGCCTGCGTCCGCACGCCCTGCTCCATCGCCTCGCGGAGCGCCCAAACGAAGTCCGCCGACGCGAGGTTGTTCGTGTCCGCCAGCGTCTCGGGGTGATTGCCCCAGGAGACGATGGTGCCGATGGGCAGGCCCGAGGGCGTCTCCGTGAGCTTCACCACCGTCACGGTGTCGTCCGTGATGAAGGGATCGCGCTGGTCGACGAGCACCTCGTTGGACACCGGCCCCAGGCGCGACTGCGCCACGAAGAGGCGGGCGGGCCGCCGTGCGCGGTAGGCGTCCACCACCGCCTGCGCCGCGCCGGCGATCACCACGTCCTTGAGCCACGCGTCGTCCACGCCGCGCCTGGGCAGGAGCCCTTCGCGCAGGCCCCACTGGCCCATGGTGTCCGGACCTTCGTGCGTGTGCGTGGAGGACACCAACACGTAATCGGGGCCGCCGTCGGGCAGCGCCTTCTTCACCCGATCGCGCACGCGGAGCACGTCGTCGCGGAACAGGCCGACCACGTCGAGCGCCACCATGGCGACGCTGACGTCGCCATTCTCGAAGACCACCGCGCGCGCCTGCGGGGCGTCGTGCACGCCGTCCATGACGACGTTGTTGCCGAAGCCGGCCAGCGTGAAGCCCTGGAACACGCCGTCGCCTTCGCTGCCGTCGGCATCGGGCCCCGCGTAGCCGGGCGCGTCCGGGCAGAGGCGATCGCGCCCGCAGTCGAGGAACCAGTCGGGCGCGCCGTCCTTCTCGGTCCCGTCGGCATCGGGTCCGGCGTAGCCGGGCTCGCCCGGGCACCGCGCGTCGGCGCCGCAGTCCTCGAAGGCGCGGGCGTCGAGGGCGCCGCAGCGCGGCGTGCCGGTGCGATCGACCGGCGAGCCCTCCGGGCACCCGTCACCCTGTGCCTCGAGGTACTCGGGGCGCGGGCGTTCCCAACCCGTCGGCGCAATGGAGATCGCGGCGATGCCCGCGCGGAAGGTGCCGTCGGCGCCGGCCTCACAGCCCGCGGAACCCGGGCAATACGCCTCGGGCGGCGTGCCCACCGGCGGCTTCGGGGGCGCCGGGCAGCCGAACAGCAACGACACGGCGACGAGGATGGGGACGCGCACGGAGCCGACTCCGTTGACGATGGTGCGGTGCGCGTCTTCCATAGCAGCCGGCGAGCGGGTGGGGGAAGCGGTGACCCGCTCTCGGCCCTTCGCTGGATGCGGAGGGCGCGCTGGGGGAAGCGGTCGCCGTCACCGCGTACCTGCCGGGTGCGGCCGGTCGTCAGCCGAGCAGGTGCCGGGCGATGACGAGCCGCTGCACTTCGCTTGCGCCCTCGTAGATCCGCAGCGCGCGCACGTCGCGGTACAGCCGCTCGACGGCGAAGCCCTTCACCACGCCGTTGCCGCCGTGCACCTGCAGGCAGCGGTCGATGATGCGCTGCGCGGCTTCGGTGGAGAACAGCTTCGCCACCGCCGCCTCGTAGGTGACGCGCGCCTGCCCGAGGTCCCTGGTGAGCGCCGCCTGGTGCACGAGGAGGCGCGAGGCCTCGAGCTCGACCGCCGAGTCCGCGAGCAGCGCTTGCACCGCTGACAGCTCCGCGAGCGGCGCGCCGAACTGCCGCCGCGACTTCGAGTACGCGAGCGCCTCGTCGAGCGCCCGCCGCGCCATGCCCACCGCGGCCGCGCCCACCGTGCTGCGGAAGACGTCGAGCGTCGACAGCGCCAGCCTCATGCCGCTGCCCTCGTCGCCGAGGCGCGCGCTCGCGCTCACGCGGCACTGGATGAACTCGAGCTCGCCGATCGGGTGCTCGCCCATGAGCGACATCTGCCCGGCGACGCGGAAGCCGGGCGTGCCCGCGGCCACCACGAACGCAGAGAGGCCCTTCGGCCCTTCGCCGGTGCGCGCGAACACCGTGTAGTGCGTCGCGACGCCGGCGTTGGAGATGAAGCGCTTCTTTCCGTCGAGGACGTAGCCGTCGCCGTCCTTGCGCGCGGTGGTCGCCAGCGCCGCCACGTCGCTGCCGGCCTCGGGCTCGGTGAGCGCGAAGGCGAACAGCGCGGAGCCGTCCGCCACGCGCGGGAGCAGCTCGCGCCGCTGCTCGTCGCTGCCCGCGAGCACCACCGGGTGGCTGCCGAGGCCCTGTACCGCGAACAGCGAGTCCGCGGCGGCGCTGCGGTACGCCAGCTCCTCGCGCAGCACGCACACCGACAGCACGTCCACCTTCGGGAGCGCGCCGCCGAAGTCCGCCGGCACGAGGTACGGGTAGAAGCCCAGCGCCGCCACGCTGCGCGCCAGGGTCGCGTCGTCGACGTGCGCGACCGGCTCCAACGCCGCGAACGCCGCGCGGGCCTTGTCGCGCAGCGCGAGGTGCGCTTCCGAGAGGAAGGTGGCGGTCATGGTCAGCGTCCCTGGAACGTCGGCGTGCGCTTGTTCGAGAACGCGTCGTACGCCTCGCGGAAGTCCTGCGTCTGCATGCACACCGCCTGCGCGCGGGCCTCGGTGTCCAGCGCGCCATGGAGGTCCATGTTGAGCTCGCCGTTCAGGAGCTCCTTCGTCATGCCGAGCGCGAAGGTGGGGCCCTCCGCGAGCCGAGTCGCCCAGGCCATCGCCTCCTCCAGCACCTTCTCGGGCGCGACCACCTTGTTGAACAGGCCGTAGCGCTCGGCGGTGACCGCGTCGAGCACGTCGCCGAAGTAGAGCAGCTCCGTCGCGCGCGACAGGCCCACCACCCTGGGCAACAGGTACGCTGCGCCCATGTCCGCGCCGGCGAGGCCGACCTTCGTGAAGAGGAAGCCGATCTTCGCCTTTTCGCTGGCGACGCGGAGGTCCGACGCCAGCGCGATGACCGCGCCCGCTCCAGCCGCCGTGCCGTTGAGCGCCGCGACCACCGGCTTGCGGAGCGTTCGGATGTTGCGGATGAGGTCGCACGTCATGCGCGTGAAGTCGACCAGCGCCGGCATGTCGCGCGAGAAGAGCGCCTTGATGATCTCGTGTTGATCGCCGCCCGAGCAGAAGCCGCGGCCCTCGCCAGTGATGACGACGGCGCGCACCGACGCCTCGCGCTCCAGCTCGAAGAACAGGTCACGCAGCTCGGCGTAGACCTGGAAGGTGAGCGAGTTGAGGGTGTCGGGCCGCGTGAAGGTGATGACGCCCACGCTGCCCTTCGTCTCGAAGCGGAATGAAGTCGGGGTCTTCATGGGCGCCTTCATGCCCGCCGGAGGCCCGTCGGTCGAGGACTTCAGCCGTCGAGCACCGCGGTGGCCTCGATCTCCACCAGCGCCTGGTCCTCGACGAGCGCGACCACCTGCACCAGCGCCATCGCCGGGTAGTGCGTGCCGATGTGCCTCTTCCAGGCGGCGCCGCATTCTTTCAGCGACGCGAGGTAGGCCTTCTTGTCCGTGACGTATACGGTGAGGCGCGCGAGCTGCTCGGGCCGGCCGCCAGCGGCTTTCAGCACCTCGACGACGTTGGACAGGGCCTGATCGAATTGCGCCGGGAAGCCGACGGGGAACCTCGGCGTGTCGGAGCGCGGGTCCCACCCGACCATGCCGCCGATGAAGAGCATCTTCCCCGCGGCGACGATGCCGTTGGAGTAGCCGCGCGGCCGCGCCCAGCCCTCGGGTTGAATCACCGTGCTCATACCGTCTCGCCTCCGTCGATGACGTACGCCGCGCCGGTGATGGCGCCGGCGGCGGGCGACGTGCAGAGAAAGTGGACGATCTCGGCCACCTCCCCGGGCTTCACGGCGCGGCCCAGGGGGTTCCGCTTCTCCAGCTCGGCGCGCGCGTCCTGCTTCGAGCGGCCGGTGGCCTTCGAGATGTTGTCGACGCTGGCCTGGAACATGTCGGTGTCCGTCCACCCGGGGCAGACCGCGTTGACGGTGACGCCGCGCGGCGCGAGCTCGACGGCCAGCGCGCGGGTGAGGCCGAGCAGCGCGTGCTTCGACGTGCAGTACGCCGAGGTGTATTTGAAGCCCTTGTGCGCGGCGGTGCTGGCGATGTTCACCACGCGGCCGGCGCCGGACTTCACCATCGCGGGGATGAGCTCGCGGCAGAGGAGGAAGGGCGCGGTGACGTTGACGGCCTGGATGCGGAGGAAGTCCTCGGTGGTGGTGCGCGCGAGCGGCGCGGCGAGCGCGATGCCGGCGTTGTTGACGAGCGCGGTGAGGTGACCCGCGTCGGTGGTGAGGCGCTGCGCGGCGGCGAGGACGGAGTCGGTCGAGGCCGCGTCGAAGGCGACGGTGTGCAGGTCGCCCAGCTTCTTCAGCGGCGCCACCGACGCCTCGTCGCGCACCAGCGCCCAGACGCGCCAGCCGTCGTTGAGGAAGCGCTCGGCGACCGATTTTCCGATGCCGCGGCTCGCGCCGGTGATGGCGATCTGTCGGGTAGTCATGGGCCGCGTCTAGCACGTCGCCCCCCGCGCGGGCCGCCGCCGTGCGATGGTCCGCCGCTCTCGAGGGAGACCGCCATGGCAAGCCGATGTTCGGGGAGGACGAGGCGCTCACCTGCATCCAGCCGGTGACGCTGTTGGGCGCGGACGGCGAGTCGTTGTGCCTCGCGTTCACGACGTCGAAGTCCTTCGTGGGCACGGGCGTGTACCTGAAGGACGAGGGCGACGTGCTCGAGGCGACGTCGCAGAAGGACCTGTACCACCCGATGCCGGCGCCGGAGGAGCTGAAGGCCTTCCGGGCGCAGGGCTGGTGCCGGACCCGCCGCCCGCGTACTCGGTGCCGGTCGTCGAGGACCTGTTCGGGTGCTCGCTGTGGATCGTCATCGCCGGGGTGATCGCGTTCGAGCGGCTGAAGTCGGCGCGCGCGAAGAAGCGGAAGGCGCGCGATGCGGCGATCCCGGTGAGCTTCTGGCCGCCGAAGGTCGAGACCGACGGCGACCGGTTCATCGCGCAGACCGTCGCGCCGCCGCTGCGGACCGCCGTGCTCGTGGGCGGGCGCGGCAGGCCCTGGGGCGCGCCGCTCCCGCACCCACTCGCCGCGGCGATGACTCACCACGGGCAGCGGTACGCCATTGAACGCGGCGCTCGCCTCGTCGGCCAGCACCGGGAAGCCGTAGCGGGACGCGAAGTCCACGGTGGCGCGGCCCCGGCCGTCCTCGAGGGAGACGGAGAGCCCGGTGACGTGGGCCGGAGCCTCTGCCGGGGCCGGGCCGATGACGGGGCCAGGGGCGTTCCGCTGCGCCGGCGGGAACGAGCGGTCGCAGGCGGCGAGGAGCAGGAGCGGAATCGAGAGGGCGAGGGTTCGCATGCCCGGTGCCGCAGTCGCCATGCCCAGCTCGCCGCCGGCAGAGCAGCGGCGTGGCGACCGGCGGTGTGCAGTGCGTGGCTCGCGACGCAGACCGGGTGTGCAGCGGCTCACGGTCGCCCGAGGCCGAGGCGCTTCATCATCGTGCGAACGGTGCCGCCAGGATCCTTCGCGCGGCCGCGGCCCACGTCGCCGAGCAGCCGCGCCGCCTTCGCCGCGTTGCCCTGCGCGCGCCGGAGCGCCGCGCTGAGCGCCACCCGCTCGAGCGCTTCGATCTCGTCCTTCAAGTTGAAGTCGCCGGCGGCGATGCGCTGCTCGATCGTCGCCGGGGCGATCAGTCCCGCGTCGTGCTCCGGCCGGGCCCAGAGCCGCCGCGGGAGATCGGACACGAGCAGCGCACTGCCCGCGCGCCGAGTCACCAGCGCGCCGAAGACGACGTTGCGCAGCTCGCGGATGTTGCCGGGCCACGGGTACGCCTTCAGCACCTCGAGCGCCTCGGGCGTCACCTCGCGGACGCGGTGCCGCTTCGCCGCGCCGGGATCCTCCGCGTAGTACCGCTCGATCAGCTGCAGCACGAGCGGCTCGAGGTCGTCGAGGCGCTCGCGCAGCGGCGGCAACACGAGCTGCACCGTGGCGAGGCGCTCGTAGAGGTCGTCGCCGAACGTGCCCGCGGCGATCAGCTTGCGCAGGTCGCGGTTGGTCGCCGCCACCACGCGGAAATCCACCTGTTGCCACGCGTTCTCGCCGAGCCGCGAGATGACGCGGTCCTCCAGCACGCGCAGGAGCTTCGTCTGCAGCGCGTGCGGCGTGTCGTCGATCTCGTCGAGGAAGACGGTGCCGCCCTCGGCCGCCGCGAGCTGGCCCGGGTAGTCGCGCGCCGCGCCGGAGAATGCGCCCTTCACGTAGCCGAACAGCTCGCCCTCCATGAGCTCGTTGGGGATCGCCGCGCAGTTGATGGGCACGAAGGTGCGGCCCTTCCGCGCCGACCACTGGTGAATGAGCCGCGCTGCGAGCTCCTTGCCGGTGCCCGTCTCGCCCGTGAGCAGCACCGGCATCGAGGTCTGCGCCGCGAGGTGGATCTTCCGGAGCAGCTCCTTCGCCGCGGCGCTCTGCGCGACGAAACCGGCCGGCGGCGTCAGCTCGGGCTCGGGCACCAGCGCCTCGGCGAGCCGTGCCACCAGCCGCGTCTCCCAGCCCTTCCGCGTGCTGGACACCACGTCGAGCGCGCCACGGTCCGCCGCCGCCTGCGCCATCGCCACGGTGACGGGCGCGCTCGTCACCCACACCCACGGCGTCCCGCGCGGCGCGTCCGGTACCTCGACACCGCCCGTCCGCACCACCGCGACGTCACCCAGGCGATCCACCTCCCACCCGTTCGCCTTCAGCGTCTGCTGCAAGAGCCCGCGCGGGGCGTCGCCTCTCCAGGCCACGGTTGGCATGAACGCGATTTGAACACTGACAAAGCAAGATTGAAATGCCGACTGTGTTTGAGCGGGTGCCTGTTTTCAGGGATCTGCACCGTGGTCCGCCGCGTGCATCGGGGCCCTTGAGCTCTGTCCGCCGGAGGTGGCCATGAAGTTCCAGATCGATCGCACACCGACGTGGCGCTGGCTTTTGGCCCTCCTCGGCGCGACGGAGGCTCGCTCCTTCGTGGACGTGCGGGAGCGCGAGGTGGAGGTGCGCTTCGGCTTCTTCCACCAGACGATCCCGCTCGCGGAGATCCGCGGGGCCGAGGTCGCGATGCGCAGGGTGCCCTGGTACGCGTACAGCATCGGCTGGCGCACCAACTTCGCGGGGGCCGTCGGCCTCATCGGGGCGGCGCGGAACGTGGTGAAGCTGTCGCTCGGGCGGTCGCGGCGCGTCTTCCTCGGGCTGCCGGTCGAGTGCCGCGAGCTCTACGTCTCCATGGAGAACCCCGACGCCTTCGTCGCGGCGCTCCAAAGCCGGCTGCGCGCCTGACGCGCGCGTCGCCGGCGCACCGCTGCACGACTGTCGTCACGAAGGAAAAGGGGAGGTCCGCCATGGTGTCGTTCTTCACGCAGCACTGGGTGCTCACGTCGTTGGTCGTCCTCGGCGGGGCAGGGCTGTTCCTGCTCCTCGCCGGGACGTGGATCATCCGCGAGGACGAAGCGGGGCTCGTCATCAAGAAGTTCGGCAAGCCCCTGCCGGCAGGGCGGCTCATCGCCCGCGACGGAGAGGCCGGCTACCAGGCCGACCTGCTCCCGCCCGGCTGGCACTTCGGCCTGTGGACCTGGAAGTACCGCGTGGAGAAGGTGCCGGTCCTCACCGTGCGCCCGGGCGAGATCGCCCTGGTGGTGGCGGCCGACGGCGAGCCGATCCCGGCGGAGCGGATCCTCGGGCACGAGGTGGAGTGCGACGACTTCCAGGACGCGCGCGCGTTTCTCGAGAACGGGGGTGAGAAGGGAAGGCAGCTGGCGTTCCTGACGGCGGGCACGTACCGGATCAACCCGGCGCTGTTCCAGGTGGTCACCACGGACAACGCGGTGCAGTTCGGCATGCGCCCGAGCGAGCTTGAGGTCGCCACGGTCTCGCCCGACCGGGTGGGCATCGTGACGACGCTCGACGGCCGAGCGATCCCCCAGGGTGACCTGGCGGGCTCGCCGGTCGAGGGCCACGACACCTTCCAGCGCGGGCAGGCGTTCATCGACGCGGGTGGGTACCGCGGGCTGCAGGAGCAGGTGATCCTGTCCGGCTCGTGGAACCTGAACCCCTGGTTCGTCCAGGTGGAGCAGGTGCCCATGACCGAGATCCCCATCGGCTACGTCGGCGTGGTCGTGAGCTACGTCGGCAAGGAGCACGTGGATCTCTCGGGCGACGAGTTCATGCACGGTGACCTCGTCGAACGCGGCCGCAAGGGCGTGTGGATCGAGCCCCTGCTGCCGGGCAAGCACCCGATCAACCCGCGGGTGATGAAGGTCGAGCTGGTGCCGACCACCAACATCGTCCTCAACTGGGCGAGCCGGGTGGAGCAGCACAAGTACGACGAGAAGCTCGCCCCGATCACGGTGCGCTCGAAGGACGGCTTCTCCTTCACCATCGACGTGTCGCAGATCATCCACATCGGCATGAAGCAGGCGCCGCGGGTCATCTCGCGGGTCGGCAGCATGCAGAACCTGGTGGACCACGTGCTGCAGCCCACGGTCGCGAACTACTTCCGCAACTCGGCGCAGCAGGTGACGGTGCTCGAGTTCCTCTCGGCCCGCACCACCCGCCAGGTCGAGGCTTACGAGGCCATCAAGGGCGCGCTGGGCGCCTACGACGTGGAGTGCCTCGACACGCTGATCGGCGACATCATGCCGCCGGCAGAGCTGATGAAGACTCAGACCGACCGGAAGATCGCCGAGGAGCTGCAGCGCACGTACGACGTGCAGCGCGAGGCGCAGGTCAAGCGCCAGCAGCTCGAGCGGGAGACGTCGATCGCGAACATGCAGGGCGAGGTGGTGCGCAGCGAGCAGATGGTGCGCATCAGCGAGAAGAACGCTCTGGCCATGGCCGAGACGGCGAAGGGTGACGCCGCGCGGGTGCGGCTGGCGGCCGAGGCGGAAGCCGAGGCGCTCAGGCATCGCGCGGAGGCGGAGGCGGCGGCGACGCGCTTGCACGGCGAGGCCGAAGCCGAGGCCACGCGGGCGGTCGGCGCGGCGAAGGCCGCGGCCTACCGGGAAGGCGTGGAGTCGATGGGCGGTGACGCGTTCACGGCGGTGCAGCTCGCCAGCATCCTCGGCGAGCACCAGGTCAAGCTGGTACCGGAGATCGCCGTCTCCGGTGGAGAGGGTGGTGGTGGTGGCGCGTTGGCCACTGCCCTGGTCGCCAGGATGCTCAAGAGCGGTTCCGCCAACGGGACACGGGTGAGCACCCAGAAGGTGGCACCGGTGTCGCCGCGGGAGGCGTAACGCCCGAGGCCGGTCCGGCGGGCGCTCCGGGAGATGGGGCCCGGAGCGCTTTTTTTTCGCCGTGGATCGCCTCCGCCCGGCTCGGCACCCAAGACGGGCAAGGGAGGCAGGTTCATGACTCGTCGCGTCGCGCTGGTGTCGGCCGTGGTTCTTGCAGTCGGGTGTGGCACGGGACCGGGCCCGTCGTCCCGGCAGCGCACCGGCGCCGCGCGCGCGGCCATCACGGTGGCGCCGAACACGGTCTCCTGCACGTCGCCCGCGGCCACCACGTTCCGCTCGGCGCTCTGCGTCTGCGAAGACCTCGACCTCGTCGGCCACGGCGTGTGGGTCACCTCATCCGACGCGCGCGAGGCGTCGACGGGCGTCAACGGCGTCACGCACGTCGTCGGCGACACGACGTTCGAAGGCGGGCTCGTCGCCTGGGGCGGCGTCACCGGCGCGGGCACGTTGGAGGTGGGCGGCGATCTCGTCACCTCCGCCGACGTCACCAACGTGGGCACCACGCGGGTGGAGGGCGACCTTTGGGCCGGCGGCGACGTGGAGACGGTGGGCGAGCTGGCGGTGGGCGGCCTCGCGCGAGTTCGCGGGCGCCTCCACCACGTCGGCGCGGAGCCGCACCTGGTCTTCGGTTCGTACACCGCGCCGGCCGCCCCGCCGTGCGGCTGCGAGCGGTCGACGGTCCTCGACGTGGCAGCGCTGGTGGCGGCGGCGCGCACGGACAACGACAACGCGCGCCTCGGCGGCCTCGAGAACGTCGGCGAGCTGACGCTGACGCTCGACGGCGGCCGCTTCTACCTGCCCGGCCTGAACAGCGTCGGTAGCCTCCACCTGAAGGTGACGAAGCCGTCGGCGCTCTTCATCGACGGAGACTTCCGCACGGTGGGTGACGACTCACTGGCCGTGGCCGATGGCGCGAGCCTCGACCTCTACGTCAACGGCAGCCTCGAGAACGTCGGCCGCTGGTCGGTGAGCGACGACACGCTGGCCGGCGTGGTGCGGCTGTTCGTGGGCGGCGCGGATGGCATGGTGCAGTCGGTGGGCACGCACGACTTCGTCGGTGCGCTGTACGCGCCGACCGCGCCGGTCGAGTTGGTGGGAGACGCGTCGTTCCGCGGCGCGCTCTTCGTGAAGAGCCTGTCGGGCGTGGGCGAGCTGACGGTGGACTACGCTGCGCCCGCGATGCCCGAGGCGTCAGCCTGCCCGGCGCCCTGACGGCCCGCGCCCACCCGTGCATCTTCAGCAGCGGCTCGAGAATCCCGGTGCACCTCGAGCCCGGCCGCCCGGTGCACCGCGTTTGAAGAAGCGCCGCGCCGCCCGCAGCGGAGGAAGCCCTCCGGGGGCAGGACGTCGGTGAAGAAGGGCATGGCGTGCACAGCGCGCCGTGCGGTCGACGGCTCCATGGAGCCTGATCGCGGGTCGCGGGCTGTGGCAGGCTGGGCGTCTGATGCGCCGGTTGACCCTCGCGATCTCGCTTGGCCTGTGCGCCCTCGCGGCGTGCGGCCCGCTGTCTCCTCCGAAGAATGACGCGGGCACTGGCGGCGGCAGCAGTGGCGGCGGCGCGATGGGCGGTGGCGGCGGCGCCACCGGCGGCGGTACCGGGGGCGGTGGGGGGACGGGCGGCGGCACCGGCGGCGGCGCGCCCGGGCCGAGGCAGTTCGCCTCGGTCATCCTCAACACCGTCACGACGCCCGCGGGCCCCGTGAAGGGCTTCGCGGAGACGCTGGGCGCCGTGTGGGCCGTCACGCAGCGCGGACAGGTGTTCCGCAACACCGGCTTGGGCTTCGACGAACAGACGCAGCTCACGTGGCAGGGCTCGCCCTTGTACGTGCAGGCGTTCAACGCGACGCCCGACGGCGTCTTTTTCGTCCTGACCAACGTCCGCCTCTTCGTGTGCGCGGCGGACTGCCAGCAGTCCGTGAATTGGACGCCGTACGGCATCACCGCGGCCGACGAGGTGCTGGAGACCGTGTGCGGCAACGCGTCGAACGACGTGTTGGCCGTGGGCTCGCGCGGTGGCGCGAACGTGGGCGTCGCCTACCGCTTCAACGGCTCCGCGCTCACCAAGGTGAGCAACGATCTCGGCATGGACTCGCCGCGCGGCTGCTGGCGGAACGCGTCGGGGCAGCTCGTCTTCGGGGGCGTCGACGCGATGCTGACGTACACCGGCGCGGGCTTCACGCCGCAGCCGCTCTCGCTGGCGGACGCGGGCATCACACAGCAGCGCTGGCGCACCGGCGCGGTGATCGGCGGCGACGAGGTGCTGGCCGGCCCGTCGAAGCGGATCGCCCGCCGGCTGGGCGGCAGCGGTCTCGAGCTGCTGCTCAACCCCAACGCCTCGGGTGAGCTGCGCGCGCTCGTCGCGCCGTCGGCGACCGAGGCGTGGGCCTTCGGCGGCGGTCCCACGGCGAACGGCTCCAACGCCTACGCGTGGGACGGCCAGCGCTGGACCGAGGTGGTGCCGCGCCTGGCAGGCCTCTCCCTGGCGCACGCGGCGCTGGTGACGGACGGCGGCGTGGTGTGGGTCGGCGGCGAGGACGACACCGGAGGACCGGTGGTGCTGGCGGGGACGCGGTGAGCGGCTACGCGCGCTCGATGTCCGTCTGGGCGAAGTCGTCGCCCTTGTACAGCAGAGGCAGCACCTGGTGCCGGGCGGTCGCGTAGGCGACGCAGTCGCCGAGGTTGAGCGCCGCCGGGTGGCGTCCCTTGCCGAACCGCCGGAAGGCGTCCCGGGTCCAGCCGTGCTACACGCGGCCCCCATGAGCCGAGCCGCCATCACCGACCTCTACCGGATCGACGACATGCTCTCGGAGGAGGAGCGCGCCATTCGCGACACCGTCGCGCGCTTCGTCGACAAGGAGTACCTCCCGATCGTCGGCAAGCACTTCCGCAACGGCACCTTTCCGATGGAGCTGGTGCCCAGGCTCGCGGACATGGGCGTCTTCGGCGCGACCTTGAAGGGCTACGGCTGCGCCGGCCTGTCGAACGTCGCGTACGGGCTCATCCTGCAGGAGCTGGAGCGCGGCGACTCGGGCTTGCGCAGCTTCGCGTCGGTGCAGTCGAGCCTCTGCATGTTCCCCATCTCCGCCTACGGCACCGAGGAGCAGAAGCAGCGCTTCTTGCCCGGCATGGCGGCGGGGAAGATCATCGGTTGCTTCGGGCTGACCGAGCCGGACTACGGCTCGGATCCCGGCGGCATGGTGACGCGCGCGCGCCGCGACGGCGACGACTACGTGCTCAACGGCTCGAAGATGTGGATCACCAATGGCACCATCGCCGACGTGGCGATCGTCTGGGCGAAGGTGGACGACGGCGGGCCCGAGTCGATCCGCGGCTTCCTCGTCGAGCGCGGCATGCCCGGCTACGTGGCGAAGGAGATCCACGGGAAGTTCTCGCTGCGGGCGTCCTTCACCGCCGAACTGTCCTTCCAGGACGTGCGCGTGCCGGCGAAGAACGTGTTGCCGGGCGTGGTGGGCCTCAGAGGTCCGCTGTCCTGCCTCAACAAGGCGCGCATGGGGATCGCCTTCGCGGTCATGGGCGCGGCCGTCGCGTGCTTCGAGGGCGCGCGCGAGTACGCGCTCGAGCGCAAGACGTTCGGCAAGCCGATCGCCGGCTTCCAGCTGACCCAGGAGAAGCTCGCCGACATGCTGCAGGAGATCGTCAAGGGCCAGCTGCTGGCGCTGCGCCTCGCGCGCCTGGTCGACGAGCACGGCAAGGCGTCGCCCGAGCAGGTGTCGCTCTGCAAACGCAACAACGTGAAGGTCGCGCTGGAGATCGCCCGCGTGGCGCGCAGCATCTACGGCGCCAACGGCATCACCGACGAGTACCCGCCGGTGCGCCACATGCTGAACCTCGAGTCCGTCTACACCTACGAAGGCACGCACGAGGTGCACACGCTGATCGTCGGCAAGGCGATTACCGGCTTGAACGCCTTCGGGAACTGAAGGGAGGAGCGCCGATGCCGCCCCGAAAGCATGACGACGACACCATCGAGAATCGCGTCTACCTGTTCGAGTCGCTGGCGCGGGGCTTCGTCGAGAAGGCGGCGGACGAGCTGGGCTCGAAGAATCCCGAGCGCCGGGAGCGGGCGATCCGCGCGCTGGCCGATCTCGCGTACGTGAGCTGCGTCGTCGCCGACACCGGGCACCTCGAGCCGAAGGCGGTGAAGAAGCGCGTGCTGGCGGCGCTCGACGAGGCGCCCGGCGCGCTGGCACCAAAGCCTTCGGCCTCCGATGAGGGCGACGAGGACGACGAAGGCTGACGCGCACATCGTGTCGGCCGCGCCAGCCCCGGCGTTCACCAGGGGGGCGGGGCCGGAAGGTCGAGGGGTCAGCGAGGCGAATTCTTCCCGGGATGTCTCCGGGGCTAGACTCGGGCTCGCGATGACCCGCGACGAGTTCCGCGAGGCGCTGCTTGGGCTCATGGAGCGCAAGCAGCACTGGGCCTGGCCGGCCTTCACGGCGGGCCTGGTGCCGAAGTCGAAGCTGCACATCCACCTCGAGCAGGAGTACGCGGTGTACGTGCGGGACTTCCCGGTGCTGGTGGGCCGCGCCTTCGTGCAGTGCCCCGTCCCCGAGGCACGCCGCGAGCTGGCGGAGAACTTGTACGAAGAGGAGACCGGCGGCCTGTACGCCGGCCGCCCGCACCCGGAGCTCTTCCTCGAGTATCCGAAGGGCCTCGGCTTCGACCTCAGGCGCTTCGAGTCCGTCGAGTTGCTCCCCGCGGCGCGCGAGTACCGGCGCGTGCTCGACCGCCTGACCACGTCGGAGGGCTGGGCGGTGGCCGCCGCCGTCGTCACGCTCTTCATCGAAGGCACGCCGTACGAGCGCGCGCTGTTCGACGCCAACGCGCCGGCGCGGCCGGAGCCGCCGCTCGAGGCCCACCCGCTCGTCCGCCACTACGGGCTGCCGGTGGCGTCGCTCGCGCTGACCAAGGCCCACCGCGGCGTCGAAGGCCGGCACCGCCTCGCCGCCTGGCACGTGCTGCTCGACCTCGCTCCCGTCGAGGACCGCCACGCGGTGTTGCGCGGCCTCGAAGAGGCGCTCCAGGCCTGGCTCGTCTGGCGCGACGAGGTGGCCTCTGCCTGCGGCGTCACCCGCGAGGCGATCGCGCAGCCCTGACGCGCCCGACGCGCGCGCCGCAAATTCTGCGCCGCTTGACGTGCGTCCGCTCTCGGTTAGCCGGTGGCTGTGCCTTTGCACACCGCGGGGACTGGAGGGTGGTGCATGCGAACGCAGCGAACGACGCCGAAGAAGGCCGCGAAGCAGGCGAAGGTGGCGAGGGGGCTCGATCCGATGGGCGTGCCGGTCAGCGCGGTGATGACGCGCAAGGTGAAGACGGTGCGCCCCGACACGAGCCTCGACGTCGCGATGGATCTCATGATGGCGAAGGACATTGGCCACCTGCCCGTCGTCGATGATGACGGCGCGCTGGTCGGCATCGTCTCGAAGACCGACGTGGTGCGCCGCTTCTTCATGGACGGTGAGAACACCGAGGTGGACGAGACGGTGCGCGTGCCCGACCGGCGCGGCGTCAGCTACTCGCCGGGCCCGGGGTTCCACGAAGACGCGCTGCTCTCCCGCACCGTGTCCGAGGTGATGAGCAAGCGCGTGCGAACGGTGGTGGACTCCGCGCCGCTCGCCGAGGCGGCGATCTCCATGTCGAAGTTCCGCGTGCACGGCCTGCCGGTGGTGTCGCAGAAGAACGCGCTGGTGGGCTTCCTGTCGACGTTCGACATCGTCGACTGGGTGGCCGCCGGCTGAAGCAACGAGCGCGTGGGGGGCACCGCACTCCAGGAAGAGAAGGAACAGCACGCATCATGGCTCGTGACATCGTGATTGGTATGGCGGGGTCGGGCGGCGACGGCATCGTGAGCGCCGGGGAGTCGCTCATCTCGGCGGTCGCCGGCGAAGGCTTCCACGCGTTGATGACCAAGAGCTTCGGGCCGCAGATCCGCGGCGGCGAGTCGTCGTGCCGCGTGCGCGTCTCCACCGAGCCGGTCTTCAGCTCGGGCGGCAGCCTCGACTTCGCCGTCGCGCTCAATTGGGAAGACTTCCTCAAGTTCGGCTCGGAGCTGAAGTGCGGGGGGAGCACCGTCGTCGTCTACGAGGCGAAGACGGGCGTGGAGCCGGACAAGATCCCGCTGCCCGGCGTGCTGCCCGCGCAGGTGTTCGCGGTGCCGCTCTCGGATCTGACGAAGCAGGCTGCGGGCACCGACAAGGCGAAGAACAGCCTGGTGCTGGGCCTGTTGTCCTCGTGGCTGGGGCTCGCCCGCGGATCGCTGGTGAAGGGCATCGAGCGCCGCTACTCGAAGAAGGGTGACGACGTCGTGCAGGGCAACCTGAAGGCCTTCGAGGCCGGGTTCGCCTGGGCGACCGAGCACCCGCTGACGAAGCCGATGACGATGGAGGCACCGACGGGCACGCCGACGCCCAAGCTGCTCGCCGACGGCAACGACATCACCGCGGCGGCGGCGCTGTTCGCGGGCTGCCAGTTCTTCGGCGGCTACCCGATCACCCCGTCCAGCGAGGTCATGCAGCTCTTGTCGCGGGAGATCTGGAAGTACGGCGGCGCCGTGCTGCAGGCCGAGGACGAGATCGCCGGCGTGGGCACCGCGGTGGGCGCGTCCTTCGCGGGGAAAAAGGCGATGACCGCGACGAGCGGTCCCGGCATGGACCTGAAGACCGAGATCCTCGGGCTGGCGTCGATCGCCGAGCTGCCGCTGGTGGTGCTGAACGTGCAGCGCGGCGGCCCGTCGACGGGCATTCCCACCAAGTCGGAGCAGTCGGACCTCTTCCAGGCGTGCTTCTCGGCGCACGGCGACGTGCTGCGCCCGGTGTTGGCGCCCACCTCGGTGGCCGACAGCTTCTCGGTGACGGTCGAGGCCTTCAACATCGCCGAGAAGTACCAGACGCCGGTCATCATCCTGTCGGACCAGGAGATCGCCCAGCGGAAGGAGACGCTGGACCCGATCGACACCTCGAAGTTCGTGGTGGAGGACCGCAAGAAGCCCACCGAGGCGGAGCTCGAGAAGTACGTGCGCTTCGCGATGACGGACGACTTCGTCAGCCCCATCAGCCACCCGGGCATGAAGGGCGGCGCGTACCTGGGCGCGGGCATCGAGCACGCCGAGTCGGGGGCGCCGTCGGCGTCCGGCGCGGTGCACGCACGAATGAACGAGAAGCGCTTCAAGAAGCTGGAGCCGCTCAAGAGTCAGACCGGCCTGGTGTCGGTCGAGGGCGATCCTGCCGCCGAGCTCGCGCTCATCAGCTGGGGCTCGGTGGCGGGGGTCTGCCGCGAGGTGATGGCGCACGCCCGGGCCGAAGGCCTGCGGCTCAAGCTGCTCGTGCCCACGCTGCTCTACCCGGTGCCGGAGGCGGCGTACCACGCGTTCTTCACCGGCGTGCGCGCGGGCCTGGTGGTCGAGCAGTCGCACCAGGGCCAGCTGTACCGGCTGCTGCGCATGTTCCTCGACGTGCCGAAGGGCGTGGCGAGCTTCACGCGCAGCGGCGCCAACCCCATTCAGCCCGCCGACGTGCTGGCCAGGCTGAAGGAGCTCACCTTCCACCTGCAGAGCCGCGTCGAAGACGCGCGCCGGAGTGACACGCCATGACCGCCGCACCGCCCCTGGGGCCCAACGTCTTCAAGAGCGAGCTGAAGCCCATCTGGTGCCCGGGCTGCGGCGACTACGGCGTGGTGCAGGCGATCTACCGCGCGCTGTCCTCCATCGGCCGGCCGCCGCACGAGATCGCCTTCATCTCGGGCATCGGCTGCTCGAGCCGCATCCCCGGGTACACCACGGCCTACGGCTTCAACAGCGTGCACGGCCGTGCGCTGCCGATCGCCCAGGGCGTCAAGCTGGCAAACCCCGACCTCCTGGTGCTGGTGGCCGGCGGTGACGGCGACGGCTTCTCCATCGGCGGCGGGCACGTGGCGCACGCCATTCGCCGCAACATGGACCTCACGTACATCGTGATGGACAACCAGGTGTACGGGCTGACCAAGGGCCAGCTGTCGCCGACGTCGCCGCGCGGCCTCAAGACGGTGACGAGCGCCTACGGCAGCCTCGAGGCGCCCATCAACCCGCTGTTGCAGGTGTTGAGCGCGGGCGCGGGCTTCGTGGCCCAGGGCACGCCGGCGGACATGCCGGGGCTGGCCGCGGTCATCGAGGAGGCGATCCGCTACCCGGGCTTCGCCTTCGTCAACGTGCAGTCGCCCTGCGTGACGTACGGCGAGGACGACCAGCAGCTGCGCGCGCACAAGGCGCGCATGAAGTCGCTCAAGAGCCTCTCGCACGATCCGAAGGACTACCTGAAGGCGCTCGAGCTCAGCACGCACTACGGGCTCGAGCTGTACACCGGCGTCTTCTACCGGAACCCGTCGCCGCCCCCGACCTACGAGGCGCAGATCAAGGCGCGGCAGGCCGAGTTGGCAGAGAAGGCGCTCCCCAGGGAACGGATCCTCGACCTCTTCAAGAAGGAATAGGGCTCTTTGGTCATGCCAACCCGGGGAATCGACTTCGCGTCTCTCTCGCTGAAGGATGCGCTGGATCTCGCCCTGCTCAGGTGAAGGCCTTGTTCGAGGAGCTCCGCGAGGAAGAGAAGGAGCACCAGCAGTGGGTGCGCCTCGAGCCGGAGCGCGCGCCCATCGCGCTCGGCGCCGGGTTCGACGATTCCGACGAACCTGTGGCGCGCTGACCCAAGACGCGGTAGCGACCCCACCCCAGCCATGGAAGACACCTGGATCGTCGTCTTCGTGTACCTGCTCATCGCGTTCTCGGTGGGCTTTCTGATGCTCCTGGCCGCGCGCGTCCTGCGCGTGAAGCCGAAGGTGGAGCTGCCCACCGCCGCCGCCACCTACGAGTGCGGCGAGGAGCCCGCCGGCAAGGCGTGGATCCGCTTCCACCCGCGGTACTACGTGGTGGCGCTGGTCTTCGTCCTGTTCGACGTCGAGACCGTCTTCCTCGTGCCGTGGGCGCTCAACACCCGCCGGCTGGGCAGCTTCGCGATCGTCGAGATGGTCATCTTCGCGCTGATCCTGATGCTCGGCTGGGGCTACGCGCTGCGTAAGGAGGCGCTCAAGTGGCAGTGAAGGTCGACGAGGAGGCGCGGCCGTTCGAGCACCCGCTCTACGATTACCTGGAGCGCGTGCCGGGGCTCGACATCATGACGACCACGGTGGACAAGCTGCTCACCTGGGGCGCGACCAACTCCCTGTGGATCTTCCCCATGGCGACGAGCTGCTGCGGGATCGAGTTCATGGCCGCCGCCGCCAGCCGCGTCGACCTGGACCGCATGGGCGCGATCGTCCGCGGCACGCCGCGGCAGTGCGACGTGATGATCGTCGCCGGCACCATCACCGTGAAGATGGCGCCGCGCGTGAAGCGCCTGTGGGACCAGATGCCCGAACCCAAGTGGTGCATGGCGATGGGCTCGTGCGCCATCTCCGGCGACTTCTACCGGGACATCTACAGCGTCATCCCCGGCATCGACGTGGCGATCCCCGTCGACGTGTACGTTCCGGGTTGCCCGCCGAACCCCGAAGCGGTGATGGCCGGCCTCATCAAGCTGCAGGAGAAGATTCGCCTGAAGCGCGCGGGGCTGCCGGTGCCGAAGGAAGAGCGCCCCGAGACGCTGGAGAAGACGATCACCCCGCGCATCGGCCGCCTCGAGGATCGCCTGAAGGCCAACGCGGCGGACCCGATCGGCCGGGCGCAGCTCGAGTCGGCGATGCGGCTGTACGTGCGCGTGCCGGTCGAGGGCCAGGACGACGCGAAGCCCGCCGCCGAGCCGGCCACGGGAGGTGCGGAATGAGCGAGGTGAACACTCCCGCGGCGCCCTCCGCTGCCCCGGCCGATCCGCCGCCGTCGCCGCTGCAGGGCGCCGCAGCGGTGTTGCCCGGCAAGCCCGTCGAGGAGATGCAGGCCGCGCTCGCTGCCGCCAGCCCGCACGCCGCGGAGCGCAAGGCGGAGAACGCGGCGAAGCAGGCCGAGCGCGCCGCCACGCTGGCGACGCTGTTCAAGACGATCGCCGGCGTCGACTACACGACCGCCGATGGCGGCCCGCTGGTGCCGCGCGAGAAGCACTTCGCGCTCGCGAAGGCGCTGAAGGACGCGGGCTTCACCTTCTACGTGACGGTGGTGGCGACGCACTTTTTGGCGCAGAAGACGAAGACGGGTGACGAGCCCGAGCGCTTCGAGGTGGCCACGGTGCTGCGTTCGGTGGGCGCGGGCAGCACGCAGGTGGCCTGGCGGGTGGCGCTGGGGCCCGGCGAGGAGGTGGACAGCCTGGTGCCGCTGTTCGCCGGCGCCGACTGGCAGGAGCGCGAGCAGTACGACCTGGTGGGCGTGCGCTTCGCGGGGCACCCGGACCTGCGGCGGCTGATGATGCCGGACGAGTGGGAGGGGCACCCGCTGCGCCGCGACTACGCCATCGACACGAGGTGCGCGCCATGGCGGTGACGACGGAAGCGGTGGGCCCCGCCCCGGTGGTGCCGACGAAGCACTTCGTGCCGGACCCGTACCTCGACCTCGAGAAGTACGAGGCCGACGCGGACCTGATGACCTTGAGCCTCGGGCCGCAGCACCCGTCGACGCACGGCGTGTTTCGCGTGGTGCTGTACCTCGACGGCGAGATCATCGTGAAGGCGGTGCCGTATTGCGGCTACCTCCACCGCGGCGTCGAGAAGCTGTGCGAGAAGCTGTCGTACTCGAACATCACGCCCATCCTCGACAAGAACGACTACGTCTCGCCGATGCTCAACGAGCAGGCGGCGAACATGGCGTTCGAGAAGCTGATGAACGTCGAGGTGCCGCTGCGCGCGAAGTACCTGCGCACGCTGCTCGCCGAGCTGCAGCGCATCGCCTCGCACCTGTTGTGGCTGGGCACCTTCGCGATGGACCTCGGGGGCGCGCTCGGCGGCGGCACCTCGGTGTTCATGTACTGCTTCCGCGAGCGCGAGCTGATCCTCGATCTCTTCGAGGAGCTCACCGGTTGCCGGTTCCACTACAACACGCACCACGTCGGCGGGAACCGGCACGACATTCCGCCGCACTGGCCGAAATTGGTGCACGAGGCGCTCGACACCATCGAGGGCCGGCTGGACGCGTACCTGTCGATGCTGGAGCACCCGATCTTCGTGGACCGCACGAAGGGCGTGGGCACCATCGACGCGCAGCTGGCGCTGGAGCTGGGCCTGTCCGGACCGCTCTTGCGCGCGAGCGGCATCGACCACGACCTGCGCCGCGACGCGCCGTACCACGTGTACGACCAGCTCGATGTGCAGGTGGCGGTGGAGTCGGGCGGCGATTGCCTGGCGCGCTACAAGGTGCGGCTCGCGGAGATCCGCGAGTCGATTCGCCTGTCGCGCCTGTTGGTGGACAACGTGCCCGCGGGCCCGCTGTCGTCGACCAAGCCGCTCAACATGGTGACGCAGTTCAAGGCGGCGGCGGGGCAGGTGTACGTCGGCATCGAGACGCCCCGCGGCGAGCTGGGGACCTGGCTCATCGCCTCGAAGGACAGGCCGACCAGTCCATACCGCATGAAGATTCGCCCGCCGAGCCTGCACGCGGTGGCGGCGGTGCCGTACGTGTTCCCCGGGCACACGCTGTCGGACGCGATCGCGATCCTCGGCTCGCTCGACCCGATCATGGGGGAGGTGGACCGGTGAGCTTCACGAACCCCTGGCTCAACGGCCTCGTGTATGGCGCGCTGCTGGTGACCGTGCTGATGACGGCGGTGGCCTTCATCACCTGGTTCGAACGGAAGTTCGCCGGCCGCGTCCAGAGCCGCATGGGCCCGACGATGGTCGGCCCCTTTGGCCTGTTGCAGCCGATCGCCGACGCGCTGAAGGCGATGCAGAAGGAGAGCATCGTCCCGCGGAACGCGGACAGGTTGCTGTACCGGCTCGCGCCGCCGCTCACCATCGCCTTCGCGCTGGGCACCGCCGCGGTGGTGCCGTTCGCCCCGGGCTTTCTGGGGGCGGACCTCGACATCGGCGTGCTCTACGCGCTGGCCTTCTCGGGGCTGCTGGCGTTCCCCACGTGGATCGCCGGGTGGGCGAGCAACAACAAGTACGCGCTGCTGGGCGGCATGCGCATGGTGGCGCAGGGGATCAGCTACGAGATCCCCATGGTGATGGCCGCGTTGGTGCCGGTGGTGCTGGCGGGCAGCCTGAGCATGACCGGCATCGTGCAGCACCAGGTGACGAGCGGGTGGTTCGTCGCGACGCCGGTGGGCTTCGCCGCGTGCTTGCTCTTCCTCACCACGGCGCTCGCCGAAGGCAACCGCATTCCCTTCGACATCCCCGAGGCGGAGTCCGAGCTCGTGGCGGGCCCCACCACCGAGTACAACGCGATCGGCTGGTCGATCTTCGCCGCGAGCGAGTACGCGCACTCGGTGGTGACGTCGGCCATCGCGTCGGCGCTGTTCCTCGGCGGGTGGGACGGCTGGTGGAACCTGCCACCGGCGGTGTGGATGGTCGCGAAGACGATCGCCGTCTTCCTGACGATCACCTGGGTGCGCTGGTCGCTGTTGCGCCTGCGCAGCGATCAGCTGATGGCGCTGTGCTGGAAGTACCTCGTCCCCGGGGCGCTGCTCCTGGTGCTGATCGCCGGCATCCAGGTCTCGGTGAGGGGCTGACATGGGTTACCTGCTCTCCACGGTCCAGAGCCTGTGGGCGACGCTGCGGCAGGCGCTGCACAAGCCGACCACCGTCGAGTTCCCGAAGGTGAAGCGCCAGCGCGCGCCGCGCATTCGCGCCAGCTTCGCGCTCGTCAGGGAAGCGAACGGCGACGAGGCCTGCATCGGCTGCAAGAAGTGCGAGAAGGTCTGCCCGTCGGAGGTCATCACCGTCGTCGGCACCAAGAAGCCGTCGCCCATCACCGGGAAGGCGCGCGGCTACGCCGAGGACTTCACGCTGAACCTGCAGGCCTGCATCGTCTGCGAGCTCTGCGTGCAGGTGTGCCCCACCGACGCGATCATCATGGTGAAGGAGCAGGAAGCGCCCGGCTTCTCGCGGGCCGACCTCACGCTCACCATGGACAAGCTGTACAAGAACGGAGAGACGAAGGAGCGCCTCGCGTGGTCGAGCGCGACCGTCCTGGGCGAGCACCAGAAGCCGCTGGAGCCGCCGAAGCCCGCGCCGAAGCCGGCTGCGCCCGCGGCGGAAGCGCCGGCTGCTGCTCCTGCGCCGGCTGCCGCTGCGTCGAAGCCAGCCGACGCGCCGAAGCCCGCCGAGCTCGCCGCTCCGCCCGCCGAGGCGAAGCCCGCGCCGGCGGCCGATGCCCCGGCGCCCGCTGACAAGAAGGGAGACGCGTGATGTTGGGCCAGGTGGCTTTTTCCGTCGTGGCGCTCGCGTTGCTCATCTGCGGCTTCCGCGTGGTGACCGCGAAGAACCTCGTGCACACGGTGCTGTGGCTGGGCCTGATGCTGGCGCTGACCGCCGTCGTCTACGTGATGCTGTCGGCGCCGTTCCTCGCGGCGATCCAGATCATCCTCTACACGGGCGGCGTGCTGACGCTGATGCTGTTCGGCGTGATGCTCACGCACCGCGACGAGGGCTTCGTGGCGGTGCAAAACCCGTCGGGCCGCCTCGCGGCGGGCGGGCTGCTCGCGGTGTCGGTGTTCGCGATGCTGGGCGGGGCCATTCTTCGCACGCCGGAGCTGCCGACGGCGCCGAAGGGCGATGTCAGCATTGAGGAACTCGGCGCTGCGTTCCTCACCGAGTACGTGCTCGCCTTCGAGGTGCTGTCGCTCTTGTTGCTGGTCGCGGCGCTCGGGGCCATCGTCCTGGCGCGCCGGAAGGACGCGGGCGAGGAAGGCGAGTCGCAGGGCGCGGTGCTGCCGGCGCGCAAGCCGCTGCCCGCGCGGGTGCAGCCGACGGGAGGGGAAGCCTGACATGGGCCTCAACGCGTACCTGTTGTTGTCCGCCGGCCTCTTCGCGCTGGGCGTGTTCGGCCTGGTGACGAGGAAGAACGCGGTCGGCGTGCTGGCGTCGGTCGAGTTGATGGCCAACGCCGTGAACCTGAACCTCGTGGCCTTCTCCCGCTTCATGGGCGGCCACGTGGGCCAGGTGTTCGCGCTGTTCTCGATCGCCATCACCGTCGCCGAGGTCGTCGTCGGCCTGGCGCTGGTCATCATTCTGTACCGGGCGCGCGGCGACGTGCGGCTCGAGCTGATGAGCGAGCTGAAGGGGTAGGCATGCTGCCGATGGAATGGGCCCGCCTGACGCTGTTCCTGCCGCTGGCCACGGCCTTGCTGTTCATCGTCGTCCCCTGGCTGCGCCGCACCGGCAGGCCGGCGGGCTACCTGTCGGTGCTGTCGGCGCTGGTGTCGCTGGCGGGCGCGCTGGTGCTGTTCAACCAGGTGCTCGGCGGCGCGCGGCTGTTGGGCCACCAGGTGTACACGTGGCTGCCGCACTCCTCGCTGGTGCCGGGCGCGCTGGCGAACGGCGTCATCCAGGTCGGCATTCACCTCGACGGCATCTCGGTGTCGATGCTGGTGGTCGTCACCCTCGTCGCGTCGTGCGTGCAGATCTTCTCGCTCGGCTACATGGCCGACGAGCCGAAGCACGATTTCGGCCGCTACTTCACGTGGCAGTCGCTGTTCCTCTTCTCGATGAACACGCTGGTGCTGGCGCCCAACCTGCTCCAGCTGTTCATGGGCTGGGAGTTGGTCGGCCTGGTCAGCTACCTGCTCATCGGCTACTGGTGGAAGAAACCGTCGGCGGCGAAGGCCGCGCTCAAGGCCTTCTGGGTGACGAAGTTCGCCGACATGGGCCTGGTGGCCGGGCTCATCGTGCTGTTCCTCCACACCGGCAGCTTCGAGTGGACGGGCGCGGTCGCGGTGGCGACGCCGGTGACGCTGCTGCTGTTCCTCGCGGTGATGGGCAAGTCGGCGCAGTTCCCGCTGCACATCTGGCTGCCGGACGCGATGGAGGGCCCGACACCCGTCTCCGCGCTCTTGCACGCCGCGACGATGGTGGCCGCCGGCGTCTTCCTCGTGGTGCGGGCCTTCCCGCTGTTCGCGCAGGCGCCCGACACGCAGACGGTGATGGCGTACGTCGGCGGCTTCACCGCGCTGTTCGCCGCGGTGGTCGCGGTGGTGCAGACGGACATCAAGAAGGTGCTGGCGTACTCGACGTGCTCGCAGCTGGGCTACATGGTGTGCGCGCTCGGCGCGGGCAGCCAGGTGGGCGGCTTCTTCCACCTCACCACGCACGCCTTCTTCAAGGCGCTGCTCTTCCTCGGCGCGGGCAGCCTCATCCACGCGGTGCACTCGAACGACCTGCGGCACATGGGCGGCCTGTTCTCGAAGATGCGGGTGACCGGCGTCGCCTTCATCGTCGGCGCGCTGGCGCTGGCGGGCGTGCCGGGCCTCGCGGGCTTCTTCTCGAAGGACCTGATCCTCGAGGAGGTGGCGCACAAGGGCCTGTGGCTGCCGCTGGGCGCGCTGCTGCTCGCGGCGTTCCTGACGGCCTTCTACATGGGCAAGGTCGTCTTCCTCGCGCTGTTCGGCAAGCCGTCGAGCCACGCGGAGCACGCGCACGAGGCCGGCCCGTCGATGCTCGTTCCGTTGGTCGGGCTGTCGGTGCTGGCGGTGGCGGCGGGCTACTTCGGCGCCACGCTGTCGGGCCTGTACGGCGAGCCGGTGCACTTCCACGTCGCGCCCATCGGCATCGTGGGCACGGTGATGGGGCTGATCGGCCTCGGCATGGCGTACTGGATGTTCGGCGCGCCGCAGGGCGGGGCGTCGCTGCGGGCGGCGTTCGCACCGGTCGGGCGGCTGGCCGCGTCGGGCGCCGTCGACAAGCTGGCCACGGCGATGTACCGCAACGTGCTGACGGCCGTCGCCGACGCGGTCGGCTGGTTCGACCGCTACGTCATCGACGGGCTGATGAACGGCATCGCGTACGGCACGCTGGAGGCGGGCTCGAAGCTGCGCGTCATTCAGACGGGGCGGGTGGGCGACTACGTGTACGTCATCGTCGCGGCGATGGTGCTGATGGGCCTGTACGGGGCGTTCTGGAGATAAGCGACGATGGGATCGTTCTTCGACACACACCTCTTGTCGATCATCGTCGCGGCGCCCTTCGTGGCCGCGGTGCTGCTGTTGATGGTCGACGATGACGCGCGGCTCACCATCCGGTGGATCTCGCTCGTGGGCTCGCTGGTGTCGCTCGGCGGCAGCATCCAGCTGGCGGCGAAGTACCAGCTCTCGCGCGGTGGGCTGCAGTTCGCCGAGCGCTACCCGCTGGTGCCGTCCTTCGGCATCGACCTCTCGCTGGCGGCTGACGGCTGGAGCGTGTCGCTGCTCTTGTTGACCGGCATCATCATCACCACCGGCGTGCTGGCGTCGTGGACCGTGAGCCACCGCGGCCGCGAGTTCTTCATCCTGCTGCTGGTGCTGGTGGCGGGGGTGTTCGGCGTCTTCGTCAGCCAGGACCTGTTCGTCTTCTTCCTCTTCTACGAGATCGCCGTGCTGCCGATGTACCTGCTCATCGGCATCTGGGGCAGCCGCGGCAAGGTGGAGGCCAGGGGCCCGTTCGCCTTCGTGTGGAAGCGCTTCGACATCGGCGGGCGCGAGTACGCGGCGATGAAGCTGACGTTGATGCTGCTGGTCGGCAGCGCGGCGATCCTCGTCGTCATCTTCGCCATGTACTTCGCGGCGGGCGGCAAGACGTTCGACCTCGGGGTGCTGGGCGCGGCGCGCTACCCGAGGGAGATGCAGCTGTGGGCCTTCCCGCTGTTGTGGTTGGGCTTCGGCTCGCTGGCCGGCGTCTTCCCGTTCCACACCTGGTCGCCCGACGGCCACGCGGCGGCGCCGACGGCGGTGTCGATGCTGCACGCCGGCGTGCTGATGAAGCTGGGCGCGTTCGGCGTCATCCGCGTCGGCATGCTGCTGTTGCCCGACGGCGCGGCCTGGTGGGCGCCGTACGTCGGCGGCATCGCCGTCATCAACGTGCTGTACGGGGCCGTCTCGGCGATGAGCCAGAAGGATCTCAAGTACGTCATCGCGTACTCGTCGGTGAGTCACATGGGTGTGGTGATGCTCGGCGCGGCGACGATGACGGTCGATGGCTGGAACGGCGCCGTCTACCAGATGTTCGCGCACGGCATGATGACGGGCCTGTTCTTCGCGCTCGTGGGCCTCGTCTACGAGCGCGCGCACACCCGCTGGGTGCCGGCGATGGGCGGGTTCGCGGCGAAGATGCCGGGCGTCGCGGCCTTCTTCGTGCTGGCGGGCCTCTCGTCGCTGGGCCTGCCGGGCCTCGCCGGCTTCGTGGCCGAGTTCCTCGTCTTCGTGGGCGCCTGGCAGTCGAAGCACTGGTGGTGGGCGCTGCCGGGCATCATCGGCGCGTGGGTGACGGCGGTGTACGTGCTGCGCGCGGCGAAGATGATCTTCTTCGGCGACGGGCCCGCGCAGGAGTTCCACGACCTGAAGGACGCGCGGCGCACCGAGTGGGGCGCGCTGTGGGCGCTGGGGGCCTGCCTCATCCTCTTCGGCAGCTACCCGCGGCTCATCCTCGACTTCATCCACCTGGCGACCAACGAGTACCTGCCGAAGCTGTCCAGCGCGATGCAGCTGGCGCAGCTGCCCTGAGAGAGGACGACATGCCGACCGCCGCCGATCTCAAGCCCCTCGTCGTCGACCTGCTGCTGCTCTTCTCGGCGCTGCTGGTCTTCTCGGTCGACCTCGGCCTGCCGCACGGGCGCAAGCGCGGGCTGGGCTTCCTCACCGCGCTGCTCCTCGCGGGGCTCTTCATCGTCACCTTCTTCGTCGACGCGTCCGGCGCGGCCTTCTCGGGCGCGTACGTGGGCACGCCGTGGGCGACGCTGTTCAAGCGGGTGGCGCTGGCCGGCGGCGCGATCGCGGCGCTGGGCGCGGTGGATCACGTCGATCGCCACTACCCGGCTCGGCAGGGCGAGTACTACCTGCTGCTCCTGTTCAGCCTCACGGGCATGACGCTGCTGCCGGGGGCGCGCGACCTGGTGATGTTCGTCGTGTGCTTCGAGTTGATGGGCCTGCCGCTCGCGATGCTGGCGACCTGGGCGAAGACAGACGACAAGCAGGGCGCGGGCCGGTGGGCCGCCGAGGCGGGCCTCAAGCTGTACCTCGTGAGCGCGGCGAGCACCGCCATCACGCTGTTCGGCCTGTCCTTCGTGTTCGGCATGACGGGTACCACCTCGCTCGCGGGCATCGCCGCCGCGCCGATGTCGCCGCTGCTGGCGGTCGGCATGATGCTGACCATCGCGGGCATGGCCTTCAAGGTGGGCGCGGTGCCGTTCCACCTCTGGGTGCCGGACACCTACCAGGGGGCGCCGACGCCGTTCGTCGCGTTCCTCTCGGTGGGCCCGAAGGCGACGGGCTTCGCGGCGCTGGCGGCGATCATCCTCATCGCGTTCAAGGGGAACCAGGCGCAGCTCGGCAGCCTGGTGCTGCTCCTGGTGGTCGCGTCCATCGTCGTCGGCAACCTGATGGCGCTGCCGCAGAAGGACGTGAAGCGCATGCTGGCGTTCTCGGGCGTCGCGCAGATTGGCTACATGATGATGGGGCTGCTCGCCGGCTCGCAGCTGGGCCTGGGGATGCTGCTGTTTTACGTGGCGGGCTACGTGGCGACGAACATGGGCGCCTTCCTGGTGCTGGAGGCGATCGGCCCGGGCCGCGCGGGCGTGCCGCTCGAGGAGCTCAACGGGCTGTGGAAGCGCTCGCCCTGGCTGGGCCTCGCGATGCTGCTCTTCGTGCTGTCGCTCGCAGGCATCCCGTTCGTGGTGGGCTTCTGGGCCAAGTTGTACGTCTTCATGGCCGTGTTCCAGGCGGGGCAGGGCTGGCTGGTGCTGTTCGGCGCGCTGATGGCGATCGTCTCGCTCTGGTACTACCTGCAGATCGCCCGGGCGGTGTACATGGGTGAGGCGTCGGCGGAGCAGCGGCCGCTGTCGGTGCGGCCGGCGCTGGCTGCGGCGATCGGCCTGTGCCTGGTGGGTGTGGTGGTGATGGGCGCGTGGCCGGCGCCGTTCGTCGAGAGCGCGTCCGCCGCGGCGGCGTCGTTCTTCGACCCGCGGTAGGAAGGTCGTCGGAGCTGACCGTTTTCTCGAGGGAGGAGCGCCCATGCGGCTGCGTGACCTGCGGAGGACGTTGCTGGAGCAACACGCGGAGATCCGCCGTCTGGCCGCCTCCGTCGAGGAGGGCGTGGCGCAGGGGCTGCCCGCGCCCGAGCTGGTGAAGCGGCTGGCCGCGCTGCGCGAAGCCGTCGAGTCGCACAACGCCGCCGAGGAGGCCACGCTCAAGCCGATCCTCGAGTACATCGACGCGTGGGGGCCGCAGCGCGTCGAGGCGCTGGCCGGCGAGCACCGCGCCGAGCACGAAGAGGTGTTGTCGCAGATCGACCCCGCGCGGGCGACCGACGCCGCGCACCTGCGGCACCTCATGGCCGCGCTCCTCGCCCACATGGGCCAGGAAGAGAAGACGCTGCTCACCGAGAAGCTGCTGCGCGACGACGTCATCCAGCTCGACGCTGGCGACTGACGCGTATGTGCACCCATCGTCGAGGCGAGGCTGCCCATCGACGCCAGCACCTCGGGCGCGCTGCAGGTGTCGTTGCCCGGCGGCAGGCGACACCTCGCCGACCTGCTCCGTAGCGGTACTGTCCTCGGGGCACGCCGGCGGACGGCATCATCTCTGGAGACCAGGGCGCCACGGGCGGCGCCGACACGTTGACCTTCTCGGGGACAGCGGGCGAGACCAACGACATCGTCGTGGACGGCTACGGCACGGGCACCAACAACGAAGGTTTCTTCCGCCTCGAGGTGCGCTGACAGAAGTGTGGCCTCCCGGGGGCGGCTGGGCTTTCTTGGGCCGCCTCCATGCACCGCATCGACGAGCCCCATCCGTTCGCCCTCGAGTCGGCCCGCCTGCACTACGCGGCTGACCGCCACGTCGCCGCCGAGCACCTCGCGCTCCAGCTCGCGCTGGACTTCGACGCCCGGAGCATCGCGGGCAGCGCCACGCACACCGTGAGGGCGGTGCGCGCCGTGCGCCGCGTCACCTTCGACGCGGTCGGCCTCGACGTGTCGAGGGTGGAGGTGGACGGGAAGTCCGCCAGCTTCGACGCCTCGTCGGGCGAGAGACTGCACGTGTCCCTGCCGCGCGCGCTCAAGGCCGGCGCCACTGCGAAGGTGAAGGTGACGTACCGCGCCAGGCCGCAGCGCGGCCTGTACTTCGTCGGCCCGGACGACGGCTACCCGAAGCGCCCGCGCCAGGCGTGGACCCAGGGCCAGGACATCGACTCGCGGCACTGGTTCCCCTGCCTCGACACGCCCGCGCAGAAGTGCCCGTCGGAGGTGAAGGCGACGTTCCCCGCGGGGATGACGGCGCTGTCGAACGGCAAGCTGGTGGCTGACTCGACGAAGAGCGGCAAGCGCACCATGCACTTCCGCCTCGACCAACCGCACTCGCCGTACCTGGTGACGCTGGTGGTGGGCGAATTCGTGACGGTCGAGCAGAAGGCCGGCGCCACGGTGATCCGCACGCTGGTCGAGCCGTCGCGCGAGGCCGAGGCGCGCCGCACGGTGAAGCGCACGCCGCAGATGATGGCGCTGTTCGAGAAGCTGACCGGCCGGCCGTACCCGTGGGGCGACTACGCCCAGGTCTTCGTGTCGGAGTTCATCTTCGGCGGCATGGAGAACACCTCGGCCACCACGTTGACGGACTCGGTGCTCTTCGACGAGCGCGCGGCGCTGGACTACCACGCGGACTTCCTCGTCGCTCACGAGCTGGCGCACCAGTGGTTCGGCGACCTGCTGACCTGCCGCGACTGGCCGCACGGCTGGCTCAACGAGGGCTTCGCGACCTACGCCGAGGTGCTGTGGAAGGACGAGGCGGAAGGCGCCGACGAGGCCGACCACCAGCGCAAGGCGGACCTCGAGGCGTACCTGTCCGAGGTGAGCGAGCGCTACGCGCGGCCCATCGTCGCGCGGAAGTTCGACGCGCCCATCGACCTGTTCGATCGCCACCTCTACGAGAAAGGCGGCCTGGTGCTGCACGAGCTGCGGCGGCGGCTCGGCGACGACGACTTCTTCGCGGTGGTGCGGCACTACGTCGCGGCCCACGCCGGCGGAACGGTGGAGACGGTGGACCTCGCGCGCGCCGTCGAGCAGGTGACGGGGAAGAACCTCGACCGCTTCTTCGACGAGTACGTCTTCCGTGCCGGGCACCCTCAGCTCAAGGTGGAGGCGTCGTGGGAGGCTGACCACAAGGCGGTGCGGCTCGCGGTGAAGCAGGTGCAGGAGAGCGAGCCGTACGAGCTGACGCTGCCGGTGCTGCTGTCGGTGAAGGACAGGGAAGTGACGCACGAACTCCCCGTACGCGAGAAGGAGCACGTCTTCTTCCTGCCCGCCGAGCGCGAGCCCGCGTGGTGCGCGGTGGATCCGCGGCGCGACCTCCTCGCCACGCTGGAGGAGGAGAAGCCGGTGGGGTGGTGGCGCGCGCAGCTCGAGAAGGCGCCCGTCGCTCGCGCCCGCACCACCGCGGCCGGCGCCCTGGCGAAGCAGCCCGGCGCGGCGACGGTGGCGGCGCTGGGCAAGGCGCTTTCCGTCGAGGGCGCCTTCTGGGGCACGCGCGCCGCGTGCGCGAAGGCCCTGGCCGCGCTGCGTTCGCCGGACGCGAAGAAGGCGCTGCTGGGCGGGCTGGCGGTGAAGCACCCGAAGGTCCGCCGTGCGGTGGTGGCCGCGCTGGGCGAGTTTCGCGACGACGCCGAGGTGGCGAAGGCGCTCACCGGCGTCTGCAAGAAGGGTGATGCCAGCTACTTCGTCGAGGCCGACGCCGCGCGGGCGCTGGGCAAGGTGCGGGGCGCGGGCGCCTTCGAGGTGCTGGTGTCGATGCTGGAGCGCACCGGCTTCCAGGACACGGTGCGCTGCGGGGCGTTGGACGGCCTGGCGGAGCTCCGGGACAAGCGCGCGTGGCCGTACGTGCTGGCGGCGGCGAAGTACGGCGAGCCGGCGATCGCCCGCCGCGCCGCGGTGGCGGCGCTGGCGAAGCTGGCGGAGCCGTCGGAGAAGAAGACGGAGGCGGTGGAGCTGCTGTCCGGCTTCCTGCGCGATCCCGGCTTCCGCGTGCGCCTCGCGGCCATCGACGCGGCGGTGGCGCTGGGCGACGAGCGAATGGTGGAGCCGCTGTCGTCCACGCCCTTCCTCGACGGGCGCGAGCAGCGGCTGGCGCGCGAGGCGGTGCGGACCTTGCGCGCGAAGGCGCCTCAGAAGGAACTGGTCGCGCTGCGCGGAGACTTCGAGAAGCTGAAGGCCGAGGTGCGGGCGCTGCAGGAGATGGTGGACGGGAAGGGCGCAAAGAAGAAGGGCCGGTAGGTGCGGCGCAAACCCCGAAGCGGAAGCCGGTCCGACGTCCAGCAGGCCGTCGAGTCGCTGGTCATCGACAAACTCGGTCGCCGGTGGAAGACCTCGCTGTCAGCACAGCGGCTTGAGCTCGCGCCAGGCATCGCGGTCGCACTCGACGGCTATTGCCGCAAAGGGCGTCGGGTGACGGCGGTCGAGGTGACCGCGCAACTCGGGCACCCGAAGCCCGCGCAGCAGAGGAAGGTGCTGGCCGATGCGCTCAAGCTCGCGCTCGTTCGCTCGTCGCTCCGCGCGAAGCGCCTCGACGTGCGTGCGGTGATCGCGTTCATCGACAAAGCCGCGCTGGGCTGGCTGCAGGGCCAGTGCTGGGCGGCGCTCGCGTGTCGGACCTTCGGCGTCGAGCTCGAGTTCGTCGACGTTGGCGCCGGGGCGCGAGCCCGCGTGAGGGCGGCCAGGCGGCGGCAGGATCTGACCGCCAAAGACCGAGCGTCAGTGGCGCGCGGTCGCCGGCAGCGTCTCCGTGTCGGAGCGTGACACCGCCGCGGACTGGCCCGTGGCCAGCATCGCCGCCTCCCGCAGCGCCTCGGCCAGGAGCGCCTGGCCCTGCGGCGCCATCGCCGCGGGCCCGATGAGCGCCGCCAGCGCGTCGGCGGCGTGGCCGGCGGTGGCGGTGCGCCGCGAGAGATCGCGCTCGAGCAGGCCGAGGACGATCGCGTCCACCGCCTTCGGCACCTCCGGGCGCACCGTCGAAGGCGCGCGGAGCGGCTGCTCCATCGCGAGGAAGTACGTGTCCCCGAAGCGCCCGAAGTCCAGCACCTGGACGATGTTGGGGTGGTTCAGCCGGCTGCGCAGCGCCGCCTCCTGGCGGAAGAGCGCCACGAAGTCCTCGTCGCCCGCGTACCCGGAGAGGATCTTCTTCCCCGCCACCGTCTTCTCGAACCCGCCCTCGGGGCAGGAGGTCGCGCGATACACCTCGGCCATGCCGCCGGCGCCGATGCGCTCGTGCAACAGGTCCTTGCCCAGCACGTCCTTCGCGCGCACCGCGGCGAGCGCTTCTTCCGCGCGGCGGTTGAAGTGGCCCACGAAGGCGGCCGTCACCAGCCCGGCGCAGAGGAGCAGGAAGGCGCGCGTCGCGATGAGCGGCGGCTGCAGCGTCACCAGCGCGTCCGCGGCGAGGCGCTCGTACGCCAGCCTGAAGTACAGGCCGAGGTACTCCACCGCGGCCAGCGCACCCGCGGTGATGGCCAGCGGCATCGAGCCGCGCAGCGCGGACAGCGCCACCAGCGTTCCCCTGATGACCAGCGGCGGCGCGTGGAGTGCGTCCTCGGCGCCGCGCCCGAAGAGATCGACCAGGAAGATGAGCGCCGGCGCCGACACCTCGAGCGCCACGTTCACCCATGGCACCGCAGGGTGGAACCAGCGGCGCTTGAGCAGCGTGAGCTGCACCGCGTACCACGCGGACATCGCCGCCAGCATGACGGGCGGCGCCACCGAGAGCCACCAGCCGATGAGGTCCGCCAGCAGCAGCGCCAGCACCGCGCTCGCGCCCGTCGCGAACGCCATGAAGCGCGCCACCGACGCCTCGCGCGCCGGCGCGTCCTTCTCGAGGTGCTCGCGCAGTGTCTGCCGCCCGACCGATGGGGCGCTCGCCGTCATTCAGCGACCATCGCTTGCGCTGGACGGAAGCAGCGCCGCCTGTCGCGCGTTGGCGCGGGCGCCGGGTGCGGCTCGGCCGACAGATCCACGGCCACGACGAGGCTCTGCCAGGTGTTCACCACCACCTGCTTCACCTGCGCGAGGCTGCCGTTGTCGAGCAGAACAGCGGGCCGTCCGTCATGGAGCGATCCTCGCGCGGGCTGCGGCGCGCCGTCAGCCCCTCCACCGCACATCGGTTCATCGACCGGCCGGTCCAGCTGTCGGCGGAGTCCGTGCGGTCAGGCGCTCTATTCCCGAGGGAAAGGTGCCGGCCGGGGTGGGCCGGTGGGCCGGCCGCGCTCGTGGTCCGGTGCCGTCGGCTGAGGGCGCCTGGGGGCGGGGTTGGTGGGCTCGCCAGCGAGGGGCGTGACGGGCGGCGGGGGCGTCCAGCCGGGCTGCTGGCGCTGCTGGGCGGCGACGAGGCCGTCGTAGCAGCGCCGGTTCTCGGGCGCGGCCTTGAGGCACTTCTCGAACACCTCGGCGGCGGCCTTCGCGCTGTCGACGCTCGAGTCGGGGCCGAAGACGAGCTGAAAGGCGTAGTCCAGCTCGCGGCTGTTTTCGGTGGTGAAGGGATCGTCGGCGAGCGGCGGGGGCGGCTCTTCCGTGCGTGTCGGCTCGACGACGCCGACGGGCTGGTGGGGATCGGGCGAGCCCGGCTCGGACGGCTCGTCGGGCGCGGCCTCCTCCGGGCGGCCGACCTCGGGCACCGCGCCGGGCTCGAAGGGCGGCGGCGGGCTCGTCGCGCCGTCGGCGCGCGCGGGGCCTGAAGGCGCGTCACCGACGGGCGTCGGTTCGCCGCCCCGGAGCGCGAACATGAGCGCCGCGGCGAGCACCGCGCCGAGCACTACGCCGAGGCCGAGCCAGGTGTTCTTCTGCATACGCGCTGCCTCTAGCCGATCTTCGTGCCCGCGAGCTCCTCGTAGGCGGTGATGACGGCGGTGATGTCCAGCGCGCCCTTCCCGGCGGCGCGGGCGACGTTGTACGTCTCGCGCATCGCGGCGGCGGCGGGCGTGGGCACGCGGTAGCCGGCGGCGTTGTCGAGGAAGAGTGACAGGTCCTTGTGCATCAGGTCGATGGAGAAGTGCGTCGCGAAGTCGCGCTTGAGCAGCGCCTGGCCCTTGAAGTCGTAGTACGGCGAGCGGAACCCCGACGCCTGCACCACCTCGAGGAACTTGCGGGGATCGACGCCCGCCCTCGAGGTGAGCAGCATGCCTTCGCTGAAGGCCTGCAGCATCGACGCGATGAGGGCGTTGCCGGCCAGCTTCACCTGCGTGCCCGCGCCCACCGGGCCGCAGTGCACCACCTTCTCGCCCACCGCCTCGAACACCGGCGTCGCGCGCGCGAGCGTCTCCGGAGAGCAACCCGTCATGATGACGAGCGTGCCCTTCTCGGCGCCGCCCTTCGAGCCCGTCACCGGCGCGTCGGCGAAGTCCACGCCGTGCGCGGCGAACTCGGCGGCGAGGCGCTGCACCAGCCCCACCGACACGGTGGAGAAGTCGATGAACAGCTGGCCCCTGCGCGCGGCCCTCACGAGGCCCCGGTCGCCGAGCGCCACCTGCTCGAGCGCGCCCGGGTCGGCCACGCAGGTGCAGTACACGTCCACCTCGCGGGCGAGCGCCTCGGGCGTCGCGGCGACGGCGATGCCGTGGGCCTCGAGCGCCTTCGCCTTGTCCGGCGTGCGGTTCCACACGGTGACCGCAAAGCCCTTCTTCTTCAGGTTGAGGGCCATGGGCGTACCCATGATGCCGAGGCCCAGGAAACCGACTCGGGTGGGGTGCATGGCGGCGTGCCTTCCTTTCCTTTGATACAAGCAGCTGGTCGTCATGCGCCTACCATTGCTCTTCCGAAGGGAGAACTCCTCCGCTGCCCGACGCGAGCGGCAGGCGCAGCTCGAACGCGCGGTGACGGAAGGCCTGCGGCGCCTGTCGGATCTGCTCAAGACGGTCGCGGACCAGATCGAGGCGCGCCGTCTCGAGAGGCGCGGCTACGAGCAGCAGGATCGCTTCCTCGAGCGCACCGACAAAGCACCGCGCTAGCGCCATGTTCTACCGGGTTTTTCGCGCGGTGGTGTCGCTGGCGCTGCGGCTGTTCTTCCGCATCGACGCGCCGGTGGATCCCCACGGCGGCCTCGCGCTCGACGGCCCCGTCATCTACGTCGGCAACCACCCCAACGGCCTGGTGGACCCCGGGCTCCTGTTCATCCTCGTGCGGCGCCACGTCACCTTCCTCGCGAAGGCGCCGCTGTTCCGCATGCCGGTGCTGGGGTGGATCCTGAGAGGCCTCGACGCGCTGCCGGTGTTCCGCAAGCAGGACGCGGGGCAGGACATGAAGAAGAACGAGGGCACGCTGGCCGCGTCGGCGGACGCGCTGGTGGCGGGCCGTGCCATCACCATCTTCCCTGAAGGCAAGAGC
Organism: Myxococcota bacterium; assembly: GCA_040755835.1. Lineage (GTDB taxonomy): Bacteria > Myxococcota > Myxococcia > Myxococcales > Myxococcaceae > JADLDB01. The sequence continues at coordinate 41,667 of JBFMAB010000020.1, forward strand.
CACTCGGAGCCGCAGCTGGCCGAGCTGAAGACGGGCTGCGCGCGCATCGCGCTGGACGCGGCGCTCCGGGGCGCGAGGGTGCGCATCGTACCGGTGGGCATCACCTACGAGGAGAAGAACACCTTCAAGAGTCACGTCCACGTGGAGGTCGGCCCGGCGCTGAGCGCCGCGGACTTCGCCGAGGGCGAGCACGCACGCGAGGCGGTGCGGAAGCTGACCGAGGCGATCGCCGACGCGCTCGAGGCGGTGACGCTGAACCTCGAGGCGTGGGAGGATCTGCCCATCCTCGAGACGGCGGAGGCGTTGTACGCGCTGGAGAAGGGCGACCGGGCCGGCGACGCGGAGCGGCAGAAGGCCTTCGCCCGCGGCATGGCGCTGTTGCGCGAGGAGCAACCGGCGCGCTTCGAGGCGCTGAAGGCGGCGCTGCGCTCGTTTCGGCAGCGGCTCGACCTGGTGCAGGTGACGCCGCGGGAACTGACCTTCCGCTACCGGCCGGCCACGGTGGCCTGGTTCATCGTGCGGAACCTGCTGTGGCTGTTCGGCCTGCCCGCCTGGCTGGTGGGCATGGCCCTGTTCACCGTGCCGTACTGGATTCCGGTGCTGCTGGTGCGCGCCACGAAGGTGGAAAAGGACACGGAGTCCACGGTGAAGGTGCTGACGCTCATGCTGCTCGCGCCTCTGTGGTGGGCCCTGCTCACCGGGCTCGCCTGGTGGCAGGGCGGCCTGGCCTGGGGCGTGGCGGCGCTGGTGGGTGTGCCGCCGTTGGCGCTCTTCACGCGGTACTTCTTCGAGCGCCGCCGCGCGGCCCTGCGCAACGCGCGGCTCTTCTTGGTGCTGGGCAGCCGGGCGCGCCTCAAGGCCGCGCTGCTGCGCGAGGGCAACGCGTTGGCGGTGGAGATCGCCCAGGTGGCCGACGAGCTGCGCCCGCGGGTGGTGGCCGCGTGAGCGCGCGCTCCATGTTCCAGGCGCTCCGTTGGCGCTCGGCGGCGCGCGTGCTGCTGGTGGGCCTCGCGTGGTGCTGTTGCCGACCGCGCCGGTCGCGAAGGCCGCGTCGACGCCTGCGCCGCTCGCCCGCGTCGTGGCGCCAGTCGTCGTGCCAAGCACGGGCGTGCCGCGCCGCGCGGTGCGGGCAGGAGCCGCGGCTCGTTTCGAGGTCGAGGTGCGTCGGGCGGCGCCGCGCAGCCGGACGCGGGTGCGGCACCGGCTCTGGCTGTGGAGCCGGGCGCTGGTGAGGTGAGGGCCGTCGAGGCTCGAAGGCCCCCCTGCCGTCCGTCTTCCCCCGGAGTTCCCGTGAAGCCGTCATTCCCGCGGCGGGCGTTCGCCGCCACTGGCCGCGTACTCGCGCGCGCCTTCAAGGCCCTGGTGCTGTGTGGCTCGTCATTCCCGTACCCATCGGCGCGCTGTTCGCGCGCGGCGACGAGGGCGTGCGCCGGAACGTGCCGGCGCAGGTGGTGCGGAAGCAGAAGGACGACCAGGGCTGACGCGACGACGCGGAGCGGCTGGAGGCGCCGCGCCGCCCTCAGGCGGTCACTGACACTGACCCGTGGTGGTGTTGCACGTGCCCGTCGTGCAACCGGTGACGCCGCAGTCCGGGTAGCAGACGCCGTTGGCGGTGCCGGACCCGAGGCTGAAGCACGTGTAACCCGTGCGGCAGTTGCTGCGGCCGCCCGGCGCCGGGCAGTTGACGAGGCAGACCTCGACCGGGTTGGTCGCGTCGCCGATGTTGGTGCACGTGCCGTTCGGGCCACAGAAGGTGCCGGTGTTGTCGTAGCTGCAATCTGCCGAGCAGTAGCCGTTCGTCCACCCGCTGACCCCGCCGTCCGACAGCGTGGGCGTGAAGCAGAAGCCGAAGTCGGGCGACGGCGGGTTCTGGCACTGCGCATGGGTGCTGCAGGTCTGGCCCGTCTTCGTCGCCGCGCCGCCGCCGTCGAAGGGCGGGACGGTGGCGAGCCAGCAGACGCCCGGCGACGACGAGCCGTAGCAGGTGTAGCCGGTGCGGCAGGTGGACTGACTGCCGGGCGACGCGCAGGTGGGCACGCAGAGCGCTGCCGCCTCGCCGTAGTAGGGGAGCAGGGTCCCCGTTCCGCCAAGGCACTGGGCGTTGGGGCCGCAGTCCGTCGACTGGCTGCAACTCTTCGTGCAGAAGCCGCCGGTGTAGGTGCCGTCACCGCGGCTCGTCGTCATCTTGCAGGTGAGGCCCGTGTCGCACTGGGTCGACGCGGTACAGGCGGAGCCGATCGGCAGGCCCGTGGTGCCGCCACCGCCTCCGGTGCCGCCGCCGGTGGCGCCGCCGCCGCCAGTACCGCCGCCGGTGCCGCCCACGCACTGGAAGTTCACGCAGCGCTGCCCGCCGGCCACGTTGCACTGCGCGCAGGCGCCGCCGTTGGTGCCGCAGAAGCTGTCCGTCGAGTTGTTTGGTGGCTGCACGCAGACGGTTCCTGCGAAGCAGCCCGAGCAGGTCGAGCCGCCGCCGCCCGTGCCACCGCCTGCCCCACCACCCGCACCGCCGCCGACGCCACCACCCGTGCCGCCGCCGACGCCACCACCTGTGCCGCCGCCGACGCCACCACCTGTGCCGCCGCCGACGCCACCACCTGTGCCGCCGCCGACGCCACCCCCTGTGCCGCCGCCGGTGCCGCCACCCGAGCCACCGCCACCGCCCGTGCCACCGCCGGAGCCGCCACCCGAACCACCCACGCACTGGCCGAGGTTGCAGAACTGGCCGATGCCGCACGCCTGGCAGAGGTTGCCCAGCTGCCCGCAGGCGGCGTTCGAGGGCGTCTGGCACTTGCCATTGATGTCACAGCAGCCCATCTGGCAGGTGGACGCGTTGCACTTCGAAGAAGGACCACCACAGGATGGCGCTGCCGCCACCAAGGCACCGGCGGCGAACCCGGTGACCAGCCACTTGACGTTGAACATGAGCCCTCGAGAGAAGACGCGAACCGGCCCCGCCGGCCACGGGACTGCAGAGGCGGGAGGTCGTACCCGAAAAGGCGGTGTGGCTTCAACGTCGGTGCGTGTCGGTCAACCGTCTGACGGCACGGGGCTTCTCCCCCGCTACAGTCCCCTTCACCGTGACTGATGCCAGCGCAGTCGAGGCCCGGGGCCTGGTGAAGCGCTTCGGCGACCTCACCGCCGTCAACGCCCTGTCGATGCGGATCCCCCGGGGCGCGTTCTACGCCTTCCTCGGGCCCAACGGCGCCGGCAAGTCCACCACCATCAGCCTGCTGACGGGCATCTACGCGCCGGACGGGGGGGAGATGCGGATCCTGGGCATCGACGCGGTGGCGCGCCCGCTGGATGTGAAGAGCCGCATCGGCGTGGTGCCCGAGGAGCTGTCGCTGTTCGAGCGCCTCACCGGCCGGCAGTACCTGACGTTCTGCGGGCGCATGCACGGGCTGAGCGGCGACGAGGCCGCCGCGCGGGGAGAGGAGCTGCTCACGCTGACCGAGCTGTCCCAGAAGGGCGGGGTGCTGGTGGCGGAGTACTCCAAGGGCATGCGGCGGCGGCTGGCGATCGCCGCGGCGCTGTTGCACGGGCCCGATCTGGTGTTCCTCGACGAGCCGTTCGAAGGCATCGACGTGCTGGCGGCGGGCGTCATCCGCGAGCTGTTGGCCGAGCTGTCGCGGCGAGGCGTGACGCTGCTGCTCACGACGCACGTGCTGGAGATCGCCGAACGCCTCGCGACGCACGCCGGCATCATCCGCGCTGGGACGCTGGTGGACGAGGGCGCGGTGGGGGAGTTGAAGGAGCGCAACGGCTGCCCGTCGCTCGAGGCCGTCTTCGAGAAGCTGATCGGCGTGCCGGTGGCGCGCCACGCGGCGCTGTCCTTCTATGGGGGCGCGCCCGCGTGACGACGCTGCGCCGGCCCGGCTTCTTCGCGCACCTGTGGCTGTTGTGGGGGCTGCGGCTGCGCATCGGCGCCAACCGGGGCGTTCCGTCGCGCTGGTGGCTGCCGGCGGCGGCCTTCGCCCTGTCGAGCGCTCCGGCGCTGGTGCTGGCCGTCACCTTCTTCGGGCTGATGCAGGTGACGGCGGTGGCGGAATCGGAGCTGTGGCCCGACTTCATCCTGCGGCTGTTGTCCTTCGTCACGACGTGCGTGTGGGTGACGTGGCCGGTGTTGTCGGCGGGCGTGGACGACCACAGCGAGCTGTCGCGCTACGCGGCGTTCCCCATCTCCGGCTTCCGGCTGATGCTCGCCAGCACGGTGGCGAGCCTGTTCGAGCCGCGCGCGCTCGTCTTCTACGGGCCGTTGGTGGGCGCCTCGCTCGGCTACGTGGTGGCGCGGCCGCCGGCGTACCCGCTGCTCGTCGGCGCGTGCTTCGCCGTCTACGTGCTGATGAACGCGGCGCTCTCGCGCGTGGGCCTGAACGTCGTCCTCAACGTGCTGCGGCAGCAGCGGAGCGCCGAGCTGCTGGGCGGCGGCTTCGCGGTGACGCTGGTGGTGGCGTCCTTCATCCCGCCGGTGGACACGTCGTGGCTGCTCAACCTGGGCAAGGCGGGCGTGGCGGCGGTGCCGGACACGCTGGTGGAAGACGCGGCGCTCGCGCTGGGCCGCTTCCCGACGGGGTACTTCGCGCACGCGCTCACCATGGCGTGGGCGCATCGGCCCCTGCGGGCGCTGGCGGACCTCTTCGGGCTATCGGTGTTCCTCGCCTTCGCGCTGTGGGTGGCGTGGCGGCTGCTCCGGCGCTTCCACGAGCAGACCGGGCGCGGCAGCGGCTTCGCGGGCGTCAACCGCGCGTCGAACCCCTTCGCCCGCACGAAGACGCTGTTCGGCACGCTGGCGGTGCGGGAGGCGCTCGACCTCTGGCACAACCCGCGCGCGCGCCTGTTGGCGGCGGTGCCCTTCGTGCTGGGCATTCTGCTCAAGCTGCTGTCGGGGAGAGACCTGTTCGTCTTCTTCCTCGGCGACACGGCCGACGCCTGGTTCCTCGGGGGGCTGTGCGTGTACGGCGCCATCGTCCTCGGCTCGACCTTCTCTCAGAACGCGTTCGCCTATGACGGCCACGGCTTCTCCGCGTTCCTCTCGTCGCCGGTGGACCTGGGGCTCGTGCTGCGCGCGAAGAACCTGGTGCACGCGGCCGCCGGTGCGCTGCTGGCGGTGGCCGCGGGGCTCTTCTACGTCGTGTACTTCGGGCACGGCACGGCGCTGGACGTCGCGTGCGCCTTCGCGTCGGTGGCGACGCTGATCCCCACGGTGCTGACGGCGGGAAACTTCCTGTCCGTCTTCTTCCCGGTGAAGTTCCACGCCAACCTGAAGCGGCGCGACAAGCTCCCGTTCATCGCGTCGATGCTGGGCGTGGCGGCGGCGGGCGCCGGCACCGCGCCGATGGCGTGGGCCCTGCGCGCGCGCGGCCCGGCGGGACCGACGTGGGAGACGCTGGCGGTGGTGGCGGGCGCGGCAGTGCTGGCGTGGCTGGTGTACTGGCGCAGCCTGCCGTTTTCGGTGGCGCTGCTGTTGCGCCGGCGCGAGGCGGTGCTGCAGGCCGTCACCCGCGAGTAGCGGCGCCCCCGAGCCCCCGGGACACGGCGCACCGCCGTCAGCGCGGCTTCACCGCCACCACCTGGAGCACCGCGCTTCGGCCATCGTGTAGCCGGCCCTCGTGCACCTCGCGCTCCTTCTCCTCGAGGCGCTCGAAGGTGAGGCCGTCGAGCTCGGCGCGGACGGCGTCGGGCTCGCACAGCATGTCCGCGCTCTTCGGGCCGCCGGTGTTGAACGCGAGCTGCCGCGGCGTGTACGCCTCCAGCACGAAGCGGCCGCCGGGCAACAGCGCCTTCACCACCGCGCGATGTACCTTCTCGCGCAGCGGGATGGGCGTGTGGCACCAGATGCTGACGATGGCGCCCCAGCGGCTCTCCCCGAAGTCGAAGTCGGCGAGGTCGCCCACCTGCGTCTCGAGCGGAACGCCGCGCTGGGCCGCCAGTTTCCTCGCCTTCTCCATGCCCACGGGCGAGGCGTCCATCGCCGTCACCTTCAGGCCGCGCTGCGCGAGGAAGACGGCGTTGCGGCCCTCACCTTCGCCGATGCAGAGCACCGGGCCTTCCAGCGTGGGCGCCACCTCGCGGAGGAAGTCGTTGGGCTCGGTGCCGTACGTCCAGCCTTCGCCGGAGAACTTCTCGTTCCAGAAAGTCTTCGGGTCGTTCATGGGCTCTTTCGAGCGCGGCTTGCGCGCCGGGGGTTCACCCGCGTTATGCACCCGCCCGGCGCCCATGCGCGTGTATTTTTCTGACACGTACGAAGTCCCGCTGCCCGAGGGGCACCGCTTCCCCATGGCGAAGTACCGTGCGCTGCGCGAGCGGCTCGTCGGCGCCGGCGTCCTGGGGCCGCGCGACCTCGAGGAGGCTCGCCCGGTCGGGCGTGAGGTGCTGTCGTTGGCGCACGCGCCGGGCTACCTCGACGCCTGCTTCGCCGGCACGCTGCCCGAGGAGGCGCTGCGGCGCATCGGCTTCCCGTGGAGCGAGGCGCTGCTCGCGCGCAGCCTCGCGTCGGTGGGCGGGACGCTGGCGGCCGCGCGCCACGCGCTCGCGGAGGGCTTCGGCGCCAACCTGGCCGGCGGCACGCACCACGCGGCGGCGGACTTCGGCTCGGGCTACTGCGTGTTCAACGATCTCGCGGTGACGACGCGGGCGCTGCTCGCGGAGGGGCGCGTGAAGCGCGTGCTGATCGTCGACCTCGACGTGCACCAGGGCGACGGGACGGCGGCGATCCTCGCGGACGAGCCGCGCGCCTTCACGTTCTCGATGCACGGCGAGAAGAACTTCCCGTTCCGGAAGACGCGCTCCTCCCGCGACGTCGGCTTGCGCGACGGCTGCGGCGACGCCGAGTACCTCGCGTTGCTCGACGAGCACCTGCCCGAGGTGTTCGAAGCGTCGGACCCGGACCTCGTGTTGTACCAGGCGGGGGTCGATCCGCTGGCCGGGGACGCGCTCGGGCGCCTGTCGCTCACCCACGCGGGGCTGCGGGCGCGCGATCGCCGTGTCTTCGAGGCCGCGTGGAGCCGGGCCATTCCGCTCGCCCTGACGCTGGGCGGAGGCTACGCGCGGCCGATCGACGCGACGCTGGAGGCGCACGAGGGCACGTACCGCGAGGCGCGGGCGGTGTACGCGGGGCGGGGGCGCACGGGCTCGTGAGCGCGCCGGATTCGCCGGGCACAGCGCGCATGCGAGTCCACCCCGGGCGACCGCGCGGGCCGGGGTCGCCACGGCGGGAGCTCGGTGGCGTTTCAGCCCGTGCACCCCGGTTGCGGGGGCGCGCGCCGCGGTGCTTCGCCGACGTCATGTTCGCTTGGCTCACGCTCGTGCAGACTCCGATCGCACGGATCGCCTCGACTGCACGAGAAGCCGAGGCCTCGCGCGAGGTCGTGAGCGCGAAGGCGCCGACGCACCCGGGGGCGCTCGACGGGAACGGTCGCCGCGTCGAAGCGCGGCCTGACAGGGATGCTGACGCGGCGGCGCGAGCGGCCCTCGACGCGCCCGTCGAGTCGGTGGACAGCCAGCTGCTCGACCGCGGCAATCTGCCTTTCCTGCTCGCCGAGCTGGCCACGGAGCCCGGCGAGCAGGCCCGCGACGCCAGGCACGGGAAATCGCCAGAACGCTCGATGTCGCCCGTCGCTGGCCGGAGCCAGGCAAGAGCTGACGACCCGCGAGATGGGCCGTTGATGCGATTCGGTATTGGTCGGGTCGCCGGGGGGCTACGCTCGCTTGACGGGCCGGGCGCGACTGGGAGTGGGACGTGACGAATGTCATCGTTGTGGTGGTCGCCGGGCTCCTCGCGAGCACTGACTCGCTGGGCGCCGTCTCCGCACACATCGACGTCGCGGCGCCGGGCCCGGGAGACGGTGCGGCGACTTCGTCGGACGCTGCCAGCGTTGCGTCCGACGCGAAGGCGACGGCAGGTGCGCCCGATCGGAGCGAGTTGGTCCCGGCGTCAGCACAGGGGACGTCGAGTTTGGACGCGCTCATTCGGTTCGGCGCGCCCGCCGCACCCGCGGGAGGGACTGCGAGCTTGGACGCGCCCCACCGGGATGACACCGCGGTCGCGCCAGTGAGAGGGACGGAAACGTCGCCTGCGCCGGCAGCCGGGACGGTCGACGCTCCGGCTCCGGTGGAGACGGCCGCGCCGGGCGGTGGCGCCAACGCGCCGAGCGGTGTGGTCGAGAGCACGTGGAACGGCACACCCGCTCGTCCCGAGGTCGTGACTCCGCCGGCACCCGATCGCGGCGACGCCCGCGTGCGGCGCTTCCTCGGTGCGCTCCTCGGCGGTGCGATCGGCGTGGGCGTGCCGATCGCCCTCGCGCCGGCGTTCCCCTGCGCGACCGGCGTCGGCGGTAGTTCGAGCTGCCTGTCCACGGGTCACCTGGCGCTCGCCTTCGCCTCACCGCTGCTCGGGCTGGTCGGATCCGTCGCCGGCTACGTCGCGGCGGGCGGGCAGGCGAGCGCGGCGGGCCTGGGCGCGCTCTTCCCCGCGGCGCTCACGACGATGGCCGTCATGGCGGCCATGGCGCAGATGGATTCGACGCTCGTGAGGTCGTGGCTGCCCGGCGTCATCGCCGGCGCGTCGGTGTTGGCGCTCACGTCCGCGCTCTTTCTCACCTGGCGTGAGGACCACGTCGCCTCGGCGAGCGCGGTCGCCAACGCCGACGCAGGTGCGACCCGCGTGCGCGTCGCCGCCACCATCGCCGCGTCGACGGCCGTAGCGGTGGCCGGCGCGACCGCGGCCATCGGCGCTGCGCTCGCCTGTCGCGCCGGCTGCTCGGGCACCGTGGCCGTCGCGCTCACGTCGGCGCTGTTGGTCGGCCACGCGTTCGCGGTGTTCGGCGTGCACCGAGCGCTCGGGGGCCGCGCGCCGCCCTGGGCGCCGCTCCTCTCGCTCCTCGTCGACGGGCTGGGCTCCGGCATCCTCGTGGCCGCGGTGTGGCTGCCGTCGTCCTCACCGGGCGCGTTCGCGGAGGGCGCGCGCAACGACCTCGCGGCCTACGCCGCGGGCGTGGCGATCGTCGCGGGCCTCAGCGTCACACCGATGCTCATCCTGGAGGCGCTGCACACGCGCGCGGTGGAGTCGGAGGCGGCGAGCCGCGTGCGCGTGGGCGTCGCCCCGATGCCCGGCGGCGGTGTCGTCAGCGCGGGGTTGTCATGGTGAGCGCTGCGCTGGTCGCTGCGTTGGTGGCGTCGTCGGCGCTCGCGGACGACGTGGCGCCGCCGCACCCCATCGCGCGAGATGGCGTGTGGCTGCAGGTGGCGCCGCTCGACGTGTCGTGGTCCTTCGAGGCCGTCGACGCGCTGTCCTTCCTGCCGTGGCTCCCGGTCACCTTCGGCGCGGACCTCGGCCTGCTGCAGTTCGGCGTGGGTGTCGGCGTGCGCCCGCTGGTGCGTGACGTGATGATCCTCACGAGCCCGGTGCTGCGCCGGCAGTTCGCGACGCTGTCCCCGCGGCTCGGTGGGCTGGTGGAGGCGCGGCTCCACGCGGGCATCCTCCCGCGCAGCGGTCTGGCCGTCGGCGGCGGCTTCGGCTTCGGGTTGGAGATCTTCCTGTTCGACTGGCTGTCGCTGTCGCCCACCGCTGGCGTCGACATCCTGGCGGGCGCGACTGGGGGCTCCCGCAGCAGCGTCGGCGTCGTCGTCTCGGGCCGCGTCGCGCTGAACGCCGTCTTCTGATGGGCGCCGGCGTCGGGGCGGGACGCGGCTCACAGGTCCGCTCGATGCCACAGCCCGTCACGCCCAGCAGCAGCCCGTTCGTTCGCATGGTGACCGGTTGTTCATGGTTTGTGCCCGTTGCAAACCTCCGGAAACCAAGTGGGCCCTGGCCTGCTGCGGTGCGGGTTGCGCAATGGCCGAGGGCCGGGGTGGGCACGCGGACGGCGGCGCGTGTCGGTGCCGCGGCGCGGCGCGTTGACAGGAGGGCGGGCGCTCTGCGACTCCACGCGGACGATGTCGTCCCGTGCGCTGCCCGGCCTCACCGTCGACGAGCTCACCCGCGAGTTGGGGAGCCGCACCCGCGCCATCGAGGTGCTGAAGTGGCTGTACGCGCAGTCGCCGGTGCCCGAGCGCTTGCCGGACAGGCTGCCGACGGTGAGCCACCGCGCGTGGCGGCCGTTCGTCGCGCGGCACACGCTGGTGCGGCCGGTGGTCACGGCGCGTTCCGTGAGCGTGGACGGCACCACCAAGTACTCGCTGGCCCTGGACGGTTCGAACGTGGAGACGGTGCGGATCCCCGCGAAGGGGCGCAGCACCATCTGCGTGTCGAGCCAGGCGGGCTGCACGCGCCGGTGCGTCTTCTGCGCGACGAAGGAACTGGGCTTCATCCGCCAGCTCAAGGCCGAGGAGATGGTGGCGCAGTACCTCCTCGCGCGGAGCGAGGCGCCGCCGGAGCACCCGGCGCGCAACGTCGTCTTCATGGGCATGGGCGAGCCGTTCGACAACCTCGACGAGGTCTTGCGCGCGGTGGAGGTGCTGACGCAGGCGCCCGCGCCGCAGCTGCGCGCGGAGTCGGTGACGGTGTCGACGTCGGGCGTGCTGCCGGGCTTGAAGCGCTTCCTCGCGGAGTCGAGGGCGTCGCTGGCGCTGTCGCTCAACGCCACCACCGACGAGGTGCGCGAGCAGGTGATGCCGCAGAACAAGACGTGGCCCATCGCCGCGCTGCTGGGCGTGCTGAAGGACGACGCGCGCCGCCGCCGCCGCCCGCGGGAGACGTTCATCGAGTACGTGCTGTTCGACGGGCTCAACGACACCGACGACGACGCGGACCGGCTGGTGCGGCTTCTCGACGGCATCCCGTCGCGGGTGAACCTGATCCCCTACAACCCGTACCCCGGCACGACGCTGAAGACGCCGCCGGAGGAGCGGATCCGCCGCTTCCACGAGCGCGTGGTGAAGCAGGGCCTGTTGTGCCTCGTGCGCTGGCCGCGCGGCCGGGAGATCGCCGCGGCCTGCGGGCAGCTGGTGCTGGCGAAGGACGCCGGGGGCTTCCAGCCCCACGCCTGAGCCGGTCGCGTCGACAGCGCCGCCGCAGGGGCTAGAGTGGAACGCCCATGGGGCCGTCGCGGATCATCGACGAGGACCTCGCGATCGAGGTGCTGTCGCGCAGCTCGAGCCTGTCGGTGATGTCGGCGGAGGCGCTGAGCCACCTCCTCGTGTACCTCCAGCAGCTCGAGGTGCCGCCGGGGCAGGTGGTGGTGCGCGAGGGTGAGGCCGGGCACGACATCTTCTTCATCCTCGAGGGCGAGGCCGAGGTGACGCGCGGGCGCACGCCGATCGGCATCCTCCATCCCGGCCAGCAGTTCGGCGCGATGGCGGTGCTGACCGGCCACGTGCGCAGCGCCACGATCTCCGCGCGCACGAAGCTGGTGCTCCTGCGGCTGCACCGCGACGACTGGAGCGCGCTCAAGGCGACCGAGCCCGGCCTCGCCGTGCAGGTGGTGGAGGCGCTGTTCGCGCAGGCGCGGGAGGATCTGTCCCACGTGACCGAGGCCGTGGGCGCGCTCTTGCGCGGGCGTTCGCTGCCGCGCGCGATGCAGGTGCAGGTGCAGGTCGGCGGCGAGGTGAAGAACGTGCAGACCGGCACGCCGGTGCAGGCGCTGCTGCCGAAGGAGGTCGACGGCTCGCCCGTGGTGGCGGCGCTGCTCAACAACAAGGCGGTGTCGCTGGACACGCCCATCGTCGCCGCGACCGCGGTCGCCCCGATGCCGCTGGCGCACTGGGAAGGGCGCGCGGTCTACGTGCGCAGCCTGGGGTTGTTGCTGCTCGACGCGGCGCACCAGCTGGAGCCGGCGGCGAAGGTGTCGTTCGGCCCGTCGCGCGGCGTCGACCAGTTGCTGCAGGTGGAAGGCGTCGCCGACCTGCCGGGCTTCGCCGAGCGCCTCACCGCGACCATGGAGCGCATGGCGCGCAGCGGCCTCAGGATCCGCCATGAGCAGTGGCTGGTCGACGAGGCGCGCGAGTACTTTCGCACCATCGGCTGGGACGACGCGGAGCTGCTGCTCGCCACCTTCCGCGGCTCGACGGTGCCGCTGGTGTCCTGGGGGCGGCTGTACGCGCTGGCCTTCGGCCCGTTCCTGCCCACGACGGAGCTGTTGTCGGGCTTCGACGTGCACGCGAACGGCGACGGCCTGGTGCTTCGCCTGGGCGAGCGCGACCCGCGGCGCAACGGCGTCAGGGTGTCGCAGGCGAAGGATGGCGGCATGGCCGTCGAGCACCACAAGTGGATGAAGGCGATGGGCGTGGACAGCGTCGGCGCCTTCAACACGCTGTGCATCAACGGGCAGGTGTCGACGCTGCTGCGCGTCGCCGAAGGCTTCCACGAGAAACACATCGGCCACATCGCCGACGGCATCGCCAGCGCGCGCGACCGGCTGCGTATCATCGCCATCGCCGGGCCGTCGTCGTCGGGCAAGACCACGTTCATCAAGCGCCTCAGCGTGCAGCTGCGCATCAACGGGCTCACGCCGGTCAACCTGTCGTTGGACGACTATTACGTCGATCGCGACAAGACGCCGCTGGACGAGCACGGGGCCAGGGACTTCGAGGCGCTCGAGGCGCTCAACCTGCCGCTCTTGCAGGGGCACCTGAAGCGGCTGCTCGCCGGCGAGAAGGTGAAGCTGGCGCGCTACGACTTCAAGACGGGCAAGAGCCACCCCGACGGCGGCCATGAGCTGACGCTCAAGCCCGGCGACCTGTTGCTCATCGAAGGCATCCACGGGCTCAACCCGAAGCTGCTCGGCGAGATCCCTTCGCCGGGGCAGACCTTCAAGGTGTTCGTCCACCCGGCGACCAGCCTGCCGTTCGATCGCCTCTCGCGGGTGAGCCCCACCGACCTGCGGCTGCTGAGGCGCATCATCCGCGACCGGCACTCGCGCGGGTACAGCGCGGCCGAGAACATCATGCAGTGGCCCAGCGTGCAGGCCGGCGAGCGGAAGCACATCTTCCCGTTCCAGGGCGAGGCCGACGCGGTGTTCGACACCTCGCTCGTCTACGAGCCGGCGGTGCTGAAGGTGTACGCCGAGCGCTACCTGCTCGAGGTGCCGCGCGCGCACCCGGCGTTCGCCACCGCCTGGCGGCTGCGGCACCTGGTCGATCGCTTCGTCGCCATCTACCCGGACCACGTGCCGCCGACGTCGATCATTCGCGAGTTCATCGGCGGCAGCGGCTTCGAGTACTGACGAGAGGCGGCTCAGCCGCTCGAGGACAGCGCGCGCTGCATGACGAGGTGCGTCATCTGCGGCGTGGCCGGCAGCGGGATGCGCCACCGGGCCTTCAACGCCACCGCGGCGGCGGCGTCGGACGGAGAGGTCGGGTTCACCAACAGCACCACGCGGAAGTCGCGCTTGTTCGCCTGGAAGCCCCACACCGCCTTCCGCAGCTCGAAGGTGGCCTGGCTGCCGGAGACGACGAGGACGTCGGGCGCCTCGGGGGGAATGGTGGGGCCGCTGGTCATCTGCGCCTCGAGGTGCTGGCACACGTCCCCCAGGAGCTTCGTCGCCGCCGCGTCGTCGGACATCACGTACACCCACTTCTGCCCGTCGCGCCGGGTGGGCACCGGCGACGGCGCGCGCACGCGCTGCGTCTTGCGCTGGGCCACCAGCGCGCTGACCGTCTCTCGCACCGTGTCCAGCTCGAACGGCTTCGACAGGTACTCGTCCGCCACGCCGACCAGCTCGTCGGCCGAGCCGGTGGTGGCGTGACCGGTGATGAAGATGATGACCGCGTCGGGGATCGCCGCGCGGATCGCGCGCGCCACGTGAATGCCGCCCAGGCCGGGCAGCTGCTTGTCGACGAGGCACACGTCGTACACCTTCGACTGGATGCGCGAGAGCGCCTCCTCGCCGGTGGCCGCGGCCTCGGCGGCGTAGCCCATCTTGGTGAAGAGCCGGCTGAAGACGCCGTGGATGGACGGATCGTCGTCGACGATCAGTGCGCTCAGCGCGGCGGGCGCGTCGGTCACGCGGGGCCTCCGATGGTCCCCCCACCCAGATGGCCGTATTGTGCCCGAGTTCCTCCGCCGAACCCAGACAGTCCAGCGCACACGCTCCCACGGTCAGTCACTTCGCGGCTCTCACGGCGGCCATCTGTGGTTGAATGCGCGCACGCATGGCCGGAGTGATGTGCCCCCGCTGTGGAACGGTGTCGCCGGGCGACGCCCGCGCGTGCCGGAAGTGCGGCACGACGCTCGTCGCCGACGTTGAGAAGACGGGGAAGAGCCGGCAGCTGGACCCCTTGTCCACCTCGGCGAGCCGGGCGAAGGCCACCCCGGTGCGGCGCCCCCTGGCGACCGATCCGCACGCCGTGGCGACGACGCCGGACGACACCATGGCCGACGAGGGCGGCGCGCCGCCTGTCCCCAGGAAGCCTGCCGCTCGTCCGGGCCCCGTGCCGCAGGCGGGCCCCGGCCCGCGCCGCTCGAGTTCCGGCCGTCCGGCCACCGGCAACCTCGACGTCTCGCAGGCGCGCGCCGGCGACTCGCTCGTCGGCCGGAAGGTGCAGGAGTACCTCATCGAGGAGCGCCTCGGCGTCGGCGGGATGGGCGTCGTCTACAAAGCGGTGCACCCGCTGATCGGCAAGCACGTGGCGATCAAGGTGCTGCGCCCGGACGTGGTGACGGACCCGCGCGACATGGACCGGCTGCTCGAGGAGGCGCGCGTCGTCAGCGCCATCAAGCACCGGGGCATCATCAACATCTTCGGCGCCGGCACGCTGGAGGACGGGCGCCACTACCTGATCATGGAGCTGCTCGAGGGCGAGTCCCTCGAGGACAAGATGAAGCGGGACGGGCAGATCCCCGCCGCCGATGCCGTGGTGATCCTCGAGCAGGTGCTGTCGGCGCTGTCCGCCGCGCACGAGGCGGGCATCGTCCACCGCGATCTCAAGCCGGCGAACGTCTTCCTCGCGAAGGAGGGGCAACAGTTCTACGTGAAGCTGCTCGACTTCGGCCTCGCGCGGCGGCAGCAGCAGAACGTCACGCGCATCGCCGGCACGCCCGACTACATCTCGCCCGAGCACGCGCGCGGACGCCCGGCCGGCCCGCCGGCGGACCTCTACGCCTTCGGCGTCCTCTGCTTCCACATGCTCACCGGTCAGCTGCCCTTCGTGGGCAACACGCCGATGGAGGTGATGGAGAAGCACGTGCATTCGCCGCCGCCGGTGCCGCACGAGGTGAACCCGGCGATCCCCAAGGCCTTGAGCGAGCTGATCCTGAAGCTGCTCGCGAAGGATCCCGGCGAGCGGCCCGACGCCGCGCAGGTGAAGGCCGACCTCCGCGCCGCCACCAAGCAGATGCGCAACGCGGCGACCATGATGAGCCTCGCGGCCATCGAGCCGGTCGTCTCGACGCCGGAGTCGGTGAAGGAAGAGGAGAAGCGCGCCCGAGAGCTGGCGCGCAACGCGCAGGTCGCGGATCTGAAGCGCAAGGCGAAGAAGCGCTGGCCGATCCTCCTTGGGGCGGGCGTCGGCTTGTGGCTCCTCCTCGTGCTCGTCTACGTGGCGTGGCCGTCGGCGCCGCCGGAGCCCGTACCCCCGGTGAAGCACCCGAACCCGCCCATCGCGCACGTGGATCCGCCGACCAGGGGGAAGGACCCGATTCCCGTGGTGAAGGACCCGACCGTCGTTTCCGCGGTCCTCCTGGCGGCGAAGGAAGATGCGGGCGGCCCGCAGACGCCGGTGGGTGAGACGCCGGTGGGTGAGACGCCGGTGGGTGAGACGCCGGTGGGTGAGACGCCGGTGGGCGAGACGCCGGTCGGCGAGACGCCGGTCGGCGAGACGCCGGTCGGCGAGAATCCGGAGGCCGAGGTCGACGCGGGCGCCGCGCCCGAGGTCGTCGCCGAGAACCCCGACGAAATCCTGGACGACGTGCGGCGCGGCGAGTTCCTCCGCTCGAAGCGGATCAACGAGCGCCTCGACGAGGTGTCGGCCAGCATGAAGCAGGATCCGAACCTGAAGCTGCTGCTCGAGAAAATGTACGAAGCCACGCGGACCCAGTGCGACAGCGCGCAGAGTCTGCGGCAGGTCCGCAACTGCGACGACCAGGTCACCGTGCTGTACCGGACCTACACGAGGAATCTCTGAGCCGCCGGGCCCGAAGCTGTGGTGGTACGGCATCACCTGGTGCTATTCGAGCCGAGCCATGCGCCGCGACGCCAAGAAACTCTCCGTGGTGAAGTCTGCGAAGGCCTCCGGCAAGCCCCGGTCGTCCAGGCCCGCCGCCGCCCCGAAGGCCCCAGTCTCGAAGGCCGCCGCCCAGGCTCCCGTGCCGCAGCCGGTGTCGGCCTTCAAGCCGCTCGTCACGCACTCCGACGAGCTGCCGCTCGAGCGGGAGCTGCTGCTTCAGATGCACGACCTGATGGTGAAGGCCCGCGCCCTCGAGGAGCGGTTGATCGCGATGTACAAGTCGGGCCACGGCTACTTCTGGATCGGCGGCCCCGGCGAAGAGGCGTTCAACGTGCCGCTGGGCCTGCTCATCAAGAAGGGCCAGGGCCCGGCCTTCGACTACCTCCACTTCCATTACCGGCAGTCCGCCACCTTGCTCGCGATGGGGGAGGAGCCGCTCGGCGCGATCCGGCAGATGAAGAACACGGTGACGGACCCGTACTCGGGCGGCCGGAACTTCGCGGGGCACTTCTCGAAGCGCGAGTGGAACCTCTGCCCGGTGAGCTCGCCCATCGAGGTGCAGTACGCGATGGCGCCGGGCACCGCGCTGGTCCAGAAGCGCTTCGGCGGCGATGGGATCTCCATCGTCACCGGCGGCGACGCGGGCACGGCCGAAGGCGACTTCGCGAGCTGCCTCGTGTGGTCATCGCGCCCGGGCCAGGAGCTGCCGGTGCTGATCATCGTCACCAACAACCGGTGGGGCATCTCGACGCCGTACGGGCAGGTGCAGGGCGTCGAGCGCATCTCGGATCGCGGCGCGGCCTTCGGCATGCGCACCAAGACGATCGATGGGAACGATCCGATCTCCGCGTACCTCGAGCTGAAGGAGGCGTTCGAGTACGTGCGCTCCGAGCGGAAGCCCTACCTCGTCGAGGCGAACGTCTCGCGGCTGTACGGGCATTCGTCGGCGTCGGGCGCCAACTTCAACACCGAGGAGCCCGACTGCATCGCGCTCTTCGAGGAGAAGCTGGAGGCGCACGGCGTCCTGTCGAAGGCCGACGCGAAGAAGGTGCACGAGCGCTACTACGACGAGATGGCGGAGCTGGCGCGGCAGGCGAAGGAAGAGCCGCTGCCCGGAGGCGAGACGATCTGGGAGCACGTGTACTTCGGCGAGGGCCCGGTGGACCCGCTGCCGAAGGCCTGACGCCCACCACTTCCTTTCGACGGAGACGAGCGAAGACATGGCGAACATGGCGCAGGCCATCCGCATGGCGTTGCACTACGCGGAAGAGCGGCTCGGCGTGACGGACATCTTCGGGGAGGACGTGGGCCCGCC
The DNA here is from genome assembly GCA_040755835.1 of Myxococcota bacterium. Taxonomy (GTDB): domain Bacteria; phylum Myxococcota; class Myxococcia; order Myxococcales; family Myxococcaceae; genus JADLDB01. The sequence goes on from JBFMAB010000020.1 coordinate 59,083, forward strand.
GCTCGGCGGCGTCTTCACCTGCACCCAGGGCCTCAGGACGACGTGGAACTCGCCGCTCGACGAGCGCGGGATCATCGGAATGGCGATGGGCATCGCCCTGGCTGGCGGGAGGCCGGTCGCCGAGATCCAGTTCTGCGACTACATCTACAACACCATCGACCTGCTCAAGCTGGCCGGCAACACCTGCTGGGCGTCGAACGGGCAGTGGAACCTGCCGATGGTGGTGATGACGCCGGTGGGCAGCGGCATTCGCGGCAGCATCTACCACTCGCACTCCTTCGACGCGTCGGCCACCCACATCCCCGGGTGGAAGATCGTCATGCCGTCGACGCCGCTCGACGCGTACGGGTTGATGCTGTCGGCGTGCAAGGAGCAGAACCCGGTGATGTTCCTCATCCCCAAGGCGCTGATGCGCATCAAGGGTGAGGAGCCGATCCCCGGCGCGCCGGTCGAGGACAAGGCGCTGTCGAAGCTGATCGACGCGCCGCTGGGCGATCGTTCCCAATGGCGCGCGCAGTGGCCTGAGACCGAGGCGGTGGAGATCCCCATCGGCAAGGCCAGGGTGGTGCGGCTGGGCAGCCAGGTGACGGTGGTGAGCTACGGCCGCACGCTGCCGCTGTGCCGTCACGCCGCCGACGTGCTCGCGGGCGAGGGCGTCGACGTCGAGGTGATCGACCTGCGCACGCTGTGGCCGTACGACTGGGCGACGCTGAAGGCGTCGATCGAGAAGACCGGGCGCGTACTCTTCGTCAACGAGGACACCGAGGTGACGAATTTCGGCGAGCACCTCGTGCGGCGCACCACCGACGAGCTCTTCTACCAGCTGCTCGCGCCGCCGAAGCTGCTGGCGGGCAAGTTTGTGCCGGGCATCGGCCTCGCCGATCCGCTCGAAGCCGCGTCGGTGCCTCAGGGCCCGGACATCGAGGTCGCGCTGCGCGAGTTGGCCGCGATGGAGCCGTGACACCCCGCCTCAGGGCGAGGTGGTGATGGTGCCCGAGACGGCGGTGTCCCGCACCGTGAAGGTGACGGGCCAGGCGCCGGCGTTGAACTTCACCTCGCTGGTGGTGGCGACGCTGAAGCTGCCGTTCTTGCCGGCGTAGAGGTTCGTCAGCAGCGCCGCGGGCACCGTGAGCTTCAGGCGTGGCCGGAGTCCCCGGGGGAGCGGCCGCCGGGCGGGCCGGCACCCGTGCGGTGGGAGGTCTGGGCACATGGCCCCGGCGCTATGGTGAGGGGGTCGTGGCGACTCTGAACCCTGCGGTCCGAGAGCACCTCCGGAAGATCATCGACACGGAGCGGCTGCGGACGGCGCGCTTCCTGATGCGGCTCCGGGCCTTCGGCGCGGTGGCGTGGGCGGCGCTCACCGCGTGGTTCTCGCTCGTCGAGGGCCTTGCGGATTGGCAGGCCACGCTCCCGCTCTTCACCGTCTACGCCGTCGTCGCGGTGGTGTTGGTGTGGGTCGTGGAGCGGGCCGGCGGCGCGCTGCGCCTCGCCGGGTTCAGCGTGGCCCTCCTTGACATCCCGGCGATCAGCCTGGCCTCGCTGTCGGCGATCTCCGCGATGCCGAAACCCGAATATCTGCTGGGTGCGATCATCCCGATGCTGGCCGTGCTGGTGGTGCTCGCGGCGCTGTCGCTCGACTACGTCGCCATCGCCCTGGCGAGCGCGGTGGGTACCGGGTTCTGCGCCGCCGTCGTCAAGGCGGTGGGGGCGCCGTGGTCCGAGGTGGTGGCGCCGGCCTTCTCGACCATCTCGGCGGGCATCGTCAGCGCGTTCCTCGTCTCGCGGGTGCGCAACCTCGTGGAGGAGTCGCGCCGCAAGGACTTCGGCGGCAAGTACGTGCTGGGCCAGCGCATCGGCTCGGGCGGCATGGCCGAGGTCTTCACCGCGACCTACTCGCCGGAGGGCGGCTTCGAGCGGCAGGTGGCGGTGAAGCGGGTGCTGCCCGCGTACGCCGAGCGTGAGGACTTCGTGGCGATGTTCCGTCGCGAGGCCGAGCTCGGCGCGCAGCTGGCCCACCCGAACCTGGTGCACGTGCTCGACTTCGGACGCCACATGGACTCGTGGTTCCTCGCGATGGAGTTCGTCGACGGGGTGACGCTGTCGGCGCTGATGCGCGCGCACTCGGATCGCGGCGCGCTCGTTCCGACGGCGGCGTGCCTGTACGTCATCGCGGAGGTGGCCGAGGGCCTCGCGTACCTCCACGAGAAGCGCGCGCCCGACGGCTCGTCGGTGGGCCTGGTGCACCGCGATCTCAACCCACCCAACGTGCTGCTCTCGCGGACCGGCGAGGTGAAGGTGAGCGACTTCGGCGTCGCGCGCTGGCAGACGGGCGCGGCGCTCACGCAGACGGGCACCACCCGCGGGAAGCTGGCGTACATGCCGCCCGAGCAGATGGAGGGCGGCGCGCCGTCGCCCGGGTGGGATCTGTTCGCGCTGGGCGTCACCGCGCACGAGTTGCTGTGCGGCCGGCGCCTCTTCACCGGAGAGAACGAGAGCCAGGTGGTGAGCGCCGTGCTGCGCGGGCCGCTGGTTCCGCCGTCGTCGGTGCGGCCGGGGCTCTCCGAGGACGTGGACGCGGTGGTGTTGGGGCTGCTCGAGCGCGACGCGTCCCGGCGGCTGGGCGCCGCGCGCGAGGTGTCCCGCCGGCTGCGCGCGCTCACCGGGCCGGACGCGCCGTACCCGCACGGGCAGGAGGCGCTGGTCGCGGCGATCGCCACGGTCGGATCCGCGCCGCACGCCCAGGCGCCGTCGGCCCCGTCGCCGTCGATGCCCGGCGCGCCGAAGGACGCCGCGACCGTCACGCTGAATCGCTGACGCGAGCCCTCTCCCCGCCGCGACCGTCAGGCTGACCTGCAGGCGCCTCGCCGGACGCCCGCCTGAGTTCGCCAGGGGCCTACGCCTGCACGTCCTCGCGGGCGCAGCGACCGTCGCGCTCGATCGCTGACGCCAGCGCTCACGCCCGCGGCGACCGTCACGCTCTGTCCGCTCACGCCGCGTCTCACGCCCTGCGCGATCGCCACGCGGAAACCACGTCTGACGCCCGCCGCGCCCGTCACCCGGAGGCCCTGACGGAGGGCCGGCGCGCGCCGCCTTCGTCGCGGACGGGCGCTGGCGCGGCCTCTCGGGCGTCACGACCGCCGCGGATGACGACGGAGTCTGCCGCGGCCGCCGCGAAAGCCACGCGCACCCGCCGATGGTCCTCACGGCCTCCGCGGCGCCGGCTGCACGACGATGAGCTCCGTGGCGTCGGGCTGCGACTCGCTGCGCCCGCGGCCGAAAGGCAGGTTGTTGTCGTTGACGATGGCGACGCGGCCGCCGGCAGCACCGCCCGGGCCACCAGGGCCGGCCGGAATGTCTCCGGTGGAGACTCCGGCGCCGGCCGAGGGGGCGTCGTGCAGGCAGAGAAAGCCACCAGAACCGCGAAAATCCTGCGCATCGCGCGCCACTGGAGGCGCGAGGGGCCGTCGATTGTCCCGCCTTTCGTCGTGCGCTGCGTTATGGATCCGCCCCGCTGCACTCCATCGCAGTCCCCCAATCACCCCCGGAGCACGCACCATGAGCTTCCGCATCCGCAAGGCCGCCGTCCTGGGCGCCGGCGTGATGGGCAGCGGTATCGCTGCGCACCTCGCGAACGCCGGTATTCCCGTCCTGTTGCTCGACATCGTTCCACCCTCCGCGGCCGAGGGTGAGAAGACGGACTCGAAGGCCTTCCGGAACAAGTTCGCCGCGTCGGCCGTCGCGAACCTGCGGAAGCAGAAGCCGGCGCCGCTGATGACCGAGAAGGCGCTCGCGCTGATCGAGGTCGGCAACTTCGACGACGATCTGAAGCGCGTCGGCGAGTGCGACTGGGTGGTCGAGGTCATCAAGGAAGATCTGAAGCTCAAGCACGGGCTGTTCGCGAAGCTGGAGCCGCTGGTGTCGAAGACGGCGATCATCAGCTCGAATACGTCGGGCATGAGCATCGCGGGCATGACCGAGGGCCGCAGCGACGACTTCAAGTCTCGCTTCCTCGTCACGCACTTCTTCAACCCCGTCCGCTACATGAAGCTGCTCGAGCTGGTCGCCGGCGAGAAGACGTCGCCCGCCGTCCTCTCGCGCATGGCCGAGTTCGGCGAGCGCGTTCTGGGCAAGGGCATCGTCTTCGGCAAGGACACCACCAACTTCATCGCGAACCGCATCGGCACCTACGGGATGATGCGGACGATCCAGCTGATGGAGCAGCACGGCGTCTCCATCGAGGAGGTCGACAAGATCTTCGGCCCGGCCATGGGCCGCCCGAAGTCGGCCGTCTTCCGCACCGCGGACCTCGTCGGCCTCGACACGTTCCTGCACGTCACCAAGAATTGCTACGACTCGCTCACGAAGGATCCAGCGCGCGACACGTTCAAGCCGCCGGCCTGGCTCGAGAAGATGGTCGAGAAGAAGATGCTCGGCGACAAGTCGGGCGGCGGCTTCTACAAGAAGCAGAAGGGTGACGGCGGCAAGGAGATCCTCGTCCTCGACCTCAAGACCTTCGAGTACCGCGAGCAGGCCAAGGTGCGCTTCGAATCGCTGGGCGCCGCCCGCGACGTCGAGGACCTCCGCGAGCGCGTGAAGACGGTGATGACCGGCACCGACAAGGCGGCGAAGTTCGCCGAACAGGTGACGCTCGACACGTTGGCCTACGCGGCGCGGCTGCTCGGGGAGATCGCGGACGACTACGTGAACATCGACCGCGGCATGCGCTGGGGCTTCGCGTGGGACATGGGCCCGTTCGAGGTGTGGGACGCGTACGGCGTGGAAGCCGGCGTCAAGCGCATGAAGGCGCTCGGGATCCCCGTCGCGCCGTGGGTCGAGGAGATGCTCGCGTCAGGCCGCACGACGTTCTACGCGGCCGACGGCAAGTTCGACACGTTCTGGAACGTGCCGTCGAAGTCGTCGCACTTCGTGCCGACGATCGGCCGGCAGATCACCATCGACGGCCTGAAGCGCGCGGACCGGAGGATCGAGGGCAACGCGTCGGCCAGCCTGTGGGACATGGGCGACGGGATCCTCGGCCTCGAGTTCCACTCGAAGATGAACTCGATCGACACGATGATCATCGAGCTCATGCATCGGGCCGTCCACGTGGCCGAGAAGGACTTCCGCGGCATCGTCATCGGCAACGACGGCGGCAACTTCTCCGCCGGCGCGAACATCGCGATGCTGCTGTGGGCCATCAAGGACAACCAGTGGGATGAGGTGAAGAAGCTGGTCGCCGGCTTCCAGCAGGCGAACCAGCGCATGCGGTACTGCAACGTCCCGGTGGTGACCGCGCCTCACGGTCTCACGCTCGGCGGTGGTTGCGAAGTCACCATGGGTGGCAACGCGCAGCAGGCGGCGGCCGAGACGTACATCGGCCTCGTCGAGTTCGGCGTCGGCCTCATCCCCGGCGGCGGCGGCAACATGCAGCTGCTCCGCAACCTCTTCGGGGCGCAGGCCGGCAGCAAGGACTTCGACGCGCTGCCGTACCTGAAGAAGGCGTTCCTCAACATCGGCATGGCGAAGGTGGCCACCAGCGCCGAGGAAGCGAAGGAAGCGGGCTTCCTCACGCCGGACGCGGGCATCTCGATGAACCGCGACCACCAGCTGGCCGACGCGAAGGCCCGCGCCATCGGCATGGCCGAGGCCGGCTTCACCCCGCCCAGGCCCACGACGTTCTTCCTGCCGGGCCGCAGCGGCGCCGCGACCATCGACATGTTGCTCTACGACATGGTGCTCAACCACCAGATCAGCGACCACGATCGGCTGATCGGCAAGAAGCTCGCGAGCGTGCTCACGGGCGGCAACGTGTCGCCCACCACGCCCGTCACCGAGCAGCACCTGCTCGACCTTGAGCTCGAGGCCTTCCTGTCGCTGTGCGGCGAGCCCAGGACGCAGGATCGCATCCAGTTCATGCTCGAGAAGGGCAAGCCGCTGCGGAACTGACCATCACGGAATTGAAAGAGGAGAACTCCACATGTCTACGAAAGTCGTGATCGCCAGCACCGCCCGCACGCCCTTCACGCGAGCGCACAAGGGCGAGCTCAAGGACACCCGGCCCGACACCCTCGCGGCGCACGTCATCAAGGCGGCGATCGAGCGCGTGCCGGGCCTGAAGAAGGAAGACGTGCAGGACGTGGTGCTCGGCTGCGCCATGCCCGAAGCCGAGCAGGGCATGAACGTCGCACGCATCGCCAGCTTCCTCGCCGGCCTGCCGGACAGCGTCCCGGGCATGACCATCAACCGCTTCTGCGCGTCGGGCGTGCAGTCGATCGCCCAGGTGGCGCAGGCGATCGCCGCCGGGCAGTACGACGTCGCGGTCGCCGGCGGCACCGAGACGATGACCATGGTGCCCATGGGCGGCAACAAGGTGTCGGCCAACCCCGAGCTGATGGAGAAGTTCCCCGAGGTGTACACGTCGATGGGCGCCACCGCCGAGAAGGTGGCCGCGCGTTTCAACGTGACCCGCGAGGACCAGGACAGGTTCGCCTACGAGTCGCAGCGCCGCGCGGCGGAGGCGCGTGAGAAGGGCAAGCTGAAGGACGAGATCGCCCCCATCACCGTCACGGTCTTCGACGACCAGGGCAAGGCGTCGCAGGTGACCGTCAGCGACGACACCATCCTCCGGCCGGACACGCAGCTCGAGGGCCTTGCGAAGCTGAAGCCCGCGTTCGACGCGAAGGGCACCGTCACCGCCGGCAACGCGTCGCCGCTCACCGACGGCGCCGGCGCGGCGGTGGTGATGAGTGAGGCGAAGGCGAAGGCGCTGGGCGTGGAGCCGCTCGGCACCTTCGTCGACTACGTGGTGGTGGGCGTGCCGCCGGACATCATGGGCATCGGCCCGGTGCCGGCGATCCGCAAGCTGCTCGAGCGCAACAAGCTGACGGTGAAGGACATCGACGTCTTCGAGGTGAACGAGGCGTTCGCGGCGCAGGCCGTGTACTGCCTGCGCGAGCTGGGCATTCCGCCCGAGAAGGCGAACCCGAACGGCGGTGCGATTGCCCTGGGTCACCCGCTCGGCGTGTCCGGCACGCGCATGGTGGGCACCCTCTTGCGTGAGCTGAAGCGGCGCGGCGGCAAGCGCGGGGTCGTGTCGATGTGCATCGGTGGCGGCATGGGCGCGGCGGCGCTCTTCGAAGTCGCGTAGCGCCTCCGGCCGTCGACGGACGAGCGCCCAGCCCCTCTCCGGTCGTCCGGGGAGGGGCATTCCCGTCTCTGGACAACCGGGCGCGCCGCCTTACCTGTGAGGCATGTTCCGCTGCGCGCACTGTGGTGCCTTCAACCGCGTTCCGTCGAATCACCCCGCCGGTGAGCCCACCTGCGGGCGCTGCAAGCGGGCGCTGGACGTGTCCGGCGCGCCGCAGGCGGTGGACGCCGACGGCTTCGAGCGAGCGGTGGCCTCGTCGCCGGTGCCGGTGGTGGTGGACTTCTGGGCACCGTGGTGCGGGCCGTGCCGCATGGCCGCCCCCATCCTCGAGCAGGTTGGCCGCGCGCAGGCCGGCAAGGCCGTGGTGCTCAAGCTGAACACCGACGAGCACCCGGGCCCGTCGGCGCGGCTCGGCATTCGCGGCATCCCCACCTTCATCGTCTTCAAGGACGGGCGCGAGGTGGGGCGCCAGAGCGGAGTCCTCCCGGCCCCAGCCATGACGCGGTGGGTCGCGCAGCACCTGTGATGGGTGACTGAAGCATTTTCGTCCGCTCGTCGCATGGTGCGGCGCGGGGCCTCGGCGTTAGGCTGCGCCCCGTCATGGTGATTGCGCTGGTGTTGCTGGGCGGGGTGTTGCTCCTGGTGCTGTTGGGCCTGGGCGTGGTGTTGCTGATCCGCAAGCCGGCCCCGGTGGCGCCCGCGCCGCGCGTGACGGCCTCGATGGACGACGTGCGGGCCCTGGCGCGCGCGGGCCGCAAGCTGGAGGCGATTCGCCTGTTCTGCCAGCTGACCGGGCAGGGGCTCGCCGAGGCGAAGGCCGCCGTCGATCAGCTCGGCGGCCGCCCGGCGCCGACGATGCGGAAGCAAGGCATTCTCCTGCGCCAGGTGGCGGACTCGGACATCGAGCTGCAGATCCGCTCGGGCCACCTGCTCAACGCGATCGCGCTCTACCGCGAGAAGAACGGCGTCGGGCTGCAGGAGGCGCGCACCGCCGTCGAGCGCTGGCGCGATCGCCTGCGCGCGAGCTGACGCTCACGGCTCCAGGCCGAAGATGGCGAGGTACTTTTCGACGCGTTCCTCCAGCGTGGGCGCGGCGATGCGCGCGCACAGCTCGTCGGGCTGGTAGCTCCGGCACACCTCGGGGCGGTTCTCGTACTGCGTGCAGAGGTTGTCTGGCCCGAGGTGCGGGCAGCGCACCCCCAGCGGCTTGCCCAGCGCGGCGATGTCGGGGGCGACGCAGCACGCGCCACACTTCGTGCACTCGTACGCCCGGCCCGCCATCAGTCGCGGCCGAAGTACACGTTGTCGAGGCAGGCGCGATCGCTGGGGCCGTCGTAGAACTCGCCGCGGATGCGCAACGTGGTGACCGACTTCAGCAGGCTCCGGAAGTCCGCCTCGGTGACGGCCGCGCCCATGCCGGTCGGCTCGTCGTAGACCCAGCCCGACGCGTCGTCGAGGCGCAGGCTGTACGGCGTCCAGTCGAGCCCCGGCGTGAAGCGGAAGGACGTGGTGATCGCCAGGCCGCCGCCCTGCATCACCACGTCGCGGCCCTTGATCTGGTTGAAGATGCTGCCCTGCTTGAGATCGAAGGTGAGGCGCCGGCCGTAGCGCTCCGACTGGTCGCCCAGGTACTTCTGCGGCGCGACGAAGTACCAGGTGTCGCCGTCCTTCGCGTCCTGCCCGCAGAGGTGCCCGGCCGGGTTGCCGCCCTCGCGCATCAGCTCCGGGCGCGTGCTGTCGCCGTTGCCCGCGAGGGTCCACCCCTCGTCGTCGCTCTCGAAGAGGCTGGTGGGGTAGGTGGGCCCGCAGGCCGCGAGGACGAGCGGGAAGACGAGGAACGCCCGAGGCACGGCTTCCTCTTCTAGCAGAGCCGGCCCCGCTGTCAGGGTTTCACGACGGGCCACGGCTTCAGGCCGGCGATCCGCTCGCCCTCCCGGGTCAACTCGGTCACCTGGGCGGCCTCGCGGCGGCAGAAGTCCTTCACCGCCCGCTCGAGGTCCTTGTCGAAAATGCGGTGCGCGCTGTGGATGCGGGTCGGCTCGAAGCCGCGGCTGACCTTGTGCTCGCCGCCAGCGCCGGGCTCGAAGGTGGTGCGCCCCAGGCGGATGCAGTCGTCGATGGAGTGGTACAGGCAGACGTTGAAGTGCAGGAAGGGGTGCTCCTCGAAGCAACCCCAGTAGCGGCCGTACAGGTGCGTGGGCGTATGGAGGTTGAAGGCGCCGGCGATCACCCTGCCGCTGCGCTCGGCCACTACCAGCTCGATGGCGTCGGGCATCGACTCGAAGGCGCGCAGGAAGAGGCCCTCCGTCAGCTGCACCGGGCCCCACGAGTAGCGGCTCGCGGTGGCCTCGTAGAAGCGCCAGGCGAGCCGCGCGTGCGAGGCGTCGAGTGCCTGGCTGCGCACGGTGCGCAGGGTAATGCCCTGGCCCGCCGCCGCGCCGCGCTCGCGCTTCAGCTGGTTCCGCCGCTTCGAGTCGAAGCGCGACAGGAATTCGTCCCAGCTGCGGTAGCCGGGGTTCTTCCAGTGGTACTGCATGGTGCTGCGGCGGAAGAGGCCCGCCGCCTCGAGCTCCAGCGCTTCCTCCTCCGGCGGGAAGAGGACGTGCACCGACGAGCAGTCGGTTTCCTTCGCGTACTCGAGCGCCGCGGCGAGCAGCGTGGCGCGCACCTTCGTCTCGTCCTCGCCGGGAGCGGACAGGAAGCGCCGGGCCGTCAGCGGCGACAGCGGCACGCCGACGAGCAGCTTCGGGTAGTAGCGCACGCCCAGCTGCTGCGCGGCGTGGGCCCAGCCGAAGTCGTACACGTACTCGCCCATCGAGTGGTACTTGCGCCAGGCAGGCGCCGCGCCGGCGAGCTGCTCGCCGCGCCACAGCGTCAGGTGCGCCGCCTGCCAGCCGCGCTCGCGCACCGCGCTGCCGGACTCCTCCATCGCGGCGATCCACTCCCAGCGCAGCACCGGCGGCTCGCCGGACCGGAGCAGGTCGTTCCACGCCGCCTGCGGCACATCGGTGATGGACTCGAGCACCTTCACGCGGGTCGGCGGCATGCGCGTGACTTCCATAACGCAGCCGTGTACCCCGCGCCCATGCTCGTTCCGCTTCTGCTCGTCGCGCTCGCCCAGACGAACCCTGCCGCTTCCCGCGGGGAGACGGCCGGGGAAAGGGGAGCCGCCCTGCGCCTGCGCGCCGTCGGCGACATGATGCTGGGCACCACGGTGCCCGAAGGGAAGCTCCCGCCCGACGACGGCGCGCACCTGCTGGACGCCGTCATCCCGCTGATGAAGGACGCCGATCTCACCTTCGCGAACCTCGAAGGTCCGCTGTGCGACTCCGGCGAGTCGTCGAAGTGCCGGAAGGGGGGCAACTGCTTCGCGTTCCGCTCTCCGACGGCGTACGTGAAGTACTTCGTGGCGGCGGGCGTGGATCTCGCGTCGACGGCGAACAACCACTCCGGTGACTTCGGCGAGGCCTGCCGGCGCGAGACGGAGAGGACGCTCGACGCCGCCGGCATCGCCTGGTCGGGCCCGCCCGGCAGCATCGGGAAGACGACGGTGAACGGGAAGCGCGTGGCGCTGGTGGCCTTCCACACCTCGGGCTCGTGCAACGACGTGAACGACCTGCCGGCGGCGAAGAAGCTGGTGGCGAAGGCGAAGGCCGACGCCGACGTCGTCATCGTCAGCTTCCACGGCGGCGCGGAGGGCACGGGGGCGACGCGGGTGAAGGACGGGGCCGAGCGCTACCTCGGGGAGAACCGCGGTGACCTGAAGGCCTTCACCCACGGCGTCATCGACGCGGGCGCGGACGTGGTCATCGGCCACGGGCCACACGTGTTGCGGGGCATGGAGCTCTACAAGGGGCACCTCATCGCCTACTCGCTGGGGAACTTCGCGACGTACGGCCGGTTCGATCTCTCCGGGCCGCTGGGCGTGTCGGTGGTGCTCGAGGTGACGTTGGACGACGCGGGCCGGTTCGCCGGCGGGAAGCTCTTCGCCACGAAGCAGGAAGGGAAGGGGATCCCCGCGCTCGACCCGAGCGGCCGCGGCATCGCGATGATCCGCGAACTGACGGCCAGGGACTTTCCAAAGACGGGCGTGGTGGTGGGCGAGGACGGCACGCTGTCGGCGCGGTGAGGACATCGACGCGGTGACGTGCTGGACTTGGAACCCATGTCGACGACGCCCGCCTGCTGGACGCACCGCGCGCTCCTCGCGCCGAAGGTGCGCCGGCTGGCATTGCTGGTCATGCTGATCTCCACGGTGTTTCCGACCGCAGGTCTGCGCGTCGACCTCTGCCCGGTGCACCGCGCGACGGGGCTGCCGTGTCCCGGGTGCGGGCTGACGCGGGCCGTCTCCGCGCTGACGCAGGGCGACCTCGCCACGGCCGCGGGCCTGAACCCGTTCGCCTACCTGGTGTGGCCCGTCCTGTTGGCGCTGGCGGTGCTGGCGCTCGCGCCCGCGGCGATCGTCTCGCGCGTGGAGCGCCGCCTCGACGCCCACGGCCCGGCGCTGACGCGGGCCTTCACCGTGGTGCTGGCGGCGCTGCTGGGCTTCGGCGCGTTGCGGCTATCCGCGCACCTCTTTCTCGGGGTTGCCTTCCCGTGACGGAGCTGTCCGGTGCGGTGTGCGCGAAGCACGGCGGCGCGTCCGCGGTGGAGACGTGTATGCGCTGCGGCGCGTTCCTCTGCGCGGACTGCGTCGAGTACGTGCAGGACGAGAAGCCGGTGTGCGCGGCCTGCGCGGTGGTGCTGCGCAGCGCCCGCACGCCCGGCGCGCTCAAGGCGGCGCCCTTCCTCGCGGTGACGGGGCTCATCGGCATCGCCGAGGGCTTCCTGCAGCGCGGCCGGCTCGGCCTCCTCATCTGGGCCGTGGGCATCCCCATCGGCTTCCTGGGGCTGGCGCTCTCCATCCAGCATGGGCGGCGGTTGTCGAAGCAGGACGGCGTTCGGCTGCCGGGGTTCGGCTGGGCGGTGGCAGGCCGCATCGCGGGCCTGTTCCACGCGCTCGCGAGCGTGCTGTTGATCGGCTCCTTCGTGGTGTTCCTGGTGACGCGGTACTTCCGCTAAGCAGGGTGACGATGCGGCGGTTGGCTGGCGTTTTCGGGTTGATGACGATGCTGGCGTGTGCGGGCTTGCCGACGGGCGACGACGCGGGTGCTGGCGGTGGCATCGGCGCAGGTGGCGGTGGCGGCGCGGGTGGAGGCGTCGTCGCTGACGGCGGTGGAGGCGCGGGCGGTGCGGAAGATGCGGGGTTGCCCGCGGGTGAGTACGTGCGTCAGGTTCCCGGTTGGACCGGTCGTGACTACGAGTTGCTTGTCCCTGCGGTGCGGGACGGTGGCGCTGCCCCGCTCATCCTGTTGCTGCACGGGGGTGGCGGTACTCGCTCGACCGCGCGGCGTACCGCCTGCCCGGGTGGTGCCCTCACCTCGCCGGATTGTCTCCATCGCCTCGCGCTCGGCCGCGGCTACGTGGTCGTCCTGCCGGATGGCACTGGAAACCTGCTCCGGACCTGGCATGCGGGAGGCGGCAGCGACGGCTGGCAGTGCGTCTCCGGCGCCGCGTGCACCCAGGGCGTCGACGAGCAGGGGTACTTCGCCGCGCTCCTCGGTGACCTGGTCTCCGTCGTTCGCGTCGACCTGACGCGCGTGTATGCGACGGGCCTCTCGAATGGAGCGGCCATGGCCCACCGGCTCGCGTGCGAATTCCCCCAGGTCTCGGCGATCGCTTCGGTGGCCGGCGGCAACCAGTTCTCCACCACGCGGCCGTGCACACGCGCGGCCTCGGTGCTCGAGATTCACGGCACCGCGGACCCGTGCTGGGCATGGGACGGGGGGCCGGCGAGCTGCGCCGACACGAACCCTGGCGCGAAGATCAGCGTTCCGGACACGCTGGCGCGGTGGGCCGTCAACAACGGCTGCGATGGTGGCGTCACGACTTCTTCACTGCCGGACACGATCAGCGACGGTACCGTGACGAGGCGCCACGAATGGAACTGCAGCGGCGCGGCCCTCGAACTCTACGAGGTGGTCGACGGCGGGCACACCTGGCCGAACGGCTTCTCGTACTCCAGCGGCGCCGGCGCTACCGCACTCGACTGGTCCGCGAACACCGTGATCCTCGACTTCTTCGACTCCCACTGACGCGGCCGCGCCATCGGCTCACCGGTCCCGGCACGCGGGCGACAGCAGCTCGGGCCGGTACTCGAAGTGCATGGTGTCGAAGTGCTGCCAGCGTCCGCCCCAGATGAACCCCTCGGCCTCGAAGGCGTCCACGATGGCCTGGGGAATCCGGTTCTTCCACACCAGCGGCTCGCCGCGCCGCTTCCACCGCCAGTAGTGCGCGCGCTCGACGTTGAGGTCGATGGCGATGCCAAAGGCGTGCGCCGACAGCGACTTCGAGCGGGCGATCTTCCGCCAGCTCCAGGTGCCGCCGATGTTCTTGAGGAACGGCAGCAGCGTCGGGTCGGCCTTCACCTGCGGCTCGAGGCGCGCCACCACGCGGGCCAGCGCCGGCGCCGCCAGCGCGTGGAACGGGTAGCGCAGGCCGAAGAACTTCACCTTTCCCAGCCGCGACGACACCTCGTTCCGCGACGCGCCGTAGGTGGCCATGAAGAGCTCCAGCACGCGCACGCGGCCGGGATCCTCCGGGCGCGGGCCAGCGTCCGAGGTGTCGACGGGTACGATGGGCCCGGGCTGGTAGGGCGTGTGGAAGACGTCTTCGAGGTCCGGCACCGCTTCGTCCTCGGGGCCGAACGTCTCGACGCCGGACGACCACGGCACGAAGACGCCGTTGGCAAGGTCGAGCCCCCAGCCGCCCGCGTCCGGCTTCCACATCACCGTGCCCGCGTACCAGGTGGGCAGGCAGCGCAGCGCCGCAGGCGCGGTGCCGGCGTCGGGTTGCGCGGCGACGCCACCGTCCACCTGGGACACCAGCAGCGCTGCGAGGAGCGACGGGACCACCAGGCGATCTCTACCGCGCCGGACCCGGTGCCGCGAATCCGAGGCCCGGCTACTCGACGACGACCAGCCTGGCGCCGTTCTCGACCGTTGCGCCTTCCTTCGCGTGCACCTCGGTCACCTTGCCGGCCTTCGGGGCCTTGAGCTCGTTCTCCATCTTCATCGCCTCCATGACGACGAGCCCCTGGCCCTCCTGCACCTCGTCACCTGGCTTCACGAAGACCTTCACGATCTTCCCGGGCATCGGCGCGTTGATGGTCTGCTTCCCTTCGGCCTGGAAGGCGCCCGACGCGGCGCGCATGCGCAGCCTGCGCTCGTCGGCGATGTCGAAGCGCAGCACTTCGCCGCGCACCAGAACGCCCACCTCGTCGCCGCGCTCCTCGAAGTCGACGTTGTAGGAGTCGTGCTCCACCAGCATCGACACCGCGCCGTGCGGCAGCACCAGAGAGTCCAGCTCGTAGCGCTTGCCGTCGAGCGTCACCGCGTACAGGCCGTTGCCCAGCGACTCCACCTCGATGCGCGTGGCCTCGCCTTCCTGCTTCGCCAGGTTCTTCGCGAAGTACGTCGCCTTCTTCGCCATGACTCAGCTCCGCCCCCAGGCCGGCACCTTTCGGCCCGCCATGCGCCACGGGGAGACACCGCCCGCGCCGTGCGTGGACCGCGGCAACTCGGCCTGCTTCTTCTCGGCCACCTGGTGCGCGTGCACCGCGGCGGCGATCATCGCGGCCCTCGCCAGCTCGGGGCGCTCCTCGCCGAGCAGCTTCTGGTGCTCGCGGCCGAGGAAGCCGGTGTCGTAGTTGCCGCTCTGGAACTCGGGGTGCGCGATGATGTGGCGCAGGTAGCGGATGTTGGTGGTGATGCCCTTCACCACGTACTCGTCCAGTGCGCGGCGCATGCGCAGCATCGCCTCGGCGCGGGTGGGCGCCCACACCGACAGCTTGGAGATCATCGGATCGTACACGTTGGGCACGGTGTAGCCGGCGTACACGCCGGAGTCGTCGCGCACGAACGGGCCCGACGGCACCCGCAGGTACTGGATGCGGCCGGGCGACGGCATGAAGTGGGTGGCGGGATCCTCGGCATAGACGCGCACCTCGATCGCGTGGCCGCGCGGCGCGATGGGCTCGAGGAAGGGCAGCACCCCGCCCTGCGCGACGTGCAGCTGCCAGGCGACGAGATCGATGCCGGTGACCCACTCCGTCACCGGGTGCTCGACCTGCAGGCGCGTGTTCATCTCGAGGAAGTAGAAGTTTCGCTGCGCGTCGACGAGGAACTCGACGGTGCCCGCGCCGACGTAGCCCACGGCCTTCGCGGCCCGCACCGCGACCTCGCCCATCGCCGCGCGCATCTGCGGGTTGATGATGGGCGACGGCGTCTCTTCGACGACCTTCTGGTTGCGCCGCTGCGCGCTGCACTCGCGCTCGTTCAGGTGAATGACGTTGCCGTGCGAGTCGCCGAACACCTGGATCTCGATGTGGTGCGGCTCGTCGAGGAACTTCTCCAGGTAGACGGCGTCGTTGCCGAAGGCGCTCATCGCCTCGCTCTTCGCCGCGCGCCACGCCGACTCGAGGTCGGCTTCCTTCTCGACGCGGCGCATGCCCTTGCCGCCACCGCCGCCGGCCGCCTTGAGCATGACGGGGAAGCCGATCTTCTTCGCGAAGGCCTTCGCGTCCTCGACGTCGGCGAAGGGTTCCTGGTTGCCGGGCACCACCGGCACGCCGGCCTTCACCATGTTGGCGCGGGCGCGCGTCTTCTCGCCCATCGCGTCCATCGCGGAGGCGGGCGGGCCGATGAAGGTGATGCCGGCCTTCTCGCACGCGCGCACGAAGGACGCGTTCTCGGACAGGAAGCCGTAGCCCGGGTGGATCGCGTCGGCGCCGGTGCGCTTCGCCGCGTCGATGATGTTCTGCTGCACGAGGTAGCTCTCGCGCGACGGCGGCGGCCCGACGCACACCGCCTGGTCGGCGTAGCGGGTGTGCAGCGCCGAGCGGTCGGCTTCCGAGAAGACGGCCACGGTCTCGAGCCCGAGCTCCTTGCAGGTGCGCATCACGCGGATGGCGATCTCCCCGCGGTTCGCGACCAGCACTTTCTTGATTCGCGCCATGCGGGGTGTCTACCCCGCAGGGGGCAGGGCACCAACCGGGAAGATGGGCCGGCGTACGGCGTGGCCCCGGGCCTCGAATCGCGTTACGGAAACCCCGCATGGCCACGCGCGACTTCGACCTCGTCCTCTTCGGCGCAACCGGCTTCACCGGCAAGCTGGTGGCCGAGTACCTCGACGTGCACGCGCCCGACGGCGCGCGCATCGCGCTCGCGGGCCGGAACCCCGACAAGCTCGAGGCGCTGCGCGCGGGCTTGAGGGCGAAGGGCCGGGCCTTTCCCCTCCTCGAGGCCGACAGCCACGACGCCTACGCGCTCGCGGCCGTCGCGCAGCGCACGAAGGTGGTCTGCACCACCGTCGGCCCGTACGCGAAGCACGGCCTGTCGCTGGTCGGCGCCTGCGCGAAGGCGGGCACGCACTACGCGGATCTCACCGGCGAGGTGCAGTTCATGCGCGACTCCATCGACGCGTGGAACGTCGAGGCCCAGCGCACCGGCGCCCGCATCGTCCACGCGTGCGGCTTCGACTCCATTCCGTCCGAGGTGGGGGCGTGGCTGCTGTGGCAGGCGCTGGGGCCGATGCGGCGCGCGACGTACGTCGTCGAGTCGATGAAGGGTGGCTTCTCCGGCGGCACCGTCGCGTCGCTGCTCAACGTGCTCGAGGAAGCATCGAAGGATCGCGCGCGCCGCCGGTTGCTGGCGGATCCCTACGCGCTGTCGCCGGATCGCGGGCGCGAGCCGGACCTGGGGCCCGAGCGCGATCTCACCCGCTTCGAGTACGACGACTTCGTCGGCCGTTGGGTGGCGCCCTTCGTCATGTCCTCCATCAACACGCGCGTCGTGCGTCGCACCAACGCGCTCCTCGGCTACCCGTACGGCCGGAACTTCCGCTACCGCGAGGTGAGCGGCATGCCGAAGGGCCCGCGCGGCGTCGCGTTCGCCGCGGCCCTCACCGGTGGCCTGGGCGCGCTCATGGCAGGGCTGTCCTTCGAGCCGACGAAGCGGCTGCTCCTGCGCGTCTTGCCGAAACCGGGTGAGGGCCCCAGCGAGGCGGCGCGGCGCGCCGGCCGCCTCAAGGTGCGCGTCTTCGGCGAGGCGGAGGACGGGCGGCGCGCGGCGGCGCTCATCGTCGGGCAGGGAGACCCGGGCTACCAGCTGACGTCGCTCATCCTCTCGCAGGCGTCGCTGGCGCTGGCGCTGGACACGGCGCGGCTGCCGGAGCGGGCGGGTGTGCTGACGCCCATCTCCGCGATGGGGGACGTGCTGGTGGAGCGCCTGCGGGCCGCGGGCATGACGCTCACCGTCGAGCGGAGTTGAGGCGACCGACAGCGTCGCCGTGCGCTCAGGTGAGGCGCGGACCGGCGTGCCGAGGGGCTCGGAGCAAGGTGGCACGGCGGCGGACACCGGTCGCGGCGCCACCCTTGAAGCAGGACGCGCGGCGCGCCAACTCGCGTCACCTGTCGCAGGGGATGACGGTGCAGGCGCCCCACATGCCCGTGCGGTTCGTCTTCGCCTCGGACTCCAGGGTGTCGAACTCCGCCGCGCGCGCCGCGCCGCCGGGCGCGACGAACAGGGCGCACGCGAGGCCTTGCTTCATCAGCTCGGTGTTCAGCTCCGTGCCCCCGACCTTCACGTACGCCAGCGTGCGGCCGAACATGTCCTTGCACGCCGTGTCGTCGTAGCTGAGCTGCACCTCCACGCCTTCGATGAGGCCGCGGGTGAAAGCCGTGGCCTCCTGGCCGTAGCACTCGTTCTTCCCGCCCGTCGTCTCCGGCGTGTTGACGTTCAACAGGCGCACGCGGCGGCCGTCGGACAGGTCGAAGGTGTCGCCGTCCACCACCGCCTGCACCACGCCCGTCGAGGCTCCGCACACGCTGCCGCCGCAGCCGGCGGCAGCCAGGGTGGCCAGCGCGACGAGGGTCGACTTCACGGGCACGTGACATTCACCAGCCCGGGCGTGCCGCGGTCGCCGCCGAAGCCGCCGTCGGCCAGCACGGGCCCGTAGCGCACGCCGGCCGGCGTCACGCAGAGGTTGGTGGGGACGTCGTTGTCGGCTGGGTCCGTCAGGCCCGCGTTGAGCTGCGTCGACGCGCCGGGCGACGAGTTCGTGTACGTCACCGAGTCCAGCACGCCGCCGTCGACGCCCGTCACCGCCAGCGTGTGCGTGCCCGAGTTGGTGAGGCCGAAGCTGAAGGTGGCCGCCAGCGTCGGTAGCCCGCCATTCTGCAGCGGATCGGTGTTGCGGCCGAAGACGGCGAAGGTGTTCGCCGTCACCGGCAGGCAGCCCTGCGAGGACAGCTTCGTCGTCGCCGTGTCGTGCGACAGCGTCAGCCCGTTCAGGTCGGCGTCGGCCTTGAAGAGGACCTCGATGAACTCGCCGTTGGTGTCCGTGGCGGTGTTGGGGTCGGCCATCCACTCGGTGATGACCACGTCGCCCGCGTTGGGCCGCACCACCGGCCGCACCGCCAGGGAGATCGGATCGATGCACTCGTCGGGGCTCGTCATGCCCGCGTCGACGATGGGGCAGTCGGGGTTGGGCGCGGCCGGGCTGCCGTAGTCACCGCCGCCGTCAGGATTCCACCGGGTCGGCGCGTCGCAGAAGTTCTCCGGCACGTCGTTGCTGCCCGGGTCCAGCTTGAGCGGGTCGAGTTGCTGCGCCCTGCCCGGTCGCGACGGCAGCAGCGCGATCTCATCGATGCCCGCGTCGCCGCGCCACAGGCCGATGCGCTGGTTCGTGGTGTCGGCGAAGGACACGTTGTACAGGGCGAGCGGCGGGGGCAGGCCGCCGTTGACGAAGCTGTCGGCGCTGCGCGCCAACAGCCCGTATTCGCCGGCGTTGAGCCGCAGGCAGTTGCCCGAGGTGATCTTGTGGGCGCTGGTGGACGTCGCGATGGTGAGGTCGTTCAGGTCGACCGACGCGCGGGCCAGCACCTCGAACCACTCGCCGGTGGTGTCGCTGGCGGCCACGGGGTTCGCCATCACCTCGGTGATGACCAGGTCGCCCGGCTGCGGCGCGGTGAGCGGCCGCACCGTGCCGTTGTCCAAGCAGGTGCCGGTCATCGCCTCGGGGACACACACCGGATTGGGCTGGCCGGGCGTACCCGCGGACGTTCCGAAGTACACGTTGCCGACCGGCGTGTCGCACCACGCCGTCTCGGAGTCGTTCGCGCTCGCGTTGGGCTCGTTCGCGCCGTCCAGCATGCGGCTTCGGTTGGCCTTCGCCGCGACGGTGTAGGTGAACTCGTCCAGCGTCGTCATGCCGCAGCGAAGGGTGATGACGCCGCGGGCGTTGCCCAGCGCCCCCAGGCCGTCCGCGTAGGAGTAGCCGATCCACGCCGGGTTCGGCCCCGAGCGGATGTCACCCAAAGCGAAGTAGCTGCGCGCCGGCACCGTGCCCGCGCGGATGGTGTGGGACTTGAGGCCCGAGCCGTCGGTGTCCTTGTAGGAGATGACGATGCCCTTCAGGTCGAGCGGCGTGCCCAGGGTGTTGAAGACCTCGATCCACTCCTTGCCGGTGTCGGTGCCTTCGGGGTCCGCCATCACCTCGGTGATGACGAGGTCGCCGGCCTTGCGGCCCACGCAGGGATCCGTGGTGGTCGTCGACGGCCCACAGCCCACCCACAGGCCCGCCGCGGCCACTGCCAACAGAGCGCGTCTCATGTCGAGTTACTCTCCCTCGTCCTGCCTCGCGGACTCCCCGGCCTGGGTTTCCGTCATCAAGAGCTCTTCCAACTGCTCGCTGGGCGCCAGCACCTGCCCGGGCAGCGTCACCTGCACCTGCAGGTGATCGAGCCCGCGCGCGTCGCGGTACTTCTGCACCACGCCCTTCACCTGCACGTACTCGCCGCGCTTGAACTGCAGGCCGGTGTTGAGCAGCACGTCCTTGTCGAAGAAGACGACGTCGAAGCTGGAGCTGCGGTTGCGGGCCAGCTTCACCACCGACGGGCCTTCCTCGCGCATGCGCACCTCCTGTACGGCGCCGAGGACGACGACTTCCTGGCCGAGGCGCTGCTCGAGCTTCAACATCGCGTCCCAGCGGGTCAGCGCGATGTACGACTCCGGGTGTTCGGCTTGCTCCTTCTCGAACCGGGTGATCGCCGCCTCGCGCTCGCCCCACCAGCGGAGGCGCTCGTCGTAGTCGTCGTAGTGCATCTTCCCCGGCTCCCAGATGCCGCGCTTGGCCTCCATGGCTTCCTTCTGCGCCTCGAGGAACTCCCGGTGGAAGCGCCGGCTGCGGCCGTACTTCACGAAGTACGGGCTCATGCCCGCGCGCACGCACTCGACGTTGTAGTTGACCCACTGGCCGCCCTTCTTCGCGAAGACGTAGGCGAGGTAGCGGCCGTAGAAGTCGCGGATCTCTCCGGGGTGATCGCGTTCGAGGCGCACCTCGGTGACGCCTTCGAAGAAGCTCTGGGCAAAGTGCCTGGCGTCTTCTCCCAGAGGGGTCGCCATCTTCACGGGGCGGGGCGAGGCGCCCCGCATCGTCTTCTTGTACGCCTCCCAGCCCGCGGCGAAGGCCTCGCGCTCGGAGTCTTTCTTGAACGTCTCCTCGGTGTCGATGGCGAGCAGGCGCAAGCTGGCGTTGAGGCCCTTCACCCGCAGCGTGTCGCCGTCGATGACCGCCGACGGGCCGTCGAAGGGGAACTCGCCGAGCTCCAGGCTGACCACCTCGAGCCGCTTGAGCAGCGCGGTGGCCTCGTCGCGCGTGTAGCGCTTGGAGTCCTGGGTGGTGTTGCACGCGCCGGCCAGGGCCACAAGGCCCACCAGCAGCGGCAGGAGGAGGCGTCGCACGTTGACCGGGCTCGACATGGGACTGAAGCCTGAGCGTAGGGAGAACGCCCGGGGAAAGCGAGCGCCGGAAACGCCCGCCGGCCCACCGCGTCAGAAGGCCGCGCGGACGTCCAGCAGGAGCCGGTTCTCCGGGTTCGGGACGCGGGCGCCCACCACGGTGCCGTCGATGTCCGTGGTGCCGATGGTGGCCGGCCGTTGGTCGACCCAGATGAACAGGTCGTACCGCACGCCGATGCGCACGAAGCGCCCGAGGCGCGCGGTGACGTCGAGGTACGTCCACACGTTCGACTCGCCGTAGGCGCGATCGCTGACGTCCTGGTCGAGGTAGCGCGTCTTGAGGTGCAGGGTGAGCCAGTCGAGCGGCCGCCAGCGGACCTCGCCCCACAGCTGGAGATCGCGGCGGAAGTCGGCGTTGAAGCGGGAGCCGGCGTCGTCGGTCCAGGTGAACCAGCCCTGCGCGGCGATGAGCAGCGACCGGTGCGGGTTGAACTCGAGCCGGGCGGCGATGCGGTAGAGGTCGGTGTTGCAGAGGTAGGGATCCTGCTGGCGCGACGGATCGCGGTAGTCGGTGGCGTCGCAGGTCGATCGCTGGTTCGACGTGAGGTTCCGGTTGCGAATGTCCAACCACACCGACGGTTGGAAGAGGCGCCACCCACGGAAGTTCACCCGCGCCAGCGAGTAGAGGTTCGGCACGCCCGCGGGCGAGCTGGCGGTGGCGTACGGCGACACCCAGAAGTCGTTGCGCGTCTTGAACTCCCAGTCCTTGCCGAAGCGCGCGTAGTAGCGCAGGCGCACGCCGAGCTCGTTGCGGGCCCGCTGGCCGTCGAGCTCGTCGGGCGCGGCGATCGGCCGGGCGTACGGGTTGCTGAACGTGTCGCCGTAGTACCGCAGCGACACCTCGAGTTCGTGGCCCTTCGGGCTGAAGGTGGTCCTTTGCTCGACGCCGAAGCCGCCGCCGCCGTTCACCGAGCGGTCGAAGCTGCGCGTCGCCTCGAGGAACAGGTTCACCGGCCCAAAGGTGGCGTGGCCGTTGACGCCCAACGCGCCGAAGGCGCCGCCGTTGGGGTACCGGCTCCATTCCTGGAAGTCGAGCTCGATGGGCTGCGCGTGGAAGAACGGCACCGCCGCATAGCCGGTGAGGCCCAGCGTGTAGCGGGTGCTCGGCTTCACGGTGAGGTGCCCGCCGCCGGCCAGCTCGTCGAAGAGGTACGGCAGCGTGCTGTAGACGAGGTGCGCGCCGTCGGGCGTGTTGATGACCGGCGACTTGCAGTCGGTCGTGTCGGCCGAAGGGTCGGGGCAGTTGCGCCGGTCGTACAGCTCGTACTGGTAGATGCTGCGCGACTGGTACGACAAGAAGCCGTATGCCGACAGCGTCGCGTCGCCGCCCAGCGAGACGTCCTCGACGCTGGCCGCGACGCCGCGGAAGGTCTCGCGCCAGTCGAAGTCCGGCGTGACGTAGCGATCTCCGTTCGGGCCGCAGTCCTCGGTGGACGAGTCGCCGTCCGACACCTTGCAGGCGCCCACGAGCTCGTTCGGTCGCCGGAAGTCGTTGGTCAGGTAGATGCCGTTGGGCGTCTGGCGCCGGGTGTTGTCCAGCGTGGTGCGCTCGCCGAAGCCGATGGTGAAGGTGCCGGCGACGATGCGGCGCTTCCCCGCGGCCCACTGCAGGTAGAAGCGTGGCACGTTGATCAGGTGCGGGAAGCCCGCTGACAGGAGCGTCCCCTCGCTCGGAGCGTACCGGGGCGTCGCGGGCTGCAGCCGGGTGGTCGCCAGCATCACGCCGGCGGACAGATCCCACGGCACCTTCAAGGTCGCGGCCAACAGCGCCGGCGGCGCCATGGCGTCGGTGGTGGTGAGGCGCGTGACGGCGCGGACCTTCCCCGACACCGGCAACAGCGGCCGCGCCGCGTCGATGCGAATGAAGGGCGCCGCCTCGATCAGCTGCTCGGCGGTGATGGCGCCGGCGGCCACCAGCTCGGCGGGATCGTCGATGCGCCCCTTCGCCTTCCGGTACTCGATGATCGCGTCGCAGTCCGCGTAGGTGAGGCCGGGCAGGTCATACAGCTGGTCGCGCGACGCGCTGTTGAGGTCCACGCCTTCGCGCAGCACCTCGAGGAGGCTGTCGAGCTGGTCGCTGGAGATGTCCCCGCGCTGCTCCAGCGTGAAGAGGTCGTCTTCGTCCTCGACGATGATCTGCTGCTCGTAGACGGCCGCCCGAGCGCTCGCGGCGACCAGGCACAGCACGGCGAGGTGTCGGGCGAGGCGCACGGACAAGTCCGATGAACGCTACACGCTCGGGCGCGGCGTTTCGATGCTTTCTCGCCGCCGCCGTCGCGCTACGGCGTCACGTAGATCGCGTTCGAGTACACCCAGGGACGCTCGGCCTTGATGAAGTCGGCGCGACGCCCGATGAACGCCCGCAGGTGCTTCGGCGTCATGCGCACCTCGGCGCGGTAGGCGCCCGGCTCCCTGACGGTGAAGCGGAGCGTGCCCTCGGCTGCGGTCGCCACCTCGTCCCAGCCGCCCTCGCGGGCCTTGAGCAGCCGGGCGCGCAGCACCGGCGGCTCGGCCGAGGGGTCGAGGTCCCGCACCCCGGGGACGACGAGGGTGAGCGTGACGCCCTGCGCGAGCGACACCTCGTCGCCCAACTCGTGCACGGCGCCGCCCGCGGTGGCGGTGAAGTCGAAGCCGTCGGGCGTGCCGAGGAAGTCGAAGGCGCCGTACAGCCGGCCGGCGCGCAGCGCCGCCTTCAGATCGCGGTCGTCGAAGCTGCCGTCGGCCTTCGGCCTCACCAGGAGGTGATTCGAGAAGCCGATCATCATCCGCCGGTAGCTGTCGACGCGCTCCCCGTCCTGCAGGAGCTGCGGGAAGGTGTTGCGGTGGCAGTCGGTGCCCATGGTGGTGACGCGCCTCACGCCGCGCGCCAGCGTCGTGCCCCAGGTGGCCTCGTACACCTCGTCGTCCAGCACGAAGGCGGTGAAGAAGGCGTCGGGCTCGGGCAGTCCGTCGAAGTCGCCCTTGTCCACCTTGTTGAGGATCAGCTCGGCCGCGATGCCCGCGTTCTTCAGGCTGTTGCGGTGGAGGTTGAACATCTCGAAGCCGTCGAGCGGCAACGACACGAGCTGCTCCGGTGTCCAGCCCTCGGTGTGCGCCACGAGCGCGACCGCGCCCGCGCCCTTCACCGCCTCGATGGGCGCCGCGCCGTCCGCGCCGTACACCGCGCCGCGTCCGGCGACGTGCGCCTCGAGGCCGACGGCCATCATCGCCGTCTCCGTGCCCGCCATGATCAGCGCGGGCGGCGCGTCGGGGCACGCGGCCCGGTTGGCGGTGGGCCCGCCGCCGTGCGTCACCAGCTCGTCGCCGAGGGCGGCGCGGTAGAGCAGCACGTCGGGGAAGTCGAACTCGGAGAAGTGGCCGCTGTGATCCGTGAGGAAGACGAAGTCGTGCTTCGCGCGGCAGAGGTCGCGCCGGAAGTCCTCGAAGCACGCCTGGTTGATGCCGCCGTCGGCCTCGAGCGGCTGGCCATCGCATGCGTCGTGCGAGTAGACCGAGTGCGCGTGGATAAGCCCCTTCCGGTCGAGCAGCCCGCGCGCGTTGGCGGCGCGCGCGGTCTGGTACACCACGCCCGGTCTCCAGGTGGGCGGCGGGTCCACCGGCGGCGGGCTGCCGGTGCACGCGGCGAACAGGGGGCAGGCGAAGAGGGCGAGGCGGCAGGAAGGCATGGCGGCGGGCTTTCGCGGCGAAGCGAGCGCGTTCGACCACGATCGTGATCGCCCGCGCAAGGCCCGGCCCGTCGAAGGTGCGTAGGCGGGTGGGCGGATTTCGGCGAGACTGAGCGCCGTCGTGAGTCCCGACGAGCCCTCGCCGCTGAAGGTGGACGCGCTGCCCGACCAGGGCCGCCCGCTCGAGGACACGCGGCGCCCCGACTGGTCCCTGGACACGGTCGTCTCCGCCGAGCACCCGGTGCCCACCGACGCCGTCGAGGAGGCGCAAAGCCTGGCGCCCGACGCCCGCCTCTCGTTGAGCCCGCCCGTGCCGCGCGAAGGAGACGCCGCGCTCCCGGCGCCCGAAGGCGATCTCATCGTCGTCGGCGAGCTGGGGAAGGGCGGTATGGGCTCGGTGCTGCTGGCGCGGCAGCCGGCGCTCGACCGTGAGGTGGCCGTGAAGGTGCCCCATCGCACCGCGACCGCCGCGACGGTGCAGGCGCTCGTCCGCGAGGCGCGCACCACCGGCGCGCTCGAGCACCCCGGCATCGTGCCCGTGCACGCGCTGGCGTTCGACCCTAGCGGGCTGCCCGCGCTGGTGATGAAGCGCATCGAGGGCGTCTCGTGGGCGCAGCTGATCAAGGAGCCGGCGCACGGCGCCTGGCGCTTCGTCGGCGGCGTCGGCCACGACCGGCTCGAGATCCACGTGCAGCTCTTGATGCAGGTGTGCAACGCCGTCGCCTTCGCGCACCGGCAGGGCGTGCTGCACCGGGACATCAAGCCCGCCAACGTGATGATTGGCGAGTTCGGAGAGGTGTACCTGGCCGACTGGGGCGTGGCGACGAGGAAGCCGCTGCCCGGCGAGCAGCGGCCGAAGGGGCTGGTGGGCACGCCGCTGTACTTCGCGCCGGAGATGGTGACGGGCGACGACGCGCAGATGGACGAGCGCACCGACGTGTACCTGCTCGGCGCCACGCTGTACCACGCGCTGGCCGGCGTGCCGCCGCACCCCGGCACCACGCTGCAGGAAGTGGTGGACCACGCGTGGAACGGGACGCCGCCGCCGCTGCCCGCCGAGGTCCCCGCCGAGCTCGCGCACGTGGTGGCGCGCGCGCTCGCGAAGGACAAGGCCCAGCGCTACCAGTCGGCGACCGAGCTCAAGGAGGCGCTCGCCGAGTTCCTCCGCCACCGCGGCTCGCACCGGCTGGCCGCCGCCGCCGCCGCGCGCCTCGCCGTGCTGGAAGCGGAGGTGGGGCTGCCGGCGCCGCAGCGCGAGCGCGTGTCGCCGCTGGTGTCCGAGTGCCGCTTCGGCTTCATGCAGGCCCTGTCCGAGTGGCCCGACAACCCCACCGCCCGCGAAGGCCTCGAGCGCAGCATCCGCGCGGCCGCGTGGTTCGAAGTGAAGGCCGGCAACGCCGACGCGGCCCGCGCGCTGCTCACGGAGCTGACGAGGGTGCCGGGTGAGCTGGTCGCGGCGATCCGGGCGGTGGAGCTCGACGACGAGAAGAGCCACCTCCGGAAGGCCCACTTCCAGCGGCTCGAGCGCGAGCTGGATCCGCGGGTGGCGATCCGCCAACGCGCGTGGCTCTTCATCGCCGTGGCCGCGGCCGTCGTCGTGGTCACCGCGGTGCCGTCGCTGGCCGACCTCTGGGGCCTCGCGGAGGCGTGGCTCGGGCCGTACGTCCTGCTCGCCAAGCTGCTCCCGGCGACGGTGACATACTTCGTGGCCGTGCTGCTCGGGCGGAGGAGCCTCCTTGCCACGCGCATCAACCGCCGCATCGTCGCCACGCTGGCGTTGTGTTTCGTGGCGCTGGTGTTGAACCGCACCGTCGGCGCCGTGAGCGGCTTGTCCGCGGACCTGACGCTCACCGTCGACCTCGTCGTCCTCTCGGCGATCTCCGCGGCCGCGGGCGTGCTGTTTCACTGGGGCTTTTTCATCTCCATGGCCGCCCACCTCGCCGGCCTCCTCGCCGCGTTGGCCTGGCCCCACGCGGCCCGTGTCGCCTTCGGCGGCGCCACCGCGGTCGCGCTGGTGGGGGTGATCGTCACCTGGACGGCCTGGCGCTCGGAGTTGACCGCGCCGGTCGACCGGGACCTCTCGCGGACCCGCGGCGCGGCGCTCGACGAGTAGCGCGGGTCAGCGCGGGCGGCCCAGCAACACCCGGGCGCGCCCGTCCATCGGCAAGAGCGCCTCCTCGGCGTGGAGCCCGCTCGCGGTGGCGAGCTCGGCGAGGTGCCGCATCCACGGCTTGTAGGGCATCGAGTTGTCCGAGCAGCACGGCACCACCGCGAACGGCACCTGGTGTCGCGCCGCGTACTCGATGATGACGCGCGTCGCGCCGTCGGGGTGCAGGCCCACCACCAGGTCGCACTCGCAGGGCTCGTCGAGCGTGAAGTCGCGCTCGGCGAAGCGCACCGGCAGGTGCTTGTGGCGGCGATCGAACGTCGTGACGTCGAGGCCGCGGCGGGTGAGCGCCTCGTTCAGCCGGCCCATGCCGCCCGCGACGTCGAAGACGCGGCGCGCGCCCGGGAAGCGCTGCACCAGCAGGTCGGCGAACAGCTCGAAGCGGCGCTTGTCGGCCATGGCGGGGCGTCTACTCCACCGAGACGAGCCGGACCTTCTTGTAGATGCGGCGGTCCAGCGGCAGCCGCGCGTCGATGAAGCCCAGCGCCTCGTCGAACTCGAACGTGAAGACGGGGACGGGCGGCGAGATGGAGACGATCAGCTCGAAGCTCCACAGGCTGGCGATCTCCTCGCGGCTGCCCACCACCTCCCGCGGCGGCGGCGGCAGCTTCTCGGCGGCGGCCTGCACATCCTTGAGCGCCTCCTGGTCCACCCGGCTGTCGTTCGACGGCTGGACGAGCTCGACGCGCTTCAGCTTCCCCTGCGGGTCCTGCACCACACGGATGGTGGCCCGCCGCGTCGCCTTGAAGGCCGACGCCAGCTGCCGGCTGAGCTCCTTGCGCGCCTCGAGGTCGACGCCCTGCAGGCCCTGGATGCGATCGTTCGGCG
Source organism: Myxococcota bacterium (assembly GCA_040755835.1). Lineage (GTDB taxonomy): Bacteria > Myxococcota > Myxococcia > Myxococcales > Myxococcaceae > JADLDB01. The sequence goes on from JBFMAB010000020.1 coordinate 86,788, forward strand.
CGGGCCCGCGGTACGGCGCCAGCTGCTCGCCGTCGATGGGGGATCCGCCGCGCCCGTACGCCGCCGCGCGGTTCGCCCACAGCTCGTTGTAGATCTTCGAGTTCTGCACGAACTGCTCGCCCAGCCCCTTGAGGCCGGCCTTCGCCACGCGGTCCGCGTCCCAGTTCTTGAGCAGCGCCTTGCCCAGCTGCCCGTAGTACGGGTGCACGAGGCCGCGCTCCACCCGCCCGCGGCCCAGCGTCTCCTTGGCGAGCGCCTCGACGATCTGCTCCGGCGTGCGCGGCTCGAGCGAGCCGGGCGCCACCTCGGCCTCCAGCGTCCCCGCGTCCAGCGCCAGCGCGAAGCTGGAGCCCGGCAGCAGCACCAGGCCCCTGCCCAAACTCCCCGGCGCGGGCGGCGCGCCCGCAGCGTCGGCGAACGGCCGGTCGGCGCGGGGGACGTCGTCCTCCAACGGCGCGGCGGTGGCCCCGGCCGGCGCGCCGGTGGCGCCCTTCGACTTCGGGCGCGGTGGCGGGGGCGCCTCCTCCTGCGGCTCGGGCGCGGGTGCGGGCGGCGTGGGCGTCGGGACGTCGAGGAAGATCAGCGTCCCGCTGGGCCGCTTCTCGGGCGCGTCCCGCGGCGGGCGCGACACGACCCAGCCGAGCAGGCCCAGGTGCAGCGCCAGGCTGGCCAGCATGGCCGACAGCCCGGCTCTCGTGGCGGCGCGGCGCACGTCGCACCCACACTAACGCGTGTGGGCGGAAAGTCGCTCCCTCGGCCCTGTCAGGCCCGGCAGGGGCGGCGGCGGAGGCCCAGCAGCAGCCCCAGCGCGGGGAACAGCCCGAGGCCGGTGCTGCAGCCGGTCGCGGCGGGGGCCTGGACGTCGGCCCGCGTGATGAGAATCGGCGGCTTGGGCGGCGCGAGGCAGTACTTCTGGCCGTCGAGGCCCGTGGCGCACGAGTGGTCCGCCGGGCACTGGCTCACGTCGGTGCACGACACCTGGCACCGCGTCACGCCAGGGATGCTGCCGGTGCACACGCCGCGCTCGCCGCAGAACGTCTGGCCGGGGGTGCAGGCCTCGCCCACGTCCGCGGCCGGCAGCTGCGTGAAGCGGCAGAAGCCGCCGGCCGGGTCGCACTCCATGCCCGGGCTGCAGTCTGCTGAGGACGCGCAGGGCTTCGAGCAGTACGGCAGCGTGTGCTGCGGGTCGACGACGCAGCGGCGGCCCACGCACTGGGTGGCCGAGGTGCAGGCCGCGCCCTCGTCGACGCAGTCCGGGTCCTTCACCGGACAGCTGCGCGCCGCGCACACGCCGTTCGCGCCGCAGTCGCCGCAGTCCGGGTCCGCGTTGAGGTCCGGGCACGCCGCGGTGCACTGCCCGTCGGCCCCGCACACGCAGTCGAGATCGACCTGCGGGCAGCCCATGACGCAGCGGCCGTCGCGGCCGCAGGTGGGCGCCTCCTTCTCGGACAGCCACTGCTGAATGAAGGAGCGGTACGCGTCGACGCGCGTCGCCGCGCCGTCGGTGCAGTCCTGCGTCCGGGTGAAGCTGTGCACGCCCACGACGCGCTCGACGCCGTCCGAGAAGGTGCGGAACGTCGGGCCGCCCGAGTCGCCATGGCAGATGCCCTTGTTCACTCCGTTGCCGAGGAAGATGAGCGTCTGCGACGCCTGGTTGATCACCAGGTCCACCGTGCGCTTCACGCCGCTGCCGGTGTCGTTGCCGATGGTGCCGTAGCCCACCGAGCGCACCGCCTGGCCGCCGGACACCGACGCCTGGTTCCACGGCTTCGGCGTGACGTTCGGCGCCGACTGCAACAGCGCCATGGCGATGTCGCCGGACAGCGTGGCCGAGTTCCAGCTCGGGTGGCGCCGCGTCTCGATGACGTTCCAGGTGTTCACGCCCCAGACGATCTGGCTCTCGTTCGGGGCGTTGGTCGCGACGATCTGTGTGGAGGTCGCCCCGAGGATCGAGGGATCGACGCAGTGCGCGGCGGTCAAGAGCGTGCGGCGGTCGATGAGCGTCGCCGTGCAGATCGAGCCCTGGCCGTTGTTGCCCTGGATGAGCAGCATGAAGACGTTCGGATCACCCGTCGTCACCGTGCCGCCGACGATCGCGTCGTCGCGGCTGGCGTGGACCTCGGGGGCCGTCGTGGGGTCGGCGTCGATCGGCCCGCACGCGGCGAGCGAACCGAGGACGGTGGGCAGGACGAGGCGCTTCATGATGGAGGCTGGCCATATTCCGGCGCGCGCCGGCGGCGCAAGGCGGGGAGGGCGACGGCGAGGAGCCAGAGCGACGGGAGGCCCGGGCCGACGCTGCTGCAGCCGGGCGCCGACGGCGCCGCCACGGTGCCGGCCGCCGGGAGGATGGTGGGGGTGAAGCGCAGGCCCGGCGGGCGGCAGTAGCGCCGCGAGTCCGCGCCGGCTTCGCACACCGAGCCCGACGGGCAGTCGGTGCTCACCGTGCACGACGCGACGCAGCGGGTGATGCCGCCGACCGGGCCGGTGCAGATCGAACCCACGCAGAAGTCACCGCTGGGGCTGCATGTGTCGAACAGCTGCCGCTCGGGCTTGAGCGGGTACCGGCAGGTGCCGGCCGCGCACTCCATGCTCGAAGGGCAGTCGGCGGGCCCCTGGCAGCCCTTCGTGCAGTACGGGTCCGGGTGCTGGCTGTCGTTGACGCAGAGGCGCTCCCTGCACTGCTGCGCGGCGCTGCACAGCCCGCCCTCGGCGACGCAGTCCGGGTCCGGCACCGGGCACGCGGCCTGGGCGCAGACGTTGTTCCGCACGCAGTCGCGCGGGCAGTCGGGATCCGACAGGAGATCGACGCACTCGGCCGAGCACTGGCCGTCGGCCCTGCAGGCACAGTCCTGGTCGACCGGCGTGCAGCCGGGCACGCACGCACCGTCGGTGGCGCAGGTGGGCTGCTCCCACGCGCCCATGGTGGTGCGGATCCACGACGCCACCACGTCGACGCGGCCGTCCCAACCCTCCACCACGCAGTTCTGGTCGCCGTAGCTGACGACGCCCACCAGCTTCTCCTGCGCGCTGCCGGGCAGCACCATGAACCCCGGGCCGCCGGAGTCGCCCGAGCACGTCTGCTTCCCCGACGCGCCGGATTCGATGGTGTACCGCGCCACCTGCCGCAGGTTGTACGTCACCTCGCGCTTCACGCCGCCGCCCACGCCGCTGGCATTGGTGATGCCGAAGCCCACGTGGCGGATCGGCCGGCCCACGTCGGCGTTGGTGAGCGCCACGTCGTTGATGGGAATCGGCGTCACGTTCGTCACCGGCTGCGCGAGGCGGAGGATGCCGAAGTCGAACCAGCTGCCGTTGTAGTTGGGGTGCTTCACCTGCTGCGCCACCGACACCGTCTTCGTCAGCGCGCCGATGCTGGAGCCGAAGCCCACCACGTAGAAGTTGCCCGGGCCGTACGCGTTGATGCAGTGCGCGGCCGTCAGCACCGTCTTCGGCGCGATGAGCGTCCCGGTGCAGTACTCCTGCAGCCCGCCGGCGTTCACCGCGAGCACCACCACCGCGGGATCGCCCAACGCCAAGGTGCCCCCGACGATCGCATCGCCGCGCTCGCCGGCCACCTCGCCGTCGTCCGGCAGCTCCACGGAAAGGGATGGGCCGCACGACACGAGGCTCATCACGGCGCCGGCCCACACCGCGATCCCCAGCTTGCTGCTCGACATGCGAACCACTCCTGCAACCCAGCGAAACGGCAATGAATTGCGGGGGGCGCCGGTAGCAAGGTGTGTGCCCATCGCCGCCCATGAGGGAATTCAGCCCACTGGCGCGCCGCCGCGCGGGGCGGGCTGTGACGAGCAAGCCGCGATCCGGCCGGGAATCAGACACTTCGGCTCCACTCCGTTGTCAACGGTGCTGACCCCGGGGCGCCAGGGCACTTTTGCGATCGCCACCCGCCGGTGAGCGGGTACCCTCCCGGCCGTGGGCACCGTGTTGAAGGGGGCGACGCTCGTCGAACTGGAGCCCGCCAGCGTGGAGGTGGCGGACTTGCGCATCGCCGGCGGGCGCATCGCCGGGCGTGGCGAAGCGGCGGCGGCGGAGCCGGGCGACGAGGTCATCGACCTCGCCGGCAAGCTGGTCTTCCCCGGCCTCGTCAGCGCGCACCACCACCTGGCGGCGACGTTGTTGCGCGGCGCGCCGCGCGCGGAGCAGGGCTTTCGGGGCGAGCGCGCGCTCCGCGAGCGCCTGGGCCGGGCGCTGACGGGCGATGACGCGGAGGCCGCGGCCGCGGCCGGTGGGCTTGAAGGGCTCGCGGCCGGTACGACCACCCTCTTCGACACGCACCTCGCCACCGTCGACGTCTCCGGGGCCCTCTCGCGCGTGGCGCAGGGGCTCGCGGGCGTGGGACTGCGCGCGGTGCTGGCGCAGCAGGTGACCGAGGACACCGAGGGCGCCCTGGCCGAGTGCCTCGCGTACGCGGCGAAGGCCCGCGGGCGCTTCCGCGGCGCGGTGGCGCTGGGCGACCTCGGCTCGGTGTCCGACGGTACGCTGCGCTCGGTGCGGCGCGCGCTGGACGACGCGAAGCTTTTGGGCCTGGTGTCGCTGGCCGAGGACTCCACCGAGGAGGCGCGCTCGAACGAGGCCTTCGGCCGGCCGGTGGCCGAGCGGCTGCTCGAGGCCGAACTGGTCGGAGAGTCTGCCGTCATCTCCCAGGGCGTGCACCTGTCCTGGCCCGAGCTGTCGCAGCTCATCTCGCGCGGCGCGTGGATGGTGCACGTGGCGCGCTCGAACATGGCGACCCAGACGGGGAACGCGACGCCGGCGAAGTTCGGCGTGCGGGGCACCTTCGGCACGGGCGCCATGTCCCTCGACGTCCTCTCCGAGGCGCAAGCCGCCTGCCTGCGCGCCGCGGACTCGGGGCTCCCCATCGACATCCTGCGCTTCCTGGCGAACGGCCACCGGCTGGCCACGCAGGCCTTCGGCGCGCCAGTGGGGCCGCTGCGCGAGGGCGCCGTCGCGGACCTCGTGGTGTTCGACTACCAGGCGCCCACGCGCTTCGACGCCACCACGCTCGCCGCGCACGTCGAGTCCGGGCTGTCGGGGCGCCACGTGGAGTCGGTGATGGTGGACGGGCTGTGGCGCCTGTGGAAGCGCAAGCCGCTCGCCGTGGACCCGGTCGAGGTGGCCCGCGCGGCCCGCGACGCGGCCGAGGCGACCTGGCGGCGGATGGCGCAGTAGCGTGCTTGGTGGCGCGGCGGCGGGTGGGCGGTGAGTGGGGTGACGCGATGATGCTCGGGGTGCTCATGGGCTTGTTCAGCGCAGCAGCGCCGGCGGTCGGAGACGTGGCCCCGGACTTCACGGTGAAGGACCTCGACGGCGTCGAGCTGTCGCTCTCGAAGCTCACCGAGCAGGGACCGGTGGTGCTGGCCTTTTTCCCGAAGGCCTTCACACCTGGCTGAACGCGGGAGCTCACGGCGTACCGGGACCGGTATGCGGACATCCAGAAGCACCACGGCACGGTGATCGCGATCTCCACCGACGACGCGCCTACCTCGCGCAAGTTCAAGGAGTCGCTGAAGGCGCCGTACCACTTCGTCGCCGACGCGGAGGCGACGCTGGTGAAGCTGTACGACGTCAAGACGCCGCTGGTGTCCTTCGCGAAGCGCACCACGTTCGTGGTGGGACCGGGACGGAAGATTCTCTCGGTGCAGGAAGGCGGCGACGCCATCGATCCCTCGGGTGCCGTGGCCGCGTGCAGCCTGAAGCCGCCCGAGGCGATGAAGTTCGTCACCGGCGACGGCGGCGCCGGGACGGCGAAGGAGAGACCGCCGGCGCATCGACGAGGCTTGACGGGGCCTGTGCGGCGCGTGTTTGTTGCGCCGCTTTCTCATTTCCCCCTCCGCGCGGGCCGGTCCGCGCGCCGTCAAGGAGACGTTTATGAAGGTCCAGGCCCTTGTTCTCGGAGCCGCGCTCGGCTTCCTCCTCGCTACCGTGCCGTCGTGCGGAGGCGGCTCCGCGTGTGGCCCCAACAACTGCGCCGGCTGCTGCGACTCGACCGGCGCGTGCGTCCCGAGGACAGCGAGCAACAGCAACACCGCGTGTGGCTCGCACGGCAACGCCTGTGTGAACTGCACCGCGACCGGTCAGACGTGTAACGCCACGACGTTCTTGTGCGAGGGCGGTTCGACGGGCGGTGGCACCGGCGGCGGCACGGGCGGTGGCGCGGGTGGCGGCACGGGCGGTGGCACGGGCGGTGGCACGGGTGGCGGCACCGGCGGTGGCACGGGCGGTGGCACGGGCGGTGGCACGGGCGGTGGCACGGGCGGTGGCACGGGCGGTGGCGGCGGGGCGACGACCTGCAACTACCAGACGCAGAACTGCGCCATGGGCACCTGTGTGGTGGCGAACCAGACGGGTACGGCGTTCGCGTGCATGGCCGGTGAGTGCAACCTTGCGCGGCAGGACTGCGACGGCGGCGCGTGCGTGGTCGCGACTGGCGCGGGGGGGGCGCCGACGACGACGTGCGCTCCGGCGGGTGCGCGGAACATTGGTGAGACGTGCGGGCAGGGCATCGGCGACTGCGTGGCCGGCGCGGTGTGCGCGGGCATGCAGGGCGGCGCGTTCACCTGCCAGAAGCTGTGCTTCGGCAACGCCGGTGACTGCCCCTCGGGCTCGGCTTGCGCGGGTGGCGTCGGCTTGAACTCGACGACCATCCTTCTGACGTGCATTGCGAACTGCGACCTGCTCGCGCAGAACTGCCCGTCGGGCGGCGCGTGCGTCGGCACCTCGCAGGGCAACATCTGCGTCCCGGCCGGCACGGGCGGCACCGGCGCGGCGTGCGGCACCAGCACGACGCAGTACGAGTGCCTGGCCGGCTACGGCTGCTTCAACGTCGGCGGAGCAGGCCAGTGCCGCCAGTACTGCAACCCGGACGGCGGCTCGCCCACCTGCGCGGCGCAGCCCGATGGTGGCGCTGGCGCGTGCCTCAACACGCAGACTCCGGGCATCGGCGCCTGCCAGTGACGTGAGCGTCGGCTGGCGATCGCTTGCGCGGTTGCCACCTCGAAGGCCCCGGTTCCAGAGGGAGCCGGGGCCTTCCTGTCTCTGCGCGCTGGCGCCGTGACGGCGTTCGCGCACGCGTGGACAGCTCAGGCCGTTGTGGCGCGTCACGAAGAGGCGCGGGCGCCCGCATCGTTCACGCGCCACAGCGCGTTGTTTCCCCTGGGGCGTTCCATCTCCATCCTCGACTCCGGCCGAAAGACAGGCTCGACGAGGAAACCCGTGTGCGCTCCCACCGTCGGGTCCGTTGGATAGCCCGACGCCTGGAGGCGAGCCCGCAGCGCAGCGTCATCCAAAACCTCGACGCCCGGCGCGCCGGGAAGGGGGACAGTCGGGTGCAGCACCTCGAAGACCCCGATGATCTCGCACGTGCCGCCCTCACTGTAGGCGAGCAGCAGCCGGTCACCGGGTGCGACCTGGCCGACGTTCGCCACCCGGGCGCCGGCAGCGTTGTGGGCCGGCCGGCAGATGACGCCCTCGCAAAGGGCGAGCTGCGCCGTCTCCCAGCGGTCCGCGCGTGCAGGCGTCGCGAAGTAGACCCAGTCCGCGTGGACTCCTGCGGGGAGCCTCACGCCGCCCTGCCGCGCGCTTGCGGGGCGAGCCGACGTGCGGCGCGGTGGTGGTGGTGGAAGCCATCCGACGTCGAGGCTGTCCGTCACCTGCAGGATGAAGCCTTCGCGGAGGACCGCGCCGTCGCGCCACGTCGGCTCTCCGACGGTGGCGATGCGTGAAGGCGCGCGCCGCAGTTGCCAGCCGAGCCACGCACACAGCGCCGCGTCCAGCTGGTCGTGGCTGAGCGGCGACCCGTCCGCAAAGGTGAGGTTCGCCTCCGAAAGCAACCTTTCGCGGGCTGCTCTCCCCGCCGCCGTCACCTTCCCCGGCAGCCGTCGTCCCGCGAGTCGCGTCCAGGTGCCTCCAGGGAAGGCTTCGAGGAGATTGGCCGAAGACGCCTCCACCGAGTTCTCGAAGGCGGGCATCCACCCGACGGAATGGAGGGCGATGCCGAGTTCGACGCTGCTCCGAATGTAGCCCGCGAAGGGTCGACTGTCCGGCGCGGGCAGGACATCTGGCGTGTGCCCCGGCGCGCCGAGCCGTCGCTCGCAGTCGCGCGTCGAGCGGCCGTGCCTGGCCAGCCCGAGGGGGCCGTCCAGAACCAGGACGTCCCCGGACTCGGGCCTCGCTCCGAGCGGCCTGAGCCAATCCGACACCCGGAGCGTCGCGCTGAAGGGCGGCAGCTGCGTGAAGGTGCAGCGGCCATGCAGGTCGACGACCGCCACGTCCACTGGACGCGGTCGCCTCGCATAGCCGTCCGTCAGGTCGAGTCCGAAGAAGCGCACGGGCCCGACGTTAATGCCCCTCTTTGTGGCCGCCAGCCAGTGCCTCGGACGCCTTTGGCGAGCCCGCACATCGCCGGCGACGAGCGTTGCGAGTCCAGCGCGCTTCTCGCGCGGTCAGCGGCGCCGCCGCAGCAGCGTCAGCAGCGCCAGCGCAGGCAGCGACAGCCCGGGCGCCGTCCCGCAACCGCCCTGGTCCGTGCCGCCCTTGTACCGGTACGCGCCCCAGAAGCCGATCGTCTTGATGGGCGTGACAGACTGGACGTTCGACCCGGCGCTGACGTTGCCCGCCTCGTCCCGCGCCCGCAGCTGGATGTCGTACGTCGTCCCGTTGGCGAGCCCCGTCACCTGGATGCGCCCGGCCGTCGCCACCACCTCGCCGCCGCTCACGAAGGTTGCGCTGCCCTGCGCGCGCACCTCGGCGGTTACGGAGGTCGCGTCGGAGCCGACGGTGAAGGACACGGTCGCCGACTGGTCGAGCGCCTCGATGCCCGTAATCGTCGGCGGCGACGGGGGCAGCGTGTCGTAGATGATCCTCAGGGACGAGGCCGTCAGCTTCGGCTGCGTGGTGAAGCCGCACGACGTCTGCGCGTACTCGATGACGCCGCAGACCTTGTGCGTCTTGGCGAGGTCCGCCGTGCCGCACGGTGTGGCGCTCCCCGTCTTGAGGCCCGGCAGCTCGTTGATCGCCACGTCGAACGCGCCCTCGCGCGCGGTGGTGACGGTGACCGCCGGCACGTCGTCGTAGCGCACGTCGTTGGTGCCCGGCGCTTCGCCGCACTCGCCCTCGGTGCTCCAGAGCTTGAGCGGCGTGCACAGCAGGCCGACGTTGTACTGGTACTGCCACCGCACCCGCAGCTTCACGTTGCAGTCGCTCGACGTCAGCACGTACGTGTCCGACGAGCTGTTTCCCGCGCGCAGCGTAATGGCAGTGCCCAGGGACGTCTGCGCCGACGCGCCCGACGCGGCCGTCGCGGCCAGCAGCACCACCCAGCGTGTCACGACCCTCCGAACCATGGCGGGCACCCGAGCAAACGTTACGCCAGCATGCAAGCGCGCAACACGTCGAGATGACGAGGTTTCTTGACGCCGTGCCCTGCTTCACCTGCCAATTTGTCAGTGGTCCCCGGCCGTCGCGCCGGGGCGTCGGGGCTCTGGGCCCACGAGAAGGAGCTGTTTCTTGCGTCCGCTGACGATCGCGGAGATCGTCTCGCGCCCCCGCGCGTTGTTTGGGCTCACGCGTACCGCCACCCGGAGGTGAAATCGTGCTCACGACCCTGCTCAGCCTGTTGTTCCTCGCCGCCACTCCCGCGTCGGCCGCTCCCTCAGCCGAATGCGAGTCCCTCGTTCCTGGCAAGAGCCTGGGGACGCGCTACTCGCTCGGCACCGTCCTCAAGGCGCCCGAGGCGGTCGTTCCCGATGCGATTCCAGGCTGGTTCCGGCCCTCGGATCCTGCAGGCAAGAACGTGCGCCTGCGGTTCGACGATGCGAAGACGCTCGTGGAGATCGAAGCGCCGCTGCCGAAGTGCGTGGCGCTCGGTGAGCGTCGTATTCAGACCGGAAACCCCCTGGTGCTCGCCGCCGCGCTCGGGACCTGCGGTCAAGTCGCCGTGAACGAGGGCGCGAACATCGTCACCTGCAACGGTGTCACGCTCGTGGCGACCCCGACGCCGCTCATCCGCGTCCAGAAATCCACCCCGGCCGCCGCCGGTGAATGTGCGGTGTACCTCGACGACGGCGGATCGTACGACGCGTCCGGTGTTCACGCCGCATCGCCCGGCTTCTCCCACACCCTCGAGGCGACGAAGCCGGTGTGCGTCACGGGCCTGAAGAAGCCTCTCACCACCAAAACCATCGCGGCCGACGTGAAAGCGATGGCACCGCCGTGCCAGGAGAAGGCGATGCGCGGTGGGACGCACCTGACCTGCGGTGACCTCGTGTACTCGTTCGCGGGTCCGCCGGCGACGCTCGCGACCATCTCGTTTGCGCCGCGCAAGTAGCTCGTTTGGTGTTCGTTCGCCAAGACCGAGGCCTCCGTGGGGCTGGGCCCCGTCGAAGCCGAGGCGGCGGTCGCGCACTTGCGTGTCGGCTTTCAGCACCACCTGCTGAAGGGGGCGCTGGCTCCGGCCGGCGTCCCCTTCACGTCGTAGGACTCGCCGCTCACGTCGAAGAAGGGGCGCGCGCCGAGGGCGCTGCCACCGAGGCCACCGGCGATGGCTCGAGAGACCCGGGGAGGGGCTCCTACTCCGCGCGCTGCACGCCCTGAAACATCGGCGGCGCGTGCCGCTGGTTCACGCGGCCGATGGGCACGAAGGTGAGGCCGCCGCGCAGGCGCGACCCGATCGCGCCGGCCCTCGAGAGGAACAACACGCGGCACCGCAGCGCCGCAGTGTCCGTTGGCCTGTTGACCAATTCGCCCGCCGGCCGGCGAGGCGGAAGGCGCGTCGCCGTTGAGCCGTCCGTAGCCGCTCGTGGCGGGGGCCGAGCCTACCGCTTGAGGGGCTGCGGCGAAGGGGCCATCACCCCGAACACCGGCGTCTCGTTGGGCGTCGGCATCGGCGGTTTCGGCAAGTACATGCCGAAGCGGCTCTCCGCGTTCAGCTGGACGCGCTGCGCCTCGGTGTATTTGAGGTACGCGAACTTCGTCGCGTCCGACGGCAGCCGCAGGCCGCGCACCACCCGCACCCACGAGAGCGCCTTGAGCACGTAAAAGCTCAGGTCCACCTCCCACCAGAACCAGCCCTGGTTGGCGGTGTTCTGGTGGTAGTGGTGGTTGTTGTGCCAGCCCTCGCCCATGGTGATGAGGGCGAGCAGCCAGTTGTTCCGGCTGGTGTCGGTGGTGAGGTAGCGCCGCTTGCCGAAGATGTGGCTGAGCGAGTTGATGGTGAAGGTGCCGTGCCAGAGCAGCACGGTGGGGATCACCCCGGCCCAGACGAAGCCGTCGAGCCCGCCGATGAGCCACGACGCGGCGAGCCCGGTGAGCGCCGGCACCAGGTGGTACCTGTTGAGCCACACCAGCTCCGGGTACCGCGCGAAGTCCTTGATGGCGCCGTAGTTCGTCTCCTCGTAGCGCGAGGAGAGGATCCACGTGACGTGGCTCCACCAGAAGCCCTTGCGCACCGGGCTGTGGATGTCCTCGGGCGTGTCCGAGTACCGGTGGTGGTGCCGGTGGTTGGCCGCCCACCACAAGACGCCCTTCTGCATCGACATCTGCGCGAGCCACGCGAGCAGGAACTGGAACACGCGGTTCGTCTGGAAGGCGCGGTGCGAGAAGTAGCGGTGGTAGCCGGCGGTTACGCCGAACATGCGCACGGAGTACGAGGCCACCGCCACAAGCGCGAGCTTCCAGCTGACGCCGGTGAAGACCGCCAGCCCGCACAGCAGGTGGAAGCCGATGAAGGGGATGCTGGCGAACCAGCTGATGCGATCACGCTGCGCGTCCGCAGGGACGAGAGGGGCTTCGGTCACGGTGTTGGCCTCGTCGGCGAATGTGAACGAAGCGATCAACACGCATCGCGGTCATGCCTTCGTCAGCGCGATGCACGTCGCGACCAACGCGAATTGTCATGGGCGTGTCAGGACGCCGGGGTGCTCGACGACTCGGCCGGCGCGCGCGGCGTGTCCGGCAGCGCAGCGAGCCACGCCTCGAAGGCGGGCGTGCCGCGCAACGACGCGAGATCCGGATCGGCCAGCGCGTGGGCGCGATCGTCGTACCCGTTCTGCGACGCGAGCGTCAGCATCCGCAGCGCGGCCTCGGGTTGTCCGGCGAGCGCGAAGTCGCACGCGGCGTTGTAGGCGAGGGTGGGCCCGGGCTCCTCGCGGAAGGCGGCCTCGGCCATCGTCGATGCCTTGTCGTACTCGTGGCGCACCGCGTGGACGCGCTCGGCGGCGAGGTAGGCCAGCGCCAGCCGCACGCCTGGCAGGCGACGGGCCTCGGCCTCGCGGCCCGCGCGCAACAAGGCCCCGGCGAACTCGTGGAGGATGGTGGCGTCGCGCGACTCCTCCGCGGCCTGCGCCCAGAGCGGAATCGCGCGCGCCTCGTCGCCGATGAGCGAGAAGGCCGCGGCCAGCGCGTGCGGCGGCACGGTGATGCCCTGGACCTGGGAGAAATGATCCATCGCGCGGCGTCCCTGGCCTTCCTTCAGCGCGACCCACCCCAGGACCAGGTGCGCGCGGCTGCGCAGCCCGACGGGCGTCGTCTCCTCGAGCGCGTCCCTCGCCAGCAGCCCGGCTTCGTGCAGCTTGCCTTCGTTGAACAGCGCCTCGGCGCGCTGGAGAGCCATCGCCTTCGGGTGCGCGGCGTCGCCGAGCGGCAACTCGCCACGGTGGTACGCGGTGATGTTTGCGGCGGTGCGGAACATCAGCAGGCCGAACAGCATCGCCATGAGCGGCTGGCCCAACTTGAGCGCGAGGAGGACGAGGACCGCGCCGATCACCAGCGAGACGATCTGCGCGACGAGGAAGCCGGGACGCCCCAACACACGCGTCAGCACCGCCGCCGAGATGCGGCCGCCGTCGAGCGTGGTGATGGGAATCAGGTTCAGCGCGGTCCAGAAGATGTTGGCCCACGTGAGCCCGAAGAGGACGTAGTGCACGGCGGCGGGGCGGTGACCGAGGCGGCCGAGGACGAGATCGGCCACCCCGGCGACCACGCCCAGCGCCAGCCCCGAGCCCGGCCCCGCGAGGGTGAAGAGCACGTCCTTGTGCCAGGGCATCGTCTCGCCGCCCGGCGCGCGCGTGAGGCCGCCCAGGCCCACCAGGTGAATCGTCGACGGGTAGCCGAACGCCCGTGCGGTGATGGCGTGCCCCAGCTCGTGCACCAGCACCGAGCCGGAGATCATCAGCGTCCACAGCACGACGCAGATGGCGAAGGTGAGTTGGTACTGCGGGTGCCTGGGGTCCGCGAGGATGGATCCCGGCCAGCCGCCGCCGTCGCGGACGGGCTGTGCGAAGCTGAAGGCCAGCAGCACGCTGATGGCGACGTGGCTGAAGTGCACGTCCACCGGGATGCGGCCGAGTCTGAAGCGGAGCACGATCGCCGATGCTTATAACGCGCGGCCCTCGGCGGCGCGGCCCGATGTGCGCGGGATTCGGTCGGTTGCGCAGGGCGCCCCGTCTGCCATAGGGGAAGCCTCCGAGATGCTCCCGATCGGCCCGCACACCCTGAAGAACCGCTGGATCCTCGCGCCCATGGCCGGCGTCAGCGAGAAGCCCTTCCGCGTTCTCGCCTTCCGCCTGGGCGCCGCGCTCTGCCCGACCGAGCTCATCAGCGCGCAGGGGCTGTTTCGCCTCACCACCCGTACGCTGCGGTACCTGAGGTACGACCCGAACGTCGAGCAGCCGTACTCGTTGCAGCTCTTCGGCGGCGAGCCCGAGGCCATGGCGAAGGCCGCGGTGGTGGCGAAGCAGTACGGCGCGCAGATCATCGACATCAACATGGGCTGCCCGGTGAAGAAGGTGACGAAGACTGGTGCCGGCTCGTCCCTGCTGTGCGACTCCGGCCGCGCGGGCGAGATCGTCCGGCAGATCCGCGAGGCGACCGGCCTGCCCGTCACCGCGAAGATCCGCAGCGGGTGGGACGCGAACAACCGCAACTTCCTCGAGATGGCCGACGTGCTGGGCAAAGCCGGCGTCGCCGCGCTCGCGGTGCACCCGCGCACGCGGGCGCAGGGCTACTCGGGCAAGGCCGACTGGACCGTCATCCGCGAGCTCAAGCGCCACGTCGGCGCGAAGTTTCCCATCATCGGCAACGGCGACGTGAAGACCGTGGCCGACGCCCACCGGATGCTCGACGAGACGGGCTGCGACTACGTGATGATCGGCCGCGGCGCGCTCGGCAATCCGTGGATCTTCCGCGAGCTGAACGGCGGCGCGAAGCCGACGCCCGAGGAGCGCTGCGCGGTGGTGCTGGCGCACTTTGACGAGCACCTCCGCTTCCAGGCCGAGGCGCGCGTGCACCGCGAGCAGCTCGACCCTCAGGCACGCGCCGCGAAGGACGAGCGCATGGGCGTGCACAGCTTCCGCAGCCACCTCGCCTGGTACGCGCACGGCCTGTTCGGCGCGTCGGCCTTCCGCGCGCAGGTGATGAAGCTCGACACCGCGCGAGAGGTGCAGGACGCCTGCGAGCGCTTCTTCATCCGCGCCGACGTCGACGCACAGGCCTTCGCCGCCGACCAGGAAGACGTCGACTATCGCGCGGCCCTGGGCTGAGTCCGGGCGGTCGCCCCGTTGGATCGGCCCCGGTGGGCTGCGGGGCGGAAAAAAGGAATTCAGCTCGTTCTCAACGGCTCGACCCGGCACACGCCGGAGCGGAACGCGGGGAAGCCGCTGATCGGATCGCGCTTGTCGTCCGAGATGAGGCGGTTCGGGTTGGCCTGCGCCCAGCCGGCCGGCATCACCACGCACTCGGGGTGGACGTCCTTCGTCACCACCGCGCGGATCTCGATCCGCCCGTGCGGCGACACCACCGCCACGCGCGTGCCATGCGTCACGCCGGCCTTCGCCGCGGCGTCCGGGTGAATGAGCAGCTCGGGCTCACGCATGCGCGCGGTCACCGACGGGCTCTGTGCGAACTGCGAGTTGATGCGCGCGCGCGGCCTCGGGCCCGTGACGAGGCGCAGCGGGAAGTCCGGCGTGAGGGCCTCGGTGGGCGCCGTCCACTTCGGCAGCGGCTCCTGGCCCGCGCGCTCGAGCAGCGTCGAGGCGAACTCCGCCTTGCCCGACACCGTACCGAACTTCGGGACCGCGCCCGGCTCGACCTCGGGGCGCGGCTGCCGCGCGTCGTCCTGCATCCACACCACGTGTCGCGCGTTCATCGCCTCGTGGAACGTCTCCCAGGGGAAGTATTGGCTCAGCCCCAGCGCGTGGGCGAGCCGCGTGAGGATGGTGAAGTCCGGCAGCGAGCCCGGCTGCGGCGGCACGAGGCTCTGCGCGGCCACCCGCGTGTCGTCGGCGTCGATGTCGAGGGACTCGGCGAAGGTGGAGGCCGGCAACACCACGTCGGCCACCTGCGCGGAGTCGGACAGGTACGGGTCCACCACCACCAGCAGGTCCAGCTTCTCGGCGGCCTTCGCGAGCCGCTCGGTGCCCGACGCCGTCACCAGCGCGTTCGACGCCCACAGGATGAGCGCGCGCACCGGGTACGGCCGGTCGTCGAGGATCGCGTCCGCCAGCACCTCGCCCTGCGCCTCGCGGTTGTAGATCTCGAACAGGGGGAAGCGGTCGCGCCCCAGCACCGCCGCCGTCACCGGCGGCGGCACCGGCTCGGGCGTGCGCATGTGGTACAGCGCCGGGAGGAACTCGTTCGCGAAGTTCGGCCCCACCGGCGAGACGAGGCTGCGCGGGTCGTGCGTGCCGTCGAAGCGCCCGCAGAGCACCTCGAGCGAGGAGATCGCCCGCACCGTCTGCACGCCGTTCTCGTGGTGCTCGACGCCGAGGCCCTGCCAGACGCCCATCGGCTTGTCGGACGCGAGCATCCGCGCGACGCGCTCCACGTCCATCGCCTTCACGCCGGTGAGCGCCTCCACGCGCTCGGGCGGGTAGTCGGCGGCCAGCGCCTCGAGGCCCTCGAAGCCGCGCGTGTGCTGCGCCACGAAGTCCGCGTCGAACAGCCGCTCGCGCGTGATGACGTGAATGAAGCCCAGCGCCAGCGCGCCGTCGGTGCCCGGCCGCGGTGCGAGGTGCACCGTGGCCTCCTTCGCCAGCGTGGTGCGCACCGGGTCGATGACGACCAGGTTGCCTCGGAGCGCCTTGCCCGCGACGAGGTGCGCGAAGGGCGGCGCGGTGACGGGCGGGTTGGCGCCCCACACCACCAGCGTCTTCAGGCTGCGAAGGTCCGGCGCGTACTTGGTGCCGACCGTCAGCGACTGCCCCATGCGCAGCGAGGCCTCGCAGAGGCTGGCCACCGTCGCGACGTTGGGGCTGCCGAAGGCGCGCGCGAAGCGGTGGAGAAAGTTGACCAGCGGGTGCCGCACCAGCGGCCAGCCGGTCTGAATGGCCAGCGCCTGCGGGCCATGCTGCTGCTTCACCGCGTCGAGCCGCCTCGCGATCTCCCCCAGCGCCTCGTCCCACGACACCTCGTGGAAGTCGCCGCCGCGGCGCACCAGCGGGTGCTCGAGCCGTGCGTGGCTGTGCACCAGCTCGCGCAGCGCGTAGCCGTGCTCGCACACGAAGCCGCGCGTCTTCGAGGCGAGATCGCCCTCCACCTTCACCAGCCGCGCGCCCTGGACGGTGCACACCACGCCGCAGTGCATGAGGCAGAAGCGGCAGGTCCCCTTGTTCTGCACCACCGGCTCGTTGACGCGGCCCGCGAGCGCCAGGCCCAGCGCGCCGGCGCCCACCGCAGCCACCGGTGCCAGCTTGAAGAGATCGCGCCGCGTCCACCGCCTGCGGACGATCGTCTTGATCGGGGGCCGGCTCATCCCTTCGGGCCCCCGCCGCGCTTCAAACCCGGCCGCCCGGGGATGGGCTTCGGCTGCGCCGCCTCACTCCCGAAGGGCTCGATGGTGATCGCCTGCGCGAGCTCCGGGCACGCCTCCTCGCACAGCCCACAGCCCACGCAGGCGTCCGCGTGGAACAGCGGCGCCTTCTGCGGCCCGACCAGCTCCACCGCCGCCTCGGGGTACGGGCACACCTGGTAGCAGAGCCGGCACACGCCCTGGCCGTTCCACGGCAGGCACTTCGAGCGCTCCAGCACCGGCACGCCCATGCGGACTTCCTTCGCGATGACGTCCGGGTCGGCCTTCAGCGGCACCAGCGCGTCCGTCGGGCACACCTGCGTGCACTTCATGCACAGCACGCACGCCTTGTCAGCGGTGTCGATGTACGGCGTCGCCTGGTCGAGCGAGAAGGCCGACGGGAAGCGGATGCAGTTGGTCGGGCACACCTCGGCGCAGCGGAAGCAGCCGATGCACGCCTGCTCGAAGGCCCCGGGCTTCAGCGCGCCCGGAGGGCGGATCTTCTTCGGGTCGGCGCGCTTCCGCTTCGGCACCACGGCGAGCGCGGTGGCGGCGGCGATGGCCCCGATGAGGACTCGGCGGTTCACGTGCGCTCCGCGCCTCCGGTCGCCTTCTGCTCGACGCCCTCCACGCGCACGCGGACGAGCTGCACCAGCGGCGGCGCGGCCAGCGTGAAGGACAGGGCCCCGGTGGGGCACGACGCGATGCACTTGCCGCAGCGCTCGCAGCCCGAGTCCAGCCCGTTCGTCATGGGGGACTGGCCGAGGTTGCAGACGACGTCACACACCGTGCAGTCGGTGCACTTCGAGCGCTCGTTGTGCACGCGAATGGGCGACAGGTTCGCCAGCACCGAGAACATCGCGCCGCCCGGGCACAGGCTGCGGCAGAAGCCCGCGCGCGAGACGAAGGTGTCGAAGAGGAAGGCGCCCGTCACCACCAGCGCGCCCGCGCCCAGCGAGCCGTAGAAGACGGCGCGGAAGACCTCGCGGCCGATGATCGCCGGCGGGTAGAGCAAGGGCACCAGCTGCGCGCCGGTGAAGGCGCCCACCACCAGCAGCCCCACCATCACCACCCGCGAGGCGCTGCGCGGCACCTTCGCGTCGGCCAACGGCACGCCGAGGCGGGTGAGCAACCAGCGCGCGGCGTTCGCCGCCGCCAGAATCGGCAGGTACGGGCAGGCCCAGCCACAGAAGAAGCGGCCGAGCACCACCACCAGCACCACACCGGGGAGGACAGTCCACACCCAGTTCCAGGACAGGCCCTGGAAGAGCGCCACCGCCAGCGACTCCAGCGGATCCACCAGCTCGAGGACGCCGATCCACACGCTGGTGGGCGCGCCGTAGAAGGGCGGCGGCGTGTCGGGCAGCGCCTGCGCCACCTTCGCCCAGCGGGAATCCGCCGCGATTCCGGCGCCTTCCACGTCCAGCGCGTGCAGGTGCCACAGCGGCAGCACGAAGGTGAGCGCCACCGAGAAGCCAAGGAAGGCGCGGCGGATCCACTGGTACCGGCGCCCGTGGCGCAGCGTGATGTCCAGCGGCTGGAGGGCCCGGCGCGTCATCCCGGCGCATTCTGGTGCGAAAGCGGGGCCAGAGGAAACGCCTGGACGTGCTCGAGCGGGCTGGGGGGCAACGGAGCTCGGGGCGCTCCTCCGCGAATCGCGCCGATCCGCGAACACCGCGGCCGGTGACCGGCCCAACCCTCCTCAAGGGAAGGACGCCGACGACGCGCCCTCGCGGGCGCGCGGGCGAATGCCGTGCTCCTCCAGCTCGGCGCCGAGGCGGCCCGTCAGCATGAACGCCCACATCTTCCAGTCGGCGGCGAAGCTCCACAGCGGGTAGGTGAAGGTCGCCGGGCGATTCTTCTCCATGAAGGCGTGCGACACCCATGCGAACGCGTAGCCGCTCACCAGCGCGCTCAGGAGGTACCACGGCGTCAGCGTCAGCGCCGCGTACACCAGGTTCGCGAGCGCCACCGTGGTGCCGACGAAGTGCATCCGCCGCGTCGCCGCCAGCGAGTGCTCGCCCAGGTAGAACGGCCAGAAGGCCTCGAAGGACTCGATTCGCTCGCTCACGTGGGGCTCCTCCGCGGGGTGAGGGGCCCTGGCGCGTAGCGCGAGGCCGCCGCGCCGGGCAAGGGCGGGCCCCTCGGGTGTTTCCGCTACTTCTTCCGCACGCCGTGGCCGACGCGCTCGCGCCGCTTGGACTCCGGCCGGCCGCGCGTCTCCTTCGGCTGCCGGAGCCACGCCATCTCCCGCTGCAGCTCGAGCCAGCTCTCGTAGCGCTCGGGCGCCAGCGTGCCGTCCTCCAGCGCGGCCTTCACCGAGCAGCCGGGCTCCGCGTCGTGGCGGCAGTCGGCGAAGCGGCAGGCCTGCGCCAGCGCTTCGACGTCGTCGAACGTCTTTGCCAGCCCGTCCTCCGCCGCCCACATCTGCACCTCGCGCAGCCCGGGCGTGTCGACGATCGCCCCGCCGCCGGGCAGCACCAGCAGCTCGCGGCGCGTGGTGGTGTGGCGGCCGCGGCCGTCGTCGCGCACGCCGCCGGTGTCCATCACCTCGGCGCCGACGAGGCGATTCACCAGCGTGGACTTGCCGACGCCGGAGCTGCCGAGGAGCGCGACCGTCCTCCCGGGGCCGATCAACGCCCGCAACGGCTCGAGGCCCTCGCCGCCGAGCGCGCTCGCCACGTGCAGCTCCGCGCCGCCCGAGACGGCCCGCACCGCGGCGACCTGCGCGTCGAGGTCCGTGGCGAGGTCCTTCTTGTTCAGCACCACCACCGGTGCGGCGCGGCTCTCCCAGGCCAGCGTGAGGAAGCGCTCGAGCCGGCGCAGGTTGAAGTCGCGGTCGAGCCCCATCACCACCATCACCGTGTCGAGGTTGGTTGCCAGCACGTGCGGCTGCGCGTTGTCGCCGGCCACCTTGCGGACGAAGGCGCTGCGTCGCGGCAGCACGGCGTGCACCAGCGCCTCCCCTTCCTCGGGGATCCGCGCGGCCACCCAGTCGCCCACCGCCGGAAGCTCGCCGGGGTTGTCGGCCCGGTGCATCAGCGTGCCGCCGGTGCGCGCCCAGTGTTCGCCCCGGTGGGACAGTACCTTGAGCTGCTTGCGGTACACGAGCGACACGCGCGCGGGCAAGAGGCCCTTCGCGGTGTACGGCGCGAACGCTTCGTCGAAGTCCGGGCCCCAGCCCAGCGCGGCTCTCCAGTCACTCATGGACGGGCGGCCGACGCGCGGGCCCACGATTCATGACGGGTAGCCCACCATGCGGTTCGCGTCGGGATCCCACAGCTTCAGCTTGAAGCACGCGGCGATGTCCTTCGGCTTCAGCGACGTCTTCCCCGGGTTCGCCAACTCGGGGATCGCCGCCATCGCCTCGGGCAGCCGGTAGAACGGGATGGCCGCGTTCAGGTGGTGCACGTGGTGGTAGCCGATGTTGGCGGTGAACCAGTTCATCAGCGGTCCCATCACCATGTAGCTGGACGAGTCGATCGCCGCGCCCGAGAACGTCCAGTCCTGGCGGCTCGCGATGTGCGCGTCGGGGAAGTTGTGCTGCGCATAGAAGAGGTACGCGCCCGCCATGGCCGCCAGCCACATCGGCACCAGCCAACCGAACAGGAACCAGTCGAACCGCCCCGTCGCGGTCAACGCCGCGCCGGTGCCGTACACCAGGACCAACGACACAAGCCCGCCCCAGTGCCTACCCGGCGCGCGGAGGAACGGCTTCACGCACATGCCGACGCTGAAGACCGTGAGCACCGCCAGCACCATGTTCACCGGGTGGCGCACCAGCTTGTAGAGGCGCTTCTGCGTGGGCGTCATCTGCGCCCACATCGCCGTGGTGACGACGGGGTAGCTGCCGATGTGGCTGCCGACGATCTTCGCCGTGTGGGCGTGGTGGTAGTTGTGCGTCTCGCGCCACACCGACGGCGGCACGAGGATGCTGGTGCCGAACAGCCAGTAGAGGCCCTGCGCCAGCTTCGAGTTGCGCAAGATCGCCCCGTGCTGGAAGTCGTGGAACAGGCAAAACACGCGGACGATCACCAGCCCGTTCACCAGCGCCAGCGCGAGGCGCAAGGGCCACCACGGCGCGGCCACCGCGGCCACCACCAGGCCCAGCATCAGGCCCATCGACGAGAAGGTGGCCCACCAGCTCTTCCCGCGGTTCTCCACGGTGAAGGCCTTCGAGGCGATGAGGAGTTCCTTCTCCGGGCGGCGCGCGGAGGCAGGGGGCTGCGGCAGGGCTTCGGCGGCAGTCATGACGGCGCGGGGGCTACCACACGGCCGAGGGGGCTGCCAAACCCCCTCGGCCGGGGCGGCTCACTCCACGTTGTCCCAGCTGTACCGCTCCTGGTCGACCGCGAAGTCGGCCAGCGACTTGACCAGCTCGTCCTCGTTCTCGTCGATCTGCCCCACGTTCGCCCGCACGATGCGACGCACGCGCTGGCTGTACACCTCGAGGATCTCGATCTCCTTGGTGGCCCCGGCGGCGCCCTTCTCGGTCATCGCGGTGGACACCCGCGACATCGTCGCGGCGAGCACGAACATCTGAATCATGATGTCCGCGAGGCGGCGGGTGGCGAACTGCTTCCCGATGATGTTCTTCCCGTGCTTGCGCAGCACGCGGTCGACCGCGGTGGCGAGGTCGCGCGTCATCTCCTCGAACATCACCTGCTGCTTCTGCAGGCCCGGGTGCAGCCTGGTGAACGTCGCCTTGTCGCGCTTGATGAAATCCGTCGCCAGCGAGGCGCGGCGCCGCGCGTACTCCGAGATGACGCCGAAGCCCTTGATGGGGTTGTCGAAGATGCCCTTCAAGGACTGCGACAGCTCCTTGAGCTGGCTGCCCACCTCGTTCATCGCCGTGAGCGCGATGAACAGCCGGAGGATGTCGTTGGTGCCCTCGAAGATGCGGTTGATGCGGGCGTCGCGCAGCGCGCGCTCGTACGGGAACTCGCGCATGAAGCCGTTGCCGCCGGCGATCTGCAGCGCCTCGTCGATGGTGCGCCACATGGCCTCGCTGCCGTAGACCTTGGTGATCGCCGCCTCGACCGCGTACTCCTCGTGGCCCGAGTCGATGAAGTGGTTGACCAGGTTCACCGCCGCCTCGGTCGTGTAGCAGTCCACCACCATGTTCCCGAGCTTCTGTTTCACCAGGCCGAACTCGGCGATCGGCTTGCCGAACTGCACGCGCTCCTTCGCCTGCTTCGTCGCGAGCGAGATCATCCGCTTCATCGCGCCGACGCTGCCGCCGCCCAGGCCCGTGCGGCCCGAGTTCAGGATCTTCATCGCCACCTTGAAACCCTTGCCGACTTCGCCCAGGACGTTGGCGTCCGGCACCTTCACGTTGTCGAACATCACCGTGGTGGTGTTCGAGGCGCGCAGGCCCATCTTGTCCTCGTGCGGGCCGGTGGAGACGCCTTCGAGATCCGAGGTGACGATGAACGCGGTGACGTTGCCGCGCTCGCCCTGCGGGCCCGTCTTGGCGAACACCGTGTAGAACTGCGCGATGCCGCCGTTGGTGATCCACAGCTTGTTGCCGTTGAGCACCCAGTGGTCGCCTTCCTTCACCGCGGTCGTCTTGATCGACGCGGCGTCGGAGCCGGCGCCCGGCTCGGTGAGGCAGAAGGCCGCGATCATCTCGCCCGTCGCCAGCTTCGGCAGCCAGCGCTGCTTTTGCTCGTCCGTGCCGAACAGCAACAACCCGCGCATGCCGATGGATGAGTGCGCCCCGATGGTGACGGCGACCGATCCGTCGTAGGTCGCCAACTCCTGCAGCGTGCGCGAGTAGGCCGTCGTGGACAGCCCCATGCCGCCGAACGCCTCGGGGATGATGAGCGAGAAGAGACCGAATTGCTTGAGCTCCTCGATGAAGCTCGGCGGGAATTCGCCCTTCGCGTCCCACTCGCGGAAGTCCTTCTCGTGCGGCTTGAGCAGCTGCTCGATCGACGAGCGGATGTTCTTGAACGTCTCCTGCTCGGCCGGGTTCATCTTCGGGTACGGGAGGATCAGGTCCTCCTCGATCGAGCCGAAGCACAGCTGCCCCACGAACGACGTCGTCTTGTCGGTCATGGCGGGAACCTAACGCCGCGCGTCACGCGCGGTAGCGGAATCGCACGGGCCGCGGTGGCGGGAGTGATGGGAGACAGCAGTCGGTCGCGGGCATCCCTCCGCGCGGATGGACGCCCCGGCGGCGTGGACGTCGCCCGGCCGAGGAACGCACCGATTTCCGGCGGGTTGTGACGGGCACCGGGCTTGCGAAGGGCGGGGGCTCCGTCAACCCCAAGGAGCTCACCATGTCTTCCCGTCTGCTTGCCTGCGTGCTGGCCGCCTCGTTCGTCGGCCTCGCCGCGTGCGGTGTCGAAGTTGCGAACTGTCACTCCGATGACGAATGCCACGGCGGCCAGGTCTGCACGATGCTCGTGTGCACGCAGCCGCCAGACGCGGGGCCGCGCGACGCCGGCGTGGCAGACGCGGGCGCGGGAGATGCCGGAGCCGACGACGCGGGCTCCCCGGAGCAGGATGCGGGCGCGCCGGGCGTCGATGCGGGCGTGCCCGAGGCGGACGCCGGCCAGCCCGGCTTCGACGCGGGGATGCCGGCGCTCGACGCCGGCGTCTGCGTCCCGCGCGCGTGCGCTCACGTGGGCGCCACCTGCGGTGCGATTGACGACGGGTGCGGCGGCACGGTGTCCTGCGGCACGTGTACGGCGCCCGAGAGCTGCGGCGCGGTGACGCCGTACCAGTGCGGCTGCCGGCCGAAGACGTGCGCGGACCTCGGCGCGAACTGCGGCACCAACATCCCGGACGGTTGCGGTGGCGTCATCCCGTCCTGCGGCCCGGTGCCCGACTGCGGCGGGGGCCAATGGTCGTGCAACCCGAGCACCCTGCAGTGCTCCTGCGCACCGAAGACCTGCGCCTCGCTCGGCGCGACCTGCGGCGAGAACATCGCCGACGGCTGCGGCGGGACGATCCCCTTCTGCGGCGCGGGCCTCTCGTGCGGCGGCGGGCAGATGTTCTGCAACACGGCCATCAACCAGTGCCAGTGCCGTCCGAAGACCTGCGCGGAATTGGGCGCCACCTGCGGCACCAACATCCCGGACGGCTGCGGCGGCGTCATCGCGTCGTGCGGCGTGGGGAACAACTGCGGCCCGTTCCAGGTGTGCGGGCAGCAGCTCGCGTGCGTGTGCACGTCCACCGTCGACGCGCCGGACGATCAGTTCCAGGACACGAACTGCGATGGCGTGGACGGTGACGCGAGCAAGGCCGTGTTCCTCTCGCCGTTGGGCAACGACGCGAACGACGGGACGAAGCTGGCTCCGGTGCGGACGCTCGGCCGCGCCATTCAGCTCGCCACGGGCGGGAAGAACGCCATCTTTGTCGCGGCCGGCACCTACACCCCGCCGGCCTCGTGGCCCAACGGCGTTTCCCTGTTCGGCGGCTACGACACGAGCTGGAACCGGTCGGCCAGCGCCGCGGCGCGGGCGGTTCTCCAGGGCACCAGCGAGGGCATGCTGATGGGGGGGCTCACTTCGGCGGTCACCGTGGAACGCGTCGTCATCCGATCCTCCACTCCGACCGTCCCGGGGGCGGGCTCGCAGGCGCTTCGCATCGTCGGCTCCGCGAACCACGTGACCTTGAGGTTCGTCGACCTGATCGCGGCGGCGGGAGCCAACGGCACGAACGGCGCGCCCGGGACGAGGGGGAGCGGCGGCCTGCCGGGCTTTCCCGGGCTCAGTTCGAGGCAGAACGCCCCGCACACGCAAGCGGCGGGTGGGAATGGCGGCGCCGGCGGAGTCAGCGCCCAGATCGGTGGGAATGGCGGTGCGGGTGGCTACAGCGGTTCGACCAACGGCGCAAACGGCGCGACGAGCTCCGGTGGCGCGCCCGGCGGCGCGGGTGGTGCCGAGCGGTGCGGCGTCGCGCCGAACGGTGCGGCCGGGGCGGCGGGCGCGGCGGGCGCGGCGGGTGGGGCCGGCGGAGGCGGGATGGGCGCCGGCACCGTGACCAGCTACAACGGACTGTGGAGCGCGCCGGCGACGGGCACGGGCGCGCCGGGGAACCCGGGTGCCCCCGGCCGTGGCGGTGGCGGCGGTGGCGGTGGCGGCATGCTCAAGTGCTACAACATCGGTGGCTATTGGGAGGCGGCCGGTGGCGGTGGCGGTGGCGGCCAGGGAGGTTACGGCGGGACAGGCGGCCTCGGCGGCACCGCGGGCGGCACGTCCATCGCGCTGACGCTGGTGAACTCGAACCCGGCACTCGTCTCGGTGAACCTGGTCGCCGGCAACGGCGGAAACGGTGGCATCGGTGGGCTTGGCGGGCTTGGAGGGCCCGGCGGCGTCGGCGGACTCGGAGGCCTGGGCGTGTCCAAGGAGCCGTCCTTCCGCTCTGGCGATGGCGGACGTGGGGGCCCTGGCGGCGCGGGAGGCGCGGGCGGCGCAGGTGGGAGTGGCGCGGGTGGTTCGAGCATCGGGGTGTGGTGCCACCAGGTGGCCCTGCCGGTGGGTGGCCTCAACGTCACGTACGTCACCGGCACCCCGGGCTCGGGTGGCTCGCCATTCGGCGGCGGCCACGCCATGAAGGCCAACACGTACGGCTGTCCGTAGCGAGTCCAGGCGCACCAACCGCGCGGCGTGGGGCTTCGTCCCTGCGCCGCGCGCTCTCTTTCCCGTCACACCGCCCGGAGCCGCGCGCCGGTGTCGGTGTCGCCGCGGGCGAAGGCGCGCCGCAGGGCCTCCACCCGCGACGCGTCGAGCGGGCGGCCGGCCGCGGCCTGCGCGTCCTGCCACAGCTTCGCCTCGCGGCCCGTCACCTTGCCGTCCACGGCCAGCGCCAGCGCCAGCAGCTGCATCGACAGCCGTTGCTCCCCGGGCGCCAGCGCCTTGAGCGAGGACAGGAACTGCCCCACGTCGTCGAGCTCGTCGTTCCCCGTGTCGCCCGCGCGCTTCGAGACCAGCGACAGCATGCGCGTGAGGTTGGGGTGCAGGTCCTGGGTGCGGACGATCGCCGCCGCCACCGCGCGCACCGCCGACAAGCGGCCCTGCGGCGAGAGGTTGGGCACGTCGGAGAACACCAGCTCCACCAGCTCGGCCAGCGCGCTGGGCCCCATGGCGCGGATCCGCGCCTCGCGCAGCAGCCGCCAGGTGACCAGCGCGTTCCAGGTAGCCGTCACCGGCACCGCGACGAAGGGAACCAGGGCGCCCAGCACGCTGCGCACCGCCACGCGCCCGAGCATGCGGCGCACCAGCATCTTCACCAGGAAGTTGGTGAGGCCCACCTTCGCCTTGTATGCGAGCGAGGCGAGCACCAGCCGCCACTTCTTCACCTCGCGGTGCGGATTCACGCGCGCCGAGAGGTCGATGGGGTTGGGGAGCTCCAGGGCCGCGCGCGCCAGCCCGTCCACCAGCGCCTCGTCGCTCGTCTTCCGGTCCTTCCCGAACAGCTCGAGGCCCGCCTCGCGCGCCAGCTCGTGCACCGAGCGCAGCGTGTCCCAGTAGAGGAAGAGGATCTCGAGCGCCGCCGCCAGGAGCGTCACGCCGCCGAGGAAGGTCCAATACCTGAGCCCATCCATCGAGAAGAGCGCCGCGCCCGCAGGCAACAGCGGCTCGGCGGCGATCTCCGCGGCGGCCGACACGCCGCCCGAGAGCGCGCCGGCGAGCGCCGAGCGGAAGATCGCCCCGGCCTGCACGCGCCGCATCGCGGCCCGCT
This sequence comes from Myxococcota bacterium, assembly GCA_040755835.1. GTDB lineage: Bacteria > Myxococcota > Myxococcia > Myxococcales > Myxococcaceae > JADLDB01. The sequence continues at coordinate 113,282 of JBFMAB010000020.1, forward strand.
CCTGCGGGTTGAGCACGTGGATCGCGTCGGCCGGGGTGACCGGCGGCCGCGCCGACGAGCGCGCGCGGAAGTACTGCACGCCGACCCGCTCGAGCAGCGGCTTCTTCGCCGTCGGTGAGCCGGCGCCGTCGCTCACGCCGCCTTCGCGCCCTTCATCGTGCGCCGGACCTGCAGGGCGATCAGCGCCACGCCGCCCAGCACCAGCACGGCCGTCACCACGTTCATCGCGACCATCATCGTCGCGTCGTCGGTGAGCGCCTTCGCCGTGCCCGCCTGCCACTCGGCGGTGGTGCCAACCTTCGCGTACTGCGCGGCGGTCATGTACGTGAGCAGCACCAGCGTCGCGATACACGAGAAGGCCGAGGCCCAGGCGAGCCCCTTCTTGCCGAGGTGGAGCAACAAGCCCACGCCGAGCGCCGACACCAGCCCGAGGCCCACGCAGACGAAGACGAACACCGCGTACAAGAGCGCCAGCGGCTGGGTGCTCGTGTCGAACAGGTAGACGAACATCCAGTCGGGCCGGAAGAAGAACATCCACCCCACGGCGATGGAGTAGAGCGCCGAGAAGGCGGCGGCGAACACCCCCGCGCGCCACACCTCGGGCAGCCCGCCGCGGGCGATCAGCTTCATCGAGATGAGCGCGGTGACGGCGCCCGCCACCAGCGTCGTCGGCGGGTCGATCACCACGGTGGACAGCACGGTCGGCAGCGTCATGGGCCGGCCTTCTGGTCCGGCTCGGGCGGCGGCGTCAACACGCGGCTGGTCGCCACCGCGCGGAAGTAGTCGCAGGCCGGCGTCGGCGTGCGCTCGAGCGTCTGGAAGTCCACGCGGTACAGCCCGAAGCGCGGGCCCCACGCCTCGAGCCACTCGAAGTTGTCCATCAGCGACCAGTGGAGGTACGTGGTGACGTTCACCCCGTCGGCGCGCGCGGCGAGCAGCTCCTTCCAGTGGTCGTACAGGTACCTCGGGCGGCGAAGCCCGGTGCGATCGTCCAGTCCGTTCTCGGTGACCCACACCGGCAGCTGGTAGCGCTTGAGCTGCCGCAGCAGGATTCCGAAGCCCTCCGGGTAGTACTCCCAGCCGATGTCCGTGAGCCCGCGCGCGTGGCGATCGAGGAACTCGAAGTGCACGAAGGGCGGCTTGGTGATGAACCGGAGGTGCGCGCGTGTGTAGTAGTTGATGCCGACGAAGTCCATCGACCGGACGGCGCCGTCGATGGCCGCGCGGCCGGCGGTGAGGCCCGGCATCGACAGGCGCAGCGTGCCGGCGTGCAGTGCCTCGAGGAAGGCGTGGTTGAAGTTGGCGTCGCCGATGCGCGTGAGCGCCTGGTCGAGCGGGTGCCAGCGCCGCGTTGGCGCGAAGGAGGTCATGTGCTGCGCGACGCCGATGGGCCGACGCCGGCCCCGGGCCGTTTCGAGCAGCGCCTGCCGCGCGATGACGTGCGCCCGCAGCAGGTTCGTCGCCGCGGCGAACGCCTTCTTCCCGTCGGAGAGGCCCGGCGGCATCAACCCCGACAGGAACCCTCCGAGGAGGAAGACGTTCGGCTCGTTGAGGGTGGTGACGGCGACGTCGAGCCCGTCGAGCACCTCGGCGCACTGCTTCACGTAGCGGGTCCACGCCTCGAGCGACGCGGGCTCGTGCCACGGCGTCTCGGTGTGAAACCAGCGCGGGTGGGTAAAGTGGAGCAGGGTGACGACCGGGCGAATCCCCGCCTTCGTCAGCGCCTCGAGCCGCTCGCGGTAGCCACGCCACGCGGCCTCGTCCCAGCGGCCACGCTCGGGCTCGACGCGCGCCCACTCGATGGACAGGCGGTACGCCGTCGCGCCGACCCCCCGGATGAGCGCGATGTCGTCGAAGAACCGATCCCAGTGGCCGGCGGCGCGGCCGCAGCGCGCGTTCGCGTCGTGACACTTGCCGGCCTTCTCCCAGTCGGACCAGTCGTTTTCGATGCCACCTTCGACCTGGTACGCGCTGGTGGCGACGCCGAAGACGAAGTCGGGCGGAAAGGACGGCGGTGAACGCATTTCGGCGGCGGGCTTCCTACCGGGCGGGCGTCCGCCGCGCCAGCCGTCCCGTGCCGGACTACTTGCCTTCGGCGCGCTTCTTCACCGCTTTGGTGGCGGCCAGCACCGAGCCCACGTTGACGCCCACCGTCACCGTCTGCTGGTCATCCTCGAGGCTCTGCGCCAGCCCCGAGAAGTTCTTCACCGCCAGCGTGTGCGTGAGCAGCGTCTTGCCGCCCGGCGCGGGCTCCACCTTCCACAGCCACTTCGAGCCCCTCAGGTCCCCCGCCGCCCACGCGCCGGTGATCGTCTTCGTCGCCGCGTTGGGCGTGAAGCGCACGGTGTAGTCGGTGTCCGGGCCAGGCACGTCGAGCACGAAGTGCACCTCCACGTCGCCGGCCTTCTCTTTGACGATCTCGCTCGTCGTCACCTTGGGCATGAAGTCCTTGAACTGCTCCGGCTTCGCCAGCACCGCCCACACCCGGTCCGGGTCGGCGTCCACCAGCACGATGCCGGTGGCTTGCGAGAACTTGTTGTCGGCGCCCTGCTCGACGAGGACCAGCGGGCCCTTTGCCAGCATCGGGGCCATGTCCACCTGCGCGAGCGCGAGCAGCGTCAAGGTCGTGAGCATGGGCGCCTCATATTGCAGGACATCGGCAAGAATCGAGGGCCTGCGTGCTTTGTGCGGCGGCGGCACCCGCCACGACGTCAGGCCCGGTCGATCGCCCGCAGCACGCGCACCGCGGCGCAGGCTGCGCCGTAGCCGTTGTCGATGTTCATCACCGGCACGCCGGGCGCGCAGGACGCCAGCATCGCGTTGAGCGCGGAGTGACCGCCTTCGGCGACGCCGTAGCCGTTCGAGCTGGGAACGGCGATGACGACGCTGCCGACGAGGCCGCCGAGCACCGTGGGCAGCGCCGCGTCCATGCCCGCGACGACCACCACGACCGGGTGGCTCTTGATCTCCTCGAGCCGGTCCAGCAACCGCCACAGCCCGGCGACGCCGACGTCGACGTACATGGACGAGCCGAGGCCGTGGTACCGCAGCGTGCGCGCCACCTCGCGGGTGACGTGGGCGTCGGAGGAGCCGGCGGCGACGATCGCGACGCGCGGCGGGCCCTCGGGGCGGGTCAGCTTGCCGAAGTACGCGGTGCGCGACACCGGCTCGTAGTCCAGCGCGTCGCGCAGCGCCTTCGGCAGGCGCTCGACCTGCGCGGTCGACAGGCGCGTTAACAGCAGGCTCGCGCCGTTCTCCTTCGCCGCCTCGAGGATGTGCGTGAGGTGCTCGGTCGTCTTCCCCTGGCAGAAGATGGCTTCGTCGAAGCCGATGCGCTCGGTGCGGTGGATGTCCAGGGTGACTTCGTCGGCGGCCATGGCCACGCGTCTAGCGACGCGCGGGCCGTCGCGCCACCCGCTTCTACCCGCCGGGCGACAGGCGCGCCGCGTCCAGCAGTCTCACCTTCGCCTGCGGCGGCTCCCACGTGTACTGCCAGCGCGTCCGCCACCACGAGGCGCCGAGCCCGCGGCGCTCGTCGTCGTCGGGCGGTGGCGGCTCGACCGGCCGCGACCGCCACACGCGCCGACGATGCCGACCTGCAGCAGCACCGAAGCATCGAAGACCCGAAGCCCGCAGGCCTGTCGCTCGTCTCGGCGCACGCCAACCCGGCCATGGCGCCGAGCCGCCCGGGCGTATAGTCCTGCCGGCCATGCTGCCCTTCGCGCCCCCGCTCGAGCCGATGCTGGCGAACGCCGAGGAGGAGATCCCCGAAGGCGACGGCTGGGTCTATGAGCCCAAGTGGGACGGCTTCCGCTGCGTCGTCTTCCGCGACGGCCAGTCGGTGCACCTCTCGAGCCGCAACGGGCAGCCGCTGCAGCGCTACTTCCCCGAGGTGGTGGCGGCGCTCGCGCGCGCGCTGCCCGAGCGGTGCGTGGTGGACGGGGAGATCATCCTGCCCGGGGAGAGGGGCCTCGACTTCGACGCGCTGCAGGCGCGCATTCACCCCGCGGCCTCGCGCGTCGAGCGCCTGTCGAAAAAGACGCCCGCGGGCTTCGTGGCCTTCGACCTGCTCGCGCTGGGCGACGACGACTGGCGGGAGAAGCCGGGCAGCGACCGCCGGGAAGCCCTCGTGCGTGCCGTGACGCAGGACACCCAGGTCTTCGTGACGCCGCAGACGCCCGACGTGGCGGTCGCCCGCGGCTGGTTCCACGACTTCGAGGGCGCCGGCTGCGACGGCGTCATCGCGCGGCGCGTGGAGCTGCCGTACCAGCCGGGCAAGCGCGTGATGGTGAAGGTGAAGCACCACCGCACCGCCGACTGCGTGGTGGGCGCGTACCGCGAAGGCAAGACGCCGGGCACCGTGGGCTCGCTCTTGCTCGGCCTCTACGGTGACGACGGCGTCCTCCACCACGTCGGCCACACCTCGTCCTTCAGCGCGAAGGAGAAGCAGGCGCTCAAGGTGCGGCTGGCGCCGTACGAGGGCGGCGAGTCCTTCGGCCGGGGCCGCACGCCCGACGCGCCGAGCCGCTGGTCGAAGAAGAAGGACGCCGAGGGCCCCAGCTGGGTGCCGCTCACGCCGTCGCTGGTGTGCGAGGTGCGCTACGACTCCCTGCAGGGCCCGCGCTTCCGCCACGCGGCGACGTTCCTCCGCTGGCGCACCGACAAGGCGCCTTCGGACTGCACCTTCCAGCAGCTGTTGCCGCCGCGTCCGTTCTCGCTCGAGCGCGTCGTCGCGCTGGCGCGGGGAGGGTAGGCGGTGTCGCTGCGGCCGGCCGAGCTCGCGCTGCTCGCCGCGGAGCTCGACCGCGAGCTCGAGGGCGCGGTGGTGCAGAAGGTGAGCGCGCCCACGGCGAGCCGCGCGTACCTCGAGCTGCGCGTGCCCGGCCGCACGGTGACGCTGCTCCTCTGCGCCGAGCCGGGCGTGGCGCGGCTGTCGGCGGTGGACGAGCGGCCGGCCAACCCCGCCACGCCGCCCGGTTGGCAGTCGGTGCTGCGCCGGGAGCTGACCGGCGCCCGGCTGCGCGACGCCGAGGCGCTGCCCGAGCGGCGGACGCTGCTGCTGCACCTCGATGCGGCGGGCGAGGACCGCAAGCGCCGGACGTTGGTGTTGGAGGCGAGCGCGGAGCCCCTCCTCGCGCTCCTCACCGAGAACGCGCGGGTGCTGGCGCTGTCCAGCCCGGCGCGGGACGGCCTGCGCGTCGGCGCCACCTGGCGCCCGTTGGAGGAGCGGCCCGTCGGCGACCTCCCCTCGCGGCTGACGAGTGAGCGCGTGCGGCTGCGCCTGGCGCACGGCGCGGAGGCGCTCTTCTCGGCCGCCGAGCGCCAGCGGTGGACAGAGGCGCGGCGGGCGCCCCTGCTCGCGAAGCTGAAGCGCCTGGCGCGGACGAAGGAGAAGGTGGCCGGCGACCTCGCGCGCACCGAGCGGGCCGACGAGCTGCGCCGCGAAGGCGAGCTGCTCGCGCAGAACCTCCACCGGTTGACGCGTGGCGCTCCGTCGGTGACGGTGCCCGAGTACCTGGAGGACGGCACCACGCGCGAGGTGACGGTGGCGCTCGATCCGAAGCGCACGCCGAAGGAGGAGGTGGACTGGCGCTTCCACCAGTACCGCCGCCTGCAACGGGGCAAGGGCCTCGCGAAGGCCCGCCTCGAGTCGCTGGCCGCCGAGGAGGCCCAGCTCCGCGAGCAGCTCGCCCGCCTCGAGGCTGTGCCCGCCGAGCCGCCGCCGCCCGAGGCCCTGCGCCGCCGCGCCAACCAGGGCCAGGCGCCCTCGCCGCCGTACCGCGAGTACGTCGGCCACGGCGGCCAGCGCATCTGGGTCGGCCGCGGCGCCGCGCACAACGACGCGCTCACCTTCCGCGTGGCGAAGCCCTTCCACCTCTGGTTCCACGCCCGCGGCGTGCCCGGCGCCCACGTCGTCGTGCCGCTCGAGAAGAACACCCAGCTGTCCGGCGAGGCGCTGATCGACGCGGCCCACCTCGCGCTCCACCACTCGGACGCGAGGGGCGATCCCCGCGGCGAGGTCAGCTACACGCCGGTGAAGTTCGTGCGGAAGGCGAAGGACGCCGCGCCGGGCGCGGTCACCTTCACGCGTGAAAAGACGCTGATGCTGCGGGTCGAGCCCGAGCGCCTCGCCCGGCTCCTCGCGCAGGACGAAAGTCGATGATCCGCTTCGGCGTTCCGGTATGACGCCATGCGTCACCCACCTTCATTGATCCGCTCTTGACTCGTATGCTACAGGCCGCGCCCTTTCCGGACGCCTGCCGTGAGGTGTCCAAAGAGGTGCGCGTTTCTTGTCGATCGCCCGGAACAACGTGTGCCGTTCGCTAACGGTCGTCGCGCCGAGTGACAGACCCTCCAACGGGTCGTCGGGTGCAACGCGCCTTGCCTTCGCTGTGAATCCCGCGACTTTGTTGCGTTCGACGCGCCGGAACGCCTGGGCACGGATGTTGCCCACGGCTCGGCGCCATTTGAGCCGGAGGACTGCGTGAAGAGACTGAACTCTGCCCTGATCGCCCTGGTGCTGGCGCCGATGACCGCGCTCGCCCAGCCGGTCACCGGCGCCGATGAAACGCAGCCCGCGGACGGGCATTCCGCGCCGGTCGCCCAGACGACCACGCCGCCCGCCACGTCGACGACCGCGCCGGCCGACCAGTCGGGCACGCAGGCGCAGCCCGCGGCGACCGCAACGGCCACCGCGCCCAAGAAGAAGAGCGCGCTCGCCAACGCCGTGCAGGCGCGTACGCCGGAGGAGCAGGCGAACCAGTCCGGCTTCCAGTTCATCGTGGCGATGGACCACTACCTGGGCGCCGGCACCTTCGTCGACGCGTCGAAGTACTCGTACCTCGCGGGCTTCCTCACCGTCGTGCCGCAGTACCTCTTCGGCATCGGCAAGCAACGGCTGGTGGCCAGCGCCACGGCGCGCGTGTCCTACGAGTACACGATGCCCGACGTCGAGACGGGCCGGAAGGTGTCGTGGTTCGACACGCGCATCGGCCTCGCGGCGCCGGCCTTCTTCCGCGACACGGCGCTCACCGGTATCGCCTTCACGCCGAACGTGGGCCTCACCCTCCCCACCTCGCCCGAGAGCTGGAACGCTGGGATGATCAGCGCGCTCTCGCTCGGGCTGACGATGTCCCGCTCGGTGAAGACGTTCGACTTCCGTCTCAACCTGGGCGGCTCGCGCAGCTTCTACACGTCGGCGCAGAACGGCGTACGGGCCTCGGACGCGCGCGACGAGCAGGGCAACCTCTACGTCGTGTGCCGCGCCGGCGAGCCGGTGTGCGGCTTCTCGAACATGAACCCGGCCTGGTCGTTCAACATCGGCGGGCAGGTGCAGTGGCGTGCGACCGGAAACCTGCTCATCTACGTCGGGTACACCTTCATCAAGTCCTGGCGGCACGCGGCGACGTACACGCAGGACCAGTACACGCCCAAGGCGCTGGACGCGAACGGAAACCCCGTGGCCGACGTGGGCCTCGGCGTGTCGGATCGCACCTCGGCCTTCTTCGGCGCCAGCTACCAGCTGAACGAGCACTACTCCATCGACCTCGGTGTGTTCACCGCGCAGAACCCGTTGCACGCCAACAACCGCAACGTGCGCTTCCCGTTCCTCTCGTTCGGCTCGTGGGCGGACAACGCCACCAGCCTCTACTTCACGCTCACCGCCGCGTACTGAGCCACGCCCATGACGACCTTTCCGATTCCCGTTTCGCAGTCCCAGACCGGAGGCAACATGCACGCACGTCCCACCCGCGCCCGCCTGCTCGCGGCGGCGCTGGCCACGCTGTTCGTGGCCGGTTGCGCCCAGAGCAACGGTGACATCAACCGCGTTCAGCCGAACGTGGTGAAGAAGGCGGACCTGCTCGACGGGCAGTGGTTCTTCCGCAACACGGTGACGTGGACGCCGTTCAACACCCAGTTCACCTTCCCCGGTCAGACGGGGAACATGGAGAAGCTGGTGTGGGAGATCCAGGAGAACTACCTGGTTGGCTACCGCAGCTACCCGTACACGCTGGGCGCGGACACCAACATCGATCCCAATTCGATCGTCTCGGGGACGACGGCGACGTACTGTGACGCGCAGGGGGTCTGCACGGGTGGCCAGAAGTTCTATGGCGCACCGGTGGTGGCCTTCGAGATCACCAGCCACTTCGACATCCAGCGCGGCTACAACCCGGCGACGGGCGAGCCGACCAACGTCATCTCCGAGAACACCTCGGACCGCCCGTGGAACGAGCGCGAGTACATCCGCGTGAACTGGGCGGCGAATCAGCTCAACCGCATGTCGGGCATGAGCTGGGGCACGGTGCAGAACCCGAACGACCCCACCAGGACCACCAACGCCAACTGGATTCAGCCGAACGAGCCCGGCTCGGACCCGTACGACTGGCCGACGTTCCAGTACGAGGATCGCAACGGCGACGGCACCCCCGAGCTCGTCTACTTCGACGTGACCGGCCGGTACCTGGCGAACCCGGACATGTACTACTTCGAGGGCTACGGCAACATCCCGGCCTGCTGGTTCGCGAACGGCATCAACGACTGCGCATCGAGCGAGATCCACATGCGCATCTCGATCGCCAAGGTGAACGAGAGCTGGTCGCGTGACTACGAGCCGCTGCTCTACGACAACGACCTGATGTCGCTGTTCGGCTACTTCCGCACCGACCGCCTGAACTACGACCGCAAGTTCGGTTACACCAACGACTCCGTCATCCGCCTCGCGAACCGGCACCGGACCTGGAAGGAGTACTACCGCAAGGACGCGAACGGCCAGGTGACCACCACGCCGATTCCCCCGGCGGAGCGTCAGCCGCAGCCGGTCGTGTACTACTTCACGCCGGCCTCTCGCATGGGCGGCGAGGAGCGCTACGCCGAGTTCTGGGAGCCGGGGCGCATCATCGAGCGCGACTTCGACCGCGCGTTCCGCCGCGCGACGGCGGCCGCCAAGGGCGGCAACTCGGTCGACCCGAGCACCGTCGGCCAGATGTTCTACCTCTGCAACAACCCGGTGAAGCAGGGTGACCCGGAGGCCTGCGGCGCGCCCGGCTTCAGCCCGAAGATCGGCGACCTCCGCTACAGCTTCGTGAACACGGTGGCCGAGCCGGTCGCCAACGGCCTGCTGGGCTACGGCCCGAGCTCGGCCGACCCCGAGACCGGTCAGATCATCTCGGGCATGTCGAACACGTACACCTGGGGTGTCGACCTGTACGGGCGCACCGTCACCGACTGGATGCTGCTGCTGTCGGGTGAGCTGCAGCCGACCGACTACCTGAGCGGCCAGCAGGTGAAGGACTACATGAAGGCCAACCCGGTCTACAACGTGAGCAAGCTCCAGCAGCAGGTCGGCGCGATCCAGTCCGAGCTGCAGGGCATTCCGCAGAAGAGCGACGAGACCAAGGGCGCCTTCCAGAAGGCGACGCCGCGGCTCGCACAGCTCTTCGCCCAGCTCCGCACCAACCCGAACTCGCTGGCCGGGAAGGGCGACGAGCTGAAGAAGGCGGCCGACGAGCTGGCGAAGTACCCGCAGCTCGAGGCGGCGGTGCTCGACAACCCCGACGTGCAGGCCGACCTGGTGAACCTGCTGCCCCCGTTCGCCCGCGCCGCCGCCGAGCGTGACCCGGAGTTCCGCCGGGCCGCCGCGCGCAACGTGCTGACGAACTTCTCGGCGGCGGCGAACTACGAGAAGCGCCGCATCGAATGGCTGTCGAAGAACAGCATCACCACCTTCGAGTTCTACGACCGCACCATCCTCGCGCTCGCCAACACGATGATGCTGAAGCGCGCCGCCCGGATCGCCGAGCTGACGAACGCTCCCGATCCGCGCTGCGCCAACGCCGCGAGCTGCACCGAGGCCGAGGCCAGGCGGCTCGCGACCGACGAGGTCGCCAGGTACGTGCGGCAGAACGTGTGGCTCGGCACCGCGCTGCACGAGACCGGTCACACGCTCAACCTGCGCCACAACTTCGAAGGCTCGTACGACGCGATCAACTACTTCGACGACTACTGGGACATCCGCAAGGACACCATCACCGTCGTCCAGAACGGCCAGAAGAAGCTGCCCCGCACGCCCGCGGACATGAAGGCGGCCTCGGACGGCACCGAGACGCAGCAGCTCATCGGCCTCCACGACCACGAGTACTCGTCGATCATGGATTACTCGGGGAAGATCTACGGCGACTGGAAGGGCATCGGGAAGTACGACGAGGCGGCGATCCTCTTCGCGTACTCGGGTGACTCTTCGGCCACCGACGGTCGGTACGCCGAGCCGGGCTACGTCGAGGTGTTCAAGAGCGCCCGCAAGACGTCGCAGGCCTTCCCCGGCTCCGACGGCAACATGATGACCATCTCGGGCGCGGGCGGCGACCTGCCGCTCGTAAACGCCACGGCCATCAACCCGAACATCCGCAACTACACCGAGCGCTACCACTACACGACGGTGCCGTTGCACTTCGGCGAAGGCTCCGACCTCGAGACCACGCTGACCGACGGCATCCTCAAGCTGCGCAGCTCGAACCGCGAGCTGGCGAAGTGGCGCGACGTGAAGGCCGACGAGGACCGCGTGCGCGCGGCGCTGGCGGCGGACCCGACGCTCATCGACGACCCGGACCGGGCGGCGTCCGTCCTGGGCAGCCCGAGGCTGCGCGTGCCGTACATGTTCTGCAGCGAGGAGTCGGCCGACGGTCCGGTGCTGGCGTGCAACCGCTTCGACCGCGGCCCGGACTACTACGAGATGGTGAAGACGAAGCTCGAGGACTACTGGAATTACTACTTCGACTCGCACTTCCGCCGGGACCGCGCGTTCTTCAGCGGCAACACCGCGCTGTACCGCACGTTCCTCACGTACAACTTCGCGTCGAACGTCTACAAGCACTGGGTGCTCGAGCAGTACCTGCAGCCCACGCAGAGCCAGGAGCAGCTCAAGCGCTTCAAGGTCGACCCGCTCATTCAGGACTACTGGACGATGGCGGTGCTCGACGGCGTCAACTCGCACCTCAACGTCATGTCGGTCCCGCCGGACGGGCTCTTCATGTACCGCAACCTGCGCAACAGCCCGCGCTGGGACGTGATCAGCCAGGGCGAGGACTTCGACTACCTGAACGCCGAGGGACGGGCGAAGCTGCAGGACCTCTACACCAGCCGTCTCAATGGCCTGGACTACGTGATCGTCCCGCGCGGCCTCGGCCGTCGCATGTACAGCCGCTACGACTACAAGTCGGGCTTCGGCTTCTTCCAGCGCATGCTGGAGGCCGGCCACTACAACGACCAGGTCGGGGCGATGTTCGCGGCCGTCATCCCCGGCATCGACGTGCAGGGCGTGGACGTCACCGCGGACATCAACCGGTACAACATCAGCTACTACACGGTGTTCCGCCCCGAGTTCCACGACACCTTCAGCGCGCTGTGGTCGAACGATGAGGAGAAGATTCGTCCCACCCTCTACAAGACGCTGAACAACGCCGGCATGGTGGAGGACAAGGCGGCGCTCTTCTGGCGCGTGTACGTGAAGGGCACGGACTTCTACCAGGGCTTCGACTACCCGCGGTCGCTCCCGGGGCAGTGCCAGGCCAACGAGACGCCGCCCAAGTGCTTCAAGGCGGAGCAGAACGCCGCGCCGGCCAACATCCAGCTGACGTGGACGAGCCGCATCTACGGCCTCTTCCTCGGCATGGCGCTGTTCCGCACCAACTACGACCTCGACTACGCCAAGGCGAACCAGGTCTACAAGCTGGGCGGCGGAGAGGCGTTCACCGTCACGCCGGGCTACCACACGGTCGAGACCCAGGATCCGGTGACCGGCCACCGCTACCTGGCCGTCGAGGCCGACGGCGCGCCGCCGAACAGCTCGAGCGCGGTCCGGATGATCCGCATCGCCAACGACTACCTGACGATGGTGAGGAACCCGGCCACCTGCCCGCTGCCCGACTACATCTTCTTCCTCGGCTACAGCTGCATGTCTGCCGAGAACGCCAACAACCCCGCCCTGGTGGAGGAGCGCCGGAAGTACTGGCTCGAAGTCTACCAGGACCAGATTCGCGACCTCGACCTGATGCGCGGCATGTACCAGGTGTACGGGAAGGCGTTCTGACCATGAACTTCCGCTCTTCGAAGGAAACGACCATGAACCGCCTGCTCCAGACGATTCTCGTCGCCGCCGTCACGGTGGTGGCGGTGGGCTGCGGTCAGCCCGAGCTGATCGACCGCACCCAGCCGAACTACATCAAGAAGTCCGACCTGCTCGACGGCACCTGGTACATCCAGGAGACGGTCATCGACACGCCGAAGACGCCGAGCGCCACCACCGTCATCGGCTACAGCGGCAAGATGGAGAAGGTCCGCTGGGAGATCCAGGAGGACCTCCTGGTCGCGTACCGCGCGTACGAGATCGTTCCCGGCGCCGACCCCCGCGTCGACCGCGCGAACTCGTCGATCGGCGACGTGAAGTTCCAGGACGGACGGCCCTACAAGGGCAATCCGGTCTTCGCGTACCGGATCCAGAGTCACTTCGATCGCCAGCGCCAGTACAACGCATCGACCGGTGAGCAGACCAACGTGCTCGAGGAGAACACCACCGACCGCCCCTGGTACGAGCGCGAGTACATGCGCGTCAACTGGAGGTCCAACACCCTCTACAACGTCGACTCGACGTGCGCGGGAGGGCCGGGGAGCTGGTACCACTGCACGGGAGAGAAGCCGGGCCTGTATCTCCGTTACGTCACCGCCCAGGACCAGCAGCCGCAGGACCAGGCGATGGTCTTTGAGCGCGACGCCAGCGGGAAGCTCACGTACTTCGACTGGGTCACCCAGGCGGTCATCGATCCGCCGACGCTCTACTACGAAGGCTACGGCGACCTGCCGTTCTGCTTCTTCAACCCCACCGTGGACTGCGAGTCGGTGGACGTGCGCGTGCGCGTCTCGGTGAAGAAGGTCGATGAGGCGCGGGTGAAGGACTACGAGCCGCTCGTCTACAACGACCGCCTCAACAAGAAGTTCGGCGCGTTCCGGCAGGAGGCGTACGCGTACTCGAAGGACTACTACTACACCTACTCGGGTCAGCAGTTCTTCGCGATGCGCCACAACATCTGGAAGCAGGCCCGCAAGGCCGACGGCACGCCCATGCCGGTCACCGAGCGCCCGCTGCGCCCGATCGTCTACTACATGACGAAGGAGACGCCGGAGTTCCTCTGGCGCGCGGCCTCGCAGCACCACGCGAGGGCAGCCGGCACGGACCCGTCGCAGACCGTCGAGGCGTCGTGGGACCACGCGTACCGCCGCGCCGTGGCGGTGCCGCGCGGCCTCGAGGCCAGCGACGTCCCGCAGATGTTCTACCTCTGCGAGTCGCCGGTCCGCGAAGGCTCGCCCGAGGCCTGCGGCCCCAGGGGTACCTACGCCCGCATCGGTGACCTCCGCTACAACGTCGTGCCCTACGTCGAGCAGAACTCCGGCAGCCTGCTGGGGCTGGGGCCGTCGTCGATGGATCCGGAGACGGGCGAAGTGGTGCACGCCGCCGCCAACGTCTACGGCCCGGGCCTCGACACCTGGGCGGGCGAGTCCATGCAGGTGATGGACGTGCTCAACGGTGAGATCAGCCTCAGCCAGCTCGTCACCGGCCAGGACATGCGGGACTACGTGTTCGCGAACCTGAAGCCGACCGACCCGCGCCGTCCGGCGTCGGGCCCGTGGACCAGCACCCAGGGCCTGTCGTCGGACACCACCAAGCCCCTGGGCTCCATGGCGAACACCGGCGGCCGCCTCCGCACGTTGGCCGCGCAGTGGCAGGCCACCGGGTTGCCGCTCGCGAGGGAGGACCGCAAGGCCACCGTCGCCAAGCTGCTCGACCAGAATCCCTCGCTCAAGAGCGAGCTGATCAACCTGCCCGAGGTGCGTGTGGCGGTGCAGACGCTCACCACGAACAAGGGCTTCCAGGCGAAGCTTCAGACGGACACGGCCTTCTACCAGAAGGTGGCGCTCGACTTCCTGATGGGCCGCGAGCCCATCGAGCAGGCCCGCGAGGCCTTCAAGTCGACGCCGCGACCCGAGGTGGGCTGCTTCTACGAGGCGTACGAGGACGAGGACTACGTTGGCGTCGCCACGCAGAAGCTGGCGCTGCAGAAGCAGCTCGAGACCCAGTACAAGACGCAGGGCAACCCGAAGTGCGCCAACACCACGGCCTGCACCGACGCCGAGGCGAAGGCGCTGGCCCGCGCCGAGGTCTACGACTCGATCCGCCGCGAGGCGTACCGCAGCGTGGCCGAGCACGAGATCGGCCACACGCTGGGAATGATGCACAACTTCATCGGCTCCGCCGACGCGCTCAACTACAAGGACGGGTACTGGGATCTCCGCAAGGAGACGATCGGCGTGAACGTCGCCGGTCGCCGGGTGCTGCCGGTGAACCCGCAGAACCTGCTCGACGCGGCGAAGCCGAACCAGAAGCAGATCGACGCCGGCCTCTACGAGTACACCTATTCGTCCATCATGGACTACGGCGCGCGCGTGACCGCCCAGAACAAGGGCGTGGGCAAGTACGACGAAGCGTTCATCCTGTTCACCTACGGCGGCGGCTACGAGCCGGGCTGGGTCGAGGTCTTCACCCAGACGCGCAACAACTACGACGAGCCGAACGTCGTGGTGCCGGTCGACAACTCGGCGCGCATCTTCACGGTGCGCGGCGCCCACGTGGAGATCCCGCTGGCGCACGTCGAGCACTACACGCCCGCGTCGACCTTCTACACGGACAAGTACCACTACTCGACGCTGCCTCTGCACTTCGCCGACAGCGCGTCCAGCCTCGACGCGATGATCGATCAGGGCATCGAGCGCATGAAGAGTCGCTCGTTCCGCCCCTGGCGCGAGATGGCGAAGTACTACGAGGCGATCGAGACCTCGCTCAAGAACTTCAACCTCTCGTCGGGCGGCCTGCTGGAGACCGACTACGTGCGCGCGCGTGACGTGATGAAGGCGGCGACCGCGAAGCTGCGCCAGGACGGCCTGCTCAAGCCCAACGAGCAGGTCCCGGTCGAGGTGCCGTACATGTTCTGCTCCGACTACGAGGTCGGCGCGAACCTGCTCTGCAACCGCAACGACCAGGGCGCGGACGTCTACGAGATGACGCACAAGTGGCTGGAGCGGTTCGACCAGACGTACCCGTTCCTGAACTTCCGCCGCGGCAAGCTGCTGTACTCGCCGGCGGCGGCGGCCAGCCGCAAGTTCGCCCGGTACCTCGGGAACGTCCCGAACGTGTACCAGCAGTGGCTCTTCAACATCCACTACCTGGCCAAGTACTACGAGCTCTCCCCCGAGGAGATGGACAAGTACTACGGCCTCGGTGACCCGATCTGGCAGAACTACTGGACGATGGCGGTGGTCGACTCGACCAACCTCCTCATGCAGCAGCTGTCGATTCCCCAGGCGGGCTACCACGGCCAGCTGCCGGACGGCTCGTGGGAGTACGTGCCCACCGGCGACCCGACGAACGTGCGCCTCGAGGCGGCGGCGGAGAACGAGCTCATCAACAGGCTGCGCGGCCAGGGCTACACCGACGTCCTGTACATCCCCCGCGGTCCGGGCCGCAGCATGTACACGCTGTACGACACGTTCGGGTACGACAACTTCTACCGCGTCAACGAGGCGGGGCACTTCTGGGACGTGTACGCGGCCATCCTGGCGCTCATCACCAGCGAGACGAACTTCCTCGGCGTCGACCGCGGCTCGGACGCGCTGCGCTACTCCCTGCCGTACTACCTCACGTTCAACAAGGAGCTGGCCGGGCTGTTCAACGCGTACTGGACCGAGAACACGCCGTACTTCTCGGCCTCGATCGCCAAGCAGCCGGACGGGACGGGCTACGTGCAGACGCCGATCTACCTGCGCGCCGAGGAGTACGTGCCCGGCTTCGTGTACCCGCCGTACCCGGTCACGCCCGTCGACGGCAACGGCAACCCCATGGTGTTCAAGCCGGTGAAGCCCGTGGTGGCCTGGAGCGCGCGGTTCTACGCCGAGGTCTTCTCGATGGCGTTCTTCACCAGCAACTTCAACATGGAGTACGCCAACTTCAACAACGTCTACCGCCTCGGTGCGGGCGACAACCTCACGCCGGCCGACGGCTTCGAGGTGGTGCGCTTCGACGATCCCTTCGGCGGCGGCTACGCGTACGCGGCGATCCAGAAAATCGGCGATCCCAACCCGCCGGCCGCGCCCTTCATGGTGCGCCGCGCGTCGACCTGGGCCCAGAAATGGGAGCAGGCGAAGACGTCGGGCCAGCCGGTCGACGGCCTCGACGCCGCGCAGTGGGGCGAGAAGGTGCGTGACGCCACGCGCACGATGGAGATGATGCGCGGCATGTACGACATCTTCGGCCGCGCCTGGTAACCACCAGCCCGCGGTGGAGTCCACGACGCCCGGCGCCTCGCTGGAGGGGCCGGGCGCCTTCGTTTCCAACGAGCCCCACCCGCCGGTGCACCCGGGGCTTCGTCGCGCGCTCGCGGTCGGCTACAACCGTGGGCCGTGCCGCTGGAGCTGGCCCCTCGTCAGCTGGACCTCTTCCGCGCTCCGCGCCCCGCCGCGAAGCCGACGGCGGCGGACGTGTCGACACACGACGACGCGCGCCGGCTGCAGCCGGTGACGGCGCCGTACGCGGCGGAGCGGGGGCCCGCGCTGTACTCGCGCCAGGAGGCGCTGGCCCGCGCCCGCACCCTCGGACAGCGGATCGCCGAGGTGCTGGGGCCCGACTTCAAGGTGCACCTCGCGGTGCACGACAACCGCTCGACGATGATCAGCTTCCGGCGCCAGCCGCCGCTCTTGAAGCTGCGCGTGCACCACATGTTCCTCGACGCGCCGGAGCACGTGGTGACGGCGATCGCCGACTACGCCGGGCGGGGCGTGCGCGCCGCCGGCGAGGTGCTCGACGACTTCATCGCCAGCCGGCAGGAGCGGATCCGCGCCTTGCCCCGCCGCCCGTCGGCGTTGGAGGCGCGCGGCCAGTGCTTCGACCTGCAGGCGCTGTTCGACGAGCTGAACCAGCGCCACTTCCAGGGCGGGATTCGCGCGCGGATCGGCTGGGGCCGGCAGTCGGGTCGGCGGCGCCGCAAGTCGATTCGCCTCGGCGTGTACGATCACAAGGCGCGGGAGATCCGCGTGCACCCGGCGCTCGACCGGCCCGACGTGCCGCGCTTCTTCGTCGAGTACATCGTCTTCCACGAGATGCTGCACCAGCTGTTCCCCAGCGATCGCCACACGGGCCGGCACGTGCACCACCCGCGGGCCTTCCGCGACCGCGAGCGCGCCTTCCCGCGCTACGAGGCCGCGATCGCATGGGAGAAGCAGCATCTGCACCAGTTGCTGCGGCGCTGACGGTTCAGCGGCGGCGGGGCGCCTTCCAGTCGAGGAAGGCGCGGCCCCGCGGCGACACCTCGTAGCCCACCTCGAAGCTCTGGGTGAGGCCGAGGCGCTTCAGCTTCCGCACGTCCGCCTTGAAGGGCAGCGTCTCGCGTCCGAGTTTCGCGGCCAGCTTCGACGCTGCGACGCGCGGATGCCGCGCGATGAGCTTCAGCACCCGCCGCGTCCACGGCCCGTCGCGCTCGAGGCGCGCGAGGCGCTGGTTCAGCTCGTCGACGTCGGCTTGCGTCAGCGCCGCGTCCAGGGCCGCCGGCACGCGATCGCCGTCGCCCACGTGGTGCAGCGCCACCCGCCACACCGCCGTCGCGCCGGTGAGCGGCTCCTCTGAAACCTCCCGCAGCAACTCCAGCAGCTCGGTCTTGCTCGGAAAGCCCGCCGCCCGCGCGTCGCGCTCGGAGATGGCCTTCACGGCCACCTGTTGCACCGCGTCGACCTCCACCACGCCGATCGGGTGCACCCGGTAGCGGCCTCCCGCCTTGACGCGCGGCGTCGCCCAGCGGCGAAAGGTGAGTCGAATCGACCCATCGACGAGGCCGGCATGAAAGCGCTTCTGGAAGAGCAACACGGTGGCTCTTATAAGCGCCGCCATGAGACGCGCGAAGATCGTCTGCACGCTCGGCCCCGCGTCGGCGTCGCAGGAGATGTTGGAGAAGCTGATCAACGCGGGGATGGACGTGGCGCGGCTGAACTTCAGCCACGGCAGCCACGCCGATCACCAGGCGACGGTGGAGCGGCTGCGGGCGGCGCAGCTCAAGGTGCGGAAGGCCGTGGGCATCCTCGGGGACCTGCAGGGCCCGAAGATCCGCACCGGCAAGCTGGAGGCGGGCGCGATCGAGCTCGTCGAGGGGCGGGAGATCGCCATCACCACCGACGAGTCGGTGCTGGGCACGCAGGAGCTCGTTTCCACCACGTACCCGCACCTCGCGGCGGACGTGAACGTGGGCGACCGGATCCTCCTCGACGACGGCCTGCTCGAGCTTCGCGTCACCGCGACGGACAAGAAGCAGCTGTTGCGCGCCGAGGTGGTGCACGGCGGCACGCTGAGGAACAACAAGGGCATCAACCTCCCGGGCGTGGCGCTGCGCGCCGAGGCGCTGACGGCGAAGGACAGGGAAGACCTGGTGTTCGCGCTGAAGGCCGGCGTGGACATGGTGGCGCTGTCCTTCGTGCGCACGCCGCAGGACATCGAGCTGTGCCGGCAGGCGATGCAGGAGGCGGGGCGGGTGGTTCCGATCATCGCCAAGCTGGAGAAGCCCGAGGCGATCGCCCGGCTGGACGCGATCCTCGACAAGACGGACGGCGTGATGGTGGCACGCGGCGACCTCGGCGTGGAGATCCCCCCCGAGGAGGTCCCGGCGCTCCAGAAGGACATCATCCGCCGGGCGAACGCGCGCGGGATCCCGGTCATCGTCGCCACGCAGATGCTGAACTCGATGATCGAGCACCCCCGGCCGACGCGCGCCGAGGCGAGCGACGTGGCCAACGCCATCTTCGACAACACCGACGCGGTGATGCTGTCGGGCGAGTCGGCGTCGGGGCGCTATCCGATCGAGTCGGTGGAGATGATGAGCCGCATCGTGGAGGCGGCGGAGTCGGCGATGCGCCAGTCCTTCCCCCGCATCGGCACGGGCGAGGCGATGCAGCTGCCGGCCGAGTTCCCCGACGTCACCTGCGGCGTCGCCTGCCGGGCGGCGCGGGAGGCGGGGGCGTCGCTCATCGTCGCCTTCACGCTCACCGGAACGACCGCGCGCCTGTTGTCACGGTACCGCCCGTCGGTGCCCATCATCGCCTTCTCGCCGAACCAGGAGGTCCGCCGCCGCCTCGCGCTGTTGTGGGGCGTGATGCCGCGCGTTCTGGAGCCGGTGAAGGAGACCGAGGAGATGGTGCGGCGCGTGGAGGAGGAGCTGCTCGCCCGCGGGCTGGCGAAGCGGGGCGACCGCGTGGTGATCGTCTTCGGCGCGCCGGTCGGGCAGGCGGGGAAGATCAACTCCCTGCGCCTGCACACCATCTCGATGTGACGTCAGGCGGTCATTTCGGCCTGAGCGCGCGGCGCGGCACGTCGGCCTCGACGAAGATCCGGTACAGCTCCTTGTCGAGCTGCCCGGCGTCGGCCTCCTTCTTCAGGATGTCGAGCGCCATCTCGTGGGGCACGGCCTTCTTGTACGGGCGGTCGCTGGCGGTCAGCGCGTCGTAGATGTCGCTGATCGCCATCATCTTCGACTGCACGGGGATCTGCTCGGCGGCGATCGCCCGCGGGTAGCCCTTGCCGTCCAGCTTCTCGTGGTGCGCGTAGGCGATCTCCGGCACCCGCCTCAGGGTGCGCGTCCAGGGGATCTGCGAGAGGAAGCGGAAGGTGTGGGTGACGTGCGACTCGATCTCCCGCCGCTCGGTGGCCGACAGCGAGCCGCGCGGAATGGACAGGACCTGCACCTCGTTCGGCGTGAGGAGCGTCTGCGGGCGCTCGCGCGAGTCGTTGAAGCCCAGCGCCCCCAGCGAGGTGAGGCGCTCGAAGCCGCCCTGCGCCAGCACCGACGGCCGGTTGCATTGGAGGATGAAGTCGAACGCCTCGTCGAGCTCCTTGAGCTCCTTCGTGAGCCGCTCGTCCTCCTCGCGGATGATCGCGTCCCACTCGCGGTCGCCGCGCAGCTTCACCGCGTCGAGCCTCCGCGACAGCGACGCCACCTGCCGGTCCTTCCGCGCCATCTCGAAGCGCTGCTTGAGCGCCTCGAGCTCGTACGGGTACAGCTTCTCGGCCTTCACCAGCACCGGCTCGCGTACGCCGATCTTCCCGAAGTCGTGCAGGAGCGACGCGTAGCGGATCTCCTGGATCTGCTCGCTGGTGAACGAGAGGTCCTTGTACGGGCCCGACGGCGTGGCCTCGGTCGCCTGCGCCAGCACCACGGTCAGCGACGCCACGCGGCCCGAGTGGCCGGCGGTGGTCGGGTCGCGCGACTCGATCGCCATCACCGAGGCCTGCACGAAGCCCTCGAGCATGCGGCTGATCTCGGCGTGCAGCATGGCGTTCTCGATCGCCTGCGCTGCCTGCCCGCCGAGCGCCAGCAAGAGCTCGATGTCCTCGTCGTCGAAGGCACCGTCGAGCGCGTTGAGCGCCTGCAGCACGCCCACCACGTCGCCGCGCGTGTCGCGCATGGGCACCGTCAAAAGGCTCCTGGTGCGGTAGTTGTTCTTCACGTCCCAGTCACGCTGGAAGCGCGGGTCCTGGTACGCATCGAGGAGGTTGACGATCTCTCCCGTCTGCGCGACCGCGCCGGAGATGCCCTGGCCGACCGGCACGCGGATCTCCTGGCTGGCACCCTGCGCGACGCGGCTCCACAGCTCGTTGCGCTCGCGATCGAGGACGAAGAGTGTGCAGCGGTCCGCCTCGACGACGCGGGCGGCCTCGCGGGTGATCATCGTCAGCAGCGCGTCGAGGTCCCGCTCGGCGGCCATGGCCTTGGCCACCTCGAGGATCGAATTGAGCTTGTCCGCCCGGCGCATCGCCTGCCGCAGCGGAGACATCGACGGCGCGGTGTTTTCGTCCTGAAATGGATCCAAGGTTCTGCGATGTTCGCCCGCTCCGTCATCCGCCGCAACGCATTGCCGCTGCTGGCCTGCCTCGTCGCAGGTGGGGCGGGGTGTGGGGCGCAGCAGTTTCTCCGCATGGAGCGGCTGGAGGCCGGACCCCGGCTCGACTTTTTCCTCGGCGGCGGTGGCAACTCGCTGGCGCTGCGCCACTCCGGCGTCGCCTTCCTCGTGGACCCGAAGCTTCGGCCGGCTTCGCGGCGGATGCGGCAGGTGCTGGAGGACGAGCTTCGCCGGCAGGTGCGCCGCGTGCTGGTGACGCACTCCCACGGCGATCACGCTTCGGGCCTCGGCCTGTACGACGGGGCCGTCGTGCTCGCGCACCCAGCGACGCGGGCGCGCCTCACCGACGAAGGGTTCTCCGCCGCCTGGGTGGATGTGTCGAGCGAGGTGCGGCTGGTGCTGGGCGGGGAGCCGGTGCGCGTGCTGTACCTCGGCGTGGGCCACACCGACGGCGACCTGGTGGCGCTCTTCGAGCAGCGGAGGCTGCTGGTCGCGGGCGACCTCGTGCTCGAGAAGAACGAGCCGGTCATCGACGAGCGCGCCGGGGGCGATCTCCTCGCGCTGGCGGGCACGCTCGATCGCCTGCTGGAGCTGGACTTCGAGCGCGTGCTGCCCGGTCACGGCCAGCCCGTCGACCGCGCCCGCGTGGAGCGCCTGCGCGCGTACCTCGCGGCGGTGCAGGCCGCGGTGGAGGCCGCCCGCGACCGGGGGCTCGACGAGGACGCGGTGGCGCGCGAGGTTCGGGTGGACGGTTTCGACGACCTCGAACCCGTGCCATTTCTGACCAATCGTGGCAAAACACTGCGACTGATGTTCCGGGCGCTAAAGCAGCGGGGGGAGAGAGAATGATGAGACGAGCCTGGTGGGGGGTGGTGCTGTGCGGGACGGGCGTGGCGATCGGCATCGCGTGCGGCGGGCCCACGGTATCGACGTGCGCAGTCGATGGTGACTGTCCCTCGGGGCAGGTCTGCACCCAGTCGGTGTGCACACTGCCCGCGCCCGACGCTGGCGCCGGCGGTGGCGCTGGCACTGGAGGCGGCACTGGCACTGGAGGCGGCACTGGCACTGGAGGCGGCACTGGTGGTGGAGGCGGCACTGGTGGTGGAGGCGGCACTGGTGGTGGAGGCGGCGCCGGCGGTGGAGGCGGCGCTGGCGGCGGAGGCGGCGCTGGCGGCGGAGGCGGCGCTGGCGGCGGTGGTGGGGAACTCGACGGCGGCGTCGGCGGAGGCGGCGGCGCGATGGGCGACGCGGGTCAGCCGGACGGCGGCGCCGACGCGGGCCTCTGCACGCCCGGCACCGTCTGCCGAAGCCCGGCAGGCCTCTGCGACCAAGCCGAGTTCTGCAGTGATGCGGGGGTCTGCCCGTCGGACGGCTTCCTGCCCTCGACGGCGCTCTGCCGCGCCTCGGCCGCTGGCGGCTGCGACGTGCCCGAGTTCTGCACCGGCAACTCGCCCGACTGCCCGACGGACGTCTTCGCGCCCTCGACGACGGTCTGCCGGCCTGCCACCGACGGCGGCTGCGACGTCGCGGAGCAGTGCACGGGCCAGAGCGCCCAATGCCCGGCGGACCAGTTCCTCTCGTCGTCCACCACCTGTCGCGCGTCGCAGGGCGCCTGCGATCCGGCCGAGGCGTGCCCGGGGAACGGACCTGCGTGCCCACCCGACGTCCGCTCGCCGGCGTCGACGGTGTGCCGGCCCGCCTCACCTGCCGGGTGCGACGTGGCGGAGACGTGCGACGGCACGAACGCCGCGTGCCCGACGGACGTCTTCGCGCCGGCGTCGACGGTGTGCCGGCCTGCGATGGGCCCTTGTGACGTCGCCGAGACCTGCACCGGCACGCAGGCCGGCTGCCCGGCCGACACCTTCCTTTCGAGCGCCACGGTGTGCCGCCCCGCGACGGGCCCCTGTGACGTCGCCGAGAGCTGCACGGGCTCCTCGGCAGCCTGCCCAACCGACGCCGTCAAGGCGGCCAACGTCGTCTGCCTGGCCGCGAACGGTTCGCTGCCCTGCGACGTGGACGACGTGTGCAACGGCTCCACCAAGGACTGCCCGGTGCGTTGGGCGCCGGCGTCTCAGGTGTGCCGCGCCGTGGCCGGGCCATGTGACTCGGCCGAGACCTGCACCGGCAACTCGGGTACCTGTCCGGTCGACGCCGTACTGCCCAGCGGCACCGTCTGCCGCGCGCGGAACACCTCGAACCCCTGCGACGTGGACGACGTCTGTACCGGTGGCGTGACCTGTCCGCCGAAGGGCGGCAACGCGGGGGCGACGTGTCGGCCTTCCGCGGGGAGCTGCGACCTCGCCGAGACGTGCGACGGCGTCAACGAGGCCTGCCCCGCCGACGTCTTTCGCCCGAGCAGCTACGTGTGCCGGGCGGCTGCGCATCCGGAATGCGACGTCGAGGAGCGCTGCACCGGTTCGAGTGCCGCCTGTCCGGCCAACGCCGTCAGCAACACGGGACAACAGTGTGATTTGCCCTTCACCGGGGGCTGCAGCGGACCGGGAACCTGTCCGCCAGGCTACACGCGCGAGTGTAGCGGGACGTGCAACTCGTCGGGCGCCTGTGGCATGTGTAGCTGTCAATGCGTCAACTAAGGATCGCCCCGTCCATCCTCTCCGCCGACTTCGGACGCCTCGCCGACGAGGTGCGCGCCGTCGAAGCCGCCGGCGCCGACTACATCCACGTCGACGTGATGGACGGGCGCTTCGTGCCCAACATCACCATCGGGCCGGTGGTGGTCGAGGCGGTGAGGAAGGCGACCCGCCTGCCGCTCGACGTGCACCTGATGATCGTCGAGCCCGAGAAGTACGTCGGCGACTTCGTGAAGGCGGGGGCCGACCTCATCACGGTGCACCAGGAGGCGTGCCCGCACCTCCACCGCACGCTGCAGCAGATCCGCGCCGCGGGCGCGAAGCCGTCCGTCGTCATCAACCCCTCGACGCCGCTCTCGGCCATCGAGGAGGTGTTGGGCGAGGTGGCGCAGGTGCTGCTCATGAGCGTCAACCCCGGCTTCGGCGGGCAGAGCTTCATCGTCTCGACGGTGGACAAGGTACGCCGCCTGCGCGGGATGCTGGACGCGCGCGGCCTGTCGCAGGTGGACATCGAAGTGGACGGCGGCATCAACGCCGACACCGCGAAGCAGGTGGTGGCGGCGGGCGCGTCGGTGCTGGTCGCGGGGAACGCGATTTTCCGTCAGGACGACTACCGGCAGGCGATCGCCTCGCTGCGCGGCTGACGCGGCTCAGCGCGTGTGGGTGGCCGGGTCGAGCCACGCCTGGAGCAGCTCGCCGTCCCCGGTCCGCACCTCGATGACCGGCGCGCGGTCGAGCAACAGCCGCGGGTGCTGGACGACCAGCCGGCCGCTCGCGTCCACCGGGGTCCAGGTGCTCCAGAAGCCGCCGTTGACGCGCCAGGAGACGCGCTCGCCGGCCGGCGCCTCGAGCTCCACCACGTCGCGCGTCCACGCGCGGGCCTTCGCGCTGCGGTGCGTGAGGCTGCGCATGGTGGGCGTGCACGGCTGGCCCTGCGGCGCGACGTCGGCGTACAGGGCGAGGTGGTTGTACGTCGACGTGCCGGCCACCTTCCCGATGCCGCGCGCGCCGAGCAGCTTGAGCTCGAAGCCCTGCACCGCGGGCAGGGTGAACTTCGACAGGCCCATCGCCAGCTGCGGCTCGGCGAAGGCCAGCAGCGACGGCACCAGCGACTTGAGCGCGTCCAGCGGCTCGGCCAGCAGCTCCGAGTTCTTCACGGCGGACACGGTGATGGCGTTGGTCAGCGAGCCGATGACGGGCGTCAGGCCCGAGCAGCCGTCCAACTCGACGCCGAGCGGCAGGTCGAGGTCGGCCACCAGCGTGAAGAGCCGCACCGGGCGCTCCTCGATCCACGCGTAGAGATCCAGCTCGAGGCCCGTCCACGTGAGGCGCAAGAGCGGGTCGAGCGGCACGCCGTTCGCGTCCACCGTGCCCTCGCCGACGGTCGCAGTGGGCGGCGTCACCGGCCGCAGCACCAGGCGCAGGGGCACGTTCCGGCCTTCCGTCAGCTTGCCCAGCGACGGCAGCAGCGTGGCGAGCAGGCTGGACTCCAGCGCGGCGATCGTCTCGGTGCCGAATTCGAGGCACAGCGCACCGGACTGCTGCGCGTGAAACAGCGCCTCGGACAGGTACTGCTGCGACAAGGACACGCCCACCGAGTAGGGCACCGGCGCGTCCACGTCGAAGTCGGGAAGCGGCAGCGCCGGCGGCGTGGGGCGCGAGGCCGGGGCGACGCACGACGACACCGTCTCGGCCTTGAAGCCCCCCCGCAGGCCCACGGTGAGGCCGGCGCCCGTCGCGCTGGCGCCGCCGCCCGCGCCGATGCTGAAGGCCAGCGGCGAGCCGGCCGTGGCGCCCAGCGCCGCGAGTGTCTGCGACACGTCGATGCGGCCCTCCATGCCCAGCAGCGCGGGCACGCAGGTGTTGGTGCCCGTGTCGATGCACGCGCCCGCGTCGAGATCGCATCTCGCCGTCGCCGTGGGCGAGGTGGGGCACGGCGTCAGCGCGTCGCACCTCGCGCAGTTCGCCGCGGCGAGCGCCTTGTTCACCTGGTCCTTCAGCGACTTCGCCAGCTGGTCGATGAGCAGCGACTTGAAGACGGACAGGTTGGCGCCGGTGCAGGCGCCGCAGCCGCCCTCGTTGGCGATGACGATGTCGTTGGGGTCGAGGCACGCCGGCAGGGGCGAGGCGCCCGAGCTGCCGCAGGCCTTGGCGCCGGCGACGTCCGACACCTCGAGCGCCAGCAGCCGGTCCCACCGGGTGTCCACCTTGAGCTTGATGTTCAGCGTCAGCTGGTTGTCCGCCGGCGTCGCGCGCGTGGTGTCGAGATCCACCGTGCACTTCACCGGGCCGCCGCCCGACAGGAGGCACAGCACCGAGTTGCGCTGCACCGTGGACACCGGCAACAGCCCCGTCCGCACCGTCGCGGTGATGCGCGCCTCGAGAATGTCGGGCGCCGCCGAGGCGAAGTCGAGGCTGGTGATGTCGATGGTGATGGCGTGCCCGAGATCGCGCGCGTCGCACTTGCCGTCGAGGCGGCCGCAGGACTCCTGCGTGCAGTAGAGGTCGCCGGTGTCGGCGATCGCCAGCTGCAGGAGGTTGATGCCGCCGAAGGCCACCTGCTCGATGCTGCACGGCACCGGCACCGTCAGCTGGCTGCCCGGCGCGAAGAACTGAAGGACGGACGCGGCGTTCTGGTTCAGCACCGCGAAGCCGCCCGAGGTGAAGCGGATCGCGCCGGCGGTGTCCAGCTTGCCGCCGTCGAAGCTGCCCTGCGGCAGCTGGCTGAAGCCGGCGCACGCGCAGCCGCCAGCCGGCGCCGAGCACGCGCCGAGCAGCGTGACGAGCGCCGCGGTCACGAGGAAGCGGCGGGACGGGTCAGGGCGGTGCGTCATGAGGGGCCCGTCTACCCCCTGCCTTCCCCCGAAGTCGAGGGCGCCCGCCGCTTCCATGCGCGCCAGTCGGGGTAGGGTGGCGCCATGATTGAGCCCCGCGTCTTCCTCGTCACCGGCTGCGCGAGTGGCATCGGCCGCCACCTCGCCGGCGCCATCGCGCGGCGCGGTGACCGCGTCCTGGCGACCGACGTCAACGCGCAGGGCCTCGACGCCGCCGCGAAGGCCGACGGGTGGGACGCGGCGCAGGTGGCGCGCGCCACCCTCGACGTGCGCGACGAGCGCGCGTGGGAGGCCGCGGTCGCGCGCGCGCTCGAGGCTTTCGGCCGCCTCGACGTGCTGCTCAACGTCGCCGGGTACCTGAAGCCCGGCTACTCGCACCAGCTCGACGCCGCGGAGGTCGACCGCCACTTCGACATCAACGCGAAGGGCGTGGTGCACGGCGTGCGCGTCGTCGGCCGCCACTTCGTCGCCCAGCGAGCGGGCCACGTCGTGAACATCGGCTCGCTCGCCTCGATGGCGCCGGTGCCAGGGCTGTGCCTGTACTCCGCGTCGAAGTTCGCCGTGCGCGGCTTCACGCTGGCCGCCGCGCAGGAGCTCGCGCCCCACGGCGTGAAGGTGACGCTGGTGATGCCCGACGCGGTGCAGACGCCGATGCTCGATCTCCAGGTCGGCTACGAGGAGGCGGCCATGACCTTCTCGGGCTCCAACCCGCTCACCGTCGGCGACATCGAGCGCGCGCTCTTCGAGGTGGTGCTGCCGAAGGCGCCGCTCGAGCTGCCGCTGCCCTTCACCCGCGGGGCGCTGGCACGCCTGTCCACGTTCCTCCCGGCGGCGGTGGTGCGCCTGGCGCCGCTCTTCACGAAGAAGGGGCGCGCGCGCCAGGAGGCGCTCAAGAAGGGCGGCTGACGATGAAGGGGGAGCCGACCTCCGAGTTGGGCCGCCGCCGCCGCGCGTTCCCCGGCGCGTACTTCGACGATCAGCGGTGGGACTCGGAGTTCACGCCGAGCCCCCACTCGCCGTACGAGAAGATGGAGGCCCTCGCGGCGCCGGGCGCCGAGGCGGTGCCGGCGATCGCCGAATACCTCGCCTCGAAGGAGCGCGACCTCGGCCGCGTGGCCTGCTTCGGCGCCCGCTGCCTCGGTCCGGCCGGCGTGGCGCTGCTGCCCGCGCTCGAGGCGCCGCTCGCCGACGACGGGTGCGACGACTCCGCGGCCCAGGCGATCGCCGAGATCGATCCGCCCGCTTTCGGGGCAAGCGGCCTGTACCGCTTCGCGGCGGCCGTGCGCTCGATGATGAGCCGCTCCTGCGCGTCGTCGAGGGCAAGCCGCGGACCCCGATCGCCCGTGGCGCTACGAGGAGCACGGCGTCGAGGCCGCCGCGCGCTGCGCCCCCGGGCTGTGGCACCCCGCGCTGCGGGATCCGCCGGTCGACGCCGTGACGCCCGGGAACCGCGGCTACGCGTGGAACGCGCTGGTGAGGCGCTGCGCTTGTACGGCACGCCGGCCGTCGACGCGCACACCGGGCGACGGGCCGGTGTCAGCGCGCCGACGCGTGAGCGCATCGGCTGGATGCTGGACGCGCTGCCGCGGCCAGTGTCCGCCGCGGAGCCCATCGCCTCGGGGACGACGCCTTCGTCCGCGGGAGCATCGACCCTTCTCTCGGCGGCGCCTTCCACCTGTACGCCGACTCGCTGCGCGTCGAACCGTCGGCCCACGCGGCGTTCCAACTCGCGTCGATCGATCGCGCCTTCGGCGTGCTGATGACGGCCGCGCGCGTTGCGTGGGCCCGCGGACTGGGCCTTCGCGACGAAGGGTTGCTCGACGCACTGGCCCGCGCGGTCGCCCCGCTCGAGGGCTACCGCCTCAGCTGGAACAGCTGCGCGGCGAAGGACGCGGCGCGCGTCGCGGCGGCGGGGCTCCCGGGGCTCGCGCACGCCGGCACGAAGGACGCGGCGTACCTCGAGGCCGCGCGAGCCCACGTCGAGCGCGTCCGGGCCGACGGGCGCTGCTCTGGCGGGTGGCCGAAAGCGCGCGCCCGCCGGGGACACCACCGGGAAGTCGGCGGGCCTGTTTGCGAGATCGACGACGCGGTCCTCGTGCGCGGCGCCCGGGTGCGCGAGCGGTGCGCACAGGGACAGCCGTCGTCTGGGAAGAGGTGGTGGCGTGGCGCCGTCAGCCGCCGGGGGTCGGCTCGGGCGGCTCGGCGGGCACCGATTCCGGCGTGTCGGCCGGGGAGGAGGGCGCCGCGATCACGGCCGGCGGCGCGCGGGCCTCGGCGATTTTCTGCGAAAGCGTGGCCTCGAGGGCCTTTGCGAACGCCACCATGGTGGGGTCCGGCGAGCCCTGCGCCTCGCGCAGCTTCGGCCACAGCGGCGCGTCGGGCTGCGCCGCCTTGACGAGGCCCGCCACCAGCGAGTCCACCGCCGCGTCGCGCGCCTCCTGCGGCGACGACTTGAGCGCCAGCAGCAGCTCCTGCGGCGCGTCGGTCGCCACCACCGCCAGCTGCTCGGACAGCCACGCCGAGGCGCGCGCGTCGCTCCCGGACGCGCGCACGAACTCGAACAGCCGGGCCGCCGCGTCCACGCTGCCCGCCGACGCCAACTCCACCAGCGACGGCAGCACCGGCACGTCCAGGCCGTCTGCCTCGGCGGCCTTGCGCAGGCGCCCGTACACGTCGTCGGTGGCCAGCGCGCTCTCGAGCAGCAGGTGCGCGGACGACGGCTCGCGCGGATCGAGCTGGTACAGCGCGTCGGCGATGACCGCGCGCAGCGCCGGGTCCGTCTCGCTGCGCCACGCGGTGCGGAGGAACGGCACGCTCCTGCGCTCGCCCTTCTGTGCCAGCGAGAGGTACGTCTTCATGCGGCTCCGCAGATCGGCGAACGGGCCCACCACCGACTTCGCCTGCGTCATCGACGCCACCGCCGCCGACGGACCCGACGAGGTGCCGGTCGCCGCCAACGCCGCGCCGAGCGCGTCGATGTGGCGCACCACCGTGCTGGCGCGGCCGGGGAAGTCATTCACCATCACCGAGAAGACGAAGCGCTCGCCGCCCACGGCCTGTACGTAGCCCGACAGCGCCGACACGTTCTCCAGCGTGCCCGTCTTGGCCCGCAACCGCCCCACCGCGTCCGAGCCCTCGAAGCGGTACTTCAGCGTGCCGTCCTTGCCGGCGATGCCCAGCGCCGAGAGGTACTCGGGCATCAGCGGGAAGTTCTTCACCATGTACGTGAGCAGCTTGTTCGTCTGGGTCGCAGAGAAGCGGTTGGCGTCGTTGAGGCCCGAGCCGTTTTTCATCACGAAGCTGCCGCGGGGGATGCCCACGTCCTGTGCGAGGAAGTCCTCGACCACCGCGATGCCGTTCGCCGTCGAGCCCGGCGCGCCGCGCTTCTCCGCGCCCAGCGTCTTGATCAGCTGCTCGGCCACGAAGTTCGACGAGTGCTTGTTCAGCTTCTTGAGCACGACGTCGAGCGTGTCCGACACCGCGACGTACAGCATCTTCTGGCCCGGCGGCACCGTGCCCGCGCGGACGCGCCCCTTCACCTTCACGCCGCGCTGCTTGAGCAGCTCCTTCACCGTGAAGCCGAAGTAGAGCGCCGGCTGGTCGATCTTCCGCCACTGCGACCAGGTGCCCTTCTCGACGGGCACCACGCCGTCGACGGTGATCTTCTGCCGCACCCGGTCGCGGTCGACGCTGGACGACACGGTGAAGCGCCGCTGCGTCTTCGTGCCGGTCGCCAGCTGGCCTTCGACGACGAAGTAGTCACTGGCCGGCTCGAGCTCGATCGCCCCGGCGCTGCCCACCGTGTCGCCGGGACGCAGGTACACGCCCACGGTGTTCCAGTTGAGCGACAGGGCGCCCGTGGGCGCCAGGTACGCCTTGTCACCCGACTCCTGGTCGTAGCCGGGCGGCTCGCGGTCCGCGTCGAACCACGTGTCGTCCACGACGATGTCCTGGACCTCTCTGAGGCCGGCGTGCACCAGCTCGCTGACGATGCCGTAGAGCCGCTCGGTGGTGATGGTCGGGTCGCCCTTCCCGCGAATATAGAGGATCTTCGTTTTGCCTTCCTTGAAGTCCGAGGGCGTGAGGAACTCCGTCTCGAAGCGGTACTCGGTTCCGAGCTGCGTCAGCGCGGCGGCGGCCGTGTAGAGCTTCACGTTCGACGCGGGGTTCAGCAGCTCGTCGGCGTCGCGCGCGAACACCACCGTGCCGTCGTCCAGGCTCTGCACCTGCACCGTCACCCGCGCGGTGCCCAGCGGCGACTGGTCGATGACGGACTGCAGGGCGCGGCGCAGCGCCTCGCGCTCCTGGTCCCGCGTGCGGGGGCCGGCCTGCGCCGAGCCAGCCCACGCCGCCAGCACCACCAGCACCCCCACCGCCCGCCGCATCGCCGCTGTTGTAGAACGCATCACCGGCGTGGGATTAAACCGTGGAAGGCGGCGCTCGAGAAAGTTGTAGGCTGCTGTGGGGAGGGTCACATGTCTGAGAACATCACGGTCTCGCGCGTCATCCCGGCGCGCCCGGAGCGCGTCTTCGCGGCCTGGCTCGATCCGATCGAGCACGGGAAGATGATCGGCTCGTCGGCCACCAGCGAGGACGACGGGCGCTTCACCGCGTGGGACGGGTACATCGAAGGGCGGACGCTGGAGGAGGTGCCCCCGGCGAAGATCGTGCAGGCCTGGCGGACGAGCGACTTCCCCGAGGACGCGCCCGACTCGATCCTCACCATCTACTTCGAGGCCGCGCCGGGAGGCACGAAGGTCACCATCCAGCACACGAACATCCCTGACGGGCAGGGCGCCAGCTACGAGTCCGGCTGGACGGAGCACTACTTCGAGCCGATGACGCGGTACTTCTCGTCCGCCGGCAGCAAGGTGAAGGACGTCGGCGCGGCGATCGGCCATGCTTTCGAGGAGGCCGAGGCGCAGGTCGAGGCCGTGGCCCACGACGCGCTCGAGGCCGTGGAGACGGCGCGCAAGCAGGCCCGCAAGCAGGCCGTCAAGGCGGTGAAGGCCGTCAAGCGCGTGCAGAAGAAGGCCGTCGCCCAGGCGAAGGCCGTCGGCAAGAAGGTGAAGGCGCTCGTGCAGCGCAAGAAGAAGGCGCCGTCGAAGAAGGCGAAGCCCGCCGGGAAGGCCACGAAGAAGCCCGTCCGCAAGCCTGCGCGCGCCGCGAAGGCCGTTTCATCGGCCCGAAAGGCGTCCCCCCGGAAGGCCCGCCGCTAGGCTCCCAGCCGCCGGCGGGTTGAGCGAATGTCAGCCCGCCGTGCTAAGGCCTCACCTCGCTGAAATCAGCACGTCACTTCCCCGTGGTGGGGAGGTGCTCGAACCGAAAGGACGAAGTCATGGCAGGTGGCGTCAACAAGGTCATTCTCATCGGCAACCTCGGCGCGGACCCCGAGGTCCGCTTCACCCCCGGCGGCCAGGCCGTCGCCAACTTCCGCGTCGCGACCAACGAGTCGTGGACCGACAAGAACGGGCAGAAGCAGGAGCGCACCGAGTGGCACCGCATCGTGGTCTGGGGAAAGCTGGCCGAGCTCTGCGGCGAGTACCTGAAGAAGGGCCGCCAGGCGTACATCGAAGGCCGCCTCCAGACGCGCGAATGGACGGACAAGGAAGGCAAGAAGAACTACACCACGGAGATCGTCGCC
Source organism: Myxococcota bacterium (assembly GCA_040755835.1). Classification (GTDB taxonomy): domain Bacteria; phylum Myxococcota; class Myxococcia; order Myxococcales; family Myxococcaceae; genus JADLDB01. The sequence continues at coordinate 145,333 of JBFMAB010000020.1, forward strand.
AACACCGTGCAGTTCCTCGGCGGTAACCCGGGTCGCAGCGGCGCGGAGGGCGGCTTCAGCAACTCCGCGGGGTCCTCCGGTGGCGGCCGGCGCGACGACTTCGGCGGTCCCCCGGACGACCTGGGCGGGCCACCCCCGTCGGATGACATTCCCTTCTGATCCGGGGTAGGGTCGCCGCAGCATCAGACGAAGCGAAGGCCGGTCGCTCGGGAGCACTTGACGAAGCGGCCGGCTTTCCTGTTTGTTGCGCCGCCTTTCGGGAAGCAGACTTTTGACTACATCGGCGAAGGGGCCCGGTCCGACGCCGACCATCACCAGCAGGGGAGTCGTTTCATGAATCTCAGAGCCCTCGCGCTCGGAACCGTGATCGGTTTCGTCGTGGCGTTTGCGCCGTCGTGTGGCGGCAGCAAGTGTGGACCCAACAACTGTAAAGAAGGCTGCTGCGATTCGGCTGGCAAGTGCGTGGCGAAGCCGAACAACAGCCTCAACACCACCTGCGGCTCGGGAGGCAACCAGTGCGCGGACTGCACCACGTCCGGCCAGGTGTGCAACGCGACGACCAACACCTGTGGCTCGATCAGCACGGGCGGCGGCGCTGGTGGGGGCACGGGCGGCGGCTCGGGCGGTGGTACCGGTGGTGGCACGGGCGGCGGCTCCAACTGCACGGGCTGCCTCCTCCCCAACGGCACCTGCGTTGCGGGCAACACGGTGAACAACTGTGGCTCCGGCGGCGTGGCCTGCATGGCGTGCCCGGTCGGCCAACTGTGCACCGACAGGATGTGCCAGACCCCCGTCGTCACCAAGAAGATCGGCGATTCCTGCACCCAGGCGTCGGAGTGCCAGGCCAGCCTCGGCGCGAACGCGATCTGCAAGACGATGACCTCGTCGGGCAACGCGACCTACACCGGCGGCTACTGCACGATTCCCTGCCAGGATGACACCGTCTGCGGCTCGGGCGCCTTCTGCGTCGGCCTGGAACCGCGCTACGGCGAAGACGACACCTTCTGCTGGGACAGCTGCTCCAACGGCGACCCCTGCCGCACCCCCGGCTACGCCTGCTACAGCGTCGGTCGCCGGGACGGCTGCTGGCTGGAGCCGCTGCCCGAGCAGGACGCCGGTCCGCCGGCCGACAAGATCGGCAACCCCTGCAACATGGACAGCCAGTGCCAGAACCCGCCTGATCGCGGTGGCATCTGTTCCACGAAGGATCCGGACCTGGGCAGGATTTTCCCGGGCGGCTACTGCTCGACCACCTTCTGCGCTTCCAACACGGAGTGCTCGGTGGACGGGGGGCGCTGTGCGTCGGGTTCGGCGACAATGGCTCGCGCTGCATGCGCCACTGCGCCATGGGCGCAGGCTCCTTCGCGGACGCCGGCCAGTCGGATTGCCGATCGGGCTACCTGTGCCTCTCGCTCACCCGGCCGGACGGCGGCCGGACGCCGGACGGCATCTGCCTTCCGCCCCCGCCGCCGGCTCCCACCACCGTCGGCCAGCCCTGCACCGCGACGTCGGCGTGCGACAACGGCGGCACCACCTTCGGTGAGTGCCTCACCGAGGTCGTCACCCTCGGGGACGGCGGCACGGCCCCGTCGGGCTTCCCCGGCGGCTACTGCACACTGGCCAACTGCCAGGACGACAGCGACTGCGGCCCGGCGGGCGCGGGCGTCTGCCTCCGGGTGACCAACGACCCGAACGCCCCCCTGCAGACGCTCTGCTTCGCGGCCTGCACCGGCGCGGGCGCCGGCCAGTCGACGTGCCGCACCGGCTACGTCTGCCAGGCTTTCAGCCTCGCCGACGGCGGCTCCTCGACGGACGGCTACTGCGACCCGCGCTGCGACGCGCCGGGCGGCGGCTGCCCGACGGGCCGCACCTGCAACACCAACACCGGCTACTGCATGTAAGCCGGTGGGTGGGGCCGCCGCCTCGCGCGGCGCCCCACCTCGCAGTGACACGGGGCGGCTTCCCTTGCCGGGGAGTCGCCTCGTCGCGTTTCTTCCGGCCCCGGAGGGGTTGCCAGGTGCAACGGCGGCGGCCGGCGCGTAGGAGACACCTTCATGGCCGACGGCGTGGCGCGCGGGCTGTTGCCCGGAGACTTGAGAGCGGTGGTGGCGGTGGCCACGGACGCCGCCCGGGACGCCCGCAGGCGCCACCGGCTGGCGCCCACCTCCGCCGCGCTCCTGGCACAGGGGCTGGCTGGCGGCGCGCTGCTGGCGTCGCTGCAGAAGGGCGACAGCCGGGTCAACCTGCAGGTGGAGTGCGACGGGCCCCTGCGGGGCTTCTTCGTCGACGCTGGCGCCAACGGCGAGGTGCGCGGCTACGTGAAGAACCCCCACGTCGACCTCGAGCTCGGCGAAGGCGAATTCCGTTGGCGAGGCGCCATGGGCAACGACGGCTTCCTCTCGGTGCTGCGGGACATCGGCGCGGAGTACTACCGCTCGTCGGTGCAGCTGCGCGCGATGGACCTGGCGAAGGACCTCGACCACTACTTCGAGGTGAGCGACCAGGTCCCCACGCACGTGGCGCTCACGCTGCGCCGCCTGCCCGAGGAGCCGCTGGGCGTGGTGGCGGGCGCGCTGGTGCAGGCGCTGCCCGAGGGCGACCGGCAGGCGCTCGAGGCCGTCGGCCGGTCGCTCCAGGCTTCGCTGGACGCGGCGGTGGCCGCGGCCGACGCGCCCACACCCGAAGGCCTCTTCTCGGCGCTCTTCTCCGCGGGCCAGGCGCTGACCGCCTACCCGGTGCGCTTCGTCTGCACCTGCTCGAAGGCCCGGGCGCTGGAGACGCTCAAGTCCCTCGGCGCGGCCGACGTGCAGCGCATCGTCGACACGCTGGGCTCGACGGCCGTCACCTGCCACTTCTGCGGCGCGAAGCACGAGATCACCCTGCCGGACCTGCTCCGGATCCTCGAGGACCTCGGCGCGGGCGCGCCGAAGGACTGACGCGCCCGCGGGCGTCCTTCAGCGCGCCGAGTCGATCTTCTTCAGCTCTTCGCTCCCGGGCAGCGTCGACAGGTCGGGCACCACGACGATCTCGATGCGGCGGTTCTGCGCGCGCGTCTCGTTGCTGTCGTTGGCGGCCACCGGTTTGGTGTCCGCGTAGCTGGCCGCGCTGATGCGCTCGGCGGGCATGCCGGCCTGCACCATCGTCCGCACCACGGTGATGGCGCGGGCGCCGGCGAGCTCCCAGTTGCTCGGGTACTGCGCGGTGGCGATCGGCACGTTGTCCGTGTGGCCGGCCACCTGGAACTCGCGGCCGGGGATCGAGGCCAACAGGCCGGCCACCTCGGCGATGGCCGCCTTGCCGTCCTTCGACAGGTTGGCCGAGCCCGACGCGAAGAGGATGTCGGTCGCCAGCTCCACCACCATTCGGCCCTCGACGATCTTCACCTTCAGCTTCCCGGACTCGATGAGCTTCTTGAAGCGGTCGAGCAGCTTCTTGAACTCCTGCACGCGGGCCTCGGCCTCGGCGCGGCGCTTCTCGAGCTCCGCGAGGGCCGTCGTCATTTCCTGCACCGACGCCTGCAGGCGGCTCCTGTCCTTGGTCGCCGCGGCCATGTCCGCCAGCAGCTTGTCGATGCGGCCGTTCAGGTCCTTCACCTTGTCCTGCTCGGCCTCCAGCGCCGCCTGGAGCGCCTGCTTGTCCTGCTCGAGGTCCGCCTTCTTCTTCTCGAGGTCGGCGACCGCCTGGTTCCGCTGTGACAGCTCGTTGTCCAGGGTGTCGCGCTCGGCCTTCAGGGCGTCGAACGTCTTCTGCGTCACGCAGCCCGAGGCCACCACCACCACCACCGCCGAGAGGATCAGGGTTCGCATGGCGCGGCATGGTGCCAAAAACCTGTCCGGCAAACCTCGAAAACCAGCGTGACGGATGTCGACGAAGCGGCCACTTCCGCGCAGCCCCACGGTAGATTTCCGGCCCGCGAGAGAGAGAGGTCAACCTGGCATGGACGCCATCGAACGGATCGCAAAGCTGCTCGACGACGAGTCGCCGCGGAAGCGCATCGCCGCCGCCGTGGTGCTGGGCGAGCTCGGGGTGAAGGACGCGGCGGTCGTCTCGCGCCTGGTGCAGATGGCGAAGGATCCGGTGGACGCGTACGCCGAGGCCGCCGTCGAGGCGCTGGGGCAGCTCAAGGCGCTCAAGGGGCTGCCGGTGCTCCTCGACAGCCTGGGCCGTGGCCGTGAGTTGTCGGCGAAGGCGCGGGTGGCGATCGCCGAGCTCGGTGAGGAGGCGCTTCCGGAGATCCGCGCGCGCCTCGACGACGCCAGCCCCGAGGTGCGGGCCGTGCTGTCGCAGCTGCTCCCGGCCGTCGGCGGCCGGCAGTCGTTCGAGATGGCGCTCGAGGGCATGCGCGAGCAGCCGTGGGAGGCCATCAACAAGGTGGCGCTGTCGGTGCGCGCCGAGGCCCGCACGATGAGCGAGGCCGAGCGCCGCGTCATGAAGGCGCAGATCGACAAGTTCCTCGCGAAGAAGAAGACCGCCGGGGATGAGCCCGCGCTTCGCGGCGCGCTCAAGACGCTGGGCTTCTTGGAGCTGCAGGAGACGCAGGACACGCTGCTCGGCTACCTGGGCGTCAAGCAGCCGCCCGCGGTGCGCGTGGAGGCCACGACTGCGCTGCGCTTCGCGTTGGCGAAGGGCCCGTCGAAGAAGGCGCTGCGCAAGTTGATGGAGCTGCTCGAGGATCGCGACGCGCTGGTCGCACGGGCCGCGCGCGACACCCTGACCGTGCTGAAGATCGGCGCCGAATTCGCCGACGAGCTGGCCGAGCTGTGCGCGTCGAAGGACGTCGAGGTCTCGGTGTGGGCGATTCGTCACCTGGGCGGGCTGGCCACCAGCGAGAAGGGCGCCGCCGGCAGGCTGGCCGCGAAGACGCTGCTGCCGGTCGCGGCGGGCGCGGATCGGACGCGTGCGGAGGCGGCCGCCAGGGTGCTGGCCGAGCTGCCGGGCGGCGAGTCGCTGCTCGCCGAGGCGCTGTCCGAGGCCGAGGAGGAGACCGGCGCGCAGGTGCTGGCGGACGTGCTCGCGCCGCTCGCGGTGAAGCTGCCCGGGAAGGACGTGAAGCGGCTGCTGGCCGCCGGCGAGAAAAACCTGGCGAAGTCGCTGGCCGTAGCGCGGCGGCAGCTCGAGCCCGTGCGCGCGGCGGATCCCGAGAGCTGGGCCGAGCTGTTGCGCGAGAAGTACAAGGCGCTGCTCAAGAAGGATCCGGCGCGCGCCGAGGTGATCGGCCAGCTGCTGGGCCGCTCGACGGTGGCGACGCCCGAGGACCGGTTCGCGATCGTTGTGCAGCAGCTCGGGCACGGTTCGCTCGATCCGCACCCGCGCGCCCGGCAGCGCGACCCGGCGCTCGCCGAGCTCGAGCGCCTGCAGAAGGAGGGCTTCAAGGTCGCCGAGGCGGTGCGGAAGGAGAAGAAGCTGGCCGACGAGGCGCGCTACTACGTGGGCGTGCACTTCGCGGAGAAGCCGCAGTTCGAGCTGAAGAATGTCGGCGCGGAGATCCTCGAGGCGCTCGCCCAGGGGAAGACGAAGCTGGCGAAGGCCGCGAAGAACAAGATGAAGCTGCTGGAGCTCTGACCGAGGCGGTAGCGGCCCGGAGCCAGGCCAGGGCCGGCGGGGCCGCCGCTCGACGGGCCGGCGCTGCTGCGGGACCTGCGTCGTGCACGCGCGGCGAAGGGCGACCCGAAGCGGGCCGCGCAGGTGCAGCGTCCATGAAGTCGGCGATGCCGTTTCATGGCGTGCCGGTGCCGCGCGCGCGGGCGCTGGTGCGCCAGCTGACCGACGGCCGCGCCTTCGGTGATCGCGAGGCGTTCGAGGCCGTGGTGCGAACGCTGTGGCGCGGCGCGAAGTTCCGCGAGGAGCGGGACGCGGCGCTCGAGCTGCGGTCCCGGCCGGCGGCGTGGAAGCTCGAGGCGCTCGCGTCACTTGGGCTCCACGAGGAGCTGATTCACACCGGCGCCTGGTGGGATCTGGTGGACGAGGTGGCCGCGCACCGGCCGGGCGCGCTGCTCACGCTGGCGGCGGGACCGGTGAAGGCGCGGCTGCGGGTGTGGCGCCGGGGCGGCGATCTCTGGTTGCGGCGCGCGGCGATCATCGCGCAGCTCAAGCACTGCGACGCGACGGACGTGGATCTTCTCTTCGAGGTCATCGGGCCCGCGGTGGGGGAGAAGGCGTTCTTCCTCCGCAAGGCGATGGGCTGGGCGCTGGGCGCTCTCTCTCGGTGGAAGCCCGACGACGTCGAGCGGTGGCCCCGCGAGCACGAAGGCCGCGCGGCGGGCCTGACGGTGCGCGAGGCGAGGCGGGCCTCGTGCGCGCACGGGCGACGCTGCGGTGACCTCGCGCTGGTTCCGGCGACGCATCGGCGCCCGGCTCCGCTCATCCGGGGGGCTCCGCGGCTGGCCTCACCGTGCGCGTCGGGCGCGTTCAGCAACGCGCAGGGCGCCGGCCCCGCCATCGGCTCAGAATCCCAGGAAGCGTCGCCAGGCCGAGGGCACCGGCGGGCGCTCCCGCAGCCCGGGGTGCTCCGCCGCGAGGCGGTGCACGTGCGCCCGCCCGCTTCCCCGGCGGCAGAATCTCCACGCGCCCGGTGCGTGTCAGCGAGCGCGAGGCGCAGCGCGACGTCTTCGGGGAACGCGCGGAGCCCCTTCCGGCGGACGACGAGCGCCTCCATCGTCCGTCCCTCCGAGCGGGAGCGGCGGGCGAGCCGGGTGAACTGGATCGGACCGAGGTCCACCTGGTGGCGGTAGCTCACGGCGTGGGCCCGGAGCAGTGGCCGACAGACGCGTGCATCGGCTGTGACCCGCACGCTGGCGAGCGACTCGGTTTCACAACACCGACCATGATGGCCGGCATCGTGAGACCAGGCTGTTCGCCGACGTCCCGCGCCTGCGATGGGTGGAGCCTGCGAGAGACGAGGAGAGCAGTGAAGACGTGGGGGCGGCCCGCGGCGCTCGCGTCACGCGGTCGCCTTCCGCTACGGTGCCGCCGGTGCGCTCCGCGGTCCCGCTGCTCGTGTCGATCTTCCTGGTCGCGTGCGGCGCGCCCGACGTGCCGGACGCCGGCGCTCCGCCGCGCGAGGACGACGCGGGCACCGACGCCGGGGTGGACGCCGGGGTGGACGCCGGGGTGGACGCCGGGCTGCCGGACGCGGGGCGCGGCGACGCCGGTGCGCCGGACGCGGGCCCGGTTGCGTGTGTCCTCGACGCAGGCCCTGTCATCGAGCGCGACGGCGGAAGCCTGGTGTGTGCCTCGTGCTCCGGCGTCAGCCCGTGCGGGCCGGGGGCGACCTGCCGTTTCGTCGGCGCCTCGACGTGTACCGGGACGTGCTCCGTCTTCGGACCGTCCTGCGCCTCTCTGGGCCCGGAGCCCACCCGCGTACGCGTCACCGTCCGCGCCGACGCGTACGGCTGCCCGGCACGCAACCCCGGCGGCTGTGACATCGTCCACGAGCTCGACCCGTCAACGGGCGCGCTGGCCATCTTCATCCGCCTGCTGACTGGCGACGGCGGCGTCACGCGCTCCTACGGCACGGTGTCGTCGACGGCCGGCGAGGTGATGCGCGCCGCCTCCGCGCAGCATTTGTGGTGCGTCGGCGCGCGCGACCTGTTCGCCGGGCGCTGCATCGAGCACAGCTTCTCCGTCGTGGTCGAGGCGGAGGCGCCCGACGCGGGCGTCGTCGTCAGCTGGCCGCTCCGCGCGGGCACGCTGCCGCCCGAGCCGTTGTTCGACGCCGTCACGGAGGTGCTGCGCGATGGTGACGGCGTCCTGCGTGACGCCGGCGTCGCCTGGACGGTGACGCCGCCCTGAGCCTTGTCGCTGGCCGGGCGTCGCGCGAGCGACCGCGCGCCGTCGTGACCGCGCCACGTTCTGCGGCAGTCCTACAGCCGCACCGACGGGTAGCCCTGCCCACCGTCGACGACGACGTCCGTCCCATTCACCCACGTCGAGCGCGGCGACAGCAGGAACGTGACGACGTCGGCCACCTCGTCGAGCGTCCCCATGCGGCCCCAGGGGAACTCGCGTGCGATGAAGTCGGCGATCTTCTCCGGCATCTCCTTCTGCCGGCGTGCCCAGGAGCCGCCCTCGAAGAGGATGCTGCCGGGGCTGACGGTGTTGACGCGGATGCGCTGCGGCGCCAACTCGCGGGCCAGCGACGCCGCCGCGGCGATCTCCGCCGCCTTGGCGGCGCCATACTGCGAGCGCGGGCCCGGGCGCGATCCCGAGATGCTGGCGATGAAGACGGCGCTGCCGCCGCCGGCCTTCACCAGGTGCGGCGCCGCCGCGCGCAACAGGCGCACCGAGTGCACGAGGTTCACCTCGAGCGTCTTCGCCCAGTCCTCCGCCGGCGTCTCGAGGAAGTTGCCGCCGAAGGTGCCGCCCACGTTCGCCACCACGCCGTCGACGCGGCCCAGCGCCGCCGCGCACTCGTCGACGAAGCGCTCCACGCCGCCCTGGGCCAGCACGTCGGCCTGCACGCCGTGCGCCTGCACGCCCTTCGCGGCCAGGCGGGCGACGGCCTCGTCCAGCGTGGCCTTCGTTCGGCCGCAGACGCCGACACTGGCGCCCTCCTCGGCCGCGCGCAGCGCCACCGCGTGCCCGATGCCGCGGGTGCCGCCGGTCACCAGCACCACCTTCCCGGAGAGTCGCAGGTCCATGAGCCGCTTCTCTAGCGCGAAGGGCCGCGCGCGTGCGCACCAGCGCGCAGCTGTCTCGGAGCCACGCGGGCGCGACCTGCCTCGCCTGTCGTCGTCCGACGCCTCGCCTGACCGCGCGAGTCTTCGTGGACGCGGCCGATGGAGAAGCAAACGGCGCGTCGACGGCTTCGGAAGTACACTCCGGCGGCGTGACGCCGGTCGATCTCCTCGCAGCCATGCGCCGCACCGTCGACCAGCTGGCGGCGTTCAACGACATCGCCAAGGTGCTGACCTCCACCCTCGAGCTGGAGGAGGTGCTCAAGCTGATCGGCGCGAAGCTGTCGCAGATCCTCGGCGCCGAGCGCTGGTCGCTGCTGCTTGAGCAGGAAGACGGCCTGCTGCACTTCGCGCTCGCGCAGGGGCCCGGCGCCGAGCGGCTCAAGGACGAGGTGCTGGTGCCGGGCGAGGGCATCGCCGGCGTGGTGTTCGCGTCGGGAAAGCCGCGTCTGTCGAAGTCTGCACGCGACGATCCCGACTTCGCCGACCGCTTCGATCAGGTCACCGGCGCGCCAACGGGCTCGGTGCTGGCGGTGCCGCTCACCGTCCGTGACCGCGTGCTGGGCGTGCTGGAGCTGGTGGGCCACCAGAACTCGCCGGCCTTCACCGTCGAGGACCTCCGCGCGGCCATCACCATCGCCGACTTCGCCGCCATCGCGATCGACAACGCGCGCAACTTCAAGAAGGTGCAGGAGCTGACGCTCATCGACGAGCACACCGGGCTGTACAACGCCCGGCACTTCACCGCGCGGGTGGAAGCCGAGGTCGCCCGCTGCGCGCGCTTCGCCCGGCCGCTCTCGCTGCTCTTCCTCGACCTCGACGAATTCAAAGCGGTGAACGACACCCGCGGGCACCTGGTCGGCAGCGGCGCGCTCCGGCACGCCGGGCACCTGCTGTCGACGTGCATTCGCGGGGTGGACACGGCGTTCCGTTACGGCGGCGACGAGTTCGCGGTGCTGCTCGTCGAGACCGGCGTCGACGGGGCGCGCACCGTGGGCCAGCGCATCGTCGAGGCGTTCCGCTCGTCGCCCTACGAGCCGGGGCGCGGCGGCGCGGTGCCGCTCACGGTGTCGGTCGGCTTCGCCAGCTTCCCGGACCACGGCATCTCCGCGACCGCGCTCCTCCAGGCCGCCGACGCGTCGATGTACCGCGCGAAGAAGGCCGGGAAGAACCGCCTCGCGGACACGTGACGTCGTCGGGCGCCGAACGGCCTGGCTCCCGTCGTGACGCCGCCGATGGGCGTCGCGCAATTCGTTTGCGGCCCCGTCGGTTTCCGCCACAGCCTCCCACGCCGCGCCGTTTGCCGCTCGCCGCTCGCCGACGTCACCCGGTCCGCCAACCTGATCGGCGCGCGCCACACTCAGTCGAGGCCGGCCACCGCGCAAGCCGCCAGGTCGCGCACCACTTTGCGCGCGGCGGACAGGTACGCGACGCCCTTCACCGTCGCGTCCAGCTTCGCGACCAGCTTCATGTCCGGGGTGAGCCGGTAGAGCCCCTTCGACTTCTGCACCAGCGCGGCGAGGCGGCCGGGGTCGAGCCGGGCGTCGGCGCCCAGCGTGGCGACGAGCCGCCCGGGCCCCGCGTCGAGCTGCCGCAGCGCGAGCCGCCGCAGCTCGAGCTTGAGCCGCATGATCTCCTCCAGCGCGTCCACCTCGGGCGGCGTCTCGCCGAAGCGATCGATGAGCTCGCTGCGCAGGTCGGCCAGCTCGTCGACCGACTGCGCCTGGCTGAAGCGCTTGTAGAGCACCAGTCGCTGGTGCACGTCGGGCACGAAGTCCTCCGGCAGGAAGGCGGGCACCGGCAGGTTCACGTCGGGCTCCACCGCTTCCCGGCTCGGCTCGCCGCGGGCCTCGGCGATCGCCTCCTCGAGCAGCTGGGCGTAGAGATCGAAGCCCACCGCCTCGATGCTGCCCGACTGCTCCCTGCCCAGCAGGCTGCCCGCGCCGCGGATCTCCAGGTCGTGCGAGGCGATGGAGAAGCCCGCGCCCAGCTCGGTGAAGGCCTGCAGCACCTCGAGGCGGCGCGCCGCGTCCTTCGTCACCGCGCGGCCCTGCGGCACCAGGAGGTAGGCGTACGCGCGCTCCCGCGAGCGGCCGACGCGCCCCCGCAGCTGGTAGAGCTGCGACAGGCCGAACTGGTCGGCGCGGTTGACGATCATCGTGTTCGCTGAGGGGATGTCGATTCCGCTCTCCACGATGGCGGTGGCCAGCAGCACCTGCGCGCGCTTCTCGACGAAGGCCAGCATCGCCTTCTCCAGCGCGCCCTCGGTCATCTGCCCGTGCGCCACCACCACCGAGACGTTCGGCACGAGCTCGTGGAGGAACCTCTCCATCGAGCGGATCGACTGCACCCGGTTGTGGATGAAGAAGACCTGCCCGCCGCGCTGCACCTCGCGGGTGATGGCTTCCTTGATCTGCAGCGGGTCGAACTTGTTGACGAAAGTGCGGATCGCCCGCCGGTCCTGCGGCGGCGTGGTGATGAGCGACATGTCGCGCAGGCCGCTCATCGCCATGTTCAGCGTGCGGGGGATCGGCGTGGCGGTCAACGTCAGCGTGTCCACCGTCGTCTTGAGGCGCTTCAAGGCTTCCTTCTGCTTCACGCCGAACTTCTGCTCCTCGTCGATGATGAGCAGGCCCAGGTCCTTGAAGCCCACCTCTCCGCCGAGCAGCTTGTGCGTGCCGATGAGCACGTCGACGCGGCCCTCGCGCGCCTTCGCGAGCGCCTCGCGCACCTCGCCGGGCTTCCTCAGCGACGACACCACGTCGATGGTGATCGGGTAGCCGTCGAAGCGCCGCCGGAAGTTGGTCAGGTGCTGGTGGGCGAGCAGGGTGGTGGGCACCAGCACGGCGACCTGCTTGCGATCAAGCACCGCCTTGAAGGCCGCCCGCATCGCCACCTCCGTCTTCCCGTAGCCGACGTCGCCGCAGACGAGCCGGTCCATCGGCTCGGGCCGCTGCATGTCGGCCAGCACGTCGTCGATCGCCTTCTGCTGGTCCGGCGTCTCCTCGAACTCGAAGTCGGCCTCGAACTGGTGGAAGTAGCGATCGGGCGGCGAGAACTGGAAGCCGGGGTGCGCCTTGCGCTCGGCGTACAGGCGCAGCAGATCCGCCGCCATCTGCAGCAGCTGCTCCTTCACCACCGCCTTCCGCTTCTGGAAGGCCGTCGAGCTGAGCCGGTCGAGCGTCACCCTGGACGGATCGCCGCCGGTGAACTTCGACACGAGCCGCATGCGGCTCACCGGCAGGTACACCTTGTCCTTGCCGGCGAACTCCAGCACGAGGAAGTCGGCGCCGACGCCGTTCACCTCCATCGCCAGCAGCCCGCCGTAGCGGCACACGCCGAAGTCGGCGTGCACGCACACGTCGCCCTCCTCGAGGTCGCGGAAGCTGGCGGCGAAGCCTTCGCTGGGGCTCCGGCGGCGGCGCGGGGCGCGGCGGGCGCGCGCGCCGAAGATGTCTGCGTCGGAAAGCACCACCAGACCGCCCGTGGCGTCGACGAAGCCCTGCGACACCTGGCCGACGTAGAGGTGCGCCACCGGCGTCTTCTCGAGCGGCGGCGCCGCGTCGAAGGCGCCCGGGTGCGGCACGCAGCGCACCTGTCGCTCCTCGAGGAGCCGGCGCAGGCGGTCCACCTGTCCCGCGGAGCCGCAGGCCACGGCCGTCACCAGCCCGTCGGCAGCCCAGGCCCCCAGGCGCTCGAGGAGCGGCGCCAGCGCGCCCTCCTCGCCGTGGTGGCTCTTGATCGCCTCGCGCAGCGCGTGCGTGGTGCCCGGGCGGAAGGCGATGGGCGTCGCGTCGCCGGCGTCCAGCGACAGCCCGCCGCCCTCCACGACGCGGAAGGCCTCGAGGCGCGCGGCCAGCTCGTCGGCGGTCAGAAAGTGCGCGGCGGGTGGCAGCGTCAGATCGAGGCGGCGCACGGCGTCGGCGTGGCTGCGCTCGATGTCGAGGTGCAGCTCCTCGAGCGCGCGCTCCTGCCCGGCGGGCTCGTCCAGCCACACCACGGGAGACGGGTGCCACGCGGCGAGGTAGTCGAACACCGTCGACAGCCCGCCCTCGAAGAAGCCGGGCAACAGGCCCTCGAGGCCGGCGGCGCCAATCCCTTCGCGGATCTGCTCCAGGCGCTCGCGCACGCGGGTCGACGGCACGTGCTGCGCTTCGGCGGCGTCGCGCACGGCGGCCTCGGCGCTCTTCCTCGTCTCGGCGTTGAAGAGCAGCTCACGCGCGGGCAGCAGCGTCAGCACGTCGAGCGCGTCGATGGTGCGCTGCGTGTCCGCGTCGAAGCGGCGCAGGGACTCGACGGTGTCACCGAAGAACTCGAGGCGGACCGGCGTGTCGTGCAGCGCGGGGAACACGTCGAGGATGTCGCCGCGCAGCGAGAAGGTGCCCGGGTCCTCCACCAAGGGCGTGCTGCGGTAGCCCATCTCGGCCAGCTTGAGCGCCAGCGCGTCGCGGCCCACGTCCTCGCCCGGCCGCACGGTGGTGGTGAGCCGCTGCATGACGGCCAGCGGCAGCACCCGGCGGCTGAGCGCGCGCGCCGACAGCACCAGCGCGTCGAAGCGGGTGCCCCGCGCCAGGTGGAAGAGCGCGCTGAGGCGCTCGGCCACCACGCCGGCGTCGGGGACCAGCTCGTCCCATGGCAGCACCTCGTCGGCGGGCAGGCGCAGCACCTTCGGCGCCAGCTTCGTGCCTTCGCCGCCCAGGAAGAAGGCGAGATCGCCCGCGAGCGCATCGGCGGCGTCGTCGTCGGCGGTGACGCAGACGAGCGGGGCGCCCACCGCCCGCGCCAGCCGCGCCAGGACCCACGCGCGGGCGGCGCCGAACAGCCCGGTGGTGCGCACACGGCCCGCGGCCAGGGCTTCGACCAGGCGCTCGAGGGCGTCGTCCCGCGGCATGTCGGGCGTTGGGTAAGGCGCGGCCCCTGCCGGCGTCAATGCGATTGCGCCTGCAGCTCCGCCAGCAGGGTGGCGAAGGCGGACGCGGTGAAGGGCTTCTCCAGCACCGGCGGGCGCTTCTCTTCGAGGAAGCGGCGCGCGCGCTCGGTGAAGGTGCCGCCGGTCATGAAGATGAAGCAGCGCCGCTGCGAGGGCTCGATGGCCCCGAGGCGCTCCCACACGTCGAGGCCGGACACGTCGGCCATCATCATGTCGCACAGCACCGCTTCGAAGCGGTGCCCTTCCTCGAAGAGGCGCAGGGCCTCGCGGCCGCTGCCCGCCAGCGTCAGCGTGTGGGCGCGGCCCAGCATGCGGCCCAGGGCCTTGAGCAGGAGCGGCTCGTCGTCCACCACGAGCAGCTTGGTGCGCGTGGCGACCGGCGGGGGGCTGGGGCTCGAGCCCTGCCACGGCACCACCGCCGCCGGCAGCCGCACCTCGAAGGTGGTGCCCACGCCCGGCGTGCTGTCGACGGTCAGGGTTCCGCCGAGGTCGCGCACGATGTTCTGCGCGATGAAGAGGCCCAGGCCCGTGCCTTCGCCCACGGCCTTCGTGGAGAAGAAGGGGTCGAAGATGCGCGGCAGGTTCTCGGGCGAGATGCCGGAGCCGGTGTCCTTCACGGCGACGGTGATCGCCCCGCCGCGCTCGCGCACCGTGACGGTGATGGCGTGCTCGTCGACGTGCCCGTCGGGGATCGCCTGCGCTGCGTTCAGCACGAGGTTCAGGAAGACCTGTCCCAGGCGCGCCTCGTTCGCCAGCACCGGGCCCGTCGGCTCGAAGTGCGTCACCACCCGCGCGCGGTGCCGCGTCTCGTTCCGGGCCATGTTGAGCGCGGTGGTGACGACCTGGGCGACGTCGCACGGCACGCGCCGCTGCTCGTCCACGCGCGAGAAGGTGCGGAGGTCGGCGACGATCCGCTTCACCCGGTCAGCGCCCTCGCGCGCCTCCTCGAGCGCCGCGAGCAGCTCGCCGAGATCGACCCCCGGAACCTCGCGCACGGTGCGCAGCTCCTGGAGCGCCATCGTCAGGTTCGACAGCACGTAGGACAGCGGGTTGTTGATCTCGTGCGCCACGCCGGCGGCCAGCGTGCCGATCGACGCCATGCGCTCGGTCAGCTGCAGCGTCGCGCTCAGGCGGACCTGCTCGGAGACGTCCTGCACCACGCCGAACACGCGTCCGCCCTTTGGTTGCTCGCGCGCCCAGAGCCGCAGCTCGTGCACCACGCCCTGCGAGCTGCGCGCGCGCGTCTGCAGCGACACCGCCTCGCCGGCGAGGGCGCGCAGCAGCGTGTCCTGGACGCGTTGACGCTCCTCGGGCGCGAAGGCGGCGACCAGCTCTTCGAGCGCCACCGGCTCCGTGTCGGCGCCCGTCAGGCCGAGCAGCTGGCGCAGCCAGGCGGACAGGGTGAAACGGCGAGACGCGACGTCGGCGTCCCACGCGCCGAGGCGGGCGATTTCCTGCGCTTCCGCGAGCTGCTTCCGTGAGCGCGCCAGCTCCTCGGCCTGCAGCCAGGGCCCCGACACGTCGACGGCGCGGGCGAACCACACGTCGCCCCAGACGGGCGAGGTGCGGCGCGCGGCGCTCAGCACGAGCCGCCGCGGCGCGCCGTCCGGCCGCTGTACGCGCACCTGCACGTGGGAGAGCGGCTCGGTGCGGCCCGCGAGGCGCAGCGCACCGGCGTCGTCGGGGTGCAAGAGCTCTGCGAGCGGGCGGCCGAGGAGTCTTGCGGGCGGCAGCCCCAGCACGTTCTCGGCGCCGGCGTTGACGTGCAGTACGCGCCCGTCGGCGGGCGCCAGCACCGCCAGCACGTCGTCGGACTGCTCGACCAGGCGGCGTGTCTCTTCCAGCTCCCGGTCGCGGGCCAGCTCCTCGGTGACGTCCAGGAAGAGGGACACCACCCGGTTCACCGCGCCGGTGGCGTCCATGACCGGAAGCGCGGACACGAGGACGGCGCGGGCCTTCCCGCCCGGCAGCAGCAGCGCGAGCCGCCGCCGCAGCACCGCCCGCCCGGTGCGGCGCGCCTCCACCGCGGGCAGCTCGGCCTCCGGCAGCGGCGAGAGATCCGCGCGGTGGAGCCGCCACGCGGGATCGGCGTCGCCCCGCCCGCGCAGGGCAGCGGCCTCCACGCCCAGCACCTCGAGCGCCCGGGCGTTGAAGTCCACCACCGCGCCGGTCGCGTCGTGCACGACGAGACCCTCGACGAGCGCGTCGAGGACCCGGCGGTCCTGGAGGGGGGTGGTGGCCATCGCGAGCGGCTCTGTGGCGTCCTTCATAGCGCGGCCGTGTGCGGGCTGCTTCCTGTGGCCGGTGGGGCTGGGGTGTCCTGGAGCCACCAGAGGATGCCAGCGGAGATGGCTGCGGCGATCGCGACGCCGTAGGCGACGTTGGCGCCGATGGCGTTGGCGTGCGCGGCGCCGCCGAGGGTGCGGAAGTCGGACTCGTAGAACGCAGCGTTCGCCTGCGCTTCGAGCTGCTTCGCGTGCACGCCGAGGCCGATGCCCGCGGCCAGCCCCGCGGCGGCGACCACGGACAGGGCGATGGGCGCGGCGTGGCGCTTCCAGTCGATGCGCGGGCCCGGGGCGATGGGCTCCGGTCTCGAAGTGGGCGTGAGGTCCGTCCGGCGCGGGGTGTCGTCGGGGAGATCGCTGTCCGGAAAGGGCGGCGGCGGGGCCACGAGGCTCTTCTTCACCTCGAGCCAGAGGTCGATGGCCTTGGGGCTGGTGTAGGGCGGCAGCTCGCCCGCCGGATCGATGCGCTGCGCCACGCGGAAGTGCTCCTGCGCCTGCTTCGTCTGGCCCAGGTTGAAGCGCACCAGCCCGCTGTAGACCTCGATCTCGAACAGCTCCTTCGGCGTCGACGTCCACTTCGTCGAGGCCTGGTGGAGGCGCTCGAGGCAGCGTTCGAAGTCGAGCGACGCGTACAGCGCCTTCGCCTCGGCGAGGAAGGGGTTGGGCGTGTCGGAGGCCAGCGCGACCGAGAGCGTGAGGGCGAGCGCGATCACGGCACGTCTCCCAGCACCACCGAGGGATCATCCGCCGCTTGCCAGCCCGACAGCGTCACCGACCAGCCCGTGCCCGCGTCGCCGTCGTAGCTGGCGATGCCCAGGCGCAGCAGGGCGGGGGCGGCCGCGCCGCCAGGCGCCCCGATGGGTGTGTCGGCCAGCGTGACGTTGTCCAGCGACACGCGCCGTGAGCCGCCGCGCGTCCAGGAGACGTCCACCGCATAGTCGCCGGCGCCGAAGCCCCCGTCGCGCGCGAAGCTCTCGTTCATCGCGGCGCTGCCCAGCGTCATCGCGTCGGACTGCACCACCAGGCGGCCCTGCGCGTCGAAGCCCAGGCGCAGCCAGGCGCCGCCGTCGGCCGTCGTCAGCAGCGCGAAGGTGGCGAGGCTGCGCAGCCCGAGCGGCGCCGGCAGGGTGACGCGCCCACGCAGGTGGCCGTACGCCGCGCCGGGGAGCCGCGCGGGGGTGTCGAGGTCGGCGGTGGCGGTGTCGCGCGTGTCGTCGGTGGAGCTGACGATGGCGAGCACCCGGTTTCCGCGGGAGGGGTCGATGTCGACGCTGCAGTTGGCGTCGACGGTGGTACCGGTGAAGCCGTGGAGGCGCTGCTGCCACGTCGGCTGCGGTCCCGCGTCGAAGCGGCCCGCGTCCGGGCCACCGGCGTCTCTCCCGCCCGCGTCCGTCGCGCCGGCGTCGACGCCGGCGTCCAGCGCCTCGGGCGAGAAGCAGAAGCCGTCGATGCAGGCGCGGCCTTCGCGGCACGGGTGCGCGTCGTCGCAGGCGCGCCCGGGGACGTCGTCGAGGCTGACCCCGCAGCCCGCCGCGAAGCCGAGCGCCGCCAGCGCGGCGAGGCGCCAGGAGGGGCCGGGCCCCTGGCCGTTGCGCTCGGGTTGAGACGGCGGACCACGCACGGGCGCTGACGGTAGCACGGCGCTCGCGCGCCTCGACTGTTCCGCCCGGCGCGGCGGTGTGTCACCCTGCGGCGGTCGTGAACGGACGATTCGCCGACAGCTTGAAGCAGGGGCTCCGGAAGTGGACGGAGTCGATGGTGGGGGACGACCTCGAGGAGCGGCTCGCCGGCGAGCGCCCCGAGAACGAGTACGGCGTGGACCCGTTCGGGTTCAGCCTCGAGTATGCGCTGTCGGCGATCGGCCCGTTCGTCTGGCTGTACAAGCACTACTTCCGCGTCGAGACCCACGGCATCGAGAACGTGCCGCGCGGGCGCGTGCTGCTGGTCGCCAACCACTCGGGGCAGATCCCCCTGGACGGCGCGATGATCGGCGTGGCCATGCTGACCGAGGCGCGCCCGGGGCGGGCGATCCGCAGCATGGTGATGAACTGGGTGCCGACGCTGCCGTTCATCTCCACCTTCTTCGCGCGCGTCGGGCAGATCGTCGGTACGCCGGAGAACTGCCGGCGGCTGCTCGAGAAGGACGAGGCGATCCTCGTCTTCCCGGAAGGCCAGAAGGCGATCAGCAAGCTCTTCCCGCAGCGCTACCAGCTGCAGGAGTTCGGGCTGGGGTTCATGCGGCTCGCGCTCGAGACGAACACGCCCATCGTGCCGGTGGCGGTCATCGGCGCGGAGGAGCAGGCGCCGGCCTTCGTCGACGTCAAGCCGGTGGCGAAGCTCCTGGGCTTCCCCGCCTTCCCGCTGACGCCGTGGGGGCTGCCGTTCCCGTTGCCCACCAAGTACCGCCTGTACTTCGGCGCGCCCATGTTCTTCACCGGCCGGCCCGACGACGACGACGCGGAGCTCGAGAAGAAGGTGAAGGTGGTGAAGGCCTCGCTGCAGACGATGATCGAGCAGGGCCTCAAGCGGCGGAAGAGGGTCTTCTGGTGAATGCCCAGGACCGGGCCGCGGTGGTGGTGACCGGCATCTCGGGGAACCTCGGCCGGGCCGTCGCGAAGCTGTTGCACCTGGAGGAGCGCGTCATCGGCCTCGATCGCCGCCCCTTCGTCGGCCGCCCGAAGGACGTCGAGCACGTGCAGGTCGACCTGCGCAAGAAGAAGACCGACGAGGTGTTCCGCCGGAACCAGGTGAAGGCGATCATCCACATGGGGATCCTCCATGACCCCCGGATGAGCGCGGAGGATCACCACAGCTTCAACGTGCTGGGCACGACGCGCGTGCTGGAGTGCGCGGCGAAGTACGGCGTGAAAAAGGTCGTCGTGCTGTCGAGCGCGAACGTCTACGGCCCGTCGCCCGACAACTCGAACTTCCTCACCGAGGACGCGCCGCTCATGGCCGCCTCGCGCTTCCCGTCGGTGCGCGACCTCATCGAGGTCGACATGCTGGCGCAAGGCTTCTTCTGGCGGCACCCGGAGATCGAGACCGTCGTCGCGCGGCCCGTGCACATCGTCGGGCCCACCATCAAGAACGCGCCGTCGAACTACCTCCGCCTCGAGCGCCCGTGGGTGCTGGCCGGCTTCGACCCGATGGTGCAGCTGATCCACATGGAGGACGTCGCGCGCGTGCTGATCGAGGCGCTCAAGCCGGGCCGCAAGGGCGTCTACAACGTGGTCGGCCCCGGCGAGGTGCCGCTGTCGGCGGTCTTCCGGGAGCTGGGTCACCGGCCGCGCTCGATGCCGCACGTCCTCGCGCGACCCGTGCTGTCGGCGCTCTTCAAGTACCGCCTCGCCAGCTTCCCGCCGGAGGAACTCGACCACATCCAGTTCCTCTGTATGGTCGACGGCTCTCGCTGGGCCCGGGAGTCGGGCTGGCGGCCCCGCTTTTCGATGCGGGAGACGATCCGCTCCGTCCTCGGGGAATGACCTTCCTGCCGAGCCCCTGACATCGGTGTCATGGGCTGGCCGGTGGAGCGCGGTCCACGGGCGCCATTGTTCAGTCCAACTCGTTGAAAAAACAGAGAAACAGTGCGCCGGCTGGCATGGCACCGGGGTTGCTCCTGAGGGCTCCCGGTAGGAAATCCCATAGGGGGATTTCCGACGCCCACCGCCTCGGCCGGCCCCGAGACGGTGGGCGGTTTTTTTTTTTTTTGGGGTGTGGGCCGGCTCAGGGCGTGGCGGCGGACTTCGCGGGCACGGGCGGGAGCTCGGCGGCGAAGGGCCCTTCGTCCTGGCTCTCGACCAGCCACGCGGAGTCGCGCCACACCAGCACGCTGGTGATGATGGCGGTCTCCTCGGTGCTGTTGGGCAGGCGGTACCACGACAGCTTCGAGATGACGGTGGCGGTCATCTTGTCGGGGCCGATCTGCGCGTCCTCGAGCTGGAAGTCGGTGACGAAGAGGTCGCGCTCGTCCCCGCCCTGGAGGCGCGCCTTGATGAAGGCGGCGCGGCGCTCGGGGACGATGCGATCGGCGGCGCTGCGAAAGTCCTTCCAGCGCAGGGCCTGGTGAAACGCCTCGACGGCCGGCTTGAGCGCCTCGACGTCGCCCTCTCCGCGCATGGTGGCGCAGCAGGACAGCAGGACGGCGGCGGCTACGGCGCGGAGACCATTCGGTCGGCTCATGGTGCGCGACGGTAGCATCGGCCGTTGGTAGGGTCGCAAAACCGGCTACCCGTATGTCCAAGTCGATCGTCGAGAAGTACGAGCAGATGTTGAGCCAGGATCCCGCCTCGACGGTCTTCGTCGAGCTCGCCCGCGCGTACCTCGAGCGCGGGGACAACGATCGCGCGGTCAACGTCTGCGAGCAGGGCGTCAGCCACCACCCCAACTCCGTCGTCGGACGCGTGCTGTGGGGCAAGGCGCTCATCAACAAGGGCAAGGCCGCCGAAGCGATGAAGCAGTTCGACCTCGCGGTGAACATCGATCGCGAGAACCCGCACGCGTACAACCTGATCGGCGAGGCGCTGCTGCGCAAAGGTCTCTTCCGCTCCGCGCTGCCGATCCTCCGGAAAGCCGCGGCGCTGCAGCCCAACGACGCCCGCATCGCGCAGTGGCTCGAGCAGACCCGCGCGGCGCTCGCCGGCGGCCCCGCGCCGGTGCTGTACGACTCCACCACCGTGGGCGTCGAGGCGCTCGGCGCGTCGGCCCCGGCGCCCGAGGGCAGCGCGACGGTCGACGGCGCCGAGCCGCCCACCACGCAGGTGGCGGCGGTGCCCGCGCCACGGCCCGTCGCGCAGCGGACGCCGGCGCGCGGCGTGCCTCCCGCGGCGCCGCAGGAGGGCGACCCCGACGTCTTCGCCGCCTTCAGCCGGGGCGATCGCGCCGACCCCCAGGCCGAGCCAACGGTGGTGATGTCCGCGTACACGCCGGGCGCCCCGGCGCCCACGGACGCGCGGCCCGGCCCGCCGGTGCCCACGGGCGAGGTGCCGGTCGTCGCCGGCACACTGGAGGACGGCCGTCCCACGCTGGAGCTGCCCGCGCAGCGCGCCGCCGAGCCGGAGATGCCGGTGCTCACCGGCGAGCTCGAGGGCGGGGACGCGTCGGACGCGCCGGATCCCTTCGCGTCGGTCCCGTCGCGCACCGAGTCGCTCGACACCTTTCGCGGGCTGACCAGCACCTTCGACGCGTTGTCGGAGGGCGCCTCCCCGGAGATTCCCCACGACGCGCCGCCACGCGCCGCCACTCCCGGGCCGAGCGAGCCGTCGGTGGTCCCCGCGGTGGACCTCGCGCCCGCGCCGGCGCCCCGGCCTGTCGCGGCCGCCGGCGGCCTGCTCGACGACGTGGTGTCGGCCCAGTCGGAATTGCCGACCGGCGAGGTGCCGGTCGCCCTGGCGCCGCCGCCCGCGGACCGCCCGTCGGCGCCGCGCAGCTCCGAGGGCCGAGCGCCGCTGCTCGAGGACATCCCCGACGAGCCCGAGCACCTCTTCGAGCCCGCGTCCTCGCTCGAGGTGCCGAAGGTCGAGTTCAACACCCAGGCCACCGAGGCGATCGCCCGGGAGTACGAGCGCGAGCTGCGCGAGAAGCTCGAGGCCACCAGGCAGAAGAAGACGTTCTTCCAGCGCCACGGCCTGAAGATCGTCGTCGTGGCCGGGCTGCTCGTGGTGGCGGGCGGCCTCGGGGGCTCGTTCCTCTATACGTCCATGAAGAACCAGGGCGAGACGCTGCAGACCGCGCTCGCCAAGGGCATCGCCGGCATCTCCGCCGACACCCGGGAACAGTACGAAGCGGCGGTGAAGTCGCTCGACCAGGCGCTGTCGATGGAGGACGGCAACGTCGAAGCGCTCGCCCACAAGGGCTACGCGCAGGCCTTCCTCTACGCGGAGCACGGCAAGGGCGAGGCCGATCGCCAGTCGGCGATGACGATCTTCCAGGCGTCGAAGGTGCGCGAGGCGCACCCGGAGTTCGCGCTGGTGGTGGACGTGCTCACGGCGGGCGAGGGCGAGGCGGCGGCGGCGCGGCAGCAGCTGCTCGGCTCGGCTCTGGACAAGTCGGTGGTGCACGCCGAGGCAGGTCGCCGGTTGCTCGCCGACAAGAAGTACGACGAGGCGCTCGCGCGGCTGAAGAAGGCCATCGACGGCGGCGACACCACGAAGATCGCCCACGTCCGCGCGCTGGTGGCGCTGGGGGACTACTACCTGGCGTTCGGGGACTGGGACAACGCGCTCGCCATGTTCGCGCAGGCCGAAGCGCTGTCGAAGTTCCACCCGGCGCGCGTGATGGGCCACGCCGAGGCGCGGCTCGAGCTGGGCCGCGAGCTGCCCGATGCCTTGAGCGACCTCGAGGGTCTGACGAAGAACGCGGCGGTGCCGCCCGCGCTCGCGGGCCGCTACGCGCTGATGCTGGGCCGCGCGCTGTCGGCCAACGCCCGGCACGACGACGCGCTCAAGACGCTCACCGAGGGGCAGGCCGCGAACAAGGACCTGGCCTTCGAGTACGCCCTGGCGCTCGGCCAGGCGAACCGCGCGGCCGGCAAGATGGCGGCGGCGCAGGCCTCCTACGAGGAGGCGCTGAGGCTCAGGGGCAAGAGCGAGGAGGCGAAGGAAGGCCTGGGCCGCGTGCTGCTCGCCCGCAGCCGCGAGAAGGAATTGCTCGATCGTCTCAAGCCCGAGCGCGACGCACGCAAGGTGGCGCTGCTGCGCGGCATCGCGTGGTGGCGGCTGGGCGACCCCAGGCGCGCGCGTAGCGAGCTGGCGGCCACACAGGTGTCGGGCAAGTACCCGGCCGAGGCGGTGGTGTACCTCGCGCTGAGCGACGCGGCGGAGGAGGCGGCCGCCGACAAGGCGATCGAGATGCTGGAGAAGCTGGCCACCAGCACCCGCAAGAACAAGGCGACGGTGCAGGTCGCGCTGGCGCGCGTCTACATGCAGAAGAACATGCTCGACAAGGCGAAGGCCCAGCTCGAGGAGGCCGCGAAAGATCCGGCCGACTACGAGGGCAACGCCTTGCTCGGCGAGCTTTTGCTCAACGCCGGCCTGCCGCCGGAGGTGGCGATGGAGCCCCTGCAGCGAGCGGTCGACCGCAACGGCAGCCACGCGCCCAGCCGGCACCTGCTGACGCGCACGCTGCTGGCCATGGGCCGCACCGCCGACGCGGTGGCGCAGGTCGAGGCGTGGACGGTGGACAACCCGGGCCTCGAGCAGGCCTGGCGCGATGCGGCGCTCACGTACCTCGAGGCGGGCAAGCTCAAGGACGCGGAGGCGGCGGCGCTGAAGGTGCCGCAGTCGTCCACCGACATCGAGGGCTGGCGGGTGCGCGCGCGCATCCTCTTCGCTCGGGGGGACGGTCGCGGCGCGATGGGCGCGCTCGAGAAGGCCAACAAGCTGAACCCGCGCGACGCGGAGACGTTCTGCGAGATCGGCAACGCCTTCGTGCGCCAGGGCAACAACGACACCGCGCTCAAGGCCTACGAGGCGGCGGTGCGCGAGAACCCGAAGAGCGTCTGCGGCATCGCCGGCCCGCTGCACGCGAAGCCCACCGCGCGCGGCAAGGCGAAGGACACCCTCACCTCGCTCATCGTGAAGTCGTCGAGCGCGTGGGAGAAGGCCTTCCTGCAGGCGACGCTGGCGCGCGTGCACCTCGAGGAGCGCGACGTGAAGAACGCCGCTGCGATGGCCGACGACGCCGTACAGACGATGCCGACGTCGCCCTTCGCGTGGTTCGCCGTGGGCGAGGTGGCGAAGCGCCAGAAGGACCACGACAGGGCGCGCGACGCCTACGCGAAGGCCGTGGAGTACGACGGCGGCTGGTCGCAGGCGCGGCTGGCGTACGCCGACGCGCTCGCGAGGCAGGGTGGCGACGCGCTGCCGAAGGCGCTCGAGCAGTACGAGGTGGTCCTCTCCATCGACCAGAACGAGGGCGACCAGGCCCGGGTGAAGAAGGCGATCACCGCGCTCAAGAAGCAGCTCGAGTAGTCGATGGCGAAGGTGCCGGTCTTCCGCATCAGCCTCACCAACGCGACCATGTTGTCCGGCGTGTATCTCGTCGCGGGCGTGCTGGTGGAGGTGGCGCGGCGGACCTTCAACCCGCGCTGGGCCGAGCGCCTGTCGCTGTCGCTGGAGGCCTTCCCGGCGAGGATGCTGGAGCTGCTGGGCCTCTTCGAGCCCTTGCGGCGCGCGTGGCTGGACGGGCGACTGCACGAGGTGCACGTGCGGCTCATCTACGGGCTCACCACCGTGTCCCTCATCTACTCGCTGGGCCTGCTGGTCGGCGGGGCGATGTGGCTGGTCTCGCGGCTCGCCGGGCGCGCCGAGCCCGAGGCGTGACGTGTTGATCGTCGTCAGCTGCGGCGGCCTCTGCGCTGACGTTCGGGTGACGTGCGCGCATTGAGAGTGCGCTCCATGGAACTGGCGCTCGAGAAGCCGCGCCTGCGCGGCGTGCTGCACCACGTGGGCTTCTTCGTGGCGCTGGTGGCCGGCGCGTGGTTGGTGGCGCTGTCGCCGGGGGCCCGGGGCCCGTGCGCGGTGTACGCGGTGAGCCTCGCGGCGATGCTGGGCGCGAGCGCGGCATACCACCGGCCGACGTGGTCTCCCCGCAAGCGCGCGTGGATGCGCCGGGTCGACCACGCCGCCATCTTCGTGATGATCGCCGGTACCGCGACGCCGCTCGCGGCCGGACTGGAACCGGCGGCGCGCTGGCGCTTCCTGGTGATCATGTGGGTCGGTGCGGCCGTGGGCGTGCTGCGGGCGCTGGTGTGGATCCAGGCGCCCAAGTGGCTGGTCGCGGTGCTGGCTCTGGCGCTCGGCTGGACATCGGTGCCCTTCCTGCCGCAGCTCGCACACGCCCTGGGCGGCGTCACCCTGGGGTGGGTGGCGGCCGGCGGTGTCGCCTACACGCTGGGCGCGCTGGCCTACGCCTTCAAGCGGCCCAACCCCTGGCCGGCGCACTTCGGCTACCACGAGGTCTTCCACGCGCTCGTCGTGTTGGGCGCGGCCTTCCACTTCGTGGCCGTCGTGCGCGCGGCGTCGATGGCGGGCTGAGGCGGCGGGTGACCCGCAGGCGGCCCGCGTGGGCGCCGGGTGGACGTGCAGGGCCACCTGGCCGGCTCGCAGGGCGACCTGGCCGACACGCGGGGGCCACCCGGCCGACATGCGGGAGCCACTTTGCCGACATGCGGGAGCCACTTTGCCGACATGCAGAGACCAGTGGTCCGACAGGCCCGCCCGGGAGCCATCGCTTCTTTCGGGTCCACTCTGGAGCGGGCGAGGGCCTCTCAGCGCGAGCGCCTCCTGGGGGAGAAGGCGCCGGCCACCTGCGGCACGTCGCCCGACGCGCGCGCCATGAGGCACAGCTTCGTCACCTGGGCACCGAAGCGCTCCCAGCGCGACTCGCCGGTGCCCTTCACGCGGAGGAATTCCTCGCGGGTGGTGGGCAGCGCCGCGGCCAGCGCGTACAGCGTCGCGTCGTTGAAGATGATGAAGGGCGGCACCGCGAGGTCCTGCGACAGCTCGCGCCGCCAGCGCTTGAGCGACTCCGCGGCGAGGTGCGAGTAGCGCTCGGGCAGCCCGCGCGTGCCCGACGGCCCGGGTGGCGCCGCCACCTTCGAGCCCGACAGCTTGAGCCGCGGCCCGCTGCACACGTCGCAGCCGCCGCAGTCCTGGCCGAACGGCACCTTCTCGCCGAAGTAACGCAGGATGAACGCGCGGCGGCAGCGCTTCGCGTACGCGTAGTCCGTCATGCGCTTGAGGAGCAGCAGCTGGTTGCGCTCTTGCTCGCGCAGGCGCGAGAGATCGATGCCCAGCTCCGGCCAGGGCTCGTGGCGCAGCACCTCGATGGTGCGGCCGGCGAAGGGCCGCTGCACCGCCAGCGCGCCGGCGCGCTCGAGCAGCGTCAGCGCGTGGCGCACCGCTTCCGCGTCGAGGCCCGAGCGGCGCGCCAGCAGCGACAGCGAGGTGGTCAGCTTCGAGCCGACGGGCTGCGCGCTGGTGAGCGCCGACAACAGCGCCTTCGCGTCCTTGCTGCGCGGGTGGTGGTGCTGCGCGCCCGGCAGCACGGTCACGCCGTACTGCCCTTCGCCGCGGCCCGCACGCGACAAGAGCCCGTGGCGCTCGAACAGCTTCAGCACCGGCGACAATTCGAACTCCGACACGCCCACCTTCCGCGCGAGTGCGGTGACGCCGCGGTCGAACGTGGGCGAATCCCGCAAGACATCCCAGGTGTCGGCAAACAGCGTCTCGGGCGGGTGATTCGAGTGAATGAGCCGCTCCTGCGTGAAGACGTCCGCGTGATTGAAGAGCAGCACCGCGCGCGCCGGCCGGCCGTCGCGTCCGGCGCGGCCGATCTCCTGGTAGTACGCCTCCACCGCGCGGGGGATGCCCGCGTGCGCCACGAAGCGGATGTCGGGCTTGTCGATGCCCATGCCGAAGGCGTTGGTGGCGACGGCCACCGCGCCGGGCGTCGCCATGAAGTCGTCCTGCGCCTTCTTGCGCGCGTCCTCGTCGAGGCCTGCGTGGTACAGCACCGCGTGTACGCCAGCGTCGTCGAGGTGCTCGTGGAGCGCCTCGGCCTGCTTGCGGGTGTTGCAGTAGATGACGCCCGATCCCTCCTCGCAGAGCTGTTCGCAGGCCCTGCGCTTGTCCGCGTCGCCCGTCACCGCCAGCACCTCGAGGAAGATGTTGGGGCGATCGAAGCCGGCGACGAAGACCTGCGGATCCTTCAGCAGCAGCACCCGGGCGATGTCCGCCTGCACCTCCGGCGTCGCGGTGGCGGTCAGCGCCACGGTGCGCGGCGGCCGCAGGCGCTTGCGCACCTGGCCCAGCAATGCGTAGTCGGGCCGGAAGTCGTGGCCCCACTGGCTGATGCAGTGCGCCTCGTCGATGGCGTAGAGCGCGACGTTCGCGTCGATGAGCGCCTGCGTGAAGGCCTCGGACTTGAACCGCTCGGGCGCGACGTAGACGAGCTTGTACTCGCCGGCGCGCATGCGGCGCTGGCGATCGGCGCGCTCGCCGTCGGACAGGGTGGAGTTGATGAAGGTGGCCGACAGCCCGCGGGCCCGCAGCGCGTCCACCTGGTCCTGCATCAGCGCGATCAGCGGCGAGACGACGACGGTGACGCCGTCGAGCAGCAGCGCCGGCAGCTGGTAGCACAGCGACTTGCCCGCGCCGGTGGGCATGACGACGACGGTGTTGCGCCCGGACAGCACCGACTCGATGACGTCGCGCTGCCCCGGCCGGAAGGCGTCCATGCCGAAGTAGCGCTTCAGGCCGGCGACGAGCTCGTCGTTGGGGGGCGGGTCGGCGCTCACCAGGTGCATGTCGATCACTCTTTCCGCCCCGCGTCAACCGCCGTCAGGGCTCGTCGAGGCGCGCCAGGAAGGCCCCGGCGTCCTGGGACAACAGCCCTCGGGTCAGCATGGACACGTAGCCGGACTCGCCGAGCACCAGGTGGTCGAGCAGGCGGAGGCACAGGAGCCGCGCGCCGTCGCGCAGTTGCCGCGTGAGGGCCACGTCGTTGACGGACGGCTCCGGATCGCCCGACGGGTGATTGTGCACCAGCACGATGGCCGTCGCGCGGCAGGCGACCGCGGGCGCGAGCACTTCCCGGGGGTCGACGTGGCACTGGTCGACGCTGCCCGACGCCACCCGCACGTCGCGCAAGAGCACGTTGCGGGCGTTGAGGCACAGCACGTGGAAGGCCTCGTGGCGCACGCCGACGAGGTGGTGCCGCGCGTATTCGTAGATCGCCTGCGGCGTGGAGAGGCGCGGGCGCTCTTCGCGGCTGCCGTGGAGCCGCCGCGACAGCTCGGCCGCCGCCAACAGGCGCGCGGCGGTGTGGCGATCGAGCCCGTAGTGCTCCACCAGCACGTCCGGGTGCTCGGTCAACAGCGCGCGCAGGCCGCCGCCGAGCAGCCGTGCCAGCGCCTCGGGCTCGGTGACGCCGCTCAGGACGCTGACCAACTCCTCGTCCGTCAGCGCCGTCGCGCCGAGCCGCATGAGCCGCCGCCGCGCGTCGTCCACCATCTTCTTCGCGCGCACCTGCGCGCCCGACACCCCGTCCAGCCAGTCCAGCTCCATCGCCGCCTCCCCGTGCGCGAGCGACCGGAGCAACGCGCGTGCCGCCGGTGCGCTCCTCGGAGCCGCCCCGGTGCGCGGGCGCGAGCCGTCGCGCGGCGCGGACGCGCGTGGACGCTCCACT
Organism: Myxococcota bacterium; assembly: GCA_040755835.1. GTDB lineage: Bacteria > Myxococcota > Myxococcia > Myxococcales > Myxococcaceae > JADLDB01. The sequence continues at coordinate 173,409 of JBFMAB010000020.1, forward strand.
CCGGATCTCAGCCGTTGGGAAAAAGCCTAGAGCGGCTCGATCCGCAGCTCGTCGAATTCGGCCGGCGCCTCCCAGCCCGAGAAGCCGAGGTGCCGATGCTGCGGGCCGCTCAGCGGGCTTGAGTCGTTCATCTCGAGGAAGGGCTGGCCGTCGATCTTCCACAGCAGGCTCCCTCCGCGGCGCTCGATGGTCCACTGGTACCAGCGCTCGGGCTCGACGCGCACGTCGTTGCGCTCGACGCGGTCTGGCGTGTGCTCGTGCTGCCGCGCGATGGTCGAGATGGTGTTTCGCCAGCCGCCGAAGATGAAGACGTAGCCCGACGCGGTGTAGGCCAGGCGCGGATCGCCCTGGTAGCCGGACACGCCGTCGCCCCAGAGCTCGACCTTCACGTCGCCGTCCGGCGAGAGAGCGCGCGCCTTGAAGGACACGCGGGCGTTGTCGGGGATCGCGCGGGTGAGCCACAGCGGGCGGTTCTTCATGCCCGACAGGCGCAGGTGCCCGTCGAAGATGCCGACGTTGGCGATGGCGAGGCTCCGGTATTGATCGCCCACCGCGCCGCGCTCGAAGTCGTCGGCGAAGGGCTCGGTCGGCGGCGGCGGCGGCGGGGCCAGCGCCGAGAAGGCCGACGCGGGCGCGACGGTGAGGTTGTCGAAGCGAACGGTGGCCTCCCAGCCGGACAGGCCGACGCGATCGTTGAAGCGGCCTTCGAGCGGGAAGGGGTCGACGAAGGCGCCGACGAGCTGCCCGTCGATGCTCCAGCGCAGCTCGGCGCCGACGCGCTCGACCTTGTGGTGGTAGCTGCGGCCCACCTCCACCTTCGGCGCGCGCGCCTCGACGCGCACGCCCATGCCGGGGCGGAAGAGGCCCTGCGCGGCGAGATCCTGCAGCGAGGCGGCGGTGCGGCCCTGCTTGCGCGCCTCGGCGAGGCGGTCGTTCAGCGCCGGCACGCCGTTCAAGCCGAAGCGCGCGACGTTGGATTGCGCGTTGCCCCACGCGCCGTGGGCCAGCACGTAGCCCGAGCCGCCGCTGACGCCGTCGCCGCACACCTCGATGCGCACGTCGGCCTCGGGGCCGAGCGAGATCGCGTCCACCTCCAGCACGAAGTCGCGCGGCACCGACGCCTGCAGCCACAGGGGGTTGTTCTTCACGCCGGGCGCGGTCAGCGCGCCGCCTTCGACGCGCCAGAGGCCGCCGGTGGAGAAGTAGTTGGCCGCCAGCCTCGCCGGGTCGCTGAAGTCGTCGCTCCACGGCACCTGCGCGGTCACCTTCGGCGGGCCGCGGAAGAGGTAGACGTGGACGAGCGGGAGGTTGATGGCGAGGACGACGCCGGCCAGCACCAGCATGGTGCGGTGGTGGGTCGGCGCGTGCTTCCAGGAGGGCGACGGCTCGCTCATGGCGTGCGCACCATGCTGTCCGGTGGCGCGTCTGTCGAGCGAAAGCCACCTTCAGCGGGCCGGCTGCGCCACCACGAGGTAGCCCGCGCCGACGAGGCCGCCGAAGGCGAGCGAGAAGAAGAGCGCGTGCGGCTCGGTGAGCGCCTCGAGCGCCGCGGCGACGAGCCCGAGCGGGTTGGTGACGACGTCCCAGCTGTTCCAGCGCAGGAAGCGGCCGAGGTCCGTGCCGAAGCCGATGAGCAGCAGCACTGCGGCGACGAAAGTGGAGGAGCCGATTCGGCCGAGGCGTGGGGCGAGCGAACGAGCGATGGCCTCGAGCGACGTCCAGCCCAGCACGAGCCCCGCGACCGCGAAGGACGACCACAGCAGCACGTCGAGCCACAGCGGCACCGGCGGCCGCGCCTTGAGGTGCACCAGGTCCGTCACGAGGTAGGGCGCGTTGGGCAGGAACAGCAGCCACGCGAGGCCGAGCGGCCAGCGGAGCAGGGCGGCCTTCGTGCGGACGAGCAGCGCCGAGGGAACCACGGCATCCACGCGAGCCCCAGGTTCCACTCCAGGAAGTCGAGGCGCGGGCCGACGAGGTGGGCGCGGGCGAGCCAGACGAGGCCGGCCGGACACGACGCGGCGAGCAGCGCGGCGAGCGGCGCGGCCGGGCGGACGCGGACGGGCGGAGGAACCGTGGCGACGGCACCACGCGAGGTGACTGCCGAGCTCATGCCCGTGCGCCGGTGCACGCGCGTTGGGGCTTCATTCCCACCGGCGGGTTTTCGCGCTAGCAGGCGCGCATGTCCCGGTACCAGAACCCGCTCGCGATGCTCCCCAGGCTGGGCTTGAGGCCCGCCGCAGCGCTCAGGGAGGTGCTCGCTGGCGGCTACGGCCGCAAGGACTTCGTCGCCGACGTGCTGGCGGGGATCGTCGTGGGGGTGGTGGCGCTGCCGCTCGCCATGGCGCTGGCGATCAACTCCGGCGTCGCGCCGCAGCACGGCATCTACACGGCCATCGTGGCCGGCGCGGTGGTCGCGCTGCTCGGCGGCTCGCGCGCGCAGGTGACGGGCCCGACGGCGGCCTTCATCGTCATCCTCGCGCCCATCGCGTCGCAGTACGGGCTGGGCGGGCTGATGCTGGCGACGGTCATGGCGGGCTTCTTCCTCGTGGCGATGGGGCTGTTGCGCCTGGGCCGGCTCATCCAGTTCATCCCGCACCCGGTGACGACGGGTTTCACCAGCGGCATCGCGGTCGTCATCGCCGCGACGCAGGTGGACAAGCTGCTCGGCCTGCCGGGGAAGTTCTCGGACCACTTCATCCCGCGCGCGAAGGAGCTGGCGCTGGCGCTGCCGCAGACGCACCTGCAGGACCTGGGCATCGGCGTGCTGACGCTCGCGCTGCTGCTGTTGTGGCCGAAGGTGACGAAGAAGGTGCCGTCGCCGGTGGTGGCGCTGACGGTGGGCGGGCTGGTGGCGGTGCTGCTCGCGAAGCTGACCGGGCTGGAAGTCGCCACCATCAACTCGAAGTTCTCGTGGATGGTGGGCGGCGCCTCGGGCCGGGGGATCCCTCCGCTGCCGCCGCAGTTCGTCCTGCCCTGGACGCAGCCCGGCCCCGACGGTGCGCCGGTCGAGCTGTCGTACGACCTGGTGCGCGCGCTGCTGCCGAGTGCCGCGGCGATCGCCATGCTGGGCGCGATCGAGTCGCTGCTCTGCGCGGTCGTGGCCGACGGCATGATGGGCACGAAGCACGATCCCGACGCGGAGCTGGTGGCGCAGGGCTTCGGGAACCTGGTGGCGCCGTTCTTCGGCGGCATCGCCGCGACGGGCGCGATCGCCCGCACCGCGACCAACATCCGCGCGGGCGCGAAGTCGCCGATCGCGTCCATCACGCACGCGCTCTTCGTGCTGGTCGGCGTGGTGCTGTTGGCGCCGCTCCTGGGCCACCTGCCCATGGCGTCGATGGCGGCGCTGCTGCTGCTGACCGCGTGGAACATGTCCGAGGCGCGGCACTTCGTGCACATCCTCAAGGTGGCGCCGCGCAGCGACGTGGCCGTCCTGCTGACGGTGTTCGCGCTCACCGTGGCGATGGACATGGTCGTGTCGGTGTCCGTCGGCGTGATGCTGGCGGCGCTGCTCTTCATGCGCCGAATGGCCGACGTGGCCGGAGCCGAGCGCCTCGAGGGCCCGGCGACCGAGCACGCCGCGCTGCCGGAGGGGACGATCTGGTACGAGATCCGTGGGCCGCTCTTCTTCGGGGCCGCCGAGAAGGCGATCGGCGCGTTGGCGGCTTCAGCGAACAGCGGCAAGCGCACCTTCCTGCTGGTGTTGGACGACGTGCCGGCCATGGACGTCACCGGGCTGGTGGCGCTCGAGTCGGCGATCGGCCGAATCCATTCGGGCGGCGGCTTCGTCGTGCTGGCCGGCGTGCAGCCGCAGCCGATGCAGGTGCTCGAGAAGGCGGGCCTGCACCAGCAGAAGGGCAAGCTGGCGGTGTTCAGCTCCGTCGACGACGCGGTGGCCTTCGTGCGCGAGCGCGCGGAGGCGAAGTAGCCGGGGCTACTCGCCACGCGCCGCCTCGACGTCGCCGTCGGCGGGGCAGGTGCGTGTGTGGTCGAGGCGCTCGCGGTGCTCCGGCAGCGCCCGCGCGCGGGCGCCGTGAGGCAACCGGGCGACAGGTCGAGCGCCTGCAGCGCGGCGCGCCAGGCGGCCCTCGTCGTACATGGAGGCGGCGGCGTCGTACGCGGCGCGGATCTCGGCGGGCGACGCCGACGCTGGGGGCGGCTGCGGTGATGGTGCCGGCGAGGTGCCCCCCCTCACCGAGCCCAGGAATCGGCCAAGCCCGCTGCGCTGCGCCATGGCGCCCCCCGTTCGAAGTCAGTGCAGGCCCGGCGCCTCGCGGCCGGTGCGCGCGACGTACTCGGTGTACCCGCCGCCGTAGGTGCGCGGCCCTTCCGGCGTCAGCTCGAGCACGCGGTTCGACAGCTCCGCGAGGAAGTGCCGGTCGTGCGAGACGAACAGCATCGACCCCTCGTAGTTCTTCAGGGCCTCGATGAGCATCTCCTTGGTCGCGAGGTCGAGGTGGTTGGTCGGCTCGTCCAGCACCAGCAGGTTCGGCGGATCGAACAGCATCAGCGCCATCACCAGGCGCGCCTTCTCGCCGCCCGACAGCACGCGCACCACCTTCTCTACCTCGTCCCTGGGGAAGCCGAAGCAGCCGGCCAGCGTGCGCAGCGTGCCTTCGGAGGTGCGGGGGAACGCGTCGACGAGCGTGCGCCACACCGTCTTCTCGCCGTCCAGCACCTCCATCGCGTGCTGCGCGAAATAGCCCATCTTCACCGAGGCGCCGATCGTCACCGAGCCCTGGTCCGGCTGCGACTGGCCCGCGACCATCTTGAGCAGCGTCGACTTCCCCGCGCCGTTGACGCCCATCACCGCCCAGCGCTCGCGCCGCCGCAGGAGGAAGTTGAAGTCCTCGTAGATGGTGAGGTCGCCCCAGGCCTTGGAGACGTGCTCCACCTTCACCACGTCCTCGCCGGACCGCGGCGCCGGCTTGAACTCGAAGGACACCTTCTCGTGGCGGCGCGGCGGCTCGACGCGCTCGATCTTCTCGAGCTTCTTCACGCGGCTCTGCACCTGCGCGGCGTGTGACGCCCGCGCCTTGAAGCGCTCGATGAAGGCGATCTCCTTCTTCAGCATCGCCTGCTGCCGCTCGAAGGTGGCCTGCTGCTGCTGGTCGGCGATCGCGCGCTGCTTCACGTAGTACTCGTAGTCGCCGGAGTACGAGGTGAGCTCGCCTCCGTCGATCTCCAGGATGCGCGTGCACACGCGGTTCAGGAACTCGCGGTCGTGCGACGTCATGAGCAGCGCGCCCTCGAAGCGCTTGAGGAACTGCTCCAGCCAGATGAGCGACTCGAGGTCGAGGTGGTTCGACGGCTCGTCGAGCAGCATCGCGTCGGGCTGCATGAGGAGGATGCGCGCCAGCGCGACGCGCATCTTCCAGCCGCCGGACAGCTTGCCCACGTCGTCGTCCACCACCGACTCGCGGAAGCCGAGGCCGGCGAGGATCTCCCGCGCGCGGCCCTCGAGCGCGTAGCCGCCCAGCTCGTCGAAGCGCGCCTGCACGTGGCCGAAGCGCTCGACCAGCTTCTCCATCTCGTCGGCGCGCGCCGGGTCCGCCAGCGCGTGCTCGAGCGCCTTCAGCTCGTGCGCGACCTCGGACACGGGGCCTGCGCCCTCCAGCGCCGCCTCGAGCACCGTCCTCCCCGACATTTCGCCGACGTCCTGCCGGAAGTAGCCGATGGTGACGCCCTTATCGACGGACACCTGCCCTTCGTCGGGCTCCTCCTCCTTCATGATCAGGCGGAAGAGGGTCGACTTGCCCGAGCCGTTGGGGCCGACGAGGCCCACGCGCTCACCCTGGTGGAGGGCGGCCGAGGCTTCGACGAAGAGCACCTGCTGGCCGTGCTGGAGGTAGATGGAGTCGAGGCGAATCACGGGCCGCCCCTTCGCACACGAGGGCCAGAATGCAACCGCGCGAGCCGCCATGACAGAGGCATGACGAAGGGGGCCAACACTGGTGCCCCCGCCATGAGAACTCTCAAATCCGCGATTCGACTCACGTTTGGCTTCATCTTCATGGCGCTGACGACGCTCGTCTTCATCGCCGTCGCGGTGCTGCTGCTGCCCTTCCGCGTGGCGCGGGTGAAGGCCTGCAACTGGTACGGGCACATCGCGGGGCGCGGGGTGACGTGGTTCGCGGGCATCACCCCCCGCGTGAAGAACCACGCGAGGCTGCAGGCGTCGAACCCGGCCATCTACGTGATGAACCACACGTCGACGGTGGACGCCTTTCTGGGCATCTGGCTGTGTCCGATCGGCGCCTGCGGCGTGTTCAAGAAGGAGATCGTCCGCGTGCCCTTCTACGGGCAGCTCGCGTGGCTCTCGGGGCACCTGCTGCTCGATCGCTTCAACAAGGACAAGGCCGTCGAGACGCTGAAGGACGCGGCCCGCTTCGTGAAGGCGAACCGGCTCGGCATCTGGATCATGCCCGAGGGCACGCGCTCGAAGGACGGGCGGCTGTTGCCGTTCAAGAAGGGCTTCGTGCACCTGGCGATCGCCACCGGCTTCCCGGTGGTGCCGGTGGTGGTGCATGGCGCGCACAAGAACTGGGTGAAGGGCGAGTTCCTGTCCTTCACGCCGATGGAACTCGACATCGAGATCCTCGAGCCCATCGACACCTCGAGCTGGCGTGAGGAGACGGCGGGCGAGCACGCGGACGCGGTGCGGAAGCTGTTCGCCGAGCGGTTGCCCGAGGACATGCAGCCCGCGGTGGTGCCGGGCGCCCCCGCGACGCCGCCCTCGGCCGCGCACGTCGAGCCGCCGCCCGCGGTCCCGGCGCCACACGGCGCCTGACGGCCTACCAGGGCAGCTCGGTCCCCTCGAAGGTCCAGAAGCGGCCGCTCTTCTCCGGCGTGAGCGCGTCGAACTGCGCGATGAGGCCGCGGGCGGACACGTCGACCGGCGTCGGCGCGTGCAGCCCGCCCATGTCCGTCTGCACCCAGCCGGGGTGGAAGACGGCGGTGACGACCCCGCGGTCGGCGAGATCGACGGCCATGCTGCGGCACGCCATGTTCAGCGCGGCCTTGCTCATGCGGTACGCGTAGGCGCCGCCGGAGTGGTTGTCGTCGATGCTGCCCATGCGCGACGTCATGTGGACGATGCGCTTCGTCGGCCCCTTCAGCAGAAGCGGCAGCAGCGCGCGCGTCACCCGCAGCGGGCTCACGGCGTTCACGTCGAAGACGGTGTGGAGGTCCGCGAAGTCGAGCTCCTCGAGGCTGGTCATCTTGCCCATGACGCCGGCGTTGTTGATGAGCAGATCCACGCCGGCGGGGTCGGCGCGCTCCAGCGCGAGGGCGAAGGTGTGCACCTGCTCGTCGTTGGCGACGTCGCAGCCGTGAATGCGCAGGCGCCCGCCGGCAGACGCCTCGAGTGCCTTGAGCGCCGAGGCCTGCGACGGGAAGCGCACGGCCGCGTCCACCGTCTCGCCGCGCGCGAGGTACTGCCGGGTGAGCTCGAGGCCGATGCCGCGGTTGGTGCCGGTGATGACGATGCGCATGCGCGCGCTTGTACCAGCTACACTCGGCGTCCGTGTTTCCGACCGCGCGCCTCCCGTCCGTCTGCGCCGCCTGCAAGCAACCCGGCGCCCTGGAGGTCGGCCAGTCCATCGACGGCGGGCGGCTCTCGTGGTTCGAGCGCTTCGCCTGCGCCTGCGGCCACGGCTTCGAGGCGGGCGGGGCGGGGCTGCCCACGCCGGCCGCGCGCGACGCGCTGCTCGCGCAGTCCGGCACCGCGGAGCTCTGGCTGGACGACGCCGCCGCGCGCGGGGCGATGACGAAGCTGCTCACGGTGCTCGCCGGGCTGTCGGCGGACGACGCGCAGGCGCGGCTCGCGACGCTGCCGGCGCGCGCCTACGAGGGCACGCACGCGGAGGTGGCCTTCTTCCTCTCCGCGCTCGAGAAGAACGGGCTCACCGCGCGGGTGGTGCACCGCGTGGCGCCGGCGGCCGGCTGAACGCCACGCCGGGAGGCGGCGATGGACGAACTCGACCAACTCGTCGCGCGCACCGAGGCCGAGGTGTCGGCGGCCGAGGCCGAAGGAGAGCAGCGTCGCGAGGCGGCCATCGCCTCGCGCGGCCTTCGCCGCCTTCCGGCTCGGCAAGGCGTCGTAGCGAGCGACCGCCGTCGCGGCCGCCGAACAGAGGTCGCGGATGCCCCTCAGGGGAAGCAGCCGTCCAGCGCGGTGTCCGCGCGATCGATCTCCAGGTCGCTGAAGACCCGCACGCCGATCGCCCGCAGGGCCGCGGCGGTGGCGCCCTGCCCGGACACCTTCGTCCCGGTGAAGGTGCCGTCGCCCACCAGCGAGGCGCCGCACGACGGGCTGCCTTCCTTCAGCACCGCCACGGTGATGCCGTGCTGCCGCGCGAGCGCCACCGCGTGCGCCGCCCCGGCGTCGAACGCCGCCGTCACGTCGCGGCCGTGCGCGTCGAGGATGCGCCCGTCCGGTTGTCGCTCGGCCGGCGGCCTCGGCACCGGGAGGCCCCCGGCCACCTCGGGGCACACCGGCACCACGCGGCCCTCGGCCACCCAGCGCGCCAGCACGCCGCTGTCCACGCGCTTGTCCCGGCCGTCGTAGCGGACGGGCTGGCCCAGCAGGCACGCGCTGACGAGCACCTTCTTCACGGCCGCTCCGCCTCGCGCACCACGGCCCACAGCGACTTCCCTTCGAGCGCCACGCCCGTCGGGCCGCCCATGGCCGCCACGTGGACGATGGCCGCCGCCAGCTCCTCGAGCCGGATCGGCTGGTAGCTGGCGAGGCCGAGCAGCTTCGTCAGCGCGCGCACGCCGGGCATCGCCTGGCCTTCGCGGTCCTCGAAGGCGGACGGCCGGAAGATGGTGAAGGGAATCCCCGACTCGCGCACCAGCGCCTCGGCTCGTGCCTTCGCCTTCAGGTACGCGCCCACCGGCCGGCCCGCGCCGACGGACGACAGGAGGACGAAGTGCCTCACGCCGGCGCGCTTGCCCGCCTCGACCAGCTGGCGCGCAGAGCCGACGTCGCTCGTCTCGTAGGTGTCGCCGCTCGCGAAGCGCTTCCGCATCGTCCCCACCAGTGACACCACGGTGGTGCAGCCGATGAGCGCGTCCACCAGCGCGGGATCGCCCAGGTCCAGCACCACGCGCCTGGGGTGGCTCAGCTTCGCCGCGCTGGCCGGCCGTACGTGGGGGCGCACCTCCAGCCCGCGCGCCTCGGCCAGCGGCACCAGCACGCGGCCCACCGCGCCCGTGGCGCCGGCGACGAAGAGGATCGGGTTGTCCGTTGCCATCGCAGGGTGCCTCGCTTACGTGCCCAAGCGCAGGGAGGAGCGCTCACCATGTACCGGGTTCTCGCCGCCATCGCACTGTCATCTGCCATGAACGCGGCGCCCGCCTTCGCGCAGGACGCGGCCCCCGCGAGCTCGGGCGGCGCGGCGGCGGATCTGAGGGGCCCCGGCGGGCTGACGGACGGCGGCGCGCACCGGCGACAGCGACTCCTCACCGCGTGGGTCGGCTTCCCCTACCACTACTACGGCTGGGGCAGCGTCGGCTTCCCGCTGGGCTTCGGCGTCAGCTACTTCCAGCCGCTCATCCACGACGGCTTCGTCGCCAACCTGAACGACTCGTTCAACCTCGAGGTCGGCGCCAACGCCACCTTCGCGTGGATGAGCGGCTTCTCCACCTGGTTGGCCCTCCCCGTCACGGTGAACTGGATGCTGCACCTCGCGCCGCGCTTCTCGGGCTACGTGAAGCTGGGGGCCGCCATCAACTTCGGTTTCGGCTACTGGGCGTCACAGCGCGCCGCCTGGGTCAGCGCGTTCCCCATCGGCGGCCTCGGCGTCATGTTCGCGCTGAACCAGGGGCTCACCCTGCGCGTCGAGGCCGGCTACCCGTGGCTGGCGGTGGGCCTGGGCTTCGCATTCTGACTGAATGGAGCCGTCGAGCGCGCCACCGCTTTGCATTGCTGCACCGCGGGGCCCGAGCCGCTATAGCCGCCGTGTTTCATGAGCACGTTCCTGGTCGGCATGAAGGTCCGGTACCTCCCGCAGCCCGAGTGGGGCGTGGGGCACCTGTTGAGTCTCGAAGAGAACGACACCCGCGCGCTGGTGCAGTTCCCCGTGCGCGAGGCGGAAGGCCCGACGCTGGTGAGCGCCCGCGGCGGCGCGTTGGTCCACGCCACGCTGCAGCCGGGCGACGCGGTCCGCACCGCGAAGGGCAGGACGGGCAAGGTGACGGGCGAGGAGGAGGGCGCTCGCGGCCTCAAGCGTTACGTCGTCGCGCTGGACGACGGCGGCGAGATGGAGCTGCCCGAGACGGAGCTCCGCGCGCTGCCGCCGAAGCCCGACCTGCTGGCGATGCTCAAGGAGGGCCGCGCCGCCGACGCCAAGAACTTCCTCTTGCGCCGCGCCACGCTGCAGCTCGACGACGAGCGGCGCAACGACGCGCTGGGGGCGCTGCTGGCCTCGCGCGTCATGGTGAAGCCGCACCAGGTGGGCGTGGTGCAGCGCGTGCTGTCGTCGCGGCGGCCGCGCTTCGTGCTGGCCGACGAGGTGGGCCTCGGCAAGACGATCGAGGCCGGCATGATCTTCTCGGCGCTGCGGCTGTCGGGCCTCGCGCGGCGCGTCCTGGTGGTCGCGCCCAGCCACCTGACGGTGCAGTGGCTGGTCGAGCTGTTCCACAAGTTCAACCAGCTCTTCACGCTGATGGACGCGGAGCGCTACGAGAAGTCGCTGGACGAGCAGCCCACCGTGTCGCCCTGGGCGCGCTTCGACCACGTCATCACCAGCCTCGAGTTCCTCCAGCGCAGCGAGCAGCACCGCAAGGAGGCAGCCGACCCGCGCGCGCACTGGGACCTCGTCATCATCGACGAGGCGCACCACCTGAAGGGCGAGAAGGCCTACGAGGCCGCGCTGGGCCTGTCGAAGAACTCGTGGGGCCTGCTCCTGCTCACGGCGACGCCGATGCAGCTCGACCCGGCGGAGTACCAGGCGCTGTTGTCGCTCATCGATCCGCTGACCGCGCCGTCGGCGGAGGAGTTCGAGGCGCGCCTCGCGCGGCAGGAGGAGCTGTCGCAGGCGGTGCGCGCGCTGCTTGCGGGCAAGAAGACGAAGGGCGCGGTGAAGGAGCTGGCGAAGCGCTTCCCGGAAGACGAGGCGCTGCAGGAGATCGACGACCCCGACGAGATGCTGATGCACCTCGCGGAGACGTACAGCCTGTCGGACCGGCTGATCCGCAACCGGCGCGCGGTGGTGGGCGGCTTCTCGCAGCGCGCGCTGCACGTGCACCGGTTCGAGCTGACGAAGGAAGAGCTGGCGGCCCGCGACGCCGCGCTGGCGCAGCTGGCGAAGGACGGCAGCGTGCGCGGGGCGGCGCTGGCCAACCTGGTGCGGCGCCTCGAGTCGTCGTCCGCCGCCTTCCTCGCGGCGCTGAAGAGCAACAAGGCGCTCGCCGGCATGAAGCTGACGCTGCCGGACAAGGACGCCAAGTTCGCCGCCTTCGTGCGGCTCCTCAAGTCGCTGTGGGCGAAGGAGAAGGGCGCCAAGGTGCTCGTCTTCACCGAGGCTCGCGACACGCTGGAGATGCTGCAGGCGAAGCTGCGGCACGAGGCCGTCGACGCGCTCGCGTACCACGGCGAGCTCGAGCTGGCCGAGCGCGACCGGCAGGTGGCGCGCTTCCGCGACCCCGAAGGGCCGAAGGTGCTCCTGTCCACCGAGGTGGGCGGCGAGGGCCGCAACTTCCAATTCGCCCACCACCTGGTGAACTACGACCTGCCGTGGTCGCCGGCGACGATGGAGCAGCGCATCGGCCGCCTCGACCGCATCGGGCAGACGCAGACGGTCGACGTGCACGTCTTCGAGGCGCCCGGCACCTTCAGCGCCGACGTGCTGGCCATGCTGCGCGACGCGGTCGGCGTGTTCGGCGAGACGGTGGGCGGCCTCGACGCCGTCCTCGAGGAGGTCGAGCCGAAGCTGACCGAGCTCGCGCTCGCCGACCCGAAGGCGCGCGGCGCGTACCTCGACGAGCTCAAACGCAAGGTGAAGGCGGCGCGCGAGCAGGTGAGGCGCGCGTACGATCCGCTGCTCGACCTCCGCAGCTTCGACCGCGGCGAGGTGCAGGCGCTGGTGCAGCGCGCGAACGAGCGCATCGGCCACGAAGGTGACGAGGACGACTCGCTGGACGACGGGCTGTGGGGCATCGCCCGCGATCTCGACGAGCGGCTGGAGGAGTGCATCACCGAGCTGGCCGATCGCATCGGCATCAAGGTGGACACCGACCAGGAGGTCGACGCCTTCCAGTGCGCCTTCCACTTCGGCCACGCGCTGAACGTCGAGGCGCTTCCGGGCTACGACATTTCCCAGGAGCGCACGGTGTTGGGCACCTTCTGGCGCGACACCGCCGTCGAGCAGGAAGAGATCGAGTACTTCGCGACCGGCCACCCGCTGGTGGAGGCGCTGTTCGGCTTCGTGAAGGACGGGCCGTACGGCCGCAACGGCGCGCGCTTCCTCGAGGTGAAGAAGCCGATCCGCGGGCGCGGCCTGGAGGTCCTCTTCCACGTGACGCCGCCCGAGCCCAGCGACACCGCGCCGGGCGCGAAGGTGCCGTCGCGGCAGCTGTCGCGCTTCCTCGACACCACGCTGGTACACGTGGCGGTGGTGCTCGGCCCGGACGGGAAGCCCAGGGAGGACCCGTCGCTGCTCGAGATCCTCAAGGACGTCGACGGGCGGCCGCTCAAGGGGAACGAGGTGGCGGCGGCGTACCCCGAGCTGCCGGCCTTCGTGGACCCGGCGATGCAGGTGGCCACCGCGGCAGCGAAGAAGCGCCTCGAGGCGCTCAAGGCCGCCGCCCGCGAGGCCATCGAGGACGAGCGCGATCTGTCCGTCATTCGCATCAAGCTGTCGCTCGAGCACCAGGGCGTGCCCCGCGGGAAGATCGACCAGGTGCTGCGCGACGAGTTGGGGCACTACGACCGGCTGCTGGCGGCGCTCGACGGGACGACGGTGACGCTCGACTCCGCCTGTGCCTTCATCATCAACCGCTGACGGCTACTGCTTCACCAGCTCGACGCGCCGGTTCTTCGCGCGGCCGTCCTCGGTGCGGTTGTCGGCGACGGGCTTCGTGTCGCCCCAGCCCTTCGTGGTGAGCCGCTTCGCGTCCACGCCCTTGCCCACGAGGTACTTCTTCACGCTGGCCGCGCGCTTCTGCGACAGGTCCAGGTTCGCCTTCGGCTTGCCGACGTTGTCGGTGTGGCCTTCGACGGACAGCGTGAGCGACGGGTTGTTCGTAGGCGGCGAGACGATCTCGTCCAGCAGCGGCTCGGACTCGGCCTTGATGGTGTCCTTCCCGGTGTCGAAGAGGATTCCGTGCAGCGCGATGAAGCCGTCCTTGTTGAGCGCGTCGAGCGTCTCGCTCGCCGATACCTCGACCTGCTGCTCCATCGCCTTCACGTCGACGATGTCGAGTACGTACGCGCCGGGCGAGGCTTGGATCTGCATCCACCGCTCGCTCTTCCCCAGCGGCATCTTCAGCGTGAACGTGCCGCTGGTGCCGTCGTCGTACTTGTAGACCGCCTTGCCGCCCTTTTTCTTGAAGGCGTTCTCGAAGTTGCGCAGCACCTCGATGGCGCCGGGCTGCCTGGCGCCCTCGCTCAGGCGCAGCTCCGTGTGCCAGCGCTTGCCCTCCTTGTTCTCGTACGTGTCATAACCGACGAGGAACTCGAAGCGGGCGAACTCCTCCTCCGAGCCGTCGGCCAGGTAGAAGCCCGGGAAGCGCTGGATGTCCTTGTTCTCCTTCGCCTCGGGATCGTCGTCCTCGGCGAGCGCCGTGAAGGGCAGCAGCAACAGCGTGGCGGTCAGCGTGTGACGCAGCATGGGAAGCCTCCGTTTCAGAGACGCTGTGGAGGCTAGGCACGACGACGCGCCGGTGTGCATCACTTCCTTTGGGGAACGGGCCAAGGCGTGCGAATCGGCCCAATGAGGCGGGCCGCACCTGCGCGAGTCACCGACCCTCGTACGCGCCGATGTCGGGGGTCGTGCCGGGGAAGTCGCCCGGCCGGGATGGCGTGCGGTCGTCGGCCGTGTCGAGGCCGGCGTTGCCGAGTGGACTGAGCAGATCGGGCCGTCGGTCGCCCGTGGCCGCCTCGACGAACAGCGGCGGCTCCCGGAGCGTCTTCGCCCCAGCGAACGCGGGTGCGGCACGCGCCCCGGGCGTTGCCGTACGAGTCGTTCGCGGCAATCGCCTCGGAGGACGGTGGCCGCCCACAGGGCGGGGCAACCGCGGTACACCTGCGGCCTTGCCATGACTCCATCGGTCCTGCTGACGGTGGCGCTCCTCTCGGGCGCCGCTCCCGCGAAGCTCGTCACCACCGCCGAGGCGACGAAGTTCCAGCGCACCGGCCGCTACGACGAGGTGGAGCGCCTGTGCGCCGGCTTCGCCGCGCGGTACCCCGGTCGCGTCACCTGCGCGCCGTTCGGCACCACGCCGCTCGGTCGGCCGATGCTGCACCTGGTCGCCTCCGACGACGGCGTGCTCAGCCCCGAGGCCGCGAAGGAGAAGCGCCGGCCCGTCGTCTTCCTGCAGGGTGGGATCCACGCCGGGGAGATCGACGGGAAGGACGCGGGCCTCCTGCTGCTGCGCGACCTGCTCGACGGAAAGGTGGGCGACGGCGCGCTCGCGAAGGTGACGATCGTCTTCGTCCCGGTGCTGAACGTCGACGGCCACGAGCGCTTCGGGAAGAACCAGCGCCCCAACCAGCGCGGCCCCCAGGAGATGGGCTGGCGAGTCACCAGCCAAAACCTCAACTTGAACCGCGACTACGCGAAGGCCGAGGCGCCGGAGCTGCAGGCGGTGCTGGCGCTGTTGCATGCGTGGGATCCGATCCTCTTCGCAGACCTCCACGTCACCGACGGCGCGAAGTTCCAGCACGACGTGTCCGTCACGTTCGAGCCGTGGGCCACCGGCCCGGAAGACCTGCGCGTGCTGGGCAAGAGCCTGCGCGCCGAGCTGTTCGCCGAGCTCGAGGCGAAGGGACACCACCCGGTCGGCTTCTACCCGTCGTTCAACGCGGACGACGATCCGCAGTCCGGCTTCTCGTATGGCTGGCCGCCACCGCGCTTCGCCAACGCCTACTGGGCGGCCAACAACCGCTTCGGGGCCCTGGTCGAGACGCACAGCTGGAAGGAGTACGGCGTGCGCGTGCAGGCGACCTACGACACGTGCCTCGGCTTCGTGACGCAGGCGGCGCGAAACGGGCCCGCGTGGCTCGAGGCCGCGGCGAAGGCCGATGAAGCGGGCGCGAAGCAGGCCGGGAAGGACGTGGTGCTCTTGTACGAGCCGACGAAGCAGCCGCGCACCATCGACTTCCTCGGCTACGAGTATGTGCGCGAGCCCAGCGACGTCTCGGGCAAGCCTTGGATTCGCTACGACGAGGCGAAGCCCACCACCTGGAAGACGCTGTTCTTCGACGAGCTCGCCCCGTCACTCACCGCGAAGGCGCCGAAGGGCGGCTACCTGGTGCCGCCGCCGCACGCGGGCTGGGTGGCCGAGAAGCTGAAGCTGCACGGGCTGGCCTTCACGGTGCTCGCCGCGCCGCACGCGAAGGCGAAGGTGCAGACCTTCACGGCCGTCGCGCCGCGCTTCCGCGGCGTGCCCTACGAGGGCCGCCTGACGGTGTCGCTCGCTGGCGAGTGGAAGGCCGACGTGCAGGACCTGCCAAAGGGGACGCTCTTCGTGCCAGCGGCGCAGCCGAAGCTGTTCCTCGTGATGCACCTCTTCGAGCCCACCGCGCCCGACTCGTTCGCGGCGTGGGGCTTCTTCAACGCGCACCTCGAGCAGAAGGAGTACCTGGAGGACTACCTGGCCGAGGCCTACGCGCGCGAGCTGCTCAAGCAGCCGAAGGTGAAGGCCGAGTTCGACGCGCGGCTCCGGGACGAGGCGTTCGCGAAGGACCCCGACGCGCGCCTGCGCTTCTTCTACGAGCGCCACCCGTCGTACGATTCGCGGCTGAACCTCCTGCCGGTGTACCGGACGGACGCCGTCCTCCCGTGACGCCTACCGGGTGCCCCAGCGCTCGTCGCGCACGGTGACGAGGGCCCACGGCAGGATCCACTGCAACATCACCACCGAGAAGATCGCGTACAGCACGCCGTACAGCCACCGGAAGCTGCGCTCGAAGCGCAGGTAGTACGCGGCGGTGAAGATCGCGCCGAGCGCCAGCGCCACCAGCGTGCGGCCGAGCGTGTCGAGGCTGGTGTCGAACAGCCGCGGCAGCTCCATGAGCGCGACCGCCACCACCACGAAGCGCAGGTTGGACACGAAGAAGGTGACGATCGGCAACAAGCGGTTCTTCTCTCGGTAGCGCGTGAACATGAAGCGCGCGAACGAGAAGCCCTCGACGATGTAGCTGCGGTCCCACCGCAGGAACATGCGGGACAGCTGCCGGTACGTCGTCGGCACCAGCGTGTGCACCACCGCGGTCCGCTGGTACACCGTGTCGTAGCCCTGCCGCAGGACGATGTTGGTGAGCGCCTGGTCCTCGCCGTGGTTGACGGGGCGGCCGAGGAAGCGCTGGTTCTCCCACTCGTCGAGGTACGGCAGGATGATCGACTTCCGGAACGCGGACAGCGCGCCCGGGCAGCAGGCCACCGCGCGGTACACCGACTGCGCCGCTCGGCCGTAGTCGAAGGCGAGCGCGAACTGCACCTCCAGCATGCGGCTGATCAGGCTGTCGCGGTTCAGCACCGACACCCGGCCCGCCACGCCGCCCACCTTCTCGTCGGCGAGGAACGGCTTCACCATCTCCTTCACGGTGGCCGGGTCGATCTCGCTGTCCGAGTCGATGGTGATCACCACGTCGCCCGTCGCCGCGCGGAAGCCCGCCACCAGCGCCGAGCGCTTCCCTCGGTTGCCGACGAAGCGCACCAGCCGCACCAGCTCGGGGAACTCCCGCCGCAGGTGCTGCATGTGGAAGAACGTGTCGTCGCGCGAGCCGTCGTCCACGACGATGACCTCCAGCCGGTCCTTCGGGTAGTCGCACGCCGCCACGCTGCGAATGCTCCGGCCCACCATCGGGCCCTCGTTGAAGGCGGGGATCACCACTGTCACCCTGGGCCACTGGGGATCGTCGACGCGGAACGGGCGGTAGCGCATCCACAGGACGCTGAGGAGCAGGGTGTACACGGACTGGATCGCGGCGATCGCGCCGATGGGGTGGCTCACCATCGCCCACAGGGTCGAGGTGGCGCTGGCGCTCGAGTGCGACGACCAGCCGAGCCACGCGATGCTCACCACCGCGCCCAGGAAGGGGGCCGCGCCTGCGAGGGCGCCGCCGAGCCGACGCAAGCGTCTCACGCCTTCGCTCCCTCCGAGAGGATGGTGCGCAGCACGCCGTCGGGCAGCGAGTAGCTCTCGGGTGCGGTGAGATCGCCATGCTCCTCGAGCAGCCGCGAGTCGGCGAGTAGCCGCACCATCACGCTGGCCGCCTCCTGCGCGCGCCGCTTGAGCTCGCTGGGCGGCAGGTGGGCGTCGAGGCCCGTGGTGGCGAAGCGGTCCATCACCTGAGTCTCCACCAGCCGCTGGAGCTTCGTCACCGGCACCGGCTCGTCCGCCTGGGCCAGCGCCCGCAGCATCACGCCGGCCGGGCCATCCACCGGGGCGATCTCCGACTCCACCCACACGCGCAAGGGCGAGCCGCCCCGCGTCTCCCGCCGGATCGCCTCGGCCGCGCCTTCGACGCCGATCCGCGTGGCGCCCAGCGCCCCCTGCCGCGCGCGGTCCGCGTCATACAGCTCCAGCACCGAGGTGCCGAGCCGCCGCAACAGCAGCGGCACGCCCTGCGACGCGCGGACCATCGCCGCCAGCGCGTCGTCGTCGAAGCGAATGCCCTGCTGCGCCCCGAGGCCGCGCATCATCGAGCGCGCCGCCTCGTCGTCCAGCGCCGGCACGCAGATGGACGGGAACGCGCCCATCAGCGACTGGCCGCCCAGCGTCGCCAGCGGCGCCCACAACAGCGGGTGCATGGCGGCGCAGAAGGTGACGCCCACGGTGCTGCCCGCGTGCGGCGCCGACGGATCCGCCACCGCGCTGCGCAGGCGGCCCACCAGGGTCGCCAAGACGTCCAGCGCGCGGCCCAACTTCTCGGGCGGCGAAGACAACAGCTGCTCCACCTCGTCCAGCACCAGCAGCATGGTGGGCGGCGCAGTGCCCGCCGACGTGCCGCACGCCACGCCCAGCCCTTTCAGCCACGCGGCCAGGGTCGGCGCGTCCAGCGACCCCGTCGGCGCCGGCGGCACCACCGCCGCCGGGTAGCGCGCCGCCGCCGAGTCCATCAGCCGCGCCACCAGCGTGCGCAAGACGGCCTCGACCGCGACCGCGGGCGTCTCGCCGTGCATCACCTCGTGGTGGAAGCCGGCGAGATCGACGTAGGCCGACGGGCCCGTCAAGCGGCGCGCCACCTCCAGCGCGAGCGACGACTTCCCGAAGCGCCTCAGTCCGGTGACGATCGTCCAGTTGCCGCTCCGAGACTCGGTGAGCAGCCCGGCCACCAGCCGCTCGCGGTTCCAGAACTGGCTCGAGCTGCGCACCGGGCCCCGCACCTCGAACGGGTTTCCGCGCAGCGAGGTGGCCTCGACGAGGTCGAGCAGATCCTCGTCGCGCGTGGCCCACGCCAGCCGCGAGAGCGCCAGCGGCAGCACCTGCACCGCCCTCGTGCCGCCGCGCGCCGCCCAGTCGAGGATCGCCCGCACCGCGCCGAGATCCGGTGACGCCGTGTCCGGGTGCAGCAGGAAGACGACCTTCACGTCGTGGCGCTGCGCGACTGCCGCGGCGTGGTTCACGTCGGCCTCGTGCAACGCCGGCGCGCCCGGCGCGAAGACGGCGCAGGCCTCATGGCCCCAGCGCTCCCAGGCGGGCGTGCGGGGCAGGGTGAGGCGCAGCGTGTCGTGCCGCGAAGGGAAGACGAGGCGCCACGCGTCGCGCGCCGCGTCCAGGCCCAGCCCCTCGAGGCTCTCCCGCGCCAAGCCCACCAGGCCGGCCACGGTGCGCCGCGCCCGCCACTGCCGCAGCGCCCAGGAGAGGAAAAGCACCAGGGCGATCAGCCCGGCGGCGCCCGCCCGGGTCAGCCGCCGGTAGCGCGCCCACGCCTCCTTGAGCTCGCGCTCGGCGTCGCAGTCGTAGTGCGTGCCCGGCGCCGCCTCCCGGCAGGCGTCGCAGCGCGCGGGCGAGAGGCCCAGTGCGTCGCAGACCGACTCCTGCGCAACGACGTGCTGCACCCAGGCGGTCACCTCCAGGGCGTTCGCGAGGCGCGCCTTCTCCTGCGGCCGGCCCCCGGTTCCATCGAGGCGCCACGGGGAACTCGTCGGCGTCTCTCCCAGCGCCGCGCCGATCGCCGCCAGCGCGCCCAGCCCTTCCTCGAAGCGGCCACCGACGCCGAGCCGCGCGTCACAGGCCTCGCGCAGCTGGGCGACGGTGGTGGCGGTGGCCTCGTCGTCGACGTGCACCGGCTCGGCGGGCGACTCGGGCAACGACACCGCGGCGCCGCTCCACAACAGGCGCGCGACGCGCTGGCACAGCTGCCACTCGGGGGATGGCGCGGCGGGCGCCGGGGCCCGGGCCCACCCGGACAGCGCGGCGAGCGTCTCGGCGCCCTCCGCCGCGCACATCTTCGGCGAGGGCAGTCGCTCGAGCGCACGCACGGCGCGGCCGCAGCGATCGACCGGGTCGCCGTCGGCGACGAACTTCGAGAAGGCGTCCACCAGCGGCAGCGTGCGCGCGTCCAGGCTGGCGGGCGGCGGCAGGCGCGGGGCCACCCAGGCGCGGTACGACGCGTCGCCCTCCACGTCGCCGAGGTAGCAGAGGAACAACTTCGCGCGCGCGGCCTGCGACAGCTCGGCCAGCGTCGCCTGGCGCTCTTCTCTGCGTGACACCGGCAGGTCCTGCAGCCAGCCGCGCAGCATGTCGGGGCGGATCGCGTCGCACGGCGTGGCGTACAGCTCCTCCACGCGGCGGCGCACCAGCAGCGGCCCGGTGGCGTCCAGCAGGTCCACGAGCTGCCGCGCGCGCCCGCACTCCCGCGAGTCGGGGCGATCGTCACACCGGGCCAGCTGCAGGTACGCCTGCGTCAACCGGAGCGCCGCCGTGAGCGGCGGTCCCGCCGAGCCGCCCGCGCCTTCGTGCTCCCCCTTCGCCTCGCCGATGAAGGTCTCGGGCAGGGGACCGCGCGACTCGAAGAAGGTCTCCACCGCGGTGGCGCCCTGGCCCTTGAGCCGCCGCCAGGCCTCGGGTGCGGTGAGGCGGAAGGCCTCCACCAGCAGGCGTCGGTTCCACAGCGGCACGCCGCTGCGCGCGCCCAGCACCCGGCCGAGGTGGCGCTCCGCGTCCGTCACGCCGGGGCCGCGGGGCAGCACGTCGCTCGAGCCGGTCGCGTACTCGTCGAGCTGCGCCAGCGCCTTCGACAGCGCGAACCACCCGTCGACGAGCTGCTGCAGCTGGGCCAGGGTGGCCGCGGGCACGCACGCGCCGACGCCGCGCGCCGAGCCCTGCAGCAGCGACGCTGCGAGCGCCGCCGCCTCCTGGCACTGCTGCTCCTTCTCCTGAACACAGGCCTCGAGCCGGTTCGCGCTGGTGGCGGCCTTGTCGGTGGCGTCATCGAGCGCGGCCTCGCAGCGATCGCGCGCGGTCGACAGCGAGCGCGTCGTGTCGGTGCAGGTGGCCAGCGCGCGCTGTGCGGCCTGCAGGCGTTGCTCGACCTCCACACAGGACACGCCTCCGTCCGTGGCGGCGAGGGCCACGGCGTGGAGGGCGGACAGCAACAACGCGAGTGTCGACATCGGGCCTGGTGGAGACAGTGAAGCCACGGGAGCCGCCGGTTGGCTAGGTGAAAAAACGCGGGCGGCGGACTACGCATGGACACCGGTGGCCACTCCGGTGAACGCCAGCGCTCGTGCCCTCGCCTTGAGGCGCGGCTTCGTCTCGGGGTTGGCGGCCGTCGGCGTCCTCGCGCTCGCGGCGCTGCCCGCGCGTCTCGCGGTGGCCGCGCGCAGCTGGGGCAGCGTCGCCACGAAGTTCGAGCGCGTCGCGGTCGGCGTGCTGATCGACCTCTCCGCCGTGGTGCTGGTGCTCGGGCCGGTGGTGCTGCTGCTGACCTTCGCCATGCCGCTCGTCGCGCGCCGACGCGTCGGCCCGCGGTGGCAGGGCTCGGGCGCGCTGGTGGCGGCCTTCCCGGCGGGCTTCTCGCTGTGGGTGCTGACCGTCGTCGCGCAGGAGGTGAAGGGCGAGCGCGGCGCCTTCCCGACCATGTTCGACCTCGCGGAGGGCGGCGGCAACGCGTCCTTCGTCGAGGGCACGCTGGGCTTCCTCCGCTACGAGCGCGTCTGGCTGCCGGCGCTGGTGAGCCTCGCGCTGCTTGCAGCGCTGGTCGCGTGGCGTTGGCGTCGGGCGGGCGGCGAGCTGGTGCCATGGCGGCCGTGGGCGCTGGGCGTGATGGGCGGCCTCGGCGCCGGCTCGGGGCTGGCGCTGTCCGCCACGCTGGGCCTCGGGGCCGTCTCCAACCGCTTCACCGCCGCGGCGCTGGGCGACCCGATGACGGGCCTGGTCGAGAGCACCGTCGATCTCCTGCGGCACCAGGGCCCGGCGACGCCGCGGCAGCTGGTGCTGGACGCGGAGCTGGCGCCGTCCCTCGCGCCGACGGGCGCCGCGCGGCTGGGCTGGCCTTCGCGCCACGAGGCCGGGCGGCCGTGCTGGCCGCACCCGTACGCGAGGCCGCTGGACGTCGCGAAGGAGCCCGCCACGAAGGACCCCCGCGGGCGCGCGCTGCTCGAGGCGCTCGAGCGCGCCTCGGCGGCGCTGTTCCGCGACGACGATCGCGCGGTCGCCGTCTTCCTCCTGTCGCTCGAGGGCTTCCGCGCCGATGACGTGCACGCGCTCAACCCGCAGGCGCCGCGGGAGATCGCCCCGTTCGTCACCGGTCTCTACGAGCGGGCGCGCGCGGGCGGGAAGGGCGTGCTGGCGCCGTCGAAGCTGTACCAGGCCGGCGTGCGCACCGCGCAGGGCCTGGGCGCTCTCACCTGTGGCCTGGGCACGCTGCCGTACAATCTGAGCTTCATCCGCGACCTCCACCCGTTCCCCATGCGGTGTGCGCCGGACGTGCTGGCGGACGCGGGCTTCCAGGGCTCGTTTTTCTACGGCTCCGATCTCACCTTCGACGGCATGGACGTCTTCCTCCGCGAGCACCGTTTCGGCACCGCGCTGGGGCAGGACGACTTCCCCAAGGACGCGCCGAAGGGCACCTGGGACGGCATCACCGACTTCGCCGTGTTCGAAGCGGCCGTGGCCCGCGTGGCGAAGGGGCTCGAGGGCGGGGCGCCGCAGCTGTCGTTGGTGATGTCGCTGTCGCACCACTCCCCGTTCACCGCGCCGGAGGATCTGCCGCCGGAGGTGTCCGCGCGGGTCGACGCCGCGCTCAAGGCCACGCCCAACCGCGCCGACGCCGACGATCGCCTGCGCCTCGTCACGTTTTCGTACACCGATGCGGCGGTGGAGCGGCTCTTCGCGCGCCTCGAGGCCGGGCACCTGGTGGACCGCAGCATCGTGGTGCTCGCCGCCGACCACTCGACGGGCCACGCGTACGTGTGGGGCGCGCAAGGCACGGAGACCGACGCGCAGAAGGCGCAGATCCCCCTGGCGCTCGTCATCCCCGACGCCCTCCGCGCGCGGGCGAAGGACCGGGGGGCGCTCGACGCAGCGCTGGCCGACGCGCAGCGGCTGCTCGACGAGGCGCCCATGTCCCAGAATGACGTGCCCGCGCTGTTGCTCGCGCTGCTGTCCGGGCACCCGGGCGTGAAGGCGCTGCCGCCAGAGGCGCGCTGGCACTCGCTGGGCGGGCAGGTGACGAGCCCGTACTTCGAGCCGGGCGGCGCGGCGGACAGCTACGTGCTGGGCATCAACGGCGTGAGCGAGCTGTACGCACTCAATCGCGCCGGCGAGCGCACCGGTAGCTACGAGGACTCGGTGTTCCTCAAGACCCGGGCCGACCGCTACCGGGTGACGCCGCGGCTCATCCCCGTCACCGCGACGCTCATCGACGTGATGCAGCACCCGGTGCGCTGTCCGTAGCGCGCCCGTGGGGGCGAATGTGTCCGGTGGACCCGTGGCTGATCGCGCCACTCGGAAACGGATCCACCCGCCGGTTTGAAACCAATCCACCCCGCTGACGCGGAGGCCTCGCCCGGCAAGCCGGGCTGGGCTTTCGGGAGGCAATGCTGCGGATGAAGTGACGGTGATTCGGCATCGCGTCCTGGGACAGGGCGTGGCTCGGCGGGCTGAAGCGAAGGAGCTCGGCATGTCGGGAAACACGGTGCGTCGGCGTGCGCGGACGCAGCAGCTCCCGCGGCGGCGAAGTGCACCGGACCGCGGGAGCTCAGCCACCGCGGGGGAAGCCCCGAAGCACCCGCGTCCCGGCGAACTCTCCGGCGCCCCAGAGGCTCCACTCGGCGTAGCCGTTCGCGTCCCGCCGCGTGGTGACGCGGAGGCTGAACGGCGGCTGGGCGCCGATGCGCTCCCAGCGGGCCACCACGCGGCCGTCGGCGTGCAGGGTGACGCTGGAGTCGGTGACGGCGACCGCGAGCGTCGCGCCGGACTCGAGCGACACCGTGGCGCCTTCCGCGATCGGCAGCTCGCCCGTCCGCTCGGCCTCGACCGTCGTCCACCGACCGGAGGCGTCGCGGCGCAGCGTCTCGGTGAAGAACGCCTCGTCGCGCCGCGCGAAGCCCGCCAGCCAGTCGCGCTCGGCGCCGCCCGGCGCCTGCGAGGCGTAGTGGGCGATGAGCGCCAGCTTCCGACGCCCTTCGATGGGAACGCGCTCGGTGGGCCGGTAGCCGTCGAATGGCGCGGGCAGCTCGGGCAGCGGCTCGTCTGGCGCGAGCGACGTCGCGCAGTCGGTCGGCCAGCACGGCCCGGCGTGGACGACGGCGCGGTGGACCGTGACGGGGCCGCGGACGAGGCGCGCCAGCGCGCGACGGAAGAAGAGGTACGTCGCCGCGTGATCCGGGTGCTCGTCGAGCCCGTGCGGCAGGTAGACGTCGCGGGGCGCGAGCCGCTCGAGGAGGGCGGCGAGGTCGCCCGTCAGCGCGGGCGCCGTGAACGGCGCTGGCCGGCCGGTGCGGCGCGTGTGCTCGTCCAGGTGGCCCGCGCCGCGCGTGGCCAGTGTGGTGCGGCGCGTCGCGCACGTGCCGTCGGGCGCGCGCCAGTCCACCTCCCGAAGCGGCGTCGCGCCGAGCCGGGCGAGGTGCCCGTCGGGGTAGCCGAGGAAGTGCACGGCGTCCTCGTCGAGGCCCAGCGCGGCGAGCGCGGACACCGTCTCGGCCTGTCGGAGCGCGCCGTCGCGATCGTCGAAGCAGCCCAGATCGCCGTTGGTGAGGACGATCACCGCGGCGCGCCGGCCGGCCTTCACGGCCTG
The DNA here is from genome assembly GCA_040755835.1 of Myxococcota bacterium. Classification (GTDB taxonomy): domain Bacteria; phylum Myxococcota; class Myxococcia; order Myxococcales; family Myxococcaceae; genus JADLDB01. Next base: position 197,824 of record JBFMAB010000020.1, read on the forward strand.
CTCGAGCACGCCGCCGGCCATCAACACCTCGTCATCGGGGTGCGGGGCGATGACGACGAGGTCGACCGTCTCATCGCGAGGCGCCGGAGCGGCGTGCGGACAGCCCAACAGGCACGCGGTGAGGAAGACTGTTGCTGCGACTCGCTTTCGCATAGGACGCGGGCCGCCCGTGGCACCGCCGGCCGACTCCTTCGCATTCGCTCGTGCCGAAGCCATCCTGCTCGATGGCGCGAACAGTGTCAGCGGGCAGCCTCGCGCGCAGTTTCCCGCCCGGGTCGGTTCGTCGACCCTCGCGGTGGTGGTGCTGGTGCTGGCGCTCGCGTGGCTGCGCCGGCGCCGCCCGGCCTGGCTGCTCCCGGCGCTGGCGCTGCTCGCCGCCGTGCCCGGCGCGGTGTGCGTGTCGGCGCTGCGCGGTGACGCGCCGCTTCGTCGATCGGACACCGCCGCGGCGCTCGTGGCGACGCTCTCGACGCTCCAGCGTGAGGCGCCCTGGCCGGGGACACCGGTGGCGATCGACCACGAGGACGACGACGTCCTCTTTCCGTTGGGGCGCTACGCGTGGCCCTCGAGGCCACCCGTCGAACGCCCGGCGGTGCGGCTCGAGCTTCGCGGTGGCGCGCTGAACGTGGCGTGCGTGCGAGACGCCTCGCACGCGCAGGTCGTCTGTGGAGCTTCGCCGTGATCGCGCTCCTCGGCCTGGCGGTGCTCCACGTGACGGGCGCGGTGATCCTCTCGCTCGCGTCGCGCCGGCCGCTGCGGGTGACGGTTCGGCAGCCGTCCGCGGCGATCCCGGCGATCGGCGTGCTCGGGCTCGCGTCGCTCGGCGCGGCGGGCGTTTCACTCCTCGCGGCGCTGGGGCTCTCCGCGTGGTTGGTGCGGCCCGCGCAGGCGCAGCCCCTGGCGCGCTTCCCATGGCGCCTCTTCTCCGTCGGCGCGCTGCTCGTCCTCGCGCGGCCGTGGGTGCCGACGCAGTGGGACGAGTACGTCTGGCTGGGCAAGGCGCGTCTCGAGTCGCTCGGCTTCGGAGCGGGCGTCCGCGCGGCGCTGGACGCGACGCAGCACCTCGTCCCGCCGGGCTACCCGGCGCTCTGGCCGTCGGCGGTGGGGTGGGTGTCGCTGGGGCGCGACGCGCTGGCGACGCACACGCTCGCGGCCACGCTGCTGGTGCTGCTCTGCGCCGCGGTCGCGCTCGAGGCCTGGGCGCCGCTCGTGACGCGACCGCGCCCCCTCGCCCTCGCTGTCGCCCTCGCCGCGCCGCTCGCGTGGGTGCACCTGCGGTCGACGTACGTCGATCTGCCGGTCGGGCTAATGGGCCTCGCGCTGCTCGGGCAACTGCTCGCGAGCGTCGAGGGCCGCCCGCCGATCGAGGCGCTCTTCACCGCCGTCGTCCTCGCGGGCTTCAAGGACGAAGGCCTCGCGCACGTGCTCGCGGCGAGCGCGGCGGGGTGGCTGGTGTCCTTGCGCCGGCGCGACGCGTGGCGGCTCGCCGTCCCCGCGGCGCTGGCGCTCCTCTCCGTCGGCGCGTGGCGCCTGCTGCTGCATGGCGCGGGCGTCGTCGACAGCGACCACGCCCTCGGGCTGCCGTACTGGCCATGGCTTCCGAAGCTGGGGGCGCTCGTCTGGCTGCACGCCACCGACGTGTTCTCCTGGGGCGTCTTCTGGGCGGTGGCGGTGGCGGTTCTGCTGCGCGGCGCGTCGGACGGGCCGGCGCGGGCCGCGCGGTGGTTGGTGGTGCTCGACTTCGCCTTCGTCGTCGTCGAGCTGCTCTGCGGACCGGAGCGCGTCCGCGCGTTCGCGGAGAACGGGACCCTGGTGAATCGCCTGCTGGTGCAGCTGTGGCCGGCGGCCGCCGCGCTGGTGGTGCTCGCCCTCGGCGCACCCGACGCGCCGACCGCTACCTCGCCCGCCGCACCGGCTGGTCGAGCCACGCCTCGTAGCGAGCCTCGACTTCGCGCACCCATGGTTCGTCGTCGGCGTCGACCGGCGGCGGCCGGAGCGGCTCCATGACGCGCACGGTGACGCGGCCGGTCGGGGAGAACCATGGCCCGTCCTCGAACACGAGCGCGCTCGTCCCCTCGAGGACGATCGGCACCAGCGGCACCTGCGCGCGCTGCGCGAGGCGGAACGCGCCGCGCTTGAACGGCAGCCGCTCGGGGCCCGAGGCGTAGGTGCCTTCGGGGAAGATGAGCACCTTCTGCCCGGCTTTGAGCAGCGCGCCGCACACCACCAGCAGGTCCTGGTGCGAGCTCTGCTTGCCGCGCTCGAGCGCCACGTACTGCAGCCGCCGCATCATCCAGCCCACCAGCGGCACGCGGAACAGCGATGCCTTCGAGACGAACTTGAACGTCGTCCGCAGGCCCATCAGCGCGAGGATGTCCGCCATCGACTGGTGGTTCGCCACCAGGACGCAGGGCCCCTTCGGCAGCTTCTCGCGCCCTTCGACGCGCACACGCCAGCCCGGCCAGAAGCGCAGGTACAGGTGGCACCAGCCGGTGACGAAGTGGTGCAGCACCACGCGGTGCCGGTCGAACGGCGCCGTCAGCGCGAGCAGCACCACCGCCAGCACGTAGCCCACCGGCAGGGTGAGCAGCACCGAGCCCCAGAGGAAGGCCGTGGACAGGTAGCGCATCGACCGCGCCTTCGCGCCGGCAGCTACAGCTTCGCCGAGAGGTAGAACTGGTAGTTCGCCTCGAGGCCGCCGTCGACGTTGATGACGGTGCCGTTGACGTAGCGCGAGCCGGGCAGGCACACCCACTCGATGGCCTCGGCGATCTCCTCGGCCTGGGCGATGTGGCCGGCCGGCACCATTTCGCCGAGCTGCTTCTCGACGCGCGCCCACGCCTCGGACCCGACGTAGAAGCGCGAGCTGTCGGTATCGATGTACCCGGGGTTCACCGCGTTGACGCGAATGCGGTCACCGGCCAGCTCGCACGCGAGGTACTTCACGAGGATCTCCATCGCGCCCTTCATGGCGCCCAGCAGGCCGTGGAAGGGGAGGGGGATGCGGCTGTCCATGCCCGACACCATCACGATGCGGCCGTCGCGGCCCTTCATGAGCGGGGCGGCGCACTGGGCACCGATGAGGAAGCTCTTCACCGTGACGTTGAACGTCTTGTCCATCTGGTGCGGCTTCACGTCCATCAGCGGGGCGAACTTGGTCGACGCGGCGTTGGCCACGAAGACGTCGAGGTGGCCGAAGTCGTTCTCGATGCGGTCGAACACCGCGTGGAGCGATTCTGGCTCGAGCTGGTCGGCGACCATGGTGATGCAGCGCCGGCCCAGCGCCGTGACGTCGGCCTCGAGCTTCTTTGCGGCCTCCGCGTCGCGCCGGTACGTCGAGACGATCTCGTAACCCTGCTTCGCGAGGCGCAGCGACAGCGCGCGGCCGACGCCGCGGCTGCCTCCGGTGATGAACGCGACGGGAGTGCTCATGGGGCGGGGCCTAGCACGAAGGCGTCGAATTCGCGTCGCCCGGCGACTGGTGGGAAGCTGGCCCGGACCATGGCGGCGATCGACTGGGAGAAGCTCTTCGAAGCGGCGGAGGCGGCGCGGCAGCGAGCGTACGCGCCGTACTCGAAGTTCCTGGTCGGCGCGGCGCTGCTCTGCGACGACGGGTCGATCGTCTCAGGCTGCAACGTGGAGAACGCCAGTTACGGGCTGACCGTCTGCGCCGAGCGCAACGCCGTAGGCGCGATGGTGCTGGCGGGCCGGACGCCGCGCGCCGTGGCGATCGTCGTCGACTCCCGCGAGCCCACCCCGCCGTGCGGGATGTGCCGCCAGGTGCTGGCCGAGTTCGGCGACGCGTCGATGCCGGTGCGATCGCGCACGCCGGCCGGCCTCGAGAGACCCTGGACGCTGGGCGAGCTGCTGCCCCACGCGTTCACGAAGTCGTTCTTCTGACGCGTCAGGTCCAGCCCACGTCGAACGTGCCGTCGCGCTCGTCGGGCCTGAAGTTCAACCGCGGCTCTTTCGCGCCGAGCGGCGCCAGCCCCTCGAGGAAGATGCCTTCCGCGGACGACGGGTGGCGCAGGCCGCCGGGCACCAGGACGCGGGCGCTGGCGCTCTTCGGCCCGGTCTCGGCGACCTCGACGGTCGTGACGTTGTCCGCGGAGCGGAACGAGTCGGCGACCTTCATGATGCCGCGCCTGGTGCCCAGCAGCCGCAGCACGAGGAACGACGTCTTCCTGACGACGGAAGACTCGAAGCCCCGCAGCACCTCGCGGCCCATCTCGCGGAACGCGTCCTCCGTCGTCTGCTCCGGCGCGAGCATCTCGGCGGCGAGCTCGAGCAGCCGCCACCCGGTGTCGACGTCGATCGCTCGGCTTGCGGGGATCGATGTCGAGCGCCCGTGGCCGCCCGAGCAGCTCGGTGGAGGGCACGCCGCCACGCTTCAGCACCTGGTTGAGGAACGACTCCACCGTGTGGCGGCACACGACGAAGGTCGCGCCGGACGTTGGGGCGGAGCGAGCTGGACTGGCACAGCGGCTCGGCGTCTTCGGCGCGCGCCCGCGCTTTGCCGACGGACGGCGAGCACCAGCGCCACCAGCCCGCTGGCCTCCGCGCCGGTCGCGCCACAGCCGCAGCCGCCGACCGCGGCACCGTCATCGCCGCCGCCGCCCGTCCCGCCGCCGCCGCCGCCCGTCCCGCCGCCGCCCCCGCCCGTCCCGCCGCCGCCCCC